>SVPZ01000041.1 GCA_015065605.1 Oscillospiraceae bacterium | reverse complement strand
CTTTGCGGGTTGAGTAAAGATTATTTTTTGAAACTTTTCAAGAATTCAATGGGAATTACACCTCAACAGTATTATATTGCTCTTGCTGTTGATAAAGGGCGCTATCTTTTGACGAATACCTCTTATAGCATAAGTGAAATTTCGCTCCTTTGCGGGATAGAGGACAGCTTTTATTTTAGTCGAATATTCAAGAAGCACACGGGATTATCACCGCGGGATTATCGCAACACCAGAGGTTGTAATTCTGTCCTATAACCACGGGTTTTGCGATACATCGAACCAAGAAGTTCTCCCTCTTCCCACGGGTCGACGCGGAGAAAATATTTTACCCTTTTAAATATTAGGGTTTCGGTATCAACCTCGTCTATCATCGTGGTGCGAAATACCGCTTCTCTTTCACCCGTTTTATCGAAAAGCCTTAGAGAACCGTCCTTGGTTACCTCTGTGCAGAAGTCGCTTTCGTTAAAATCAAGATCAAAACAGCCTTTTGTGACTGCGGTAATTTTTCCAAGCGCATATCCGGGAACAGCAAAATCGATATTAAAATTCTTCAAGGTTATCTTTTCACAGTTCACAAAATTGAAGGGCGATATGTCACCGTGAAAAATAAGATCTGCTCCACCACCGTCGATGGTTATATTCTTTTTATTCTTAATCTGACAAAGATATTTTCTCTGCTCGCCGTATCCGGGAAAAAAGCGGTCGACAACCAAGGGGTTTTCAGCAAAAATATCATACTTTCCGCCCTTTAAATAGAGGGTTTCGCCACTTTTAATCGAGTTTATTTTATTTATGATTTCCAATCGTTCAACCTCCGTTGAAACTTGATTTAACTATCCACTTTGATAATTACAAAGACCTTGCTTCTTTAATTTTTTCAAGATGTAGTTTTGTAAGATGGGTGATTTCAGCATAGTCCTCGGCTTCAATCAGTTCGGGTTTAAGTATTGAAATACCTGTGCCAACGCCCTTTGCCCCTGCTTTTATAAAGCATTCGATAGTGTCGGGGTTTGTGCCACCCACACATATAAACGGAATATGGGAAAGCGGGCGGGTGATATTTACAAGATATCCGATATCATCCTTTGTTATAGGGAACATTTTAATAATATCGGCGCCTGCGTTATAGGCAGTCATAATCTCACTTGGAGTAAAGGCACCCGGAATGGATACCATACCAAGTTTCTTGGTTCGTTTTATAATTTTAGTATCAGTATTTGGTGAATAGATAAATTTCGCGCCTGCTTTATATGCGGCATCTACAAATTCCTTTTTAATAACCGTACCCGCACCTACAACAAGCTTATCACCCATTGTTTCGTATATTTTTTTAATTATGGCGGTGGTTTTTGCAATGGTGTTTTCGTCGCTTGGGTTAAAAGCAACCTCAACAATTCTTGCGCCACCTTCGTAAAGCGCATTTACAGTGGCGGGGATTTTTTCAATATCTACACCGCGGAAAATAACAATTAAACCATGGTCGGTTATGAAATTATTCATATTTTTTATCCTCTAACTCCTTAAAATAGTAGATAGTATCGTCCTTGGGACGAATATCGGTAACGGCACCTGTATAATGACGGAGGTTTCGGGGGGTATAGGGTCGTTTTAATACCTCTTCAACATTTACGTCTATACCAAGACCGGGCTTATCGGGAATAAGGATATAACCGTCTTCGAAATGAACCTCTTCATTGGTAATTTTCTTTCTGAAGGAGCCGTCGGTCAGCATAATTTCATGGATGCAGAAATTGGGAACGGTAGCGGCAAGCTGAAGAATAGCGGCATTAGAAATAGGGCCTGAAGGATTATGATAAGATACCATAATATGTTTTGCCTCGGCCATTGCAGCAATTTTTTTACCCTCCATAAGACCGCCCGTGTGGAAAACGTCGGGCTGCGCATAGTCTACCGCGTCTTTGGAGAACATTTCCTGGAAGGCATACTTGGTATAGCCTCTTTCACCTGCGGCAACCGGCACACGGGAATGTGCGCGAACGTAGGCGGTGGAATCTATATTATCGGGGACGCATGGCTCTTCCATGAACATAGGCTTAAACTGTTCAATTTCTCGTGAAATTTCAATAGCGGTCGTAGGATTAAAACGTCCGTGACATTCGATTAAAAGGTCTATATTCTCTCCGACCGCCTCTCTTACCGCACCGATGATATCAACACTTTTGTGAAGCTGTTCGCGGCTTATGGTCATATGAGAAGCACCGAAGGGATCCCACTTAAGTGCTTTTATGCCAAGATCTACGGTACGCTTTGCCTTTGCAGCAAATTCTTCGGGGGTGCGGGCGCCGACGAACCAAGCGTTTGCATACATTTTAACTTTATCGCGCATTTTACCGCCAAAAAGGTTGTAGGTAGGGGTATTAAAGAATTTTCCTGCAATATCCCAAAGGGCGATTTCGATACCGCTTATTGCAGACATTAAAACGGCTCCGCCCTTCCAGTAGATATCTCTGTAAACTTCGAAGCACATTTTCTCGATTTCCAAAGGATTTCTTCCAACAATAAGTCGTTTAAGGTCAGCAACCATGCCCTCAAGAGCGTTTTCATTGGTTCCGAGGGAGGCTTCTCCCCAACCGTATAGACCCTCGTCGGTCTCAACCTTAATAAATGCCCAGTTTGTTCTGAAGGCATCTAAGGTATAAATTTTAACGTCGGTGATTTTCATAGTGTTATCCCTTTCATAGATTAAACAATTTCAAAAACTTTTTTATCGGTTAAAACCAGAGGATATTCCTTTATAGGCAATTTATATTCGTAATAACCATAACCCGAAAAGTTTGGTTTTCCCGCTTCAAATACTTCGCCACTCATTGGATCAATTAAAACGGGGTTTTCGAAAACATTTAAGACTGTTATGGTTGCATTATAGGTTATTTCTGTACGGTCTGACAGATTTGATGGATAGTAAAACGCATACAAGGGTATGCCATCCTTTTCAAAGGTCATCTTTTGGCAGGCGATCATATCTACGGGAGATTTTGAATCAATATCCACAAGCATAAAATCTTCGGTTGGCTTTATATCTCCGCTGAATATAGCCGAAAGATTGGTTATTGTTTCGTAAGATTTTTTCGGAGTGTAGGTAAGACCGTTTAAAATGCCGTGTGCAGCGCATTTCTTTATAACTTTGGAGGTTGTAGTATAAGAGCCTTCCCACATATCTGCCATTTGGAAGAAGGAACTGCGGGTTATACCGATGGAAGCGTCGATAAAATATCTGCGAAGCTGATACACCGCTTGGGCAATTTCGTCATCACAGCCCTCTTTTACCAGCCAATGACCCTCATACGTCCAGGAAGGATAGCCTGATTCTCCTTGCCAAAACTCAACATTTGTAAAGCCTTTGCTACTTAGCATTTTACGAACCTGCACGATTGACTCAGCAGTTCTATATTCGGGTACCCTTGTATATACGTGGTATGAAAAAACGTTTAAATATTCTTTTTTTACGGTATCAAAAAGGCTATTTAAAAATTTAAACGCATGGGCGCCCGCGACGTTGCAGACGAATTTTGCATCGGGCTGAACCGAGCGAATAACCTCTGCGGTGATATTGACAAGCTTTCCGTACTCTGCGCCATCAGGAACCGAAGGATACCAAAATGCCTTTGAGTTAGGTTCGTTCCAAATCTCGTAATATGTAACTCGATTTTTATAGCGACTAGCAATCTCAAACACGAAATTTTTCCACGCTTTTAAGGTTTCCTCGCCATAATAAAGAGGAACGCAACCAACACCGGTTGGATTAGGACAATCGGGCATATAAACCGGGTTTCCGAAGGTAACCGAAAGCCACGGAGTTACGCCCTGCTCACATAAATTGTCGATAACCGAGTCGAGCCAATCAAAGTTATATACACCCTTTTCTTTTTCACATCTGCTCCAACCGGTTTGACAACGCGCGTGTTTGATTCCTGTCTTTCCAAGCATTTCATAACATTTTTCAGGTTTGAATAGTTCTCTGTCCAAGCAACAAAAATCAATGCTAACGTATGATTTGTCAATTTCTTTAGAGGTATAAGTTTTTAGTTTTCCTATTTTGTTCATGTCTTCAATCCACCTTTATTTATACATTTCCTTATAAGGCAACAAGCAGTTAAGTATACCGGAATCTATCGTAAGTTCTGTTCCCGTAACGGTTTTTGAAAGGTCAGAGCCGAGATAGAACACACCGTTTGCGACGTCTTCTCCCGTGCTCTCAATGCCGAGGGGCCAGTTGGCACGTTTTGCGGCCTCTTGTTCCTCTGTAAAGTTATCCCAGCGATTTGTTCTTATAGCACCTGCTATTATACAGTTGCTTCTGATGCCGTACTGCGCCAGTTCTATGGACAAAGCCTTAGAAAGAGTATTCACACCGCCCTTTGAGGATGAGTAAAGGCTTCTGCCAAAAATTGCCTGCTTTGAGTGAACCGAGCTTATAAAGACAATGGAGCCTTTGCCCTGCTCTTTCATAATTTTTGCAGCCTCCTGAGCTGAGAAAAAGCTTCCTTTCAGGTTTGTATCTATAACCGAATCATATTCATCCTCGGTAGTAGACAGAAAATCCAGCCCTACGCCGAGATTTGCCGCGTTTGCGACAAAGGTATCAAGCGAGCCGAAGTCCTTCTTTATTTCGGAAAAAACAGATTTTATATTATTTAAGTCGGTAAGTTCAAGGATATATCCCTTAATCTTCACGTTATATTTTTCTTTTAGCTTTTTTTCGGCCGATTTAATTTCGATACCATTGCGGCTTGATAGTGCAATATCGAAGCCTTCTTTTGCAAATTTTTCAGCTATGGCAAAGCCTGTGTTCTTAGCTCCTGCCGTTATAAATACAGTTGGCATTAGGACTCTCCTATTCCTACGGACGTTTTATAATTTAATTTGTTATAGAGGTAAACTTATTACATAATGCCTCTATAACAAATTATAACTGACACTTTAGGAAATTAAAATGTTAAATATAAGCAATTATTTAGCAAATATCGGCATTTAGTTGACAATTTATTCTTGTTCGTTGTATAATAAATGCACAGAGGTGAACAAAAATGGCAAATTTTGAAAACTCTAAGTCTATGTCGGTAACCCTACAGTTCGCAATGAGTTACGTTCCGAAAATAAGAAAAAAGCAAATCTTAAATCGACCTCAACACACCTTTCTCTATATCGTCGAAGGCGAATATCTATACCGTACCGACAATAAAGAAAGTTTTACCGCCATGTCAGGGGAAACTTTATACATACCTAAAGACGCGTCATATTCTTATGAAATCATAAGTGAAACGGCTTATGCTCGTCAAATTGAGTTTGAAATTAACGACCCTTCTTTTACATACGTAAGCCGACCCATGAAGATAATCGTTCCCGAAACTGCTGAAGAAATTTTCAAAACCGTCGTTACGCTCTTTGGATCCCAAAATCATAAAAAATACTTTGCAGCACTCGCTTCGCTTTATACCCTTTGCTCTTACATACCCGAAAAAGAAGAAGCAGTATCTGATGCAACGGAAAAAATCCGGCCTGCCGTGAAATATATTGAAGCGCACTGCACCGAAAAAATTGAACTGCAGAAGCTTGCGGATATGTGCTTTATGAGTAAATCACAGCTTGGCAGGTATTTTAAAAGCCAATACAATACTACTCCCATATCTTATAAAAATCGTTTTCGTATTGAAAAGTCAAAACAAATGCTGCTATATGACGTTTTGAACACCGCGCAAATTGCTGAAAAAACGGGATTCGATTCGGTATATTCCTTTAGCAAGATTTTTAAACAATATGTAGGACTAACCCCAACCGAATTCTCTAAAAACAAAAATAAAGGTTGACCTACGGATATAAAATAGAAAAAGGGCAAGAAAAAAAGAGAGAAGATTAAACTTCTCTCAACAGACTGTGTATAATTTAACACGGGGTATCTTTTTGTTATTAAAGATATTAAATTTATACTATTATATCGCCATAAAAAGCGCCGATATAGTCAATAGCTTTCGTTGTTTCTATTTCCACCTGACAACCCACTTTACCTGCACTGAAATATATTTTTTCAAAGTTTTGCGCAGTTTCGTGAAAGACGGTTTTAAAGCGTTTTTTCATTCCGATAGGTGAACAACCTCCGTGGATATATCCGGTAAGAGGCAAAAGTTCTTTTTGCTTTATCATAGCTATTGATTTGACACCTACGGTTTTAGCCGCTTTTTTCAAATCAAGATTTTCGGCAACCGGCACAACAAACACAAAATGTTCGCCTTTATCAGATACTGTAACAAGAGTTTTAAAGGTGCAGTTGACGTCTTCACCCAACGCCTCTGCAATTCCCACGCCGTCAACTATTTCGCCGTCATAAAAGTGAGGAATATACTCTATTTTTGCTTTATCAAGCAGTCGCATCACGTTTGTTTTATCATTTTTGTTCATTTTAAGCACCTGTATCTAATTTAATTCTTTTATTTTTAAGTTCGCTGTAGAGCATTTTTGCTATATAGTGGCAATTAGCGGTTGCTCTACCCTTTGCATTTCCCAAAACCGCTACGCCAAGCTTTAATTTTTTATTTATAATTACAGAAGAACGAAAGGTTCCCACTCCGCCTACGTGCCAGAGCTGATTTGAATTTTTATAAGTATGCCAACCTATGCACATAAGATGATTATTATTTTTGATTTCAGATTCTTCACACACTTTATGAGCGTTTTTGATATAGGAACAGTCGCTTTCAATTTGCAAAGAAATATATTTAAGAAGGTCTTCTATATTGCTGACCATTCCCCCACCTGCTATATACGGATTATTTTTGTTCCAGTTCCAAAATGGCAGAATTTTTTTATTCTTTGCGGCAAGCGGAGTACGCGTTATTAAATCCTCAACAATATTTGTATTTAAAAGACCAAGTTCTTTTTTAATAAAATCCTCGAAAAGCGTTGCAAAAGGCATATCGGCAACCGATTGAGCAACAGTTGCAAGAATTGCAGAGGCAAAATCGGAATAACCGTAACGAACGGGAGTTTTAAAAAAACGGCGGCGTTCAAGGCACTTTATAACCGTTTTATCCGTACAGTTTTCATAAGGATTTTTTCTAGCGTAACTGCCGGTAAGCAAACCAGGTACAGTAACTTCTATGGGTGTTAAATGATGATATCCCGCCGTATGAGTAAGAAGCTGATATATAGTAGGATACTTCCCTTTTTTAAGGGATAAATATTTATCAATCGTACAGTTTACGTCAAGTTTACCATCACTATAAAGTTTTAAAATAAGATGAGCGGTAAAGGTTTTTGAAATTGAACCTATATCGTAACGAAGTTTTATTTCATCATCCGTATTTCCAAAAACGTAAAAATCCCCTTTACAGTAAAGCCCAATTGTCATTCTGTTGTTTTCAGATAATAAAAGATAATTTTTGATTTTTTGAGCAGTTTTAAAACGGAGATCAGAATAATTCAGCGAAATAATATTCATTTTCCCCTCCTGCAGTTTAGTGTTTATCTTTTTTACTCTTTACTAAAAGCACAACCGTTTCAATATGGTCTGTGTGCGGAAACATATCAACGGGTTGAATACGGCGAACGCCGTAGCCGTTGCGAACGAAATAACTTAAATCGCGGGCAAGAGTGTCTGGATTACAGGAAACGTACACCACTCTTTCGGGAGAGAGAGTAAATACGCTATCCATAAAGCGCTTATCGCTTCCTGCTCTGGGTGGATCCATAATAACAACGTCAGCCTTTTCGCCCGCCTTTGCCATTTCCACCATAAAATCGCCTGCATCGGCAGTGTAAAAATCAATATTTTCTACTAAGTTTTGCTTTGCATTGAATTTCGCATCTTTTACGGCATCAGCATTAAGTTCTACGCCTATAACCTGTTTAGCATTTTTGGAAGCTAAAATGCCTATAGTTCCCGTACCGCAATAAGCGTCAATAACAGTTTCTTGTCCCGTAAGATTCATATATTCAATCGCTTTGCCGTAGAGAATGTTAGTCATAACGGGATTAACCTGATAAAAAGACTTAGGTGAAATTCTAAAAACAAAATCACTGATGGTGTCTTCAATATAGCCATTTCCAAATAAAGTTATATTTTTTTCACCGAGAACAAGACTGGTAAATTTACCGTTAACGTTTTGCACCACCGTAGTGATTTCGGGGTGTCTGCCAACAAGCGCATTAATAAAGGAACGACAAGACGGAAACACAGGACTTCCCGTAACAAGCACAACCATTATTTGACCGGTGTAATATCCCTTTCTGATTAAAACGTGACGCAAAAAACCGCTCATAGTCTTATCGTCAAAGGGTTTTAATTTAAAGGATTTTAACAGTTTTCTTATGGTAACAATAATTTCGTCTGCTTTTTCGTCCTCTATCATACAACTGTCAATAGGCACAATATTGTGGGTTGAAGACTGATAAACGCCTGAAATTATACCTGTTTTATCCTTAGAAAAAGCCGCCTGAACCTTACATCTGTAGTGGAGCGGATTTTCCATACCGATAATTTCTTTAACGTGACAGAATTTACCAAGGAGCTTTATCATTTTTATTTGTTTAAATTTCAGTTGTTCTTCATAGGTCATATTCTGAAGGTGACAACCTCCGCATTTTTTATAATGAGGACAGCCGTTACCTTTACCTACTTTCTTAACAACTTCCGATTTATTACCTTTGTTTTGCATAACTTTCTCCCTTTATAAGAAGTGCTACCGTTTCAACGTGAGAAGTTCTCGGGAAAAGGTCAACTGGAGTATATTCTGCTACCTTATATCCTTTTTCCTCCAAAATTTTAACGTCTCTGGCAAGGGTTGCCACGTCGCAGGAAACGTAAACTATTTTTTCGGGCGCAAAATCATAAGCTATAACCGAAAGAAGTTCAGCTTCACATCCCTTTCGCGGAGGGTCAAGCACAACCCCGTCAACCGTTATTCCTTCATCCCTTAAAATTTTTGCCGCATTCGATGCATCTGCACAAATAAAACGAGCGTTTTCAATTCCGTTAAGCTTGGCGTTAAACTTAGCGTCCTCTATTGCTTCGGGGATTATTTCAACGCCTATTATGCTTTTAGCCTTTTTTGCAAAGGAAAGACCTATGGTTCCCGCACCGCAGTAAAGGTCAAGAATATTTTTGTTATCAGGTTCAAGATACTCCTCGGCTTTTTTATAAAGTATTTCAGCCATATTGCGATTAACCTGATAAAAAGATAAAGGATTAATTCTGATTTTATTATCCCTTAAAATATCGGTAATATATCCGTCACCATAAAGCACAATATTTTCTTTGCCGAGTATAACGTTAGTTTTTTCGGTATTTATATTAAGCACAAAGGTTTTAAAATTCTTGCCCAGTATTTCTTTTAAACAGTTAATAAGATAATCTGTATTATTGAGTTTCGTCGCATTAATAACAAGAGCAACCATTATCTCATTTGTAGCGGTAGCTTTTCTTATATAAAGATGTCGTACTATGCCCTTTCCGCTTTCTTCATTATAAGTGGAAATAGAAAACCTTTGCATATATTCCCTTAACGCATCGGCAACAACACTGAATTCTTTAGGCTGTAAAAGGCAATCTTTAACGGGTATAATTCTATGGGAATGAACGGCAAAAAAGCCTACTTCCCCACCATCGTCAATAGGATACTGCGCTTTGTTTCTGTAACGTTTATCATCACCCGAAAGTATAGGAGATGCCAAAATATTTATACCGCCGATTCGTCGCATTGTTTCTTCAACGCGTTTTTGTTTGAGTTTTAATTCGCAGTCATAACTTATATGACGGTAAACACAGCCTCCGCATTTTGTAAATACGGGGCAGTCTTCCTCAACTCTATCCTTACTCAGCTCTATAATTTCTACAGCCTTACCAAAGCAAAAATTCTTTTTAACCTTAACTATATGTACCTTTACTTTATCACCAACGGCGGTATTAGGCACAAAAACGGCTATACCGTCGTATCTGCCCACACCGTTACCTTCAGCGGTAACGTCGGTTATATCCATTATAAATTCATCGTTCTTTTTCATTTTATTTCCTCTTAAAACAAAAAGAGTCCTTGGGACTCTTATTGTTGTACGGTGATTTTTCTAGAATCGTAGGTTTCACCTTTAGATACGTCAATTGATTTTGTATCAACTGTAACGATGTTGTTATCTTCCCAACCAACCGTTACCACTGATTTATTAACCGCCCAATAAATATTTTTTTCTTCGCTAACCACGTTTTCTTTGTCGGAAAAGTTAAAGCTTCTTACTTCAACTCGGACAGCGCTGCCTCTCGGAGTATCAATTCGGTAAACCTCGGCGGAACGCGTATTATCAGGAGACATCGAACTGTAAAGAAACTGACCTTCCGGAAGGTCTTCTATAGTATAAAAGAAACGGTCTTTCACATAAAAGAATATATTTGTTATAAAAACTGCAAACACTAAAAGATAGTAAATAATATACTTTATCGACGTTTTCATATATTCCCTCCTGTTAAACGTTGTAAATTGGCGTTTTTCTTTGCTGTTGACCCGAAAGATTATAAAAAGCCACGTTATAACGGCATTCCACCACGTAAGACATCAAAAGATAAGGCAAGGTAAAAAGCAAAGGAATAAGCAGAAAAGATAAAAGAATCCATCCAAAAAAGCCCAAAAAATGAGCAAAAAATCTGCTTTTTGTATATCTGCCGATTTCGACGCCTCTAAAAAAGCACTCACTTGGGTTCATATCTTCACAGCTCACAAAAATAAAAGCAGGAAGATAAAGATTAATAAGATGCACTGTAGCTAAAACCAATGCAACCGCGTGAAAGACAACGTCGAGATATCTTAAATTCATTAAAAAAAGCGGAATTGAGATACCAAAAAGCTCATATATTTCACTATCGGTAGCAACGTGGATAAGTATTACCGGAAGTAAAAGAACTAAAGCAACTCTCAACCAATGAAGCAACACCTTAAAACTGTACTTAAGTGACCTTTTGTAATTTGCTTTTTTTGAAAAATAGTAAAAGCAACCCGAAACACCGTCGGTCACACCGTTCGCCTTTCGCCAATACGTTCTAATGACGCCAAGCCAAATCGGAGATAAAATAAATACGAACGAAAGAGCAAAAATGACGCAGGACGCAATTTGACCAAACGGCAAGGAAAAAAGTACGCAAGAAAGCACTATTATAATAGTTGCAAACACAGGAACCATAGCCTGTGCGCATAAAAGCGCCCAATTACCTTTAAGGGTAATAAGTGCCGTTGATTTCACCGCTTTCGTTGTCACCATATGTTTCAGCTCCAATAAAGTTTAGTTAAAATAGTATGATATAATTATATCAAAAATAACAGGTAATATATTAAAGAACTTTTAATTTTGCAAAACCTGCCATAAGTTTTTTAAGTCCCACGCCGTTAAACTGAATTTCCAATAGAGTGTCACTGCCCATAGGTACTGTTTTAAGAATTTTACCGACACCGAAGGTGTTATGTTCAACGGTCATACCTGCGCTATAATTACAGGTTTCTTTTTTGGCAGTAGCAGCATAAGAAATCTTTTGAGAATAAGCGGAATTTGAAATCGACGGAGAAATAGAAATTCTTGGTGTTTCATTACGCTTCATACCGCTTTTTTTGCAAAGTTTTTCGGGAATTTCTTTCAAAAATCTCGATTCAGGATTACGGTTTGTTGAGCCGTAAAGCATACGCGTATATGCATTTGTGATATGAAGACTTTTTTTCGCTCTGGTTATAGCAACGTAAGCAAGTCTTCTTTCTTCCTCTATTTCTTCATTTCCCGAAAAAATAGACTGAGTTCCGGGAAAAATTCCTTCTTCCCAACCTATAAGAAATACGTTATCAAATTCAAGACCCTTAGCGCTGTGAACGGTCATCATAATAACCCTGTCCTGAGTACTGTCAAGAGAGTCAATATCACTAACCAAAGCAACCTCTTCAAGAAATCCTGAAAGGGTCGGTTCATCATTTTCAAGTTCGTACTGTAAAATCGAACTGCTAAGTTCTTTTACGTTTTCTACCCTGTCCTGCTCGGTGGGGCCTGCGGCAATAAGCGCATTTACGTAACCCGTTTTTTCAATAACTTCCTGACTTAAATCGTGAACCGAAACGACTTCGCTTAACTTAATGAGTTCTTTTATCATATCGGCGAACTCTTTTAATTTTCCTGATGCTCTGCTTAACGCGGGATAATTTTCACTTTCGCAAAAAACGTTAAACAGTGATATACCAAGACCCTCTGCAATTTCACTTGCTTTATTGATGGTGGTATCGCCTATACCCCTTTTAGGCTCGTTGATAATTCTCTTTAAACGAATATTATCGTTAGGATTATTAATAACGTGCAGATAAGCGAGAATATCTTTAATTTCTTTTCTGTCAAAGAACTTCGTGCCGCCTACAACGGTATATGCCACACCGCTTCGCGCAAACACGTTTTCAAGCGCCGCCGACTGAGCGTTCATTCTGTAAAGTACAGCATTAGAAGAAGCATTTGCTCCGTTGCGCATATTGAAAAACACCTTATCCGCCACGTATTTTGCTTCATCTATCTGATCCTGAGCAGTATAGACCTCTATCGGTACACCTTCGCCGTTATCGGTCCAGAGAGTTTTTCCTTTTCTTCCCTTATTGTTTGCTATAACTGCGTTGGCCGCGTCAAGAATGTAGGAGGTTGAGCGATAGTTTTGTTCAAGACGGATAACCTTAGCATTATCGTATTCATCTTCAAAATTCAAAATATTTTCAATAGTGGCGCCTCTGAAACGGTAAATACTCTGATCGTCATCACCTACTACGCAGATATTGTTTTCCCCCTCGGCAAGAAGTTTAACAAGCATATACTGAGCATAGTTGGTATCCTGATACTCGTCCACCATTATATATTTGAATTTTCGTTGATAAATTTGCTTAACGTCAGGAAAATTCTTAAGGAGTTCTACGGTATTAACAATCATATCGTCAAAGTCCATAGCGTCAAACTCTTTGAGATTTTTAGCATACGCCTCATAAACATCGGCAATAATCTTTTTTCTGTAATCTCCGCCGTTTTGAGCGCGGTACTCTTCGGGCGAAATAAGTCTATCCTTTGAATGTGAAATTTCATTAAGAACCATCTTTACGGGAAAAGCTTTATCGTCAACGTTAAAACTTTTCATTATTTCCTTTAAAAGACGCTTCTGATCGTCGGTATCGTAAACGGTAAAGTGAGAGTCGTAACCTAAAAGGTCGGCGTGTCTGCGCAGAATTTTACCGCAAATTGAGTGAAAGGTACCCGCCCAAATATCAAGTCCTTCATCGGTGAGTTTAGCGGTAATTCGTTCCTTTAGTTCCCCTGCCGCCTTGTTGGTAAAGGTTATAGCAAGTATATTCCAAGGATTAATTGGGTCAACCGATAAAATATCACTGTTAAAGTTATCGGTTTTTCCGTTCAAATAATCCTCCAGTGCGTCTGTTTCAAATTCATTAAAGAAAGGAACTACGTCGCTATTATATGCGTCACCGTATTTAACAAGATACGCTATTCTGTTTACAAGCACGGTGGTCTTTCCGCTACCTGCACCCGCAAGTACAAGTACGGGTCCCTTTGCCGTGGTAACCGCCTCAAACTGACGGTCGTTCATATTTGAAAATTCCTTACGGATAATATCTTTTCTCAGTTTAATAAACTGCGCGTCTGTCATAATAAAACTCCTAAAAGCGAACTCAATTAAATTATTAAAGTAACAACCAAAGCCACGGCTGCAGAAGAGAGTGCAACCACTATAAGCGGCTTTTTGAAAAAGGCTAAAATCAAGGCAGTAACAGTTCCGAGTAATGCCGAATAAAACTCACCGGTAGAATAAAATATAGCCGGAAACGTCATAGCCGACAGTACGCTATATGGCACGTAATAAAGAAAACTTCTGATAAATACAGATTTAATTTTACGTCTAAAAACAGTAAACGGTATCATACGTATAAGATACGTTACCACTGCCATTGTCAAAATATAAAGCGCAATACTCATTCTTCCACCTCGCTGACGGGAAAAATAAGAGCCGCAACAGTTGAAGCGATAACCGCGCATATTATAATCGCAAATCCTGCAGATAACTTTATAAAATACTTAAATATAACGCTAAAAATGATTGAAATCATCACGGCAAACAGTACCTTTTTGTTTTCCCTTGCAACAGGTACCACTATTGCCACAAACATAGCGTATAACATTATACCTAAGGCGCCCGTTATTACGGCAGGCAAAAAAGAACCTGCCAAAGCGCCTACCAACGTACCGCCTGTCCAACCTATCCAAGATATAAATATCATACCAAACATATAATTTGGTGTAACAGATGATTTTTGAGAATAAGAAATGGCGAAAATTTCATCGGTAATACCAAAAGCGGCAATCACTCTACACGGTACGCTAAAGGAATTATCAAGTTTTTGAGAAAGAGAAATCCCCATAAGCGCATAACGAAGATTTATTATAAGCTGTGTTAAAGCCATTTCTATGAGTGAGCCCATCGAAGCGATTATCTCAATCCCTGCCGCCTGACCTGCCGAGGTCAGATTGGTTGCGGATATAACCGTCGCTTCCACAAACGAAAGACCGCTTGATACGGCGGTAATGCCAAGCCCGAACGATACTGAAATGTAACCGAGGAATATGGGAAATCCGTGAATTACACCTTTTAAAAAGGTAAGTTTCAATTTTCAAACTTCCTTTCTAAACAGCCCAGTTTTCCTTATCGTAGATTACACCTGCAATAAGCGCATCGTTTTCAAAATAAAAAACAAGAACGTTGTTTTCAATAGTACAGCTGAGTTTTTTGCAATTTTCAATACTGAAAGGCATAAAGAAAAATTCGTCTTCATCGGCAATACCTTCGATAACCTCTAATTTTTCTTTCTCTAAAGCCGATTTTATGGTATATTCACCCGTTTGACCTACTGAAAAGCCGTACATATCGGTAAAACCAACGATACAGGAAATACCTTTATCTTCATTTCCTACGTTATAGTAGTAATAAAAATCGGGAGCGTTATAGTAATTATAATCGGTTCCTTCTATTAGTACAATTTCGTCGCCCTGACAAAGCGTACCTTCGCCCTCTTCAGAGTGTTTTGCAATTTCTTTTTCTATATCCTTTATAGGTGTGCCTATATTAAACTGAGCCTCTTTGACCTGTCCTGTTTTTAAATAATATTCAATATCTACGCTGTATCCTTCTTCTTTAGTTCTTTCACCGCAACCTACAAGCGTAAGCATAAGTATAACAGCGCAAAGTAAAGCAATAATACGCTTCATAATTTTCTCCTTTATTTTGAATGTTTATGCAATAGTTCACTTCTCTGATCCCAAAGTCTTTGAGAAAGGTCAACGTAATAGGTATGAGGTTTTTCAAAGCGTTTAACCTCATCCCACAAAAGTTCAACCTGTTCTTTGCAATATTTTGCAATTTCACTCACCTTAGGACATTCGTAAACCTGTTTTCCTTTTTCAAAAATTTTAACCTGAAGTTTTTTTGCTACGAAATTTTCAACCGTCTTGCGTTTCCACGTATATTCGGGATGGAAAATTTCATACGGCTTTGTATCGTCGATTTTTTCATCCCCTAAAGTCATTACGTCGGCAATACATTTTCCGCTTTCCCTGTCAAATAGACGCCACGGAATTTTAACACCGGGAACGGTAATTTTAGCAGTATTCTCGCTAATCTTTATTTTAGGAATGATTTCGCCGTCCTTTTCAACGGCTACCAGTTTATAAACGCCACCGAAAACAGGTTCCTTTGCGGCGGTAATAAGGCGTTCGCCCACGCCGAAAATATCCACCTTGGCGCCTTGGATAAGCATATCTCTGATAAGATATTCGTCCAAAGAATTGGAAACAACGATTTTGCAATCCTCATATCCTGCATCATCAAGCATTTTTCTTGCTTTTTTCGTGATATAGGTAATATCACCGCTGTCAATTCTTATGCCCTTCGGACGTTTACCCATAGGTTTTAGTACTTCGTCAAAAACCTTGATAGCATTAGGAATACCGCTTTTAAGCACGTTATAGGTGTCAACAAGAAGAGTGGTGCTGTCGGGATACTTTTCCGCATAGGTTTTAAACGCATCGTATTCACTGTCAAAAAGCTGCACCCAACTATGCGCCATTGTGCCTGAGGGGGTAACGTCAAAATCTTTACCGGTGAGCACGCAGGCAGTACCTGTGCAACCTCCGATTATTGCCGCTCTTGCGCCAAACACAGCGCCATCGTAACCGTGCGCACGACGTGAGCCGAATTCGAGGACGGGGCGGCCCTCTGCCGCTCTTACAATTCTGTTTGCTTTGGTAGCGATAAGGGATTGATGATTAATGGTAAGAAGTACCATTGTTTCAACGAGAAACGCCTGCATTATAGGTCCTCTGACCGTAATAATAGGCTCCTTTGGGAAAATAGGAGTTCCCTCGGGAACCGCCCATACGTCACACTCAAATTTAAAGTTTTTGAGAAAGTCAAGGTAACGTTCATCAAAAAGGTTAAGACCTCTTAAATATTCAATATCACTTTCACTAAAAGAAAGGTTTTTAAAGTAATCAATAAGCTGATTAAGACCCGCCATTATAGCATAGCCGCCTTCCTCGGGAACACGGCGGAAAAACATATCAAAATAAGCGATAGTTCCTTCCATAGAACTGTCAATTATTCCGTTAGCCATGGTCATTTCATAAAGGTCCATCAGCATACTTAAATTTCGATTATCCATTGATTCCTCCAAAAATAGTTATATATATTAATAATACTCTAAAATCCCCTTATTGTCAACGAAACAAAAAAGAATTTCCCGTCAAAAAGCGAGAAATTCTTTTTAAAATCACATAGTTATCATAGCGCGATTAAGTCCGTCGCTTTCGGCATAAAGTTTCAGTTCACCTTCAGCGCCCGTTAGTTTTACGGCGATGCTTATAGCACCCATTCGCATCTGTCTAACCGGCAGATTAACGGGGTTATGGTCGCAAACGTCACTGCCCGTTCCCACAATTACGCCCTTTGCATTGGTAAAGAAGCGTACAAAAGGATATGCATCGGGAACAACGTTACCCTCTTCGTCAACAACGTAACAGGTAAAGAGAGCGATATCCCCTGCTTTAACGGCATTATCGTTTTCCAGTTTAAGTTTAAGCGCATAGGATTTACCCGAAGTCTTTCTAACGTCTTCGGCAACGATTTTGCCATTCTCGTAAACTACGCATTTAAGTTCGCCCTTAGAGAATGGTACCAACCATTCACCGTGACCATACCTTTCAATTTCCTTTTTACCGAGGCTTTCTCCGTTAAGGAAGAGTTCAAGTTCACTGCAGTTGGTATAGGCGAACACCTTTATTTTTTCACCCTCCATACCGCACCAATTCCAATGAGGCAAAAGGTGAACTATAGGCTTTTCAAGCCAATGCGACTGACACTGATAAAAAGAATCTTTTCTTTGCAGATACAAATCAATTACGCCCGACTGTGAGCAAAGTCGTGGCCAGAAGCCTTCTCCTCTGTGTTCAAAACCCGCCCAGATATATTCACCCAGTGTCCACGGTCTTTCCATCATAAACTTCCATGTGTTTTCTCTGCTTATAAACCATTTATTTGTATCGTGGTCATAGCCTTCAACGTAACCTTCTACGCTAACAAGGTTTTTGTTATCAAAATAATAACCTCTTGTAGTGCCACATGAAGAACATTCCGAACCAAAAACAGCTCTGTCGGGGTAGGTTTCGTGTATTGAATCATAATGTTGAAGATTATAGTTTACACCTATTACATCAAGACAACCAAAAATAGTACATCCCTCAGCCTTATCAACAGCCGCCATTATGTATCTGTCGGGGTCAAGTTGTTTTGCGCGGCGGTACATAGATTTATTGATTCTTTGACCAACCTCGGTTTTATGGTGCGGTTCTTCGTTACCAAGGGACCAGAAAATAACACTTGGACGGTTTCTGTCACGCTTCATAACCATTTCCATTTGTGCTATGCCCTCATCGGTGGACTCCATCCATCTGCACTCATCCATAACTATAAAGCCCATTTCGTCAAGCGCATCCATAGTCGCTGTCGGATGAGGATAGTGAGAACAACGGTAACCGTTCGCTCCCATTTCCTTAAGCATTTTAACTTTATGTCTTAATATATTATCGGGCACGGCAAGACCCGTAAGACCAAAATCCTGATGAGTGCAAACGCCCTTAATTTTAATATGTTTACCATTAAGGAAGAAGCCTTTATCAGGGTCACAATAAGCGGTTCTGAATCCTATTCTGTCGGTAACCTCATCACATTCATTACCGTTTTTAATAAGGGTTGTGTGTACTGTATAAAGATTCGGGTCGTCAACGTCCCAAAGGGCAGGATTTTCTACCTTTGCCTCGTATTTGGCAACACCCTTTTCCTTTGCGCCAAGGAGAACGTTACCCTGCGCCTCGCCCACGACATTTCCGTCTTTATCCATAATTACACTTTTTGCAGTTATACGCTTTGCTCTGCCGTCGTAATTATCGTTTCTGACAGTGGTTTCAAACTTAACAGTCCAGTTATTATCGTCAACCTTTAAAGGACGGGCATAAACTCCGTATAAATCAACGCAAACTCTGTCGGTTTTGGTAAGCCATACGTCGCGGTAAATACCGCCACCCTGATACCACCAACCTTCAAATTCATCGGTGGTAACGTAAACAGCTAAAACGTTTTCTTTTTCTCCGAAATAACAGTTATCGGTAATATCAACCTCAAAGGAAGTATATCCGCAGAAATTATGTTTCATCAGACAACCGTTAAGATAAACGGTAGCGTGTGTGGAAATACCCTCAAAGAGAATAGTAATTCTTTTATCCTTGTCACTTTCTTCAAGTTTAAAGTGTTTTCGGTACCAGCCGTTAGTATATT
>SVPZ01000040.1 GCA_015065605.1 Oscillospiraceae bacterium | reverse complement strand
GATATTATTATTGAGCAAAAAGCCTTACAAGGCGAACTGCAACGCTGTACGGCACGAAATCAAAAGGTTGCCGAGCTTTACGAAAAACTCTACGAGGACAATGTTTCGGGCAAGGTAACGGATGAATGGTTTATGCAGTTATCCCACAAATACGAAGTGGAGCGTATGGAGCTAAAAACCAAGATTGCATCCCTAAACGAGAGAATTAACAATCTTGGTACAATGCAACAGAACAAGGACCGATTTATCGGTGCTATCCGAAGATTTATGGAAATGCAAAAGCTGACAGCACCACTCCTTCGGGAACTCATAGACGAGATAACGGTTTATGAAACCGAAGGTGTTGGTAAGAATCGCAGTCAGAGGATTATGATCCATTACAAATTCATTGGGTATATTGAGATACCTGAATGCGGAAGCAATTACAAGGCAGACACTCGAAAAGGGGTAGCAGTCGAATATATTACAAAATCTGCATAAAACAAAAGAGCAGGCTTAAAACCTGCTCCATACATAACGAAGAAACTCGAAATTGCAAAAAAATCGAGCGTCCATAACTCAAATCCGTTATGAACACTCGATATGGTCGAGGTGACAGGATTTGAACCTGCGACCTCTGCGTCCCGAACGCAGCGCTCTACCAAACTGAGCCACACCTCGATACGACTTTGATATTATATAGCAAATTCACTTAAAAGTCAATAGCAAAATACCATCAAAAGAAAATCCCAAGATTGCTCTTGGGATTTTCCGCATGTTACTGAATATGCCCATTTTCAAGTAACATTTCTATTAATCTGATGTTTTCATTAATAATATTGTCATCTGTGTTATCTGCTAATGCATACACGTTTCTTCCTGTAAACTGAGTAACTTCATAGCCACCTCTAGGAATCTGATCAAGAGAAGGAAGATAAGCGTTTGCGGCATTCGAATTACTGATTCCCAACGTGTTTTCGAACGGACTGTATTTTTTAAGTCGTAAGAATATTTCTGAGAAAACCTCGAAACCGAATGGAACAATTACTACATCATTAAATGCAAAAATCACTTGATTAATTACCATATGTGACTTAAATTCGCCTTTTTTAACAGCTTCTATACGTTTTAACAGCGTTGAACGTACAAGTTGACTCATTGGCCATAATTTTTCGGGGTCACCCATTGCCTCAACCTTTGCTTCCATTTCTTCTATAGATGGGAAAGGTTTATACGGCAACTTGATTTCATCTGTAATAACACTGTAATTAACATCTCGGTATGTCTTAATTTTCTTAAAAGCTTTTACTGCATCATTAGCAGCAATACCGCCAAGTTCTGTCATTAAAGATATATCACCAACAGTCTTACCATTAGAGAGTCTGGGACCAACGTCGCCTTCAGCGCCATTAACATACATCGTAAAAGCACCCGTTTCGGTGGTCAGGCGATCTACCATAATGCCGCTCCAGTCGCGTGTAATAGGCGTAGCGTGCCCTGCAGCCGTTCCGTGACAACCATAATGAATCAAATTAGCAAACGGCTTTTTATCATCTTTACCGATAAAAGATAATACGGTCATAGTTGGATCAAATGCACCCCATTGATTTTGACCAAGTGTAACCTGCCCATTCGGAAGAATTTCTCTGCGGTTAATTCCAACATAACTATCTGTAGATGCAACACCCAATAAAACTTCTTTAGCGCAATTAATTGCTTCGTCGCACGCATCAAGCATATTTTTGATAAGAGTATTTTCAAAATAATCGGTATCAAAATCGCCCCAACCAACAATGGTAGAAAGACAAGGGCCCGAATGAGTGTGAGTAGCGCAAATAGCAATTTTTTCTTTTGCTATATTTGTATGAGAATTAATTTCAACTGCTAATCTATTGGCAACAGGCTCAGGAAAAGAGCATAAATCCATACTGATAAGAACGGAGTCGGGCTTGCCGTAACCAAAAGCCATTACGTTACAGCGCAAATCGTCGTTTACCTTATCTGCCGGTCTTTTATTAGGATAACCGTAAAGCAAAGTGCCAAGTGAAGGAGTTATAATTCTATAGGCACAGCCTAAAGTGAAATTATTCATATATTATTACCCCTATTATGCATTAAGAGCATCAATAAGCTTTTTAGCAACTGCGTCGATGTCTTCCTTAGTCCAATTTATGTTAATAGAAATATGTGCAGCTTTTTTGAGAAGTTCAAGACTCTTAGCACAGCAATTAGGATCGTATTCTACGCCCTTATTAGCCTCAAAATTAAAGGGATTAAAGAGAGGATGCGCTGCACCGCGTTTATTAAGGATGCAATCCCAAGCGGTATATATATGCTTACCTGTATTGATCGGAATAGTACCAAGTTTAGCGGTTTCGGTAATTCTCTTTGCTTCTTCTTCTGTATCAAACTGAAGTGTCAAAGAAGTAGCGCAACAACCGTCATAGTCGTTAGAAGGAATAAACTTGAAATAAGGAGCAAGAGCATCACGAAGCATATTTTTCTTTTCTCTTAAATCCTTAACGATATCATCAAGTTTTTTAAGCTGTTCACGAAGAATAGCGGCAGTTATTTCATTAGTTCTAAATTCATGACCACAGAAGGTTTCGGTGCTAAAATCTTCCATTTGATTACCGAAGTAAGCAACCGCACTACTGTCATGATAAATAAGACCTTTTTCAAAAATTTCTTTATTATTGGTAAGAAGTGCGCCACCTTCACCTGCGCTGATAACCTTAAAGTAGTTAAAGCTAAATGCACCGGCATCACCGACAGTACCTAAATATTTGCCCTTATACTGACCGCCAACAGCCTGACAAGCATCCTCAAGTACATAAATACCGTGTTTTTTGGCAACAGCACTAATAGCGTCCAAATCGCAAGGATTACCCTGCATATGTACCGGAATAACAGCCTTTGTTTTAGGAGTGATTTTCTTCTCGACATCCTTAGGATCGAGCATAAGAGTTTCATCGATTTCAGCAATTATCGGAACAGCACCTGCAGCAATAACAGCCATTGCGGTAGCTATATAAGTATAAGCAGGAACAATAACTTCATCACCGGGGCCGATGCCCATACCGATAAGTGCAGAAGTAAGGGCTGCGTGACCAGAAGTCATAAGGATAGAATACTCTGAACCAACCTTTTCTTTGAGTTCCTTTTCGAAATTGTAAGATTCTTGTAAATCTCCGGAATTAACCTTGAAAAGTTGACCTGATTCAATAACTCTTGCAACAGCATTAATTTCTTCTTGACCCATTCTGTACATAAAACATATCTCCTTATTATTTTATATTTTCAATATTTTTAATTGTTTCTTTCACAAAATGATAATCAACATCATTTGTATAACACTGAATATCATCTATCAAAAACATTAAAATTTCATAGCCCAAACGACAAAGTTCACTCTCAGTCGGGAAATATCCACCAATTCCGTTAGCATTACTCAAAACAATTACGTTATAATCCTTTACTTCCTTTTGAATACGAAGATTAATTTCACTAAAGAGTTCATAAGGACAGGATGCGAAAACAACGTTTCCTATTTTAACAAGCGACTGTGGAATAGGACGATACTCTTTATCACTTTCGCCACTAAGAATAGCTTTTTTAACGTTTTTATAATAAACTAAACGTTTTTTAGCAAGCGGCCAAGTATCCTTACCCTCGTATTCAGCAATCCATTTTTCAGTCTCTTCTAAAGAAATCTTTGGAAGTAACGGAAGATTTATCAGACCGTCGAATACATCAAAATCAACATCAGTATATTCAGGCAACGTATTATAAATCTTTAAAGCATCAGCTGCGGCTATTGCACCTAGTTCTTCAGTAAGTTTTATATTACCGATAGTCTTACCGTTTGAAAGCCTTGGACCTACGTCTCCCTCAGGGCCGTTAAAGAATGCTGTAATACCTCCCGAAACACTCTCTAATGCATCGGTCATAATGCCCGACCAATCGCGAGTAATCTCATGGTTAAGACCGGCAGATGTGCCATGACAACCGTAAGAAACAATATTAGCAATTACCTCATCATTATAATTCTTAAATGAAACAACGGTCATATCAGGATTAAAGGGTCCCCAGGGATTTTGTCCTAATATAATAGCGTTATTTTCATTAAGTTCACGTCTATTAATACCAACGTAACTTTTTCCGACGGCAGATGCAACTTTTACGGGAACCATATTCCCGGTCGAATCTACAGCAGCTTTAACTAAAGCATCAAAAAAACGGTGTTCTGAATAATCTGAATCTATTGTTCCCCAACCTACGCCTCCGGATGTATTGGGACCCGAATGAGTATGAGTAGCAGCAAGTAAAATATTACCAACCGGCACACCCGTCTGCTTTGAAATTTCATTACGAATTCGAAGTTGTAAATCGTTTTCAATACCGCAAACAGTAACAGAAACCATAATAGCTTTTTTATCCGAATCGCCAAAAGTAAAAGCGGTTGCTGTTAAATTATCGTGAATGGACTCCGAATAGATGTCAGGATTATATCCATAAAGATTACCACCTATTTCAGGAGTTATGTCTTCCCTACTGATACCGAGTAAAAGTTGTGACATAAATATACCACCTTTCTAAATACTATTTTAATATAATCGCATATTTTTTCAACCCATTTTTTTATCAAATACTACCTAAAAATTGGCATGATGACAAAAAACTCTCCAAACGGGAGTTGTTCTTAGGGACAAATAGGTTTTTCAGATAAATTTGTACGCTTTCTTGTTTTGAAAACTTGTAAGACACAAAGTATTACTGCGTTTTCGCAACTTCAAAATCGAAACAAATTTATTCTTACAAAACTGCTTCGCACCTAAAAAAGAAAAATTTTTAGTGGAATAAAAGGCGAAAAGCCGTGGTAATGCTGACGCATACCACGGCTTTTTAACACATTAGAACGCAAAAATTTGCTTTTTTAGGCATTTTATCCCTAAGACCAACTCCCAAATAGGAGAGTTTTTTAAAGATAAAAATTAACGCTTAAGATCTCCGAGTATGCGAACAGTTTCTTTAATCAACTGGAAATCAGCATCATCGGTATAACACTGAATATTCTGATATTTAAAACAATTAATCTCATATCCGCCGCGACAAAGTTCACTCTCTGTCGGGAAATAACCGCCACTACCGTTAGCATTAGAAAGAATAATAACGTCTAAATCTTTAACGATCTTATCAACACGAAGATTAATTTCCATAAACAATTCATAAGGCGAAGCAACGAAAGCAACGTTACCAATTCTTATTATATCAAGATTAATATCACGAAAATCCGTATCAACGTAACCGTCCTCATACGACTTAACTACAGAAACGTAGTGTTCGTAAGTTTGTTTCATAATATTAACTAACTTACTGCCGTCAACACCGTCAATTTTGCTTTTAGCAACTTCTAAAGGCACTCTTTTTAGAAGAGGGAGTTTTGCAACGTCACTATGACAAGAAACTGAAACTTCTTTATATTCACCCAAAGTATTAAAAATGCGAAGAGCATCTGCAGCGGCAATTGCGCCAAGTTCTTCCGTAAGCTTGATATTACCAACAGTTCTTCCGTTTGAAAGTCGAGGACCTTGGTCACCTTCAGGACCGTTAAAAAATGCAGTAACAGCACCGGAAACAGTTTCAACAGCATCGGTCATTATACCTGCCCAGTCACGTGTAATTTCGCGATTTCTACCTGCACTTGTTCCATGACAACCGTAAGAAATAATATTTCCTATAATCTCATCGTTCTTATTTTTGAAGGAAATCAAAGTCATTTTCGGATTATGAACGCCCCAAGGACTCTGACCGAAATCAATTTTATTTTCTGCGGTGAGTTCACGTCTGTTAACACCAACATAGCTATTGCCTACAGCGGTTGCAACAACAGCTTCCTGCTTAGAGTTTACAGCATCCTCAACAGCTTTTCTGAATCCGGGCAAGAAATATCCGTTGTAATATTCTTTGTCTATATCACCCCAACCCGTTGTACCGCAAATATTGGGGCCCGAATGGGTATGAGTAGCAGCAATGATAATATTACCGTAAGGGATACCGTATTTTGCTTCGATTTCTTTTCTTAGTTCATCCTGAAGGGCATGGCATATACCACAAAGAGTAATTGAAATAAACAAAGCCTTGGTATCAGCATAATCGAAAGCAAAAGCATATGTATAAAGATCATCGTGAACAGACTCACTATGGTGATCAGGAACGTAACCATAAAGGCAGGTTCCAACAACAGGAGTGATTTTTTCTTTACCTACACCAACAAACAGTTTATCAGACATACATAACACCTCAATTTAATTTAATATCATAAGTAAGCTTACCGTTCGCAGGATATTCGCCCGCAAGAACGTCAATAGCAGCAGCAACGCTTTCTCTCGAAGCAGGTGCAAAAAGATATCTTGAAATATGCGGAAGATTTGAGAGAACGCAAGGATTACCGAAGTGAACTAAAGTAGAAATTCTGTCAGTTAATTGCATCGCTTCGATAAGACCCTCAACACGTCTTGTAAGGTGCTCTCTGCCGCAATATGCCAAGAATTCCGAGAAAGTAATAAATATTACGTCATCGTAATCAATTGAATACGAAACGGTATTGTGACATTGTCCTTGTGTCGGAAATTGATGAATACATTTAACGGTGGAATTAGGAAAATATTCCTGAATTTGCTCAATAACCTCGTTTGGATAAAGCCAACCGTTTGAGAATGTATCAACAGCAACGCCGCCGTCGCCTCCTACCTTTTCTTCATTTCTTACCATAAGAACAAAGTAATGCTTGCCATCTCTTGAAATATTAGCAGTAAGACCTTCATCAAATTTTGCAGTTACGGCATCTCTGTTTATACTCTTGAAAATTTTAATATCTTCTTCGGTAATTTCATCATATTTAGGAGTAGCCAAAGTTTTATGCTGTGCAGCCAGAACGCGCTTTACAGCCTCGTCAAGACGCTCATCTTTAATTATACCCTCATCGTAGCACTTAAGCAGAGCATCATAAGACTCCTGAAATTTACTGTCATAAGGCAACGCCATATCGTTACCTGCCGCAATTGCTAAACCACGGGAAACGTCATATCCATATTTAGCAAGAATACCCATCATACAAAGCGCATCAGTAAGAATGAGTCCGTCATAACCCTCATCACGAATAACGTCTATAACCTTTTTAGAAAGGCTGGCAGGATTATCGGGATCTATTTTAGAGCATTTGATATGTGCTGACATAAGACCGTCAAGCAAATCTTCTTTCATTAATTCTTTATATGCATAAAGACTATATTCCAAAAGTTCTTCTTTAGTTTGCAATGATTCACTTTCAGCCATATGAGAGTCAATTTGTTTATGGTTAATTGCGCTCGGATAATGTTTTCCAACGGTCAAAATGCCTGCATCATGAAAACCTTTGGCTTCAGCGGCGGCAAGTTTTGCAATTTTTGTTTTATCGGAGCCAAGCGAACGCGCGGAACCGGTAGTGCTTATATCAAGAAGCGGGTCACAAACAATGTTATAACCCATTTTTCTTGCAGTAACACCGATAACTTTACCAAAAGTATACGCATGAAGTTCACTATCAGTACAACCGATAGCATTATGTTTTCCAACAAGATATTCAATATCTTTAGTTTTAATACCGCTTTCTGCATCGGTAAAAATAAGAATCGGATAATCAGCCGCTTCTTTTACCATATCTATTATTTCCTGAGCATCAGGAGTATCGGGTTGTACCCAAACACCACCCAAAGCGTGATTTTTAATAAGGTCTAAAACAATTTTGTCAAGTTCAGGATGTTGACGTCTTGTCCAACCGTTAATTGCAATAATATGAGCCAAGCCAAGTTTTTGAGGAACGGTTAATTCTTCAAAGTTTAATTCTTTAATTTCTTTCATAAAGATCACCTCTTATAATAATTATAGCCAAATAATTATACTAAGTCAATTCCCCAAAATTGAGATATATTTCCTATATATTAACAAAAAGGCGGGAATCCCCGCCTTTTTTCTACGTTATATTTTCTTAACTGCAATAGATACCTTTTCGCCGTTCAAATCCCATTCTTTTATAAAGCCGTCAAGGCTATCAAAGTCGAATTCATCAGCCAAAGTATCGCCGGCAATTTCCATTGCATTTTTCTCGGTTATGTCAGCAATTCTTTCGTTACCCTGCATAGATACGGCAATATGATCCATAACCTCAAATCCTGCTTCCTTACGCATAGTCTGAATCTTGCTGACGATTTCTCTTACGAAACCTTCCTCAATAAGTTCATCGGTAAGAACAGTATCAAGTGCAACTGTAACGCCGTTATCGGTCAAAGTAAATAATCCTTCTTTTTGAACGGTTTCAATAAGCAAATCCTCTTCACCAAGTTCTACAACACCACTTGCAAATTCAAAAACTAGTTTGCCTTCGTTTTTAAGGGTAGCATAAGCATTGCTTCCGTCAAGTTCAGCTAAAGCATTTCTGATTTCGCCAAGCTGCTTACCGTACTTAGGACCAACAGTTCTGAGTTGGGGTTTGAAGGAATAACTGGAAAGCGCTCCTGTATCTTCTACAAATTCTACGTTTTTAAGGTTTAATTCATCGCGGATAATAGTAACTGCGTCATCACTTAAAACCTTATCGCATTTAACATACATAGTAGAAAGAGGTTGACGGTTTTTAAGATTAGAACCGTTTCTGGCAGCACGACCAAGAACTACGATATCAAGAACTTTTTCCATATCGGCTTCAAGTTCAGCATCGATAGCATTATTATCAACTTCGGGGAAATCACAAAGATGGATACTCTCGGGAGCAGAATCATCGAGGTTTCTTACTAGGTTCTGATAAATATTTTCAGCCATAAAAGGAATCATAGGTGCACTGGCTTTTGCTATTGTAACAAGAGCGGTATAAAGAGTCATATAAGCAGCTATTTTATCCTCAGGCATACCCTGAACCCAATAACGTTCTCTACCACGGCGAACATACCAATTACTAAGACTATCAACAAAACTTTCAAGAGCACGTGCAGCCTCAGGAATACGATAATTAAATAGATTTTCATCAACAGCTTTAACGGTAGAATTAAGTTTAGAAAGAAGCCATTTATCCATAACAGAAAGCTTACAATCAGCCAAAGCGTATTTAGTAGGATCAAATTTATCTATATCTGCATACAGAACGTAGAAAGCATAGGTGTTCCAAAGTGTACCCATAAACTTTCTTTGACCTTCGGTTACGGCTTTTCCGTAGAAACGATTAGGGAGCCACGGAGCTGAGTTTGTGTAGAAATACCAACGCACTGCATCAGCGCCGTAAGTTTCAAGAGCTTCAAAAGGATCAACAGCATTTCCCTTAGATTTACTCATTTTCTGACCGTGTTCATCCTGAACGTGACCAAGAACAATAACGTTTTTGTAGGGAGCTTTATTGAAGAGTAAAGTAGAAATAGCAAGAAGTGAATAGAACCAACCTCTTGTCTGGTCAACAGCCTCTGAAATAAAGTTAGCCGGGAATTGTGCCTCAAAAAGTTCTTTATTTTCAAACGGATAATGATGCTGCGCAAAAGGCATAGCGCCACTATCAAACCAACAGTCAATAACCTCGGGAACACGTTTCATTTGTTTTCCGCAATCAGGGCATTTAATAGTAACTTCATCAACAAACGGACGGTGAAGTTCGATATCATCGGGACAGTTATCACTCATTTCCTTAAGTTCAGCGATACTGCCGATTGCATGGCGACAACCACATTCACATTCCCAAATATTAAGAGGAGTACCCCAATATCTGTTACGAGAAAGTCCCCAGTCCTGAACGTTTTCGAGCCAGTCACCAAAACGTCCTTTACCGATACTTTCGGGAATCCAGTTAATAGTATTATTATTACGAATAAGGTCATCTCTAACCTCAGTCATCTTGATAAACCAAGACTCTCTTGCATAGTAAATAAGAGGAGTATCACAACGCCAACAGAACGGATAATCGTGCTCAAATTTTGGAGCGTCAAAAAGAAGTCCTCTGTTTTCGAGGTCAACAAGAACCTTGGGATCTGCATCCTTTACGAAAAGACCTGCAAAAGGAGTTTCCTCGGTAAGATTACCCTTACCGTCAACGAACTGTACAAAAGGCAAATCATATTTTCTGCCAACCTTAGCATCATCTTCACCAAAAGCGGGAGCAATGTGAACAATACCCGTACCGTCACTCATAGTTACGTAAGAATCACAGGTAATAAAGAAACCTTTTTTCTTTTGCTTATCAGCCAAGGTTTTAGCACAATCGAAGAGAGGTTCGTATTCTCTATTTTCAAGGTCTGCGCCCTTCATTGTTTCTAAAACTGTGTAAGGAGCAACATCGTCCTGAGCTATTTTTGCAAGAACCTTATCAGCAAGCGCTTCAGCGAGATAATAAACGTTACCGTCAACCGCTTTTACTTTAATGTAAGTATCGGCAGGGTTTACACAAAGAGCAACGTTACTGGGTAACGTCCAAGGAGTAGTTGTCCAAGCAAGGAAAAATGCATCTTCACCGGCAACTTTAAAGCGAACAACAGCACTTCTTTCCTTAACAGCCTTATAACCCTGAGCAACTTCGTGAGAAGAAAGCGGAGTTCCGCATCTCGGACAATAAGGAACAATTTTAAAGCCTTTATATAATAAATTCTTATTGTAAATTTCTTTTAAAGCCCACCATTCAGACTCAATAAAATCATTATGGTAAGTTACGTATGGATTGTCCATATCAGCCCAGAAGCCAACGGTTTGAGAGAAATCTTCCCACATGCCCTTGTACTGCCAAACACTTTCTTTGCAGTGAGAAATAAAGTCGGAAAGACCGTATTTTTCAATTTGTTCTTTTCCGTCAAGTCCCAATTTCTTTTCTACTTCGAGTTCAACGGGAAGTCCGTGAGTATCCCAACCGGCTTTTCTGGGAACCATATACCCTTTCATAGTGCGATAACGCGGAATCATATCCTTAATAACACGAGTAAGTACGTGACCGATATGAGGTTTACCGTTGGCGGTAGGAGGACCGTCGTAAAAAACGTAAGGCTCACCTTTCGCTCTGCTTTCAATACTTTTTTCAAATATTTTGTTATCGCGCCAGAATTTTTCTATTTTCTTTTCTTCTGCAACAAAATTAAGATTAGTGGATACTTTATCGTACATCATAATACCCCTTTCAAAAACTTATCATATATTACCATAAATAAGATAAAAATGCAACCATAATATCAATCAAAAAGCACGGAATTAGATATATTGGTATCATTTTGAGACAAATTGCTTTCATTTTGAGAAGAACTGCTGAAATCTGCAGGAACAAGTTTACCCATTACAATACATCTTGCATTTTTACTGCTATACGCACAGGTAGAAAGCGAAACTATTTTATCCTTGCTGCTAACCTCAACTTTTGTTTTTATTTTCGACTTAGAAATAGCATGATTTATTAATTTTTCAACACCCTTTTCGCTATATACTTTACCGAAAACCAAATCGTCGTGCTTTGTTTCATAGGCAGCAAAAATAATCATACGATAATTTCCGTTTGGTGTATAAATATATATCTCCGGATACTTGTCGTAGTAAGACTGTTTTTTATAATTAAGAAGTGTTCTGAACATACTTCCGTTATCCATACTATGACCGTATATAACCGTATTGTAGCCGCTGAAATCCGATTTAGCAGTATAATCCATAAAAATAGAGCCGTTAATATTCTTTTTACCACTAATAAGATGATTCAAATAATAAGAATTATCATCACCTTGAAGTATTGGATAATTAATCACACCGTTTTTACTGAAAATCCAACCAACTACGTCTTTGTTCTGAGCTTTTAATTTTTCAAAATCAATCGACTCAGGCACTTTAACCTCTTTCTTTTTACCGGAGGAGCCTCCTTTATTGCCGTTAGTATCATTTGAATTTTCAGCAGAATCTACCGCGGCATCTTGAGAATCGGATGAATCACCATAGTTAACAGCGCCATCAATTAAATCTTCATTCAGTCCATCGTTACGTAACGATTGCCAATAATAACGACCTATGTAACACACGCAGAATACAAAAACCGTTGCCAAAAGAACAATTATCAAATCAAGAATTTTCTTTTTTCGACTATTTTTCTTTGATTTATTCGGTTTATTATTATTATTATTTTCATCATCAAAAGCATTTTCATTTATTATAAATCCGCTCATAATTAAATCCTTTCTTAAAACTTAAAAACAGCCTTACCGTTTTCCAAAACGAGTTTTGCATCAAAAGTTTTTCCTGCTTTAGAAGTAAAACCTTTTATTAAACCTGTTTCTCCGCAATTTAACAATTCCTTTGCCTTACTAATTGGTATCACTCTTTTACAGATAACACCGGATATTCTGAATTTACAGCCTTCTTTATACCCACTGCATCCATAGCCATACCGTCCTTTTAAAACGTTTTTAGAGCACAATGGACAAGTCCCAACTACGTCACCATAAAAACCGTTGAAAGTATCATCTTCGGGAGTAGTTTCCTTTTGAGAAAAGACTTCGTTGATTTCCTTTTGAGCCATTTCAACGCTTTCGTTTACAGTTAAAGTATTTTTAAACACCTTTTTCAAAGCTTGACCTAATACGCTGGTCTTATATTTATCCATTGAAATTCCCATATAAGTCAAAGATTCGATGAGATAAATACCACCGTCAAGAATGGTGTAAACATCCTTTTTTAAATCTATATATCCGCTTTTTATCGCATTGTCAATAATGCCGGTTCTTGTTGCCTCGGTGCCAAGTTCAAGACCTTCAAACATAGCCTTGTATTCCTCAGCATCATCTTCATCAGAGTCGTTAGCGGCAGCCTTTTCTTCTCTGAAGGGATTTTTAAGATATTGGTTTAAAGTTTCAATAGTATAATGCTTAGGTGGTGACGTTTCTTTTTCTTTAGGCACAAAATTCACATTAACCTTATCGCCAACGTTTAATGCCGGTAACACCTTATCTTTTCCTTTATAATCGTCGTACTTAGTCCATCCTTTTTCAACGATAACGGTACCCTTAAGTACAAATTCTTCGTGTTCGCCAACCTTTATGTGAAGTTCTGTTTTCTGCGCAAGACATTCCTCAGAACAAAAAACAGCAACAAAACGGCGAAAAACGGTTTGATAAACCTGAAATTCAGTTTCACTGAGATTTTCTTTTTTGGGAATTTTATACGTAGGTGTAAGTGCTGAATGGGATTCAATTTTACTATCGTCAAAAATTGTTTTCTTATCTTTCATTTCAACGGGATAACCCATTGCAGCAACGTTTGAAATAATTTTTGAAATTTTATCTTTTTCTGCAGTTGCAAGATATTCCGAATTAGTTCTCGGATAAGTAAGATAGCCCTTTTCGTAAAGCGCCTGAACAATTTTTAAACTTTCATCCATGGACATTTTATATTTTTTACCGAGAACGTTTTGAAGTTTTGAAAGAGAATAAAGTTTACCTGGTGATAAAGTATCTTTTTTACTTTTTTTATCAGATACAAATGCACCTGTCTGATTATATATATTGCAAAGTTCCTGAGCTTTATTAAGAGAATTTTTATCAAAACGCTTTTTAGAAGTCAGTTCAACTATTTCGCCATTTGTTTCCTCTACACTGACGGGCGCATAGTAAATTTCGGGAATGAAATTTTTAATAGCCATATCCCTATCATATATTGCCTTTACAATAGGTACAATAACACGACCGACACGCAATAACATTCCCGTCTTTAACGTTGCATATCTCGTGAGATTAACACCATAGAGCCAATCGATATAAGTTCTTGCAAATCCTTCGTTAGCAAGATTATCATATTCGCTTTCTTCTTTCATTGTAGAGAGCGCAGTTGCGACGGTTTCGGGAGTCTGGTCAGGCAACCAAAGTCTTAAAAGTTTCTTTTCACTTTTAAGAGCGTTATACACACAAAGACGAATTATAATTTCACCTTCTCTGTCAGCATCCCCCGCATTTACTATAGCATCAACGTCAGGTCTGTTGCAAAGGGTTTCAATTAATTCAAACTGTTTCTTTACACCTGAATCTACGTTACCATCTTTATCTTTTTTCAGTTTAAACTTAAAAGTATCGGGAAAGCAGGGCAAATTTTCCATACTCCATCTGCCGTTCGACGTCGGACCGGTATAATCCTCAATATCACAGAGAGAAAAAAGATGACCAAAGGCATAGGTTACAATATAACCCTGACCTTCGTAAAAATTGCCGTTTTTAGTCATTTTGCCAATACCTGCAACAATATTCCGTGCCAGACTAGGCTTCTCGGCAATTATTAATATCATACAATCCCCTCCTTTTGACAATATATTTTAATTATACAATTAAATTGTTAAAAATACAAGAAAAAATATTTGACATCACTGATTCACTGTGATATAATCAACTCCGTTAGCAAAAAAATGAGTTTTTCTCAAAAAGGAGTTTTATTCTTGAATTTAAACATATTAAGTGAATTAAAAGGCAGTTACGAATTTTTAACAAAAACAGAACAAATTATTGCAGATTTTCTTTTAAATAATCCCGACAAATTCACGAGATTATCTATAGCTCAGCTTTCAAAAATTCTATCCGTTTCGCAAGGAAGCATTAATAATTTTTCAAAAAAATATTCAGGAAAAGGATTTTCAGAACTTAAGTTGTTAGTCGCTTCATGTTACGCAAAAACTGAACCGCCTTTTTCAGATATAGACAAATCCTCAAGTATGAAATCAGTAATGCAGCAGCGAATAAACGAGAGTTTTCAGGCTCTAAACGGAACTTTAGAAATTAACAGCGAAAAAGCACTCTCAACTGCCGCAGATATGATTTTAAATGCAAAAAGAATAGAAATATACGGTGTGTATCAGTCAGGTATTGTAGCAAGAGATTTGTGTTATCAATTAATACAGCTCGGTATTCCCGCTTCTTACGTTACCGATACTCTTATGGGTGCTGTTGCCGCCTCAATGTTAGACGGCGATAGTCTTGTTATAGCGCTATCAAATTCCGGACAAACCAAAGAAATTCTGGATTCTGTTGAAATAGCCAAAAATTGTGGAGCAAAAAGTTTATGTATAACGTCAAATAAACACTCTCCTTTGGCTGATATTTGCGAATGCGCGCTTTTTACCACAAACAGTGGGTCAACGATTAGTGCAAGATACAATGAAGTACGACTATCGCAAATGATAATTGCCGATACTTTATGTTCTTATATAAGAAGCGTTATCGATGAATCGGGAAAAAGACATTATTTCAAACTAGAAAAAATACTAAATTCACATAGTATTAAAAACGATTAGAGGGAATAAATATGAAACAATCAGTAAAAAACGCTTTTTTACTAGGCGGAATCTGTACAGTTGCTTATATGTTTGTATATTTCGTCAGAAACATTCTTTCGGTAGTATCCCCAAAAATGATAAACGACGGTATGTATTCAGAAAGCGAAATCGGTTCACTTTCGTCAATATTTTTTATAACTTACGCTATCGGTCAGTTAATCAACGGTATATTAGGAGATAAAATCAAAGCAAAATATATGCTTTCACTGGGACTAATATTATCAGGTTTAACAAACTTTGTTTTTTGCTTTGAAAATACAAATTTTATATCAGCATATATTTCATACGCTTTATGCGGCTTTTTTCTTTCTATGATATATGGTCCTATGACAAAGTTGGTAGCCGAAAACCTCGAACCTATTTATGCCTCACGCAGTTCTGTTGCCTATAATTTTTCTTCTCATTTAGGCTCCCCGATTGCAGGAATTGTTGCCGTTATTTTTGCATGGCAACTTGTATTCCTCTGCGGAGGTTTAACCTTAGTTCTTTGCGGTGTAGCATGTTATATAATATTCACCTATCTTGAGAAAAAAGGTGTTATTACATACAAAGTTTCTGATAATACTGAAGTAAAAAGAAACGGAATAAAAATGCTTTTCGAAAGAAAAATAGTCAAATTTACCGCAGTTTCGTTGCTTACGGGTATCGTCAGAACAACAGTTGTATTTTGGCTTCCTACCTACTACACACAGTATCTTGGATACACCCCCGAACAATCGGCAATTGTTTTTACGGTAACAACACTTATTACTTCACTCAATGCATTACTTGCTATTACGATTTATGAAAAACTTAACAGAAATCTGGATTTAACAATGATTTTATCCTTTGGAACTTCTGCTATTTTCTTTATTAGTTGTATATTTATTAAACAACCAATAACAAACGTTATTTTCATAAACTTAGCTATATTTGCCGCCAACTGTTCTTCGACTATGCTATGGAGCAGATACTGCCCGGGACTAAGAAGTACGGGACTGGTTTCAAGCGCTACCGGATTTTTGGATTTTGTAAGTTATATGGCGGCTTCAATATCATCAACAATATTTGCTAATGCAGTAACAGATATTGGTTGGAACGGTCTTATAATCGTTTGGAGCATACTAATGTTTTTAGGTGTATTCGTTTCAATCCCTTATGATAAAAACACCCATTATCTTGATGAATAATTAAAGCCACAGTTTAAACTGTGGCTTTTACTAGGTTTGCGTCTATAATCGTTCCATTTTCAAATTGATACGAATTTTCAAGAGTTGTAATTGCAATAGATGAAAGCGCTTCACCGGTTAAGAAGCCTTGATGAGAGGTAACGATAACATTTGGAAACGAAAGTAAACGTGCGGTTATTGAACTTTCTAAAATATCGTCTTCTCGATTTTCAAACACGTTATTGTCTTCTTCCTCGTAAACGTCAAGACCGACTCCAACGAATTTTCTATCTCTAATACCGTCAATCAAATCATTTGTATTAATCAATGCGCCTCTTGAAGTATTTACTAGAAGCACACCGTCCTTCATTTTTTCAATGTTAACTTTATCAATAAGATGATAAGTTTCTGTTGTCAGTGGACAGTGCAAGGATATCAGATCGCTTTCCTTAAGCAAAGTATCAAGATCTGTGTAGGTTACAAAGTCTAGTTCTTTGTTTTTATTATCATCTACAGCAAGAATTTTCATACCAAAACCTTTTAGTATTTTACAGGTTGCAGTACCAATTTTTCCGGTTCCGATTATTCCTGCCGTTTTCGAATGAAAATTACGGCCTGTTAGTCCGACTAAGCTAAAATTATTTTCTCTTACTTTTATATAAGCCTTGTGTATTTTTCTGTTTACAGCAAGCGCCAATGCAACCGCATGCTCTGCAACCGCCTCAGGCGAATATGCAGGAACTCTCATAACCGTGATACCGTATTTTTCTGCGGTCTTCAAATTAACGTTATTGTAACCTGCACATCTTAGCAAAATAAGTTTAACTTTACATTTTGAAAGAATTTTAATAACTTCGGCATTAACGTTGGAAGCAACAAAAACACAAACGGCGTCATATCCGCTGGCCAGTCCTGCCGTAGTAACTGAAATATCACTTTCCAGATAGTCAATAACGATGTTCTTATATTTGCCTTTAAGATTATAATTAAAAGACTCTTTATCATAAATTTTGGTATCATAAAATAATATTTTCATAACTTCCCTCCTATAATAAATTCCCCTTTTTTTAACGTTTTAAACTTAATAGTTTGCAAAATAATATTTAATATGCTATAATACAAAAAAATTATTGGAGAATCAACTATGCAAACAATACTCGCTTCAGCGTCGCCAAGAAGACGCGAACTAATAAAATTAATAGACGCTGATGCTATTTTTATTAGCGCCGACGTTGACGAAACCGTTCCTGAGGGAATTGAAAACGAAAATGCGCCTGAATTTCTTGCATGTAAAAAAGCTTTAGCCATTGCTAAAAACTATAAAAACGATTTAGTAATTGGTTGCGACACAACTGTATTTATTGAATCTATACCACTTGGAAAGCCCAAAGACAGAACAGAAGCATTTTATATGTTAAATCTGCTTTCGGGCAGAAGTCATAAGGTGATCACAGGTTGTTGTCTTTGCTTAAACGGTAAAACTTTAAGTTTTTCGGTTGAATCATCAGTTTATTTCTTTGATTTATCACAAGAAACAATTAATGAATATCTAGACACACAAGAATACGTTGACAAAGCAGGGGCATATGGTATTCAAGGCAAAGGCAGCCTTTTGGTGGAAAAAATTGAAGGCGACTATTTCAATATAGTCGGACTACCGGTTTCAATGTTAAATAAAAGAATCAAGGAATTTTTAAATGAAAATAATTGCTAGAATATACAATGATTTTACCGATAAATTTGGAATACCCCGTCAAAGCGGGCTAGCGGAATCACTGGTCTCAAAAATAGTATTCGAAAAAGAATACCGTGACCCCTCTGCACTAAAAGGTATTGAAGATTTTTCACATTTATGGCTTATCTGGAATTTTAGCGAAGTTAATAATGAAAAATGGTCACCTACAGTTAGACCTCCCAGACTTGGCGGTAATAAGCGAATAGGTGTTTTTGCCACCCGTTCCCCTTTTCGACCTAATCCAATTGGGCTTTCCTGCGTAAAAATAATAGAAACACAAATAACGGCAAACGAGGGTACTGTAATTCACGTTAGCGGTGCCGATATTTTAAGCGGAACTCCCATATACGATATTAAGCCATATATTCCCTATAGTGACTGTATAATAAATGCAAAAGGCAGTTATACGGATGAAACGAAGGACTATAAACTTGACGTTAAATGCAACGACACTCTATTAGAGAAAATACCTCAAGAAAAACAAAAAGCTTTTATTGATATACTTTCCTGTGACCCAAGACCTTCATACCACAAAGATAAAAACAGAATATACGGTTTGGATTTCGCAGGTTTTAACATAAAATTTACAGTTGATGAAAACGTCTTGTTTGTTAAAGAAATTAATGAATTGGATTAAAAAAAGGGGCTGTAAAAAAACGACCCAAATAAAAAAAGACTACAAACCAATCCGAAAGGATAGGAATGTAGTCTTTTTTGTGGTATAATTAAGTTGATGAAAAATAAATATAACCCACGAGTATAT
>SVPZ01000039.1 GCA_015065605.1 Oscillospiraceae bacterium | reverse complement strand
CTTTATGTTCCATTCTTAAATCCTCCTTTATCGGTTTTGAATAAATTATTGAAGTATTTCTTGCTTCATTCCAAAATCCTTTATCTTTATTATACTTACAAACTTTGGAATTGTCAAGTTAAAATGGCTTTTACCATATATGGCAGACCGGATATTTTCACCCATATGTGCATACCATCAGTTCCAAGAAGCATAGGACAGATGCGTTATGTTTATCAATTTTCGTTCTTGCAGAGCGTAATGATATTCTTTGTCCTGCAATCGTTACTGTTCTTGACCTCTTCTTTTCAATGTTAGTATAAATATTGATTGTTTTTGGTTTAACCTTTGTTAATACAAGTTGATACTACATATAATCACCTGAGTAATAACCAAAGACTTCTTCATTATCACAAATATATTTCTTCTCAATAGCGGTTAGTGTATTAAATATAAGCGTACCTAATTTGGTTTTCTTGGGTATGAAATAGACACCTCGTTCAAGTCGTACTATCTTTTTGGCTTTACATAGTTCGCTTAGTTCTTTGTAGATTTGTTGTTTGGGACGGTTTTCGTATTCAACATCATTGGCTAATATGGGTTTGTTGTACCCATATGTTTTCGTTAAAAAATTAAATAAACTCATTTTTACCTCCTTGTTTTTAGGAGAAACTTTCACATAGTGCGTGAAATTTACTACCTATTTTTTAAATGTAGTTTATACGGTTTAAAATAGTTAAAAAGTGCCCGCAACCCCCTTAAATACTGGATTTGTGTGTAGAAAAAGACCATACCTTTTCGGGAGTTGGTCTTAGGGATAAAATGCCTAAAAAAGCAAATTTTTGCGTTCTAATGTGTTAAAAATCCGTGGTATGCGTCAGCATTACCACGGATTTTCGCCTTTTATTCCACTAAAAATTTATCTTTTTTAGGTGCGAAGCAGTTTTGTAAGAATAAATTTGTTTCGATTTTGAAGTTGCGAAAACGCAGTAATACTTTGTGTCTTACAAGTTTTCAAAACAAGAAAGCGTACAAATTTATCTGAAAAACCTATTTGTCCCTAAGAACAACTCCCGTTGGTTATGGTCTTATTTTAACATCAGCAGGGGCCATAGCAGCACCCATATTATTTTGGTCTGTTACCGACAAATCCTTTATTTCACCGATAGTTGCCCTGACTATTTTCGGAGCATTTTCTCTTTCCTTATTTGATAAAACAAACGCACCCGCTCCCGTTACCGTCCACTGAGAAGTAGGTGGGCGTTGATTACCGTATTCAAGGGGAAAACGGTACTGTCTTTCGGCGGCGCAAAAGTGGGAAGAAGCAACGCTTATTCCGTTATTTACCGCTCCCGATTCTATCATAAAGGAAACCAGAATAAGCGAAAGCGCCATAGTAGAACAAGCGCCGTATATTCCAACAAAAGGTAGGTTCATATCCCTTGCAGAAAAGGAACTTCCAATGCACTGATTTAATAAATCCCCTGCACATACAAGGTCTATTTCGCTATGCTTTAAACCTGATTTATCGACAGCATATACGGTTGCCATTTTTTGAAGGACGCTTTCTGCCTTTTCAAAGGTTTTTTCTCCGAAATATGCATCTTCTCCTATAAAGTCAAAATAGTTCCCGTACGGCCCCTGCCCTTCTTTTTTCCCCGCTACCGAGCCGTAGCCCGTAAGGTAAATTCCTTTTTCAAAAGCATAGGTTGACTTGCCGATTTTTTTAGCCATAAAAATCACCTTTTAAACATAATATACTGTGATTAATATTAGCAAAAAAGAGCAAACTATACGAAAAGGAGATATCAATATGAAGAGGAATTTGTTTTTTATAAAGTTTGGCGGTTACGTTTTCGTAAGTGTAGTCGGTACACTTTTTCATTTTTTGTACGAGTGGACAAACGAAAGTGTGATTTTTGCACCCTTTACCGCTGTAAACGAATCCATTTTTGAACATATGAAGCTTTTATATTTTCCGTATCTTTTTTGGAGTATAATCGAAAATAAAATTTTAAAAAATGAATATAAAAACTATTGGTGCGCAAAGGCAAAATCAATTACTTTAGGCTTACTTTTAATTCCGACTTTATATTACACCTACACGGGAGCCTTGGGAGTTTATGCCGATTGGTTTAATATTTTAATATTTTTTATAAGCGGTGCGGTTACGTTTATTTTTGATACAAAATTTCTCCAAAAAAACAATAACTGCAGATTTTCAAAAAAAGTTTACTTGATTTATTTTTTGACGCTTGGAGCAGTTTTAATCGTTTTCACTTTTTTCCCTTTCGAAATCCCTTTATTTTTGGATAAACAAAGCAAAAATTATGGTATTTAATTCTATAAAACACACCTTGCAAAAACATATTTGATATGTTACACTTTGTGTGGGTGATTATTATGAATAAAGCAAAATCTTTTTTATCCTATGTTTTTATTATTTTCGCAGCAATTCTTTTAGCCTTTAACTATTATATTTTTATAATTGAAAACAGTTTTGCCCCTGCAGGACTTAACGGTATAGCCACTATGATTCAGTATAAAACGGGCTTTAGCATAAGTTATATGTCGCTTATCATAAATATTCCTTTGTCAATTTTTGCTTACTTTTTCACAAACAAAAATTTCGCCGTAAAAACCCTTATTTTTTCGGTGGTTTATTCCTTTTTCTTTTTGTTTTTACAAAGAATTGATATTAAAGCAATACAGTACAGTTGTAACGGTCACGACACCATTTATCCCGTAATATTAAGCGGTGTAATAAGCGGATTTGTTTACGGAGTATGCTTTAAAAACAACGCTTCCACCGGTGGTACCGACGTAATTTCACGTCATATAACCAAAATAAAGCCAAACTTTAATTTCTTTACGGTTACCTTTATTTTAAACAGTATCGTTGCCGTTTCTTCCCTTTTCGTTTATTCTGACGGAACGGTTGACTATAAACCCGTTGCTCTTTGCATTACATATTGCTTTATTTCGATATTTGTAGGAAATCTTATATTAAAGGGTACCAAAACCGCCTACAAATTCACCGTTATAACTACACATCCAGATGAAATTACAGAAGATATAACCCACGTACTTCGCCACAGCGCAACAATAATAGAAGCGGTTGGAGCATACACTAACCAAAGTAAAAATGTAATTTTGTGCGTAGTGAACAAGCATCAGCTTAACGATTTCCAAAAAATAATTTCAAAATACGACAATACCTTTTCTTTCCATGAGCTTGTTAACGAAACCTACGGAAACTTTAAGCACATAAAATAGTAAAAGTAGCCAAAGTTATTGGCTACTTATTTTTTATAACAATTTTTCTGACGTAGATTATAGTTATTACGGCAAAAACGGCGCCTATTAAAGACATAAGTTGTTGAGCGTACAAATCAATACCAAAAATGTTGTTGCCAATACCCTGAATATAAGATAATAATGCACCTGCAAACAGTGTGGTTACAAATCCCACTACACCCGAAACTGCTTGACAAATAGCAAGTGAGTCTGCCCTTTTTTCGTTTGGCACGTAATCAAACACCATATTTATAAAGGCGCTATTGATGCCCGATTGCGATATTCCGTGAAAAACGTAATATAAAGTGAACATTATTTTTCCAAACGTTCCTATTCCCGACAACGCACCAAAAATAAATGCCACCGCCAAAAATACGAAACATACCTCTATCATAGCGGCAAATGATTTTTTATCGGCATATTTACCCATAAAAAGCGAAGCGATTATTCTCGAAATACTGCTGACCATGGCAAGCGCCGAGACAGTCTTCAGGCTAAATCCCAATTCGTTTATGACGTATGAACCGTAAAATGGAACGCAAACGCCTTTTGCTATATAATAAAGCACGAAAACACCGGTAATAATCATTAAATCTTTATTTTTAAAGGTTTCTTTTATATTTACCAAAAGTTTCTTCTTTTCATCCGGCTTTTCATCCTTTGACGGAGTTAAAAGCATAGTAACGGTGTGCAACGTCATACAAGAAAAAATGGTAACAGCCGATACTATAAAGGCTGTTTTTATTTCGCCTCTGTCTTTAAAATAGTCGGTAACCGCTCCCATAATAAAGGTAAAAGCCATTCCCGAAAACAAGGATACTATTTCCTTTACGGCTGTAAATTCCCCACGCTTAAAATCTTCAACCATCGACATAAGCCAGTTAATTTTTTTAGGATGAACCACGTTATAAACGAAATAAGCGCCAACTATAGTCACCACAAAAAGCACAGTTTTTATACTGCCTTTCGTTTCTAAAAGCGGTATTACGTAAAGAAGCATAAACAAAAACTGATTAACAACGCTCAGCACTATAATAAAGCCTTTGTTTTTTTTAGGACGGAGGAATATCGAAAAAAGCTGAAAAAGACAGCCTAAAGATATTACGGAAGAAAGTATTCCCGTAAGGCTGTCGGAAAAGCCCAGTTCTTTTGTAAGGGTAGCAAGAAAGGAACCCGCAACAAGCAACGCTATAAAATATTCCAAAGCGGCTTCTAAAATATACATCAGTCTGCCTCGTTTTTCGGCGGCAGAGGAAAAAGTTGACATAATAATCTCTCCTTTGCGCCTATTCTATCACACTGGATTTTCTTTTTCTACTAAAATGCTTACTAAACTTTTTCGAAATATATTGACAAAAAAGAAAAACCATTTTATGATGATTTCGGTGATTAAAATGACTATGAAGGAACTTGCCGCTCTCTGTCACGTTTCGGTTTCCGCCGTATCAAAAGCATTTTGCGATGCCGACGATATAAGCCGTGACACCAAGGAGCATATCTTTAAAATTGCCAAGGAACAAGGTTGTTTCGGAAAATTTTACAAGGGTAAATACCACAAAAAAATAATAGCCGTTATCTGCCACGAGCTTAACGGCGGTTACTATGCTATTTTCCTTGAAAAACTTCAGAAACTTATTGAAAATAACGACGGCATCTGCGTTATTTCTACCGATAATTTTGTAAGTTCAAAACAGGCTGAATTAATTGAGTATTACGTTTCATATTTAAAGGTGGACGGAATTATTGTTTTAGGATTGACTTCGCAGTTAAAAAAAGCCTATGACACCCCTATCGTATCAATTTTCCAAAGCGTTGATTCACGCGTTGATTCGGTAGTTACCGATATGCAGACAGCCATATACGATGCAGTTTCAGTTCTTTATTCTTTAGGACATAAAAATATAGGCTTTATAAGCGAAAATCTCACCCATATAAAAAAGAAGCACTTTGAAAGCGCGATAAAAAACTTCGGTAATATAACCTCTTATCTGGCAGAAAGCGACAAACGTTTTGAAGAGGCGGGTATTGACGGAATCAATAAGTTATTCAGCAAAAACAAAAACATAACCGCCGTTATCTGCGCCTACGATAACATAGCATTAGGCGCTATAAAAAGACTTAAAGAAATGGGACTTAACGTTCCCCAAGACGTTTCGGTTATAGGTATTGATAATATACAAATCTCAAACTTTACCGAAACAAGTCTTACGAGTATTGATACCAACCCCGACGACATTTGCAATATCGCCTATGAGCTTCTTTCAAAAAAACTCAAAAACAAATACTTTAAGGTTAATCAAAGCATTATTATAAAATCAAAAATAGTTATCCGAGAAAGTATTGGCAAAGCAAAAGAAGAAAGGTAAAAATTAATAAAACGATGGCTTACCGTTAGATAAACCATCGTTTTTTCTTTTAGCTAAATCTTACTGCGGCGTTACGTCCACCGTCAATCATTATATTTTCGCCGTTTATAAACTGTCCTTTATCAGAAGCTATGAAAAGGCACAAATCAATAATTTCCTGAGGTTCGGCAGCTCGTCCCAATAAAGTTTTCATATTTGCCATATTTGCACGGGTTAGTACAGGACCGGGAGAAACGCAAACACATCTTATGCCGTGTTTAGAGCCGTACTGAGCAACAGATTTAGTAAGACCATACATAAGACCTGCTTTTGAAGTAGGATATTCCATACTGTAAGCACTGCCTTCTGCGCCTGATATAGAACCGATATTTAAAATCAAACCGCTTTTTTGCTCACGCATTTGCTTTAATACTGCGTGACAGAAATAAAACGGGCCCTTTAGGTTAACGTCAAGACCCCAATCCATAACCTCAATGGGAACGTCAGGAAATTCGGGATATTTTTTCTGGTCAACCTTTAGCATACGGGTAGCATAGCCACCTGCAAAGTTTGCCATAACGTCAATACTTCCAAATTCTTCCACTGCCTTATCTCTTGCGGCGCAAACCTGATTATAATCTCTTACGTCACAAATAACACCAACTGCTTTTCCTTGACCCTTAGCGTTTATTTCTTTCACCTTTTCGGTTAAAGCCTCTTGGTTTACGTCGCACATAACAACGTTTCCGCCAAGACTTGCCCAGTTTTCTGCAAACAAAAGTCCCATTCCCGAAGCAGCGCCGGTTGAAATTGCAGTTTTATTAATAAATTCAGTATATTCCATAATATGCACCTTCCTTTTTTTCATTGTATTCATTTTTAATGTAATTGACAATAGCAAAATCGATTATTTTTATCATTTTCGATACTATTTTTATGTTTTAATTATATTCTTTGTTTACACTTGAATTTAAAGTGCAAAAATGTTATTATTTAAATAATGAATAAAAGATTAAGGAAATAAAAAAATGAAGGTTAGTTATCTGTTTGATTTTGACGGAACTCTTGTTGACTCAATGCCCACATTTGTTTCTGCTATGCTTCGTATATTGGATGAAAACGGCATAACCTATGACGACTCGGTAATAAAAACCATAACTCCACTGGGTGTTGCGGGTACGGCAGAGTATTACGTTAATACTCTCGGTGTGAAGAAAAGCAAAGAAGAGGTTATGCATTTAATGAAAGAATATATGAAGGATGCTTATTTCAACACCATTCCCCCAAAGAAAAACGTAATTAAGACTTTAAAAGCCTTAAAGGAAATGGGGGCAAGTTTAAACGTACTTACAGCAAGTCCTCATATAACCTTAGACGCCTGTCTTAAAAGGCTTGATATGTGGGATTTATTTGATAACGTATGGTCTTGCGACGATTTTTGCACCGGTAAATCCGACCCCGAAATCTACGTTAAAGCCGCCGAAAGAATGGGAACTACGGTAGATAAGGTTTTGTTTTTAGACGATAATATAAATGCAGATAAAACCGCTAAAAGCGCAGGTTGTATGGTCTGCGGAGTTTACGACGACTCCTCAAAGGACGTAGTTGACCAAATGAAAAAAGCAACCGATTATTATATTTACGACTTTTTGGAACTACTAAATATAAACCTATAATGACTATGTTGATGTCGAAACATGGCAAAGCCTTATTTCGACTGCGAATTCTTTGAATTCGCAAACAATTACCAAGGGTAATTGAACATATTCATTGCAATGATATCGAAGTTGCAAAATAACGTTTTAAGACGTTTTTTGCAACATAGAGCCGATTTTATCGGCTTCGTCGAGAAATTCAATCAATTTCTCGACATTCGATAGTCATTATAAATAAAACTCTTAAAAACTTCACAATAAAAGCGTGGTAACCTTTAATTTGTTACCACGCTTTCTTATTTTAGTTATACTTCCCGTTTGTTTTTCCGTTTTTGGATTCGGGAACGCTTGTTATGTTTCGTCCGAACAGTTTTTTATAAAGTGAGCTGACATAATTTGCATCGGTGTAGCCGTACATTTCAGCAACCTTATACATAGGTGCACTCTTCTTTTCCAAAAGATTTTTTATATCGGTAAGCTTATGTATGTTAACGTAGCGAATAAGCGACATACCTTCGGATTTTTTAAACACGCTGCATAAATAACTTGGAGATACGCCTAGGTGATCAGCCACCATCTTTTGAGTTATCGGTTTGTTTATATTCTTTTGTATATAGGATTTGGCTTTTTCTGCCACAAGGGAATATTTAGGCTGATAAGAGGTTTCGTTTTTTCTACACGCCACGTCAATTTTACAAAGAATTCTCAAGAACAGTTCCGCCGTTCTGCCTGGTGAGTTCTCATAAAGATAGGATGAATAAATAAAATCATCAATAAGGCGCTTTATCTCTTCGGTTTCCTCACAACGTTTTAATACGTAAGGAATGTGAAAAGCCGACACGCTTTTTTCCGAAAACTCCCACAAAGTATCAACGGCAACAACGTGATGAGAGTGAAACTCAGAGGCTCGCACAGTGGTCTTGACGTCACGTACAGCACACATAATATCGTCTTTTTCTGCAATATATCTTTCCTTTCCTTTAGTAACCTCCAACCGTCCCTCAGAAACGTATGCAAATTCAAGGCAGGTATTAGACGGTTCAAAGGAGCAGGTATATTCATCTGCTTCAAATACACAAGCCAGTTTAAAAGTAGGCATTTTATGGATATCAATAAGCTTCATAACCTCACCTCAAAAAACAGTATATCACAATGTGGTTTTCAGTTCAATATTTTTTAAAATATGTGTTAATTATGCAAAGAATTCAAAACTTTGTCTATTTAAAAATAAACAATAAGAAGATATAATGAAAACGAAAATGAAAAACGGGAGAGTCATTTATGAAAAAAATATACGGTGACGGAATAAATTTAGATACAGAGGGTATTCAGGAATTATTAGATTCGGGTTCTCCCCTTGTCGAATTGCCCGTTCCAAAAAAGGAATATCTTATTGATAAGCCCCTAAGACTTCATTCAAATCAGGAATTAAAACTGCCAAGATACTGCAGAATAAAACTTGCCGCAGGGTCTAATTGCCATATGGTAATTAACGATGACTTTGATAACGGAACTCAAAACATTACCCTTACAGGCGGTATTTGGGATTATAATAATCTGGAGCAGGACAAAAACCCTCAATACGTTAAAATTATTGAAAAAGCGGTTCCTCCAAGAAAAGGCACCGACGTTACCGTTATGCGTTTTAAAAACACCAAAGGCTTACATATCAATAACCTTACCGTTAAAGACCCTGTAACCTACGCTATATGGATAGATATGTCTTCCTATTTTACTGTTGAAAACATTGTATTTGATTTTAATTTAGGAAATCCAAGACCTGCCAATATGGACGGCGTACACGTTGACGGAAATTCCCACTACGGAACTATTCGAAATATAAAAGGAAAATGCTACGACGACCTTGTAGCCCTTAATGCCGACGAAGGAAGCGACGGAGATATTTCACATATCGACGTTGACGGTCTTTATGCAGAAGATTGCCATAGTGCCGTAAGACTTTTAACCCGAAAAAATAAGGTTACAAACATTCATATCCATAACGTTTTCGGCAGCTACTATCAATACGTAATCGGTCTTACAAAATACTGTTCTCACGAAATCGACGGATTTTTTGATGCAATCGTACTGGATAATTTACACGTAAGAAAGGCCGTTAGATATTTATATCTAAGTTACAGTGAACAATGCGCAAGAGATTACAGAGTGCTTCCTATAGTATATTTAGAAGATTTAATAAACGTAAAATCACTCAGCATAAAGGAACTATACAGAGTAGAAGAAAACGTTTCAATCCCGACTATTTCTGTAGGCGACGGCGCAAGTGTTGAAAATTTAAGCATTAAAAATTGCTACAGCGAAAATCGTACCGATACCCCGTTTGCTTTTTATGAACAAAAGGGCACCGTCAAAAAACTCGTTTGGGAAAATAACCGTATGGTAAACGGTAAACTTTATCTGCCCGAAACCTTAAATATAGAAGAATAAATCAAAAGGATTTATTACTATATGTAAGGAGATTAACTTTATGAAACTTCTCGATAAATCGATTCTTGAAAAGAATTTATTAGAAACCGCCAATGGATTTTTGGATAAGGGTGTAATTTGCGGCTTAATAATGGTGGTAAATCAAAATGGAAAAAGGGTTGCGACTGTATCTTTCGGAAGTCAAAAGCCAAATACCAATATACCCATAAACGAAAAAACTATGTTCAGACTTGCCTCACTGACAAAACCTGTTACGGCTGTAGCGGCGCTGATTGCCGAAGAACAAGGACTTTTACGTCTTGACGACGATGTTTGCAATTATATTCCCGAATTCAAAAATATTCTTATAGGAAAACTTGAAAACGGAAAAGTTATTCCCGACAGAAAACCCAATACCAAAATAAAGCTTTCGTATTTTTTAGCCCATTGCAGCGGTTTTCTTTCTCAGGATGAACTATATAACCCACAGTTTAAACTAATACCTAAAGAAGCCTTTAAAACAATTAAAACCCATACCGATTATACGATAAAGAACGTTTATCTTTCTTTCGAGCCTTTATCTAAATCAGTTTACAGTACCTATGCTTACGATATAATTGCCCGTATTATAGAAGAAAAAAGCGGAATGGAATATGCTGAATTTTTGGATAAATATCTGTTTAATCCTCTCGGCATTAAAGATATGACATTTAATCCAACCGAAGAACAATGGAGCCGACTTATAAGCATCGGAAAACAAAACGAAAAAAATGAGTTCCGTCCGTTAGAGATAGGACGTCATACCTTTACCGACCATCCCCTAACCTTTTCTGCTGCGGGAGCAGGACTTTGCGGTACCGCCGAAGATTATAATATTTTTATGGAAATGCTTTTAAACAAAGGAGCCTATAACGGAGTACGAGTTTTAAAAGAAAGTTCTGTAAATAAATTAAACAAGAGAATATGTGATAATTGGGGACTTGGCGTGAACGTGCGCGACGGAAAATCTTCACTTCCCGCCGATTCATACGGTTGGAGCGGCGCATACGGTACGCACTTCTGGGTGGATGATAAAAATAAAATCACGGCGCTGATGCTTAAAAACCACCGTGCTTTAACAGATAATTTTTGGGAAGACAGTATTAGCAAATTTGAAAACAGCGTTATGAGTTCCTTTTAATCTTTAAAATATAAACAATTCACGTAAACGTGTATAAGGAAAGGAAGTTAATTATGAAAGAATTAAAATTTGAAGAGCTTTCCATTCGGCAAAAACTCGGAATGGTATTCACCCCGTTTTTGAACAGTTGGGCAAAATCAGTACCTGACGAGGAGTTCGTTTTGGAACTTATAAAAGAACGTGCGCTCGGTTCGGTTTGGATTCAGCAAGGATACAGAGATGCCGAGGAAATGCTAAAGAGAGTCAAAGAACTTGCCGACTATCCTATAATTATAATGACCGATGCAGAAAGCGGAATTGAGAGTAGCCTCGGCAGATATATCGTCGGAAGACATAGCGCCATAAGCAGTACGGGTGACCCCAAATACGCCTATGCCTTCGGCAAGGTGCTTGGAACAAAGGCTCACCAATTGGGTTATAATATGATATGCAACCCTATTGTTGATATTCTTCCCGGAAAAATCCGTTCTTTAGGCGGTGACAAAGAAACGGTCAGCGAATATGCGCTTGCTATGGCACGCGGTATGCGTGACGGCGGAGTTCTGACTATTGCAAAGCACTATCCCGGTGGAAGCAACCCCAATAAAATTGACTCCCATATGACCGAAAGCATCTCCTACGATACCAAAGAAGAACTTATAGAAAATCATCTTTATCCATACAAAAAACTTTTGGACGAAGGACTGCTCGGCGGTATTATGACAGGGCACAAGAGAATGGTAAACATCGACAATACCCGCCCCGCTTCCCTTTCAAAGCCTGTTATCGATATAATAAGAGAAATGGGATTTGACGGAATTTCCATTACCGATGCCCTTTGTATGATGGGTATTCGCGAAAGTTATACCGACGTTGAGGCTAAAGGTTTTGCTATTGCAGCAGGCAACGACCTTGTACTTCCCTTTACTCAGGATAATAAGGTTAAGTTTAATAAACTTGTTGAAGCATATGAGCAAGGACTTATTCCCGACGATATGCTTGATGCCGCAGTTAAGCGTGTACTTGCAACTCAGCACAAAACCACCCTGCTTAAAAACGACGCTGAAATTTCAGAGGAAGAACTAAACTTATTTTTCAGCATCAACAAGGATAACATCTGCGCAATAACCGACGAAGGAATAGCGCCGAACATTTCAAAAGACGGAAAGCACTTCTTTGCGATGGTTATACGTAACGAAATGAGCATTGGCGCAGACGGAAAAATAGACGTTGATACCTTCTCGTCAAATTGGCTCTATCCCGAAAAGGTTAAAGAGAAAATCCTTAAGCTTTTCCCCAATTCTCAGGTAGAATACATATATGAATTCCCCACACAAGCGCAAAACACGAGAATACTCTCAAGATCCCTTGGCTGTGATGAATTTGTATTCCTTACCTTCACCGAACCGTTATCCTTTGTAGGAGAGGAAAAACTTACCCACAGATTAGTAACGCTTATTAATGCGCTTCAATACAAAAACAGATTATCAACCGTCGTACATTTCGGCAATCCCCTTGTGCTTGAGGATTTACCCCACGTCGAAAGACTTATTATAGGAAGTCTTTCGACCGAAAACGTTGACTCTTGCCTCGAAGTTCTGGCAGGAAATTATCCCGCAAAAGGCGTTCTTACCTGTTCGCCAAAATTAAAGTAAATTTACAGTCTTTTATCTATAAAAAAGTCGCGAAAACATTTACGTTTCGCGACTTTTTATTTAATATCTATTGCATTTCACTTTGTATAGTTCTATTGAGTATCATTACCTTCAGTTCATAACTTAATTTACTGTAGTATTCGGAAAAACCGCCTACACGTACCACAAGGTTTCGGTAATCATCGGGATTTTCAAGGGCTTTTTCAAGGGTTTCACGTGATATACAGGTGATTTGAAGTTGTATTCCGCCAAGCTTCATATATCCTAAAATAAGCCCCTTTAAAACTTCGTCTTTAAAATCGGGATTTATATTAAGGTTCAATACCGGCACACCCAAAGCCTTATTAAGTTCAAGACTTGTTACGCTTTTAAGCAGTGCAGTAGCGCCTTTTACGTCTTTTCCGAAAATAGCCCCCAAAGAATCGCACAAAGGACTGCCTGCCTTTCTGCCGTCGGGAGTAGCGCCTATTTTAAGTCCTGCTCCTACCTGTGAATTAAACTGAATTGAAGCAGGTAAAAAGCCTTCGCCGAACGGCACTTCTTTACCGTCCAGTGTGGAAAAAATTTCCTTAGAAATTTTATTGGCAAACGCATTTACTTCCTTGTCATCAATACCGAAACAGGTTTTATACTTTTTACATTTATTAAGAAATTCTTCATCGTTATCACTAAGAAGCTTTATGAATTCTTCGCTGGTATAACTTTTATCCCGAAAAATAAAATCTCTTATAATAAGAAGCGAATCAATAATATTTATCATTCCCGCAAAATTAACTATACTCCAGTTATACCTTGCTCCGCCGCGGTTATATTCAATGCCGTTATCAATACAGTCGTCAACAAGAAGCGTACGCATGGGCACGGGATTATATTCCGCCCTTTGTCTGCGGGAGTTTCCTATTTCGTCGGTAACTTCGTCAACCACTTCTTTAACAGCGTTCATATATTTACCGTAAAATTCCTCAAAATCGTTGCATAAAGGAAGAAGATTTTTTATTGAGTTTTCAAGAATCAAAAGAAGGTTAATTCCTGCGTCAAGAGAGCCAACGTTTGAATAACCTGCAATCATAGCTTCGGTACATCCGCCGCCGCAGAACTTTGTGATATCCTCTTCCCTTATGTTTTTAAATCTATTTTTAAGACCGTCAAGCAAAACGTGAGGATTATAAAATGCAGGCTGACCGCCTTGCGTTCTAACCACCTCAAAAGCCTTTTTCCAGATTTCATCGGGAGTATTTTCATCAACGAAAAGTTCAATCATAGGACGGCGTTTGCCTTTTGCCGCTTCAAGACACTGCAAGGTCAAAGGATTATAATCGGTGTGAAGCGCCATTGAATAGCCTTCATTTGCGTCAAGATTATCGTATAAATTTTCTAAAAGTTCGGTTATATCTTCCCCATTATAATAAGGCATAAGACCCGAATCAACACAGCCTAAATTATCGCAGTTGTCAAGATACAAAATAAAATTCCAACAAACAACCGCTTCATAAATGTTTTCGCAAGGCTTCATAGGCACCTTTTTAAGAGCCTCAATAAGTTCGGGTTTTGCTTTAACGCTTTCAAGATAATTTACACAGCGAACAAGGTAACGGTTTATTCCCTCAATTAAGTTAAGTAAGCCTTCCCTCATTTCTTTATCTTCAATTTTTTCTATTCTTGGTATATAGGAAGCAAAACCCTCTTTCAATATGCGCTCGTAATTCGGCATTGAGTGGGTCCACATATTACCTGCCACCTCATGTTCACGCGGCACGGTTGAGTGATACTTATAAAAATCGTTTCTGATTATCTGAGCAAGTTCGCCATCCTTTTTTGCTATATTATCAACACTAAAGGCTAAGCCATTCTGATAATCAGGTGAAAAAATTTTGCCCGAAGGATAAAGCAACTCCCCGTTATACTGCGGAATAGGACAGTTTTCAAAATAGCGCTTAAGACCTATTGATTTGCGAAAAAAAAGACTTCTATCGGTATTTTCATAAAGTCCTGCGGCAGAATACTCTCCCATATCGTATAACTTTTTCATAATCATAGTTATCACTCCCGATTACATTTTATTACATATAATAACAAATTACTATTGAAATTACATAACATTATATGGTAAAATCATAACTAAAGGAAGTGATAAAATGCGTTATGGTATTTTCTCGAACTCATATTGTCCTATTTTGAATATTACGAGTATAGGCTACGCCGAACACCCTTCTGTCACCCGTTTTGGCCCCGGTATAAGAAGTTCTTATATTATTCACTACGTCATTTCAGGCAAAGGATATTTTAACGGCAGTCCCGTAACTAAAGGACAAGGCTTTCTTATTACTCCAAATATGCAAGAAGAATACTATCCCGATAAAAATGAACCTTGGAAATTTTTATGGATTATATCCGATGATGAAAAATCGGCAATAGTTTTCAATGAATTTAAAGCCGATAAGTCGTCTAAGATTTTCAGTTTCAATTACCTTGACGTTATAAAAAGCACAAGAGATTTTTTAATAGAAAACAACCAAAAGATATACGGCGGCTACGAAATGCTGCAAATATTTTTGAGTTTCTTTAAATATCAGCAAAATCTCACTTACATAAAGGAAAACACAAGCGCCGCCGACCTTTATATTGAAGCGGCTGTAAACTATATTGAGCTTAATATAGAAAATTCCGTCACGGTTAACGAGCTGACTAAGTTTTTGGGAATTTCACAGCCCTATTTATTTAAAATTTTCAAACTTCGTTTTTCCCTTTCTCCAAAGCAATATATAATTGACCAAAAATTAAAACGTGCAAAGGTTTTATTAACCGAAAGCAATTTATCGGTTACTAATATTGCAAATTCATTAGGCTTTGAAGAGGTGCTTTCTTTTTCGAAGGCATTTAAACTAAAGACGGGACTTTCTCCACAAAATTACCGAAACACCCATAATAAAAAGACTTGACGCCGTCAAGTCTTTTTGTATGTTAAAGTTTTATTTTAAAGAGGATTGCTCCACGTCTTTCTTTACCGAGGGTTGCTATTACGTAAAGATAACCGTTACTTTCATAAGCGCAGGGATAGTGACACATTGTAGCTTCTTCAAAAACAGAAATCTTTTTATCAAACAAGGTTATCTTGCTGCTGAATTTATCGCTGTTTTTATCTGTAAAATATAAAGCAAGTCTTGAACGTCCGAAAGTATCAATATTAGCAATAAGATATTTTTTGCCGTTACTTAAATTTCCCGTATAAATTTTGGAACTAATATAGGGGATATCGTGGCTATGACCCTCGCTCCAGCTTTCACCGAAATCATCAGAAAAATAAACTATGGGCACTCTGCGTACGTCGTTTCGGTTAAACATATATAGTCTTTCCCCACTTATAAAAACAGTGGTTTCAGGATGAATAAGACTTGAAGAGTCAGGGAGAATACCGTTTTCGGCAACCTTAACAAGTCTCCACTTCCCTTTCATATCACCGCTGTCGTTTATAAGCACGGCAGGAGTAACGGGGAACCCGTCAAGCTCACCGCATCTTCCCGGAAGAATAAACTTTCCGTTTGGCAAAGTAACAACGTTTGTATTAAGTTTAAAGGGAATCGGTCTTGACCAAAGAAGAGTGTATTCTCCGTCTTCACCGAGCACGTATAAATCCAAGGAATGTATATGGTCGGGCGCAACCATCCGGTTAACAAACATATAAAGCTTATCGCCGAATATGCCGTAAACGGGAGGACAATAGAGAATTTTACCGCTTCTATCCTCACAAATAACCTTTAAATCGGTCCAGGTTTCACCGCCGTCATAGGAACGTCTTTCACATATCGGTGTAAAACCCTTTAATTCAAACTTAGGACAGTTATACCAAGAAGCATACAGAACGCCTTTGTACTCTATAATTGCGGCTTCGTGCAAAAAACCAAACTTATCATCAGGCTTATGTATTAAAGATGCGACGACGTCTGCCTCAATTTCTTTTACGTTTTCATCCATAAAACTCATATAAGGCATTTTTGCCGACAAAAGAATATCGTTGAATGAATAAAAATCATGCAAATATGCTTTAGTACTGTTTTCACGGAAGCTTGAAGGGGTAACACCAACACTTTTGGTAAATATTTCGGTAAAATAACTTACGTTATTAAAACCGCAGGAAATGGCTACGTCGGAAATTTTATTTTCACTTTCAATAAGCATTCTCATAGCCTTTTCAAGACGTTTGGTGGTTCTGAACTGATTTACCGAAACCCCGTTTTTTTCTTTAAATACGTGGCACATATAATAGTAGCTTATATGCAGTTCCTCGGCAATTTCTTCAATGCTTTTTTCCTCGGTAAAATGTTCCTTTAAATAATCGGTTATTTCTTTTACCAATTGATTTTCTCTTTCGCTTGCAGAGGTTCTTCCTGCTTTTATTACGTCTATAACCAAAGCAAGTTTATCAACATCGTTTTCATCAGCACTAATAAAATCTCTTATTAAATCATCTAAATCAGAAGGATTCAGATTACTTCTTTCAATGCAGTCAAGCTTAAAAAATTCAAACACGGAAGAAATAATATTTTCCCTGTCACCGTTTTTTATAAAAAACTCTGCTAACGCTTTGCTGTCTATTACCTTTTCGTTCATAAAAAAGCCTCCCTTAAGTTTATTTTATAATATCAAAATTATACCGTCACTTCTATAACAAATTTGCTGTAATTATTTACATTTTTTCTAAAGAATGATATAATAATAAAAATATCACAAAAACGTGGCGTCAAATAAAAGAGGTATAAAAATGAAATCCATTAAAAGCATATATAAAATCGGCTTCGGGCCGTCAAGTTCACATACTATGGGACCTTCCTTTGCCACTAAAGATTTTTTAAAACTTTATAATGATGCCGATTTTATAAAGGTAATACTGTACGGTTCTCTTGCAAAAACGGGAAAGGGTCACGGTACCGACAGGGCCGTAAGTGAAACGCTGAATAACGTAAAGCACGAAATAATCTTCGACCTTGAAACAAAAACCGACGTTCATCCAAACACCATAGATTTTTTCGCTTATAAAAACGGCGAAGAAATCGGCAAAAAACGTTTTTACAGTATCGGCGGCGGTGAAATACGCGCTGAAAACCAAGAAGCCCCTACTGAAAACGAGGTTTACAAAGAAAGCAATTTTTCGGATATATCCACCCTTTGTAAATCAAGAAATATACGTATCAGCGATTACGTTTTTGAAAACGAAGGCGAAGAAATAAAGGGCTATTTAATGACCGTCTGGAAAACAATGCAAAATGCAATTAACGAGGGACTAAGCAAAAGCGGAACCCTCCCCGGAGGACTTAACGTAGAACGAAAAGCGCAGTTTTTATTCAGTCAAAAGCATATCGACGAAAGTCCTCAGACGAGAGAAAACCGTCTTGTTTGCTCTTATGCCTTTGCGGTAAGCGAACAAAATGCAGACTGTGGCATTATCGTTACTGCCCCCACCTGCGGTTCCTGCGGAGTTTTACCTGCAGTGCTAAAATATATGCAGGACAAAAACAAATTTTCCGATGATGATATTATACGCGCTCTTGCAGTTGCAGGACTTATAGGAAATATCGTTGCTACGAATGCCTCTATAAGCGGTGCCGAATGCGGTTGTCAGGCAGAGGTAGGTACAGCCTGCAGTATGGCTTCGGGTGCTTTGTGCGAACTGTTTGAAATGGGAATAGACCAGATAGAATATGCCGCCGAGGTTGCTATGGAGCATCATTTGGGGCTTACCTGCGACCCTGTAAGAGGTCTTGTTCAAATTCCCTGTATCGAGCGAAATGCCGTTGCTGCAATGCGCGCAATTAACGCCTTAAGCCTTGCTAATTTTCTTTTTAAAAGCCGAAAAGTATCCTTTGACGTAGTAGTTGAAACAATGTATCAGACGGGAAAAGATTTATCTCATCTTTACAGAGAAACCTCTGAAGGCGGACTGGCAAAGCTTTATAAACATTAAATAAATTTTCTAAAGGAGATGCCAATATGCACTCATTTTTGTTAATCGGGCAATCCAATATGGCAGGTCGCGGTTACCTGAAAGAAGCAAAAGAAATTGATACAAGCCGTATTTATACACTGCGAAACGGACGTTGGCAAAAAATGTTCCGTCCCATTAATCCGGACCGAAGTTTTTCCGGAGTAAACCTTGCCGAAAGTTTTGCCGAGCGTTATGCTCAAAAGTATAAGGTTGACGTTGGACTTATTTGTTGCGCCGACGGCGGTACAAATCTTAGCCAATGGATGCCGGGAGAATCGCTGTTCGATAATGCAGTAAACAACGCTCGTCTTGCCGCCCGTACATCCGAAATCGTTGGTATTCTTTGGCACCAAGGTGAAAGCGACTGTAAAGATGAACTTTACCCCACCTATCAGGTGCGCCTTGAAACTATGATACAGGCATTAAGGAAAGAACTAAATTTAAATGACGTTCCGTTTATTGTAGGCGGTTTAGGTGACTATCTTCAGTTTTACCCCTTAAAAAACTACGTTCATATCAATAATGCACTTAAAAATATTGCGGATAATAACGAACCGGTTGGCTTTGTTTCTGCAGAAGGTTTAACCTCAAATCCGGATAATCTTCATTTTAATTCAGAGTCTCTTTATGATTTTGGTGTCCGTTATTTTGAAGTATTCGAAAAAATGAATAAACGAACAGATAGCATCAAAAAAGACGACGTTAAAGAAGACATATTACGCAGCGAAATGGAATTACTGTAAATTTTTAAAGGCTTGACCAAACACCCACGCCCCGTCAGAACATCCTTATGGAAACACCGTATGAAAAAGCATTTACACAAAACTGCCAATATGGTATAATTCTCAAAAAGGTTTTTGCAAAGGAGTTTTATTTTGAACGGCAAACACATACAAACGCTTATTATAGAATACCTACTGATTATACTCGGCAGTGTATTTTATGCCACAAGCACTGTACTTTTTATTTTTCCGCATTTATTACTGCTTGGCGGTACAAGCGGTATTTCGGTAATTCTTAATGCATTTTTAAGTTTTTCACCTGCAAGTATATTAATGGTAATCAATTTTTCGTTGATAATCGTAGCCTTTATTGTGCTTGGCAAGGATATGGGAATAAAAACCTTAGTGGGTTCCGCCTTAACAACCGTTTTTATCGGCTTTTTTGAAAAGATATTTTGCTTTGAAAATCCTATCGTTCAAAATCAATATATTTCAGCGGTTATAGGAGCAGTAATTATTGCCCTTGCAAGCGGTATAATGTTTTACGTGCAGTCAAGCTCAGGGGGCACTGACGTTATCGCTTTAATCATCCAAAAGTTTACAAGCATAAAAATAGGCAAAGCGTTATTAATAACCGACGTATTAATTGTAATTATAGGCGGACTGTTATCCAACAAAGTGATTTTAATTTCTTCTTTTTTAGGATTACTTATTAAAACTCTGGGTATCGATTTGGTTATTAAAATTATAAAAAAACGTCTTGTAAAAAAATAACTCCAAAACAAAGGGTGGCAGGTTGCCGCTCCTAATATAAAGCCTTTTGTTGCTGACAATATAGGACACCGTAAATCGCAAAAATATTTACATTAAAATGACGGTATGGTATAATGCAACAAAGGAGTGATTCTATGAAAACATTAAAAGCCTTGAAAATCACATCTATATTGCAAATTATATATTGTGTATATTGTTTTGTTCCTATTATTTGCCTGCTCATTGGAGGAGGAAGTCCAGTTTCTCTCTTAACAGATATAAGTATTTTTCTTTTTTATTTTGTAGTAATCAATCCTATCGCAATAATCTGTTTTATAATTTGCTTATCATATTTTCTTTCAGAACGCAAAAATCCGGAACAAAGGCAACTGATAGGGAAAAAATGGATTTGGATTTTTATTTGGCCAATAATTGCAACCATACTATATATAACATCTGGTGGGCTATTTGCACATTTAACTGGTGGTGTATAATATAAAAAGGCTTGACCGTTTGGTCAAGCCTTTTTCTTAGCCTCCCTTGCCTAAAGGGAGGGGGACAGCCGCGTCAGCGGTGGTGGAGGGATACTACTATGATATAGTGTATGTTTTATTGTATCCCCCAGTCAGCTTCGAGCCCCCTTTAGGCAAGGGGGCCTTTTTAAAATAACGTTGTTATCCAATAAATAACCCCATAAATGACACTCGCAACTGTGCCATATACAATAACTGGCCCTGCGATTTCGAACATATTAGCACCGACACCGAGGATGAAACCCTCTGCTTGTGGTCAAGTAGGACCCATTAATCTGTAAAAATATTTACAACAAATCAGCGGTGTGGTATAATGAAATAAAAGACGCTAAAAAAGGGGATAACAATTATGTGGAAACAAAAAATAGGTATTTCTATTGGGAATGATTATAATATCCCAACTGTCGATGTAGTTAAAATGGTAAAGAGAATTGGATTTGATGCAATCTCTCCTGTTTGGAAAACTAATGGTGATTTATTTGAAATCGTACAGGCCGCAAAAGAAAGCGGATTATATATCCAGTCGCTGCACGCACCTTTTGGGAAAGCTGCAGATATGTGGAGCGGTAACTCTGCTTTATATGCTCCTGCAAAAGCTGAATTACTATCTGCCTTAGATGCTTGTGTGCAATTTAATATACCTGTTTTGGTTGTTCATACTTGGATAGGCTTTGATTACATATTCGATGCTATGTCAT
>SVPZ01000038.1 GCA_015065605.1 Oscillospiraceae bacterium | reverse complement strand
GGAAAGAAAGTCCTCGCTTAATAACTGACTTTCGGTTAGTTCGTGAACCTTTAAATTATTAATAATATCATATCCTTTCTTTTTAAAATAGAACAGCACGAACAACTGTTCTACTATTATTATAGCAAGTCAACTTGCGACATTCACCGACATCTTTTTGATTTTTATAAAAAATTTTTGAAAATTTTTTATAAAAATAGGGGATAGGGGTTAGGATTTAGGATTTAGGGTCTAGGATTTAGGGTCTAGGATTTAGGGTCTAGGATTTAGGATTTAGGGGTTAGGATTTAGGGGTTAGGATTTAGGATTTAGGGTCTAGGATTTAGGATTTAGGGGTTAGGATTTAGGATTTAGGGGATTATAAATTAAGACTGTACGGCAACGGTGTAGGGACAGACATCCTTGGCTGTCCGAAAAAACCAGACCCTAGAACCTAGACCCTAGACCCTAAATCCTAGACCCTAAATCCTAGACCCTAGAACCTAGAACCTAGACCCTAGACCCTATTCTCGACATCCCGCATTACTTTCTTGACATAACGGCGTTAGTATTATAAAATTAATAAGATAAATTAATATGGAGTGAAACCTATGAAAATTGTTATTACCGATGGTGCTACCGTTACAGGCGGAGATTTATCCTTCGACATATTTAAACAGTTTGGTGAGGTGGTTATCTACGATTTAACCGCTCCCGAAGAAATTGCGGAACGCATTAAGGATGCGGATATAGTGCTATGCAATAAAACTCCTATGACCGCCGAAGTTATGAAGGATGCTAAAAATTTAAAATATATCGGTCTTTTTGCAACGGGATTTAATAACGTTGACCTTGAATATACAAAAAGTCATAACATTATTGTTTGTAACGTGCCTTCCTATTCTACCGAAGCGGTTGCACAGCATACCTTTGCGCTTATTTTGGAGCTTCTTTGCCGAGTAAGTGACTATAACAAAACCGTTAAAGAAGGGGATTGGGTTAAAAGCCGTACCTTTTCTTATTTTCCCATTCCTTTATTTGAACTCAGCGGTAAAACCATAGGTCTTGTGGGACTTGGAAGCATTGGAACGAGAGTTGCCGATATTGCCCTTGCTTTCGGTATGAAGGTTATCGCCTATAAACGCAGTAAAGTAACCGATGAAAGAATTGAACAGGTTACCTTTGACGAACTTTTAAAGAGAAGCGATATAGTATCACTTCACTGTCCCTTGAATAAAGACAGTGAAAATCTTATGAATAGTGAAGCCTTTGCTAAAATGAAGGACGGCGCTGTATTCATTAATACTGCACGAGGCGGTATGGTTGATGAAATAGCGTTAAGGAATGCTCTTACTTCCGGAAAACTTCTCGGTGCAGGTCTTGACGTATTAAGAAAAGAACCTATTGATAAGGACTGTCCTTTGTTAAACGTTGAAAACTGTATAATTACTCCTCATATTGCTTGGGCAGGTCTGGAAACGCGAAAAAGACTTATGGGTGTAGTGACCTCTAATATTAAGGCGTTTATTGACGGAAAACCCATTAATACAGTTTGACATATTTTGAATTTATGATATAATAGATTAGTTGATTAAAAAATGTAAGGAAGTCTTAAAATGGCAAAAATCGAAAATTTACGTAACGTTGCAATAATTGCCCACGTTGACCACGGTAAAACAACTCTTGTTGACCAGCTTTTAAAACAAAGCGGTACCTTCAGAAGCAATGAGGTTGTTGACGAAAGAGTAATGGATTCGGGCGACCTTGAAAAAGAAAGAGGTATTACAATTCTTTCTAAAATAACAAGTGTTTATTATAAGGATATAAAAATTAATATTGTTGACACCCCCGGACACGCAGATTTCGGCGGTGAGGTTGAGCGTATTCTTATGATGGTTGACGGCGTTGTGCTTTTGGTTGATGCCTTTGAAGGCTGTATGCCTCAGACCCGTTTCGTTCTTAAAAAAGCCCTTGCTCTCGGTAAAAAAGCAATAGTGGTAGTTAATAAAATTGACAGACCTATGGCTCGTCCCGCTGAAGTAGTAGATGAAGTGCTTGATTTATTTATTGAACTTGGCGCCGATGACGAACAGATTGAATTTCCCGTTGTATATGCTTCAGGCAGAGACGGTTATGCTTCCTTTGATGAAACTCCCGGTACCGATTTACAGCCTCTTTTTGATACCATAGTTAAGGAAATAGATGCTCCCGAGGGCGAAATGGACAAACCCCTGCAAATACTTTTCTCTAATATTGAATATGATGAATATCTTGGCAGAATCGGTGTGGGCAGAGTTGAACGCGGCAGTGTAAAAAGCGGTGAAACCATTGTGCTTTCTCACCGTGACGGCACTACCACTACTACACGTATTGCAAAGCTCTTTATGATAGAGGGCCTTCGCCGTGTTGAATGTGAAGAAGCAAAGGTTGGCGATTTAATTCAGGTTGCAGGTGTAAACGACCTTAATATCGGTGAAACTGCTTGCAGTCCTATTTGTGTTGAGCCGTTACCTTTCGTAAAAATAGATGAACCGACTCTTTCTATGAACTTTATGGTAAATAATTCTCCCTTTGCAGGAAAAGACGGTAAATTCGTTACCTCCCGTAATCTTCGTGACCGCCTTTTCAAAGAGGTTGAAACCAACGTCAGCCTTCGTGTTGAAGAAACCGATTCGGCAGATACCTTTAAGGTGTCGGGCAGAGGTGAACTCCATCTTTCCATTCTTATTGAAACTATGAGAAGACAGGGCTATGAATTTCAGGTTTCTCCTCCTGAGGTTATTTATAAGCAGGAGAATGGCGTATTGCTTGAACCCATTGAGCTTCTTATGATTGAAGTTCCCGAAGAATACGTTGGCGCCGTTATGGAAAGACTCGGTACCCGAAAAGCAGAAATTAAAAATATGGGCACCCGTGAAGGCGGTTCTTCACATCTTGAATTTTTAATTCCGTCCCGTGGACTTTTAGGTTACAGAAGCCAGTTTATGACCGATACTAACGGTAACGGTATTATGAGTCACGTATTTTCAAGCTACGAGCCATTTAAGGGTGAAATCGAACAAAGAAATACAGGTTCGATTATAGTTCACGAAGACGGTGAATCTACAGGTTACGGTCTTTTTAATACACAGAGCCGTGGACGACTCTTTATAGGCCCCGGTGTACCCGTGTATGAAGGTATGATTATAGGGGAAAATCCCAAGAATGAAGATATAGTTTGTAACGTTTGTAAGAAAAAACAACTTACCAACACACGTGCCGCAGGAAGCGATGATGCCTTAAGACTTGTTCCTCATTCTGTTTTAAGCCTTGAACAGTCACTTGAATTTATTAAAGCCGACGAGCTTGTGGAAATTACTCCTAAAAATATCAGACTTCGTAAACGAATTCTTAATAAAGAACTTCGTATGAAGGCGGAATCGAGAAATAAAAAGTAATGAACATTATAATTCTTGATCTTGAATGGGACAGCGCTTATAGTGTTAAAAACCAAAAATTCATTAATCAGATTATACAAATAGGCGCAGTTAAACTTGACGGCGACTGCAATGTCATTGATACCTTTTCGGTCACCGTTAAAAGCGCACTTTCTAAAAAACTTACCCGTCGTTTCATTGAACTTACAGGCATTACTAGTGATGAAATGCGAAACGGTGTGCCTTTGGTTAATGCAGTTGAAAGTTATAACAGATGGGCAGGCAAGGATACTCTTACAATGACCTGGAGTACCAGCGACCTTTATACAATTATTGAAAACTGCAGATTTTTGCTCACTCCTGCAACGCGTTTTCATATTGAAAAATATGCTGATTTGCAAAGCTACGTTCAAAATGAAATGCGAAGCGTCGGTTTTGAACTTAAATCCCAGATTTCTCTTTCAAATGCGGCTGAACTTCTCGGTATTTCTGCCGAGGGCTTGGAGCTTCACAACGCAAAGGACGACTGCTTATTATCGGTTGCGCTTTTAAAACGTTTTTACAGCAGTGAAAAGATGCAGAACTATATTAAGGATGCCGCTAATCCTGAATTTTTCAGACGACTATCCTTTAAATCCTATACACTTTCCAATATCAAGGATGATAAAATAAAGCCTGAACACCTTGTGTTTATATGTGATAAGTGTAACAACACCGCAAAATGCGTTACGGGTTGGAAGTACAGAAACGGTTGGTTTTCTGCAAATTTCAGATGCAGTGAATGTAAGAGAATGTTTATTGGCAGAGTGTCTTTTAAAAAGACCTTTGACGATTTAATAATAAAAAAGAAAATAGTTGAACCCAAAGCGGTTGAAAAGAAGGATGAAAATGCTGTGCAACCTGTGCCCGAGAAGGTGTAACGCCGAACGTAATGAGTATATAGGAAACGGATATTGCGGTATGCCTTTATATCCCGTCGTTGCAAAATATATGCTTCATTTCGGCGAAGAACCCTCAATTAGCGGTGAAAAAGGGAGCGGAACTGTTTTCTTTTCGTCATGTAGTCTTAACTGTGTTTTTTGTCAGAATGAAGAAATCAGCCATAGGCGAAAAGGGAAAAAAATAACCCCGACGCGCCTTGCCGAAATCTTTAAAGAACTGGAAGATATGGGCGCTCATAATATTAATCTTGTTAATCCTACTCATTTTGTCTGGGCTATTAAAGAGGCACTTAAAATTTATCGTCCTAAAATTCCGCTTGTGTATAACAGTTCGGGGTATGATAACTCTGACGTAATCGGTGAAAATATTTTTGATATATATTTAATGGATTTAAAGTACGTCAGCAGTGAAAAATCCCTTAAGTACAGCGGTGCTGCCGATTATTTTGAAAATGCCGGTAAGGCTATAAAAACTGCATATTCTTTAACGGGCAAACCACAGTTTGATGAAAAAGGTATTATGCAAAAGGGACTTATTGTAAGACATCTTGTTTTACCTCTTTCGACCAAAGAAGCGATAAAAGTAGTCGATTGGTTCAGTGAGAACACACCTGACGCCGTGCTTAGCATTATGTCGCAGTACGTTCCCTTGGCAAAAGCAGAAAATTATCCCGAAATCAACAGAAAAATTACAAATCGCGAATACGAAAAGGTACTGAACTGTGTTATGAATAAAAATCTTGAAAACGTATATATTCAGGAAAGAAACAGCGCTACTACCGAATTGATTCCTGATTTTTAGTAAGTATTTAATCTTTAAAAAATATAAGGAGAAATTTATATGATACGTATAGGTATTTTCGGTTACGGAAATCTTGGCAGAGGAATTGAAGCCGCCGTAAGAAAAAATGATGATATGGAACTTAAGGCTGTTTTTACAAGAAGAAATCCCGAAGACCTTAAGATAAGAACAGAAAACGTTCCCGTTATCCACGTTAGCGACGTGGAAAAATTTAAGGATGAAATCGACGTAATGATTTTGTGTGGCGGAAGCGCAACCGACCTTCCAAATCAAACCCCCGAGCTTGCAAGAATTTTTAACGTTGTAGACAGTTTTGATACTCACGCTAAAATTCCCACTCATTTTGAGAACGTTGATACTGCGGCAAAAGAAGGCAATAAAACGGCGCTCATTTCTGCAGGATGGGACCCCGGTATGTTTTCTCTTAACCGTCTTTATGCAGAATGTGTTCTTCCCGACGGAAAGGATTATACTTTTTGGGGCAAGGGTGTAAGCCAAGGTCACAGCGACGCAATAAGACGAATTGACGGCGTTATGGATGCAAGACAATATACTATTCCTAAAGAGGAAGCGCTTTCTTTGGTAAGAAGCGGTGTTAATCCCGACTTTACTACCAGAGATAAACATTTAAGAGAGTGCTTTGTGGTTGCAAAAGACGGCGCCGATAAGGAAAAAATTGAAAACGAAATTAAAACTATGCCAAACTACTTTGCCGATTACGATACCATTGTTCATTTTATTGATGAAGAGGAAATGAAGAGAGAACATAGCGGTATAGCTCACGGCGGTTTTGTAATCAGAAGCGGTAAAACGGGCTTTGATAATGAAAACAGTCATATCATAGAATATAGCTTAAAGCTTGATTCTAACCCCGAATTTACTGCAAGTGTTATAGCCGCTTATGCAAGGGCTGTATATAAACTATCTTATGAAAATTCCTTCGGCTGTAAAACGGTATTTGATATCGCACCTTCCTATTTATCTGCTAAGTCTGCCGAGGAATTAAGAGAAAAACTTCTGTAATGCAAACCATTGAAGAAGCGCTGACAAAACTGTCGCACTCGAAATTTCGTTCAAGCTTTTATCTTACTCAAAAAGAAAAAGTATATTTAATTGAAAAGGGAATAGAGGTTATGCGTTCTCACGCTGCTGATTTTGTACGTGAACGACTTGCTCCCGCTAATCCCGTAAACGATGGAAAACAGACTCCAATGCATGGGCATCCTGTCTTTAAGGCTATGCATGCAACCGCTTGTTGTTGCAGAGGCTGTCTGAATAAATGGTATAAAGTTCCTAAAGGAAAAGAATTAACCACCGCCCAACAAGAAAAAATAGTGCGACTTATTATCGCGTGGATAGAAAAACAATAAAGCTTCTTCGGAAGCTTTATTTTTATGTCAAAAATCATTGATTTTTCGGGCTGATGTGGGCATCAGCCCCTACAAACGTCACCGTAGAGATTTGTTGGTAATTTCGGGCAACCGAGGACGTTTGCCCCTACAACGTAGCCGTATAATCTTAATTGGTGTTTTTTATCACTATTCCCCTAAACCCTAAATCCTAGACCCTAGACCCTAGACCCTAGATCCTAAATCCTAGACCCTAAATCCTAAATCCTAGATCCTAAATTTTCACGCATACTTTTCTTCGAATTTTAATATATATTACTAGTTTAAAAAAGAGAGGTATTCATTATGGATTTAAAGATTATAAGACAACCCTTAACCGTAAACGACGCAGTATATCAAAGCAGTGGTGAAATTCCAATTGATGAAGATTTTATCTTGCCCGATTATTTTGCCGAGATTAATAAAATGCTCAAGTGTAAGTGTGAGGGACGCATTACTTCAAAGGCGGTAAACGGAATGAGTCTTGTTATAGACGGTCACGTATGCATAAATTTGATGTATTGCGATAAAGAAGGCGCTATATACAGTTATGAGCATATTTCTCCTTTCAGCAAGACCTTTGACGTTAGTGAAGATTTAACCGGAGCGATAGTAGAAGCAACCCTTAAAAACGAATATCTTAACTGTAGAGTAGTTACCGAAAGAAAGGTGTCGGTACACGGTGCTTTGACTGCATTCGTTAAAGCGCTTCTTATGAAAAAGTATGAAGTGATTGCGGATATCGAAGAAGATAAAATTCAAATTGACCGAAAGGAAATACCGGCGCTTAATTCTATCGGTAATGCAGAAAAAAATATGCTTTTGGAAGAAGAACTGACCTTATCAAACGGTCAGCCGTCTATAGTTAATATATTAAGATACAGTGCCTTTCCTACGGTTACCGAAGTCAAAACACTAAAGAATAAGGTTTCAGTAAAAGGAAATCTTTCGGTAACGGTAGTATATAGAGGGGAAAAGCAATGCGCTGTTTACAAAAGCGTTGTGCCTTTCAGTCAGTTGCTTGAAATAAACGGAGTGTTTGAGGAATGTGAGGCTTGCGCAAAAGTACAACTATGTTATCTTGAAGTAAAACCTGTTGTCAGCGGTAACGAGCAACGCTCAATGCAGTTAAGCGCAAAGCTTAACGTTTTCGTAAAAAGTTATTGTGATGAGCAAATCCCCGTTATTGATGACCTGTATTCAACCGAATATGAACTTAATATTATGAAAAAGGATATGAATATTGAAAGGGTGCTGGGACATCTTGGAGATAATTATATGTTTAAAACCACCCTCGATTTTGGCGAAGCGGGGATATCCAACGTAATTGATTCGTGGTGTGATACCGAGATAGTAAACTGTACCTATAACGAGGGTTCGCTTATAGTAAAGGCAACCGTTAATATTTGCATTTTGGCTATGGATGATGACGAAAAAGTGTCTTTTTTTGAGAAAAAACAGGAATTTACCTATAAAAAGCCGTTGGAATACTCAGTATCGGGAAAGCTTAGTTGTGAAGCTTCTTTTGAACCTGTCAGCGTTTCTTACACTTTGCTTAACGATAGTAGTATAGAATACAGAATTGAATACAGAGTCAACGCTCCGTTATGCGAAGAAAAAAATTATTCAATGCTTTTTGAAGTTGGCTGTGATGATAAAAATAAAATTGAAAAAAGAAACGACTGCTCAATGATAATTTATTTTGCTAAAGATGGAGAAAGAATTTGGGATATAGCAAAGGCGTACAACTCAGATATTAATGAAGTAAGGGTTATAAATTCTCTTAACTTAGATTTTGTAGAAGGCGATAAACAGTTGCTGATACCGATTATTTGATTAAATTACGGCGTATCTTTTTTGATGCGCCGTATTTTTTCTGCCTTGACAGTAAAGATAATTAATGTATAATAGTTTTATAAACTAAAAAAGGAGGGAAGAAAGTTGGAATTTAAACGAGTTACCGAAAAAGATATACCTTTAATAAGAAGTTTTTTGAACGATTTCAATGAGTATTCCTGTGAGTTTTCTGCCATTAATTTGCTTGTATGGCAAGAGTTTTTCTGTTTCGGTTTTTGTATTGAAGACGGAATACTTTTCAGTAAAAACTGTGTTGACGGCAGAACGTCTTTCGGTATTCCTTTTTCCAAAGATATGCCGAAAGCAATTACAATGCTAAAAAAATATTGTGAAGAAAATAATCTTAAATTAGCATTGTTTGGCGGTAAAGGCGAACGTTTTGACCTTCTTTGCAGTCAGCTTCCCGATAAATTCACCTTTATCCCATTGCGTGATTCTTTTGAATACATTTATAATTCATCTGATTTAAAAGAACTTTCGGGCAAAAAATATCACTCTAAACGAAATCATATTTCCACCTTCAAAAAGAAATATAATTGGAGTTATGAAAAATTAAGCACGGAAAACAGTTCTGACGTTTTGAAAATGCTTTACCACTGGTACGACTGTTATACCGAAAAGAACGCTGAGTCTATGAAAACCGAAAAAGAAGGCATAACAAAGCTTCTTACGGAATATACCGTAGATGGAGTTAAAGGCGGAGTTTTAAGGGTTGATGGTAATATTATTGCCTTTACGTTGGGCTGTGAAATCTCCGAATCGGTATTCGACGTTAATTTCGAAAAGGCGTTGGTTGAATTTGACGGCGCATACGCTATGATTAATAATCAATTTGTTCTTAATGAACTTAGCGATTATAGATATATTAACCGTGAAGAAGATATGGGAATAGAGGGGCTCAGAAAGGCTAAACTTTCCTATAAACCTGCTATATTGCTTGAAAAGTATATTATGGAGGAAATAGAGTGCTGAGTGTAAGGGAACAATGTAAAGAACTTTACCTTAAAGCCTTTGAGGATGACCTTGAATTTACCGAACTTCTTTTTGATACTCTTTTTGAAAGTTCGTGCAGATATCTTTTAGAGGAGCAAAAAGTAGTTTCAATGCTGTTTGCCATTGACGTGAGTTTTAACTCAATGAGAGGTAAATACGTATATGCGGTTGCTACCGACGAAAATATGCGTGGAAAAGGCTATATGAGAATTTTATTTGATAAAATTGCTCGTGAATATGGTAATGAGTTTGACTTTTTGTGTTTAAGACCTATGAATGAAGGATTATTTGAGTTCTATGAAAAACTCGGTTTTCAAAGATGCTTTAAAAAGAGTAAAATTATTAATAACCTAACAGATAATTCGACTAAGCTTATTTCGTTAACCGATATAAACGTTATTAAGAACGTAAGAAAAACTCTTCTTAAAGAAAATTACGTTGAATATTCAAATGATTTTTATAAACTGATTTTATCTTACTGCGACGCTTACTGTGATAATTTAAAAAATCCGTCTGTTTTTATAGTAAATGAAAAATTATCGCTAAAGGTTAAAGAGGCTCTTGGTAATATTAACGCGTTGCCCGAAAATTTCGCTCAAAAGGAACTTTTGACTAAAGGCGACGGATTTGATTTTGCGATGATAAAAACTTTAAGGGATAAGAATATTAGCGGATATTTAGGCTTTGCGCTTGATTAAAAAAGACCTTGAACTAAACGGTTCAAGGTCTTTTCTTATATATTAAGTTTTGTTTCACGTGCGTAGTAGAAAATGTATTGCTGAGCAATTCCTGCATAACTCTTTGCGCATTCGGGAAAATCACCGTCAAACAAAACGGTTAAAGCGCGTTTAATCCAAACGTCTTTTGGGCAGACGTCGATATGTCCCATACCGAAAAGAAGGGTACAGTCTGCAACCTTTTCGCCGACACCGTATATTTTTGTTAGTTCTTCACGTGCTTTTTCACTTGAAAGTAAAGCGGTTCTTTCCAAAACTATTTCACCCGAACTGACTTTTTTTGCAGCATCCAAAATATATTTTGCCCGAAAACCGCTTCTGAGCGGTGCTAAATCGTCAACGTTAAGCTTTGCCAGAATGTCGGCGGAAGGGAAGGAGTAACTATTTTTGACTTTTTCACCGTATGTAGAACAAAGTCTATCTATAATTCCCTTAATTCTCGGGATGTTATTATTTTGAGAAATAATAAAAGAACAAAGCGCTTCCCACGGTTCCTGCTTTAAGATGCGTATCCCTTTGCCGTAATTTAAAGCGGTATTGAGAATAGGATTGTTTGAAAAAGCATTGTTGATTTCTTCGTAATTTCTGTCTAAATCGAAATAATAATACCAAAAATCTTCAAATTCGTTTCGACTTACGTTTTCCAAAATAACGTCTTCGTCTTCTTGCCAAAGGGTGAGTTCTTTATCATTTACAACACCGAACCATTTGCCGTCTTCCTTTTTATCAAAACGGAAGCACTGTCCGCAAGTAAAGGTTTTTTCAAGATTAAAAAGAGTACATTCGCTTATATATACGTTGTTATTTTCATAGGTGAATTTCATAGTTTTTTTCCTTTCAATTGCTCATTATAATTCTAACACAACTTTGTCGAAAAATAAAGAAAAATGTAAATAATGGTTTACATAATGTTATATAAAAATAATATTATTGTTAAAAACTCCTTGATTTTATAAGGTTTATTAGAGTTATGAACCGACTTATTAACATTTTTATGTAAACCTGAATAATATTTTTTTAAACTGTAAAAAATAAAAATAATAATAAGAGGAGGTAAAAAATGGTCAAGGGAGTCAATAAAACGATAATAGAAATAAGTAATACGGGAAACAAATTATTTAACAGAGTTATTTTGTTCGTTTCGCCCGAATACGTCGATAAATCAGATAAAAAATTAACCGAAGAAGCGCAGTCGCTTATCAGAAAACTTGAATCAATGTCGGGTGAATCGTTACGCTCGGCTGTAAAAAGGCAACGAAAACGAAAGAGAAGAATTATTATATTTTCGGTTTTGGGAAGTATAGCGGTTACGGTAGCCGTTTTACTGATAATATTGTGAACAAATTTTTAAAAAAGCAAGTAAAATCGGTATTTACTTGCTTTTTTCTTTGCTTTATTATATAATGATATGGTAATTTTTGAAAGTTGGTGTCAAATTGATTAAATTAGGATTAAAAGTATTTACAAGATTTGCTCTGGGTACCGTAATGTGCCTTATCGTATTTTTTTCTTTTAATTTTGCCATTACTGCGGGTTTTAGTGACGTAGTAGGTCAAAAAGTTTATTTTTATAATGAAGAAATTGGTAAGGAAGTTCTTGTGTGTTATCATAATGCTGACGGAACACCTGGGGACGACTGCAAATGCGCTCAGTATGATGAAGCGAAGCTTAATTCTATTCCCGATAAAAAACTTTCTGACAGAATGCAGAATATTTCTTTGATTTTAGCTCAGATTTTTTCATTTGTAATGATGACGGGTATTCTTTGCGGTACTGTATGGGAAATGGGTAATAAGGATATTTCTGCGGTTAAGCAGGGAAGAACAACCGAAAATAAACTTCGAGGTCTGTTTATCGGTATTATAGCTACAGTTCCTTCTTTAGTCGTATTTGTGCTTTTGGTGTTATCAAGCGTAAAAGTATTTAATCCTGCTTTTCTCGATACCTACAGACTTCTTAATTCGCAGTTCCATTATATTATTACTTTAATTTATTCGGGCGCCGCTACAGCCGCTCAGTTATCAATAGGCAAACTTTTATTACTACTTGCCTTGCATTTATATTTGCCTATTATTTCTTTTATATCGTACTATTTTGGATACAAAGATATAAATCTTATTGAATTTATTACCTTTAAGAAAAAGGAAGGTTAATTATGGGATTATTTTATAACTATAATAAAGAGGGTCCGGGAATCAGTAAAAACGGCCCTAAAAAACGTACTTTTGTCGTATTTTTTGAAACCTTTTTCAGAAACGTGTGGAAGCTTATTCCCGTAAGCTTTATGTACTGCTTGTTGTTTATTATACCGGGCTTCTCTGCAGTGGGTATTACCCACGTTACACGCAGCCTTTCCCGTGACAGACATTCTTTCGGTATTTCTGATTTCTTCCTTTCCATTAAGAAAAATTGGAAGCAAGCGCTTGGTATTGGAATTTTAAACCATATTATTACTGCATTTTTAATATTTGATATAAGTCTTTTCCGTTATTTATCGCTTCAAGGCAAATATTCGGGATTAATCGGACTTGGAGTTTCGCTGTTTATTATGGTAGTATTTATAACGATGAAGTTTTATATTTGGTTTATCGTTATTACCTTTGATATGAAGGTTAAACAAATTTACTTAAATAGTTTTAAATTTTTCGTTTTAAATATGGGTAACAACTTCGTAATGTTTTTAGCTATTGGTCTTTATTGGGCTCTTTGGTTATTCCTTTTGACCTTCTTTGCAAGTGATGCGTTAGTAGCGGGTATTTTAGCCGTAGTTACCATTTTCATTTATCCCACTTATCATTATCTTGTCGTTCAGTTCGGTGTTTTTTTAAGTATTAAAAAATATATGATAGACCCGTATTATGATGAACATCCCGATGCCGATATTGAACAGCGCCGTAATTTAGGACTTGACGTTGGCGATGAAACAGAAGCTGATTTCGAAGATTTGATATAAAATTAAAACACCCGAATTGATCGGGTGTTTTTTATATTGAAGGAGCTAAAGTCGGTAATTCTGTGGATAATGAATCATTACCGCCGACAAACAGGATATCCAAGTGATGCTCCTGTTTATATTATATGACAGAAATGAAAAAGTGACAATTCGGGAGTTGGTCTTAGGGGTAAAATGCCTAAAAAAGTAAATTTTTGCGTTCTAATGTGTTAAAAAGCCGTGGTATATTACTGAACTTTATTTTTTCTGATAAAGAGAACGCCGAGAGTATTTTTACCGCAGTGAGAAGAAACAGTAGAGCCTGCTCTGGTCAAGAATACTTCTTTAAATGGAGCCAGGGATTTAACAAGCTCAACACATTCTTTACATATTTCTTCATCACAACCTGCGTGTGTAACGAATACCTTATCAAGTTCGATATCACTTGCGTCGCCAATCATATCAGTGATATATTCCTTAAGAACGGCACCGTATTTACCACGGTATTTTTTAATTGCGCTCATTTTACCATCTCTTACAGCTATGCAGGGTTTAAGTTTTAACAGGTTAGCGCCAAATGCTTCAATAGAACTGCAACGGCCGCCTTTATGGAGAAACTCAAGGCTGTCGATTACGAAAGAAGCATCTACTCTTGTGGCAAGTTCTTCGCATTTTTCGGCAATTTCTTTAGCCTCAAGACCTTGGTTAACCATTTCACCTGCAGATATAACCAACAGTCCGCCACCTGTAGAAAGATTACGGGTGTCAACTACGTAAACGTCTTCAAATTCCATAGCGGCAAGACGGCAGTTATTAAATGTTGAGGACATTTCTGAACTAATAGAAAAATGAACGATAGAATAACCTTCTTCAACGTAGGGTCTGAAGAAATCGGCACACTCCTCTAAATTAACTGCAGAAGTTTTAGGTAATTCACCGGTTTTGGCATAATGGTCGTAAATTTTATCGGGATTAATGTCAATGCCGTCACGGTAAAGAGTTCCTCCAAGGCTTATTCCAAGGGGGAGTATTTGTACGTTATAACGCTCGATAAGTTCGGCACTTAAATCTGTGGTACTGTCGCTTGTAAGAATAACTTTTTTTGCCATAATTGACCTCCAAAGTTTTGAAATTAATTTTTTATACCTTAAAAGTATAACACAAAAAGTTTAAAAAAACAATAAAAATTATTTAGGCACCTTTGGGTCTTGAAAATTTCTTTAGGAAATAGTATAATAATTTATATATAAACCTCCGATAATAGTATTATCGGAGGATTGATATAATGTCAACAAAAAATGATAAAAAAGAAATAGGTTCCTATGATCAGCTAAAGGATATGGGCTCTGTAGTGCTCTCCGGAAAGAAAAACAAAATATTTTGCCTGACGATTATAGGTGAAATAGAAGGGCACACCGTTCTTTCTGAACAAACAAAGACTACCAAATACGAGCACGTTATTCCACAACTTGTCGCAATTGAAGAAGATCCCGAAATTAAGGGACTGCTTATTATACTAAATACAGTAGGCGGTGACGTTGAGGCGGGTCTTGCAATTGCCGAACTTATTTCAGGAATGAAAAAGCCAACCGTTTCTTTGGTGCTTGGCGGAGGACATTCCATAGGCGTTCCCTTGGCAGTATCTGCCGATTATTCCTTTATTGCAAGTTCGGCTACTATGACGGTTCATCCCGTCAGAATGAACGGATTTGTTATAGGGGTTCCGCAGATGCTTAATCATTTTCAGCGCATGCAGGAACGCATCACGGATTTTGTTGTTAAAAATTCAACTGTCAGTAAAGAAAAGTTTACAAAACTTCTTATGCATACCGGTGATATGGTTACTGATATAGGAACCGTACTTGACGGAAAAAATGCTGTTGAATGCGGTATAATAAATTCACTGGGAACGCTAGGAGATGCGTTAGATAAACTTTACGAAATGATTGACTTAGAGGTGTAATATGGCAACTAAAAAAAGAAAGAACTCTAAACCGGTTAAAAAACAGAATACTGCCGCTAAACAAACAGGCGTTAATCAGTTGATGGCTGTTGTTTGGTTTGCGGTGGGCATTTTTATGTTTGCTCTGTCAGTTTACAAAGGACAAAAACTGTGGGCAACGTTACATAATTTTCTTTTTTCGCTTTTCGGTATTGCGGCATTTATTCTACCGATTTACATAATCGCGCTTACCGTTTGTTATTCTCTTGACAGATTCAAGGGCGCAATTAAACTAAAGTGTATTGAATGTGGTTTTCTTATTTATTTTATAAGCGCTGCCGCAGACGTGTTCTCAACGTCCGCAGTTATTAAATACAGTGAGCATATATCCGCAGTTTATAAAGCTGCTACTTGGAAAAACGGCGGTGTTTTTGGCGGTATTTTCGGTAATTTACTCTGCCAGATGTTTGGAAAAACAGGCGCTGTTATAACAATGGTTATTCTGCTTTTGGCATCTCTTATGATTATGACAGGTACAAGCGTTGCAAGGATATATAAAACTGCAAAAAAACCTGTAAGCGCTGCAGGTAAGAAGGCAAAAGAGGTTATTGAAGAAGTAAGAGAAGAAAAGAAAAAGAAGGTTTTTGTTGACATTCCTATAGATGATGATACTCCTAAGGAAAAAGTTACGCTCAGTGAAAAACAAAAGCGTCTTGTAGATGCTTGTGTGGACGGTCAATCCGACGAACCCACTCCTAAAAAGGAAACAAGGGATGAATCTACTTTTATAGATATTCCTTATGAAGAACCTAAAAAAGAACCTGAAGTAGAAAAAATCAAATTAACTCCCGAAGAAAACGCTGCTGAAATTCAGAGTGTAGCGGAAGAAATAGAAGATACTATGTCTGTTACCGAGGAGGAAGGATATCAGTATCCTCCAATTACGTTACTAAAAGAACCTATGGCGGAAAGCGGAGTTTCTGTAAAAGCGGAACTTGAAGGTACTGCTACTAAGCTTGTAGAGGTGCTTAAGAGCTTTGGTGTTGAAACAAAAATAGTCGATATCAGTCGCGGTCCGACGGTTACACGTTATGAACTTCAGCCTTGCGCCGGTGTAAAAATCAGCAAAATTACAAATCTCTCGGATGATATTGCACTTAATCTTGCGGCTGCAGGTGTTCGTATAGAAGCGCCCATTCCCAATAAAGCGGCAGTAGGTATTGAAGTTCCTAATAAAGTTTGCAACACAGTTAGTGTGCGTGAAATAATAGAATCGTCTGCTTTTACCAATTCAAAGAGTAAATTAACGGTAGCTATGGGTAGAGATATTGCAGGTAATCCTATTGTTACAGATATAGCGAAAATGCCTCACGGACTTATTGCAGGTCAGACCGGTTCGGGTAAATCGGTATGTATAAACTCTATTATTATGAGTATTCTTTTTAAAGCGGCCCCCGACGAAGTTAAAATGCTTATGATTGACCCAAAGGTTGTTGAACTTGGTATTTATAACGGTATTCCTCATCTTTTGGTTCCCGTTGTTACCGATCCCAGAAAGGCTTCGGGTGCGCTTGGTTGGGCTGTTACTGAAATGGAGCGCCGTTATCATTTATTTGCTGATAATAACGTTCGTGATATAGTCGGTTTTAACCGTTTGTGTGAACTTGACTGCGATTTGCAGAAACTTCCTCAAATTGTAATTATTATTGATGAGCTTGCAGATCTTATGATGACTGCACCGGGTGAAGTTGAAGATTCTATTAACAGAATTGCGGCAAAGGCAAGAGCTGCAGGTATGCATTTGCTTATCGCTACACAGCGTCCTTCCGTTGACGTAGTAACGGGTGTTATTAAGGCGAACGTTCCAACACGTATTGCCTTTGCAGTTGCTTCACAGATCGACAGTCGTACGATTTTGGATATCGGCGGTGCTGAAAAACTTCTTGGACGCGGCGATATGCTCTTTAATCCTGTTGGTGCTTCAAAGCCTGCAAGACTTCAGGGTTGTTTTGTCAGCGACGATGAGGTTGAAGCGGTTGTTGAATATGTAAAAGGTAACCGTTCAATAGAATACAGTCAAGAAATTCAGGGCGAAATAGACCGTCTTGCCGTTGCTCAAAAGAAAGGCAAGGGTGCGGCTAACGATTCTGCTGACGGCGGTGATGATGACGATCCGATGATTAACGAGGCTATAAAGGTTGTTGTGGAAATCGGACAAGCTTCAACGTCTTTGCTTCAGCGTAAGCTAAAACTTGGATACGGCAGAGCTTCCCGTATTATTGATCAGATGGAGGCTCGTGGCATTATTGGTCCGTATGAAGGAGCTAAACCTCGTCAGGTTCTTATATCGTCGGCAGAATGGATGGAAAGACAAGCTCGTGAAGAAGAATAAGATTTTAAATGCTATTCTGAGTGTCGGTTTGGCTATAATTATAATACCGACTGCATTATCTCTATTTGTTGAGAGTCCGTATATTCCAACTGTCAAAGAAATGCTTACTCGCCGTTACGATACCGATGAGCAAATTGACGTGGTGAGTTTTTTGGACGTGGGGCAGGGTGACGCCATTCTCATAAGAAGCAACGGCAGATACGTGCTTATTGATACGGGTGACGGAATTAGCAGTAATATCGTTCGTTCTCTTAAACTTAACGGGGTAGAAGGAATAGACGCTTTAATTTTAACACATTGGCACAATGACCATATAGGCGGCGCTATAGACGTTCTTGAAAACTTTTCGGTTCTTAACGTTATAATGCCTACTTTTCCTGACGAAGACCATGATAATTATCGAGATGCTGTAAAAATTAACGATGCCGCAAAGCGTTCAAACGTAATGTTTGCACTTGCAAAGCAGGGTCTTGCCGTTAACGTTGGTGATTTCAGACTTTCGTTTTTATATTATGATAAAACAAAGGAAGACGAAAATAACCGTTCAAGCATAATTATGGCGAAGTGTAGAGATTTTAAATTTTTGCTTATGTCAGATGCTGAAGAGCCTTTAGAAGATGATTTGCTTGAAAGTGGAATTGATTTGAATTGCGACGTTATTAAGATAGGTCATCACGGCAGTGTTACTTCTACGACTGAAGATTTTTTAAAGATTGCAAAGCCTCAATACGCAGTTATCAGCGTAGCTGCTAAAAATAACTATGGTTTTCCCGATCCTGAAATACTAAATAGACTTGAAAAGCGCGAAATTAAACTTTATCGTACCGATTTAAACGGTGAAATTGACGTAGAAGTAACCGAAACTGAACTTGTGTTTTCTCATTCGCATAATTAAATATTACACATAAAAACGCCCTAACGGGAGTTGGTCTTAGTCATTTTATCCCTAAGATCAACTCCCGAACATCAGGGCGTTTTACTATTTTTCATACTGTATATTAATTTCTTCTGCATATTTTCTTGGTGTTTTATTAAATTTTCTTTTAAAAACAAAACTGAAATAACTTTGAGAAGAAAAACCGCATTCATAAGCGATTTGCGCCAGTGACAAATCTGTAGTAATAAGTAGATTTACTGCTTTTTTTAATCTTTGATTTTCAATATATTCTCTAAGAGTAACGCCGATGTTGTATTTGAAAATATTATGAAAATGAGTAGGACTTAAATTGAATTTTGATGCAACGTATTCAAGGCTTAATTCTTCGGTTAAATTGCTTTTTATAAAAATTACTGCTTCTTCGATAATGGAACTGTTGGTTTTTTTGAAATTTTCAAAAGATACGGATTTTTTTGAATCTCTGTTAAGGTAGTATATAAGTTCTAAAGTAAGGCTTTGAAGTATAATTTCGTCGTTTTCAAAAGAAGTATTATAATAGTTATAAAGTTTCTCGAAAATATTTAAGTATTTTTCCTTATCGCTTATTTCTATATATTCGGGAAGAGTGGTAAGGCTGTTATAAAGTGATCCTTCGTTTAATACTAAATGAATATAAAAGCATTTATAGGGAAATTTAGTGTATCTTGTTTGTCCGGGTTTCGCACATATTATGCAGTTATCCTTAATAGGCATACTGAGATTATTAATGTAAGAAACTCCTGAATTTTCAATAGGCATTTCAATTTCAAACATAGTCGTTAATCTTTTCTTGCTGATTTTTAAATTTTTACGGTTGATGGAAGAATTAAAAATACCTATTGAAATGATTTTCGGCAACTTCATATTTTTACTCCATTTTAAGATTTCTAATAAATATACTAATATTTTGATATAATTATGCTAATATTTATAATACAATTATTATAAAATAAAGTCAAATGTTTTTTGAGGTGGATACTATGATTTACTCTATCAAAGATTACGGTGCAGTAGGTGACGGTAATACTTTAAATACCGAAATAATCCAGAATGTAATCGATAAATGTTATGAAAACGGCGGCGGCAGAGTTTTGGTTGCTGACGGTATTTATAAGACCGGTTCTATCATTTTAAAAAGCAACGTTGAACTGCACATTGCTGCAAACGGAGTTTTATTAGGCTCGGATAAATGTGAGGATTATCCCGAAAAGACTAATTTAAAACACGTTGTCAGTGAAAATCTGCCTCGTTTCAGAAATGCTTGTCTTATATTTGCTGAAGAGTCGGAAAATATTTCTATTACCGGTATGGGTACAATTGATGGTAACGGCACTCATTTTGTTGTTAAAAAGCAGGGCGAGTGGCAGGGTTGGGAATACGAGCGTATTGATGCGCCGACTCCACCCAGAGTAGTATTTTTTACAGGTTGCAAAAACATAAAAATTCAGGATGTTTCTATGATAAATCAGCCGGCAGGATGGAGTTATTGGTTACACGACTGCGATTACGTTACTTTTGACAGATGTAAAATTGATGCCGACGTCAGATATCCTAATAACGACGGCATCCATATAAATTCCAGTCGTAACGTAAATATTTCTAACTGCAATATTTCGTGCGGTGACGACTGTATTATTGTCAGAGCAAATAACCGTTCTCTCGCTGAAAATAAAGTATGCGAAAAGGTAACAGTTACTAACTGCAATTTAACCAGCTGGTCAGGCGGAATAAGAATAGGTTGGGCTTGTGACGGAATTATACGAAACTGTACTTTTTCAAATCTTAATATGACCGATACTTCAACGGGAATACATATATTACTGCCTGATAAGAAATGGTGTCCTACCGGTGATTATGGCAGAGAAAAAACTCTTATAGAAAATTTGTCTTTTGATAATATCGTAATGGACGGAATTTGCGGCAGACCAATATGTGTAACTATTCACCAAAGTAATGATTTTTGTGAAGCGATAAGAAACCTTAGATTTTCAAATATCATTTCACGTGGCTGTGATTATCCGATTTTTGAAGGCAAAAAAGATTGTAAGATTAAAAATATATACTTTAATAATTGTAACTTTAAAAAAGTGGATGACGATGAGTTGCCGAACTATTTGCAACACGGTGCAGCTACTTCCAGTAGAAAATTGGGTGCTGAATTGTTTTTGAATGTAGAGAATATTGTGATGAATAATACGGTTTACGGAGAGTAAAAAAATGAAGGTAACTGATATAAAAACTATCAATGTTGACTGCTTTAGAACTAACTGGGTATTTGTGAAGGTATATACCGATGAAGGTATCGACGGTGTAGGTGAAGCAACGCTTGAATATAAAGAAAAAGCTTTAATAGGCGCTGTTGAGCATATAAAAGAATACCTTGTGGGTAAAAATCCAATGGAAATAGAAAAACATTGGCACGCTATATACAGAGATGCTTATTGGCGTGGCGGCGCAGTTCTAATGTCGGCATTATCTGCAGTTGAGATGGCTCTTTGGGATATTTTGGGTAAAGCGCTCAACGTTCCCGTATATCAGCTTTTGGGCGGTAAAGTGAACGATAAGGTAAGAATATACGTAAACGGTTGGTTTGCAGGGGCTAAAGAACCCGAGGAATTTGGCGAAAAAGCAAAGATTGCCGTTAAACGCGGTATTACCGCTATGAAGTGGGATCCATTTGGTAAAAATTATCTTAATATTTCAAATAGCGAACTTGATAAGGCGCTTCGTAACGTAGCAGCAGTCAGAGAAGCGGTAGGAAATAACGTTGACCTGCTTATCGAAGGTCATGGCAGATTTAATATTCCTACAGGTGTTAAAATTGCGAAAGAACTTGAGCAGTTTAAAGTGATGCTCTTCGAAGAACCCGTACCGCCCGATAATCTTGACGCATTAAAGGCGGTTAAGGATAAATCTCCTGTTGCTATTTCTGCAGGAGAAAGACTTTATACCCGTTGGGATTATAAGAAGATGTTTGACCTTATGGCTGCAGACTATATTCAACCTGATATTTCTCATGCGGGAGGTATTATGGAACTCAAAAAAATTGCCGCTGAGGCAGAGTGCAGATATATTCCTTTTGCGCCTCATAACCCGTCGGGTCCCGTTGCAAATGCCGCTACTTTGCAGCTTGCCGCAACCTGTCCTAATTTTGAAATTCTTGAAATTATGTATAGCGACGTTACTTGGCGCAAAGACGTAACCGACGAAAAACTTGAGTATAGCGAAGGATATATGACTATACCTGATAAGGCAGGACTTGGTATTGAGATTAATGAGGAAGAATGTCTGAAACATCCCTATCAGCCACATACCTTAAGACATTATACAGGTGCATTAACAGATATACGTCCCGCTAAGAGTGAATTATATTTTTAAAATTACATTAATTTTAAATAATTTAGTATAATGGGAGTTGCAAAATGGGTAGTACAGTATTTATAACAGGAGCGCAAAGCAATACAGGTTTTGGTATTGCTGAGCATTTTGCGAAGAACGGTTGGGATGTAATTATTACAAGCAGAAACGGGGAAGAGGCTCAGCGTGCCGCTAAAACACTTTCAGATAATTACGGAGTATTTACCAAGGGATATGAGTGTAATATTGGTGACGAGCAACAAGTAATCGATATATTTAATGATATTGATAAATGCGGAAAATTTGTTGAAGCAATAGTGCTTAATGCGGCTAATATGGGATATGGAACTGACCCTGCTAAAGGTCTTGATTTCTTCACTCAGGACGTTGATGAATTCAGAAAAGTTTTTGAAACTAATCTTGTTTGGAATTTTACAATGATTCGTCAAGCTGCTATAAGAATGAGAGAGCATCATAAGGGCTCAATTGTATTTTTAAGTTCAAATACTGCCTACAGAGTTATTCCTAACAGAGCCGCTTATTCCGCTTCAAAAGGCGGTATAAATGCTTTATCAAAAGCGTTGGCATTAGATCTCGGCAAATACGGTATAAGAAGTAACGTGGTGCTTCCCGGAACTATAAAAACTGAGCGTTGGTATCAGATGGGAAGTAAGCAAATAGTAAACGGAACACTGACACCTATAGGGGATATTTCCGATTACGAAGACGTTGCAAATGCAGTTTGGTATTTTGCAACTGATATGTCAAAAAACACTACGGGAACCGAACTTATAGTTGACGGTGGTATGTCCTGTCAACTTTATCCCGAGATTCTCAACGAATTAAAACGCAAACAAATTGAAAATACTTAAGCAAACACGAATAATCCGAACCTGCCTAAAACGGCATTCTTTGGGCACTTTTCGGTTTGTCATCACCCGTAGGCATTAGCCTGACGGATTCTTCCGCACCAAAAATCACTCCAAATTCTGCCCG
>SVPZ01000037.1 GCA_015065605.1 Oscillospiraceae bacterium | reverse complement strand
GTGTTAGGCACGCCGCCAGCGTTCGTCCTGAGCCAGGATCAAACTCTCTAAAAAATTGTATTAAACACTTAATGTGTTATAATCTTTTAAAAACTTGTCGCTCATTCATAACAATACTGGCGTATTGTTGTTTTGTCCTTGATTACTTAATTTCAATAAGAATCGTCGGGTCCTTTTTTGTTTGTCGTTGTTTAATTTTCAAGGTCCGTTCTGCTCACCTCGTCGGTGGACAGCTTATATATATTACCACAATCAAAACTTAATGTCAAGAACTTTTTTTATCTTTTTTTAAATTTTTTTCGTGGTTTTTTTACTGCCTTTCTTTCAAGCAGCCATATTGTTATACTACATTTACTCCCACTTGTCAACACTTTTTTTGAAATTTTTTGAATTTTTTTCTGATTCCTCCTCTGCCATTCTTAATTTAGCCAAAATACGCTTTTCATTTCGTGATACCTGTACCTGTGACATATTAAGTATCCTTGCCGTTTCGCTTTGTGTTTTATACATAAAGTAGCGCAGTTTGATAAGCGTCTGTTCCTCAACGGTAAGTCCCTTTAGTAAAGTATGGACGTAAATTCTATCGTTTATACGTTCTTCGTCACTTTCAACCGGCAAATCAAGTTGACTGCTGCCGTCCTCATCTTCATAGGTTAAGGATTCTACGGGTCTTAGAACACATATGGCGTCGTTTACTTCTTCCCTGTCAACACCGAGAAGCTGAGCAATTTCGCTGACAGAAGGTTCTCTGCCGTTTTGTTTTTCAAGACTTTCTCTCGCTTTAGCCACTTTAAAGGATAATTCTTTTAAAGAACGGGATACCTTAATTGCTCCCGTATCGCGAAAAACTCTCTTGATTTCTCCGATAATAGTCGGCACGGCGTAGGTTGAAAACATCAGCCCCCTTGATTCGTCGTAACCGTTGGCGGCTTTGATAAGACCGATACAGCCTATCTGATACAAATCGTCGTATTCAATACCTCTGCCTATAAACTTTCCTGCGCAAGCGCGTACAAGCCCGAAGTTATCGTTAATAAGTTTTTCTACGTCAGGCATTATTCTTTACCCTTAGTTCCAGCTTCTTGGTCAGAATTACGGTAGTGCCGCTTCCGACACGCGACCTGACCTTTATATCATCGGTAAAGCTCTGCATAACGGCAAAGCCAAGCCCTGCCCTTTCACCGCCTATGGTAGTAAACAGCGGTTCCATAGCCTCCTTAACGTCACTTATTCCGCAACCCTTGTCCTTTATTTTGATTTTAATAACAGAAAACGGATATATTTCAACCGTTATGTAAATCTTGCCTATACTATTTTTATAGGCGTGAACAATACAGTTTGTAACCGCTTCGGAAACGGCGGTTTTAATATCGTTAAGTTCCTCAAGGGTCGGGTCAAGTTGCGTTATAAACGCCGACACGGCGGCTCGTGCAAAATATTCGTTATTGGAGCAGGACTCCATAGTGAGTGTAAATTTATTTATCGGTTTCAACTTTAAATCCTCCTACGTCAAATTTTGCAAGTCTGCTTATTCCTGCAAGTTTCATAACCTTTGCTATCTGCATAGATGCTCCCGTTATATGAAGTTCGGCTCCCGTTCTGCTGAGATTTCTGTAGCGCCCCATAACAAGACCTATACCCGAACTGTCCATAAAGGTAACTCCCGAAAAGTCAAGCACCAAAAGAGAGGGAATATTCATTTCAATTGCATTATCTATCGCTTCGCGCATTTCCCTTGCGCTGTGGTGGTCAAGTTCACCGCCAAGATAAGCGGTTACTACTTCTCCTTTTACACTAAGCTTTATTGACATATTTATACCTCCTTGTCCCATATATTTTACCATAGGCAAAATAAAAAACCTGTCGAAGCAGGTCGGCAGATTTTTGTCTTTTTTCAGAAAAATATATACATATAATAAAAACGCCCACGAATTTCGTGAACGTTTTAAAAAAATCAACGAATTATAACACATTGTGAATAGAGCGCAATATATCTTGCTTTTACGGTGTCAAGGTCATATTCAACTATATTACGCATAGGATCGCTTATTATAGCCGTACCTTTATTTAAATCATAACCTATAAGCACAAGGCAGTGTTCCGGTGTTATCCAACGTCTTTCACTTCCGTCAGGCAGAGTCCATTTATACGTATAATAAGGCTTTGCCATATTAAGCGTTGCCCATATAATAACCGGACGTCCGCTTTGCACTTCAAAAAGCAATTGTTCAAAAGGCGTATCACTATAATCATAAGCCCTCAAAGAACTTCCCTGCTCTGAAAGATATTTATTTGCCGCTTCGGTTATAGGTTGAGCATAACAGCCAAAACCTGTATTATAACGAGGATCACCTACAAACACTTTCCAAAAATCCTTACTTGTATCGGATTTAGGCAAATAATTATCCGCCATTTCGGTCTTACTCACGTTAAAGCCATAAAAGTTAAGCACAGTAGTAAGAGAGGTTATTTCACATCCACTTGGAAGTTCAGGCTTTTGAGATAAAAACTTCACGTCAAGTTTAACGTACCTTTCGCTGAGTCCTTCGGTACCAACAGGCTCATTAGCAACGTAAACGTATTCTCGATCAATTGACGACGAAGTATCGGCAATATTTTCTGAATTTAGTGCATTAAGTCCCATAGAATACTGTTCCTCAGAATAAATTTCCTGTGAGCTTTCTTCCTCTTCATATTCGTCATAATATATAGGTCTATGTGGTTTTGATTCAACGCAAGACGTTAAAATAAAGGATAATAGTATTATTAGTGTAAATAGTATTTTATTTTTCATATAAATGCCTATGCCTTTCGTTTCAGCTTCTATATACTATAACGATACAAAAGGATAAAATGTGACACTAAACTAACAAAAATCTCAAAATCGGCAATTTGCACAAAACAAGTTGCCGATTTTTCAACACATTATAAAACACAAGGAACCGTTCGCTGTGTTAATAAGCCCTCTTTGTAAAGGAGGGGGGACCAACGATAAGTTGGTGGGAGGATTGTTTGTGATAGAAATAATCCCTCAGTCAAAACCTATGGTTTTGCCAGCTCCCTTTTCAAAGGAGCCTTTGGTTTTCGCAAATCTTAACACAAAAGAACCGTCACCTTTTTTCTAAAAGGCTTCTCCTTGAGGTAATTCCCCTGTTAGGGGAAATGTCCGAAGGACAAAAGGGTTCCCGTTTTCGGAGAAAAAGGCTAAATCACAGACGGTGGTGAGGTGGAAATCTACATCACTACACCTCATCCGAGTTGCTTCGCAACCCACCTTCCCCTCCGTACAAAGGGGAAGGCTTTGGGCGGTAACCATTTATTCGTTGCTCAACACAAGGAACCGTCACCTTGTGTTCCACCTCGTTTGAACGAATGATTCCTTTTCGGAATTTAATTTCTCGGTTTTCAGTCGAAGTAATTCTCGGCTTGGTTTTGTGTACCTTTTTTTCGATTTTTTCTCAATTTGGTTTCACACTAACCGTCCCCTGTGTTACTGTCTTCCTTAATAATTCATCCTCGAATTGCCCCAAAACAGTTCAACCATACTTCTAATATCTTTGGAATTATATATTTTAGGATCATAACAAATCAAAAAATCACCACTATCAAAATAGTAAAATAACACATAAGCAAAATGATTAAGAATAATTTCATCAAATCTGTGTTCTTGATAACTCAAATAATATTCTTTGAAATTTTCCCAATCAACTTTCGGGTTAAACATTATAGTTTCAAGATAATAATCGAAAATCAATGGAATAAAACTGCAACTATAATTATTCAACTTGCTTCTTGCTACTGATAAATATTCACTTAAGACTTGAAAATTACCATCGTTTTGAAAAAATATTGGTATTTTATTTTTCAATTCTTTTTGTTCTTCTAATGATAAATTCATACCATCAGTTCTGCAAAAGCCAAAATATACTTCTTTGTCAAGCAAAAATGATTTAATAATACTTTCGATAGCGTTGCAAAAACTTTCTTGATAACGAGCATTATTGATTATTATAGTATGAGTCCCAGCGTAGTTTTTATATTCTTCAATAGTAATCTGTCTTTTCTTCAAGCTAACCCTCCTATAATTAATGACCTGGCGGATGACAATGGAAACCAAAACACAGCGGACGGTTCTCTGTCTTTCAATCCCTCCTTGTGCGTAACGAGGGCAATCAAAAGGCTTCTCCTTGAGGAGAGGCTCCGTCGAAGACGGTGGTGAGGTGGAAAAATTTATTACTACACCTCATCCGAGTTTTGCTTCGCAAAACCCACCTTCCCCTCCGTACAAAGGGGAAGGCTTTGGGCGGTAACCATTTATTCGTTGCTCAACACAGGGAACCGTCACCTGTGTTATTCTAAGAAAACATTCGCTCAATTTTATTCAAATCTTCTAGTAATTCTTCGATCACATCCTCTGTGTCTTCAAACACTTTCACAATAAATTTATGTCTACAGAGTTTGCTCGATTTTGAAATCACCAATACAGCATAATTTCTTATTAACGGAGAATTTTCATCATCATAAATAACTGGTTTCCCATTATAAAGCACCTCATAACAAATCCAATAAATGTATTGACGCTCCAAGGTAGGTCGAATATTTGTCGACTTCTCTGAACTATCTGTTGTCCAACATTGTGTAATTTCTATATCGCAGTTATATGAGGAAAATCTTTTCTTAAAATCGATAATGGTATTTCGATAAAGATTATATAGTTTTTTCTCTATCTGAATGATATCCAGCATACTTATTTCATCAACATAATACGCTTTTTTCATATACGCTTTCCCCACCATGTCCAATATCTCATTGATGATACAGAATTATTCCGAGGATTCCAACAAAACACAGCAAAACACAGGGGACGGTTCTCTGTGTTAATTGAATTTCCTCACAATATTGAAACTTGCCTGTCTTGGCATTATTATCATCCTTGAATATTATATCAAGCGCACATCACTTCGTCAACACAAGGAACAGTCCCCTGTGTTATTTTGTGTTACGCATCATTGTCTTCCTGTGTCCTCTTTATAAACTATAACGAAACGAAATAGTAAATTTTGGAATTTATTTTAAAAAATTAAAATCGGCAGTTTAAGTGTAGAAAACTGCCGATTTTGTAAGTTTTATTATTTTAATTTATATTACATTGCTTTAAGTTCTTCAATGCTCTGGTTAATAAGGGCGATTTTATCTTCTACCTTCTTAAGTTTTTCCTTCTGTTCTTCCAAAACAGCGGCAGGAGCCTTTGCAACGAAGCCGGGGTTATTAAGTTTCTTTTCAAAGAAGGTCTTATCCTCAAGGGCTTTCTTTAAATCCTTTTCAAGTCGGCTGAGTTCAGCAGTTACGTCAACAAGCTCATTCATAGGAATAAAGATGTTGGCAACGTCGGTTACAACGCGAACTGCACCCTGTAAATCAAAGTTATCAGCAATTTCAACCTCACTTGCGCTTGCAAGTCTTATAAAGAAGGATACACCTGCAGAGAACACTTCTTTTTCATTTGTAGCTATACATACCTTAGCCTTTCTTGAAGGAGGTACGTTCATTTCGCTTCTTCTGTTTCTGATAGCCTTAATGGCATCCATTACCTTTTCGAAATCCTCTTCCTCTTTACTAAAGTCGAGAGCTTCGTTATATATAGGCCAAGCGCTTACCATAATGGAGTCACCGCTATGAGGAAGTGACTGCCAGATTTCTTCGGTAATAAAGGGCATAAAGGGATGGAGAAGCTTTAAGGTGTTAGAAAGAACGTAAACGAGAACACTTCTTGCGTTATCGGCGGCAGCCTTATCTTCACCGTTTAATCTGGCTTTACAAATTTCAATATACCAGTCGCAATATACGTCCCAGATAAAGTCGTAAAGCTTTTGAGCGGCAAGACCCAGCTCGTACTTTTCGATATTTTCGGTTACGTCTTTAACAAGTTTATTATATTTGGAAAGAATCCACTTATCCTCAAGAGCAAGACTTTCGGGAAGAGCCATTTCTTCTTCGCTTTCAAGATTCATAAGGAGGAAACGAGCCGCATTCCAAATCTTATTAGCAAAGTTTCTGCAGGATTCAACACGGGAAGGAATATAACGCATATCGTTTCCGGGGCTGTTACCTGTAACAAGGGAGAAACGAAGAGCATCGGCGCCGTAGTTTTCAATTATTTCAAGAGGGTCAACGCCATTGCCTAAGGATTTGGACATCTTTCTGCCCTGTTCATCCCTTACAAGACCGTGAATAAGTACGGTATCGAAAGGCACTTCACCTGTATGCTCAATTCCCGAGAACATCATACGCATTACCCAGAAAGGAATAATATCGTAGCCTGTTACAAGGGTATTGGTAGGATAGTAGTGCTTTAAGTCCTCGCTATTATCAGGCCAACCGAGTGTAGAGAAAGGCCAGAGAGCAGAAGAGAACCAAGTATCGAGAGTATCGGGGTCTTGCTCAATATTCTTACTGCCACACTTAGCGCAACAAACCGCATCGGTCTTAGAAACTGTGATTTCACCACAGTCTGCGCAATACCAAGCAGGGATACGGTGTCCCCACCAAAGCTGACGGGAAATGCACCAATCTCTGATATTTTCAAGCCAATGGAAATATACCTTTTCAAAACGCTGAGGAACGAATTTTGTTTCACCTTTTTTAACAGCGTCAATAGCAGGAGTAGCAAGAGGCTTCATCTTAACGAACCACTGTTTTGATACTCTTGGTTCAACGGTTGTAGAACAACGGTAACAGGTACCAACGTTGTGGCTATAGTCTTCAATTTTAACGAGATTTCCTGCCGCTTCAAGATCCTTTACAATAGCCTTTCTTGCTTCGTAACGGTCCATACCTGCATAAGCGGGATAATCGTCGGTGATTTTAGCATCGTCGGTCATTACGTTAATAACGGGAAGATTATGACGAAGGCCAACTTCAAAGTCGTTGGGGTCGTGAGCAGGAGTGATTTTAACTACGCCTGTACCAAAATCCATTTCAACGTAATCGTCGGCAACAACGGGAATTTCTCTGTTAACAAGAGGAAGAATTACGTTTTTGCCAATAAGGTTTTTATAACGTTCGTCATTTGGATTAACTGCAACGGCAGTATCGCCGAGTAAAGTTTCGGGACGGGTGGTAGCAAGTTCAAGATAACCGCTGCCGTCAGCCAGAGCATAACGCAGATGCCAGAAATGACCTGCCTGATCCTCGTATTCAACCTCGGCATCAGAAATAGAGGTTAAACAATGAGGACACCAGTTAATAATACGTTCGCCTCTATATATAAGGTCTTTTTCATAAAGGTTTACGAAAACCTCTTTAACAGCCTTATTACAACCCTCGTCCATAGTGAAACGAAGTCTGTCCCAGTCGCAAGAGGAACCGAGTTTTTTAAGCTGCTGAACGATTCGTCCGCCGTACTGTTCTTTCCAAGCCCAAGCTCTCTCTAAAAAGCCTTCTCTGCCAAGGTCTTCCTTTGTAACGCCTTCTTCTTTCATTTTTGCAACGATTTTTGCTTCGGTTGCAATAGAAGCGTGGTCGGTACCTGGAAGCCAGAGAGTATCAAAGCCCTGCATTCTCTTAAAACGAATAAGAGAGTCCTGCAAGGTGTTATCGAGAGCATGTCCCATATGAAGCTGTCCCGTAATGTTTGGAGGAGGAATAACTATAGTATAGGTTTTCTTTCCTTCCTCTCTTTTTGCGTGAAAGTATTTGCCGTCAAGCCAAGAAGAATAAATTCTGTCTTCAACTTCTTTAGGATTATACTGTTTTGCTAATTCTTTTGCCACAAGAGTTTCCTCCGTATCATAAATAATCAATCTATATTATAATAAACCTTTATTTCAAATTTGTCAAACATTTAATGAATAAAAAGAAAAATATAGGTTAATATAATACTGTCGAAAGCACTCGCGTTTGCACAAGTTTTCGACAGCCGCCTTAATTAAGGCGGCTTTTTTTAATACAAAAAACGGGATGTCGTCAAGCGCCATCCCGTACGAATTGCCAACAAATCTCTACGGTGACGTTGTAGGGGCTGATGCCCACATCAGCCCGAAAAAACAATATTTTTTTGTGATATAAAACGGGTCGATGTGGGCATCGACCCCTACGAAATGACAATAAATTTTTGCGGCTACACTGTAGGGGCAAACGTCCTCGGTTGCCCGAAGATAATACAATCCTCCCACCGACATACGTCCCCCCTCCTTTGCACAAGGAGGGCAAAATAAAGGCTCCTTTAAAACACAGGGGACAAAACACAAATATATATTTACAAAACCGAAAGTCCTCCTAAGCTAAGGAGGACTTTTTTCTAATCAAGATCCATTCCGTCTTGCTGACCTGCACCTAGCGGTTTATTGCCTGCGGCGGGAAGGGTTCGGGTTCTGAGTCGGTTTTCGTTTTCTATCATACCCTTTTCGTATATTTTAACCTCTTCGATTTTTTGGCCTCTCTTTTGAGTCATAACCGCAATACCGCCGTTATCCTTAACACCCTTGACGGGAACGGAAGCGCTGCTTACGATAAGCACTCTGCCGTTAGTGGATTTAAGCACCAAATCTTTTTCTTCGGGCATATAAAGAGCGCAGAAAAGCGGGAACTTATCAGAGTACGCCTTAATAAGCTTTTTACGGTTGGTTTTTGTTTCATAGGAAGAAAGGGCAACCTTGGAAATTCTGCCGTTTTCGTAAACGAAGAGCATATTGCCCACGTACTTATCCACAACCGTCATATATACGGGATATTCACCCTCGTCAAAGTCAAGTTTTGCAGGGATATAGTCACCAAGTACGCTTGCTTTAGTATCGGCGAACTCACTTGCATAGGTTTTATAAACCTGTTGCTTATTGGTAAAGAACATAAGCTCGGCGGCGTTGGTAGAAGGAACCTCCTGAACCACATAGTCGCCCTCTTTACACTTTTGCTCACCGCTCATTCTAAGCGACTGAGGAGTAATCTTTTTAAAGTAGCCGTCCTTTGTGAAGAAGAAGGTTACGGGAGAATTATCCACTTCCCTTTCGTCTTCGTTTGCTTCGTTTACTTCGTTTGCGTTTACTATCTTAGTGCGTCGGTCAACACCGTACTTCTTAATAACCTCTTCAAGTTCTTTAACGATAATCTTTTTAACCTTGGATTTAGAGTTTAATATATCCTCCATTTCCTCGATTTCCTTTTCAAGTTTTTCAATATCATCAAGTCTTTTAAGGATGTATTCACGGTTTAAGTGACGAAGTTTGATTTCGGCAACGTATTCAGCCTGAATTTCGTCGATACCAAAGCCTATCATAAGGTTTGGCACTACCTCTTTTTCTTCGGCAGTTTCTCTTACGATTTTTATTGCCTTATCAATATCTAAAAGTATTTTACTAAGACCTTTTAGTAAATGGAGTCTATCCTTCGCTTTAGAAAGATTATAGAAAACCTTTCTTCTTACGCATTCAGTTCTGAAGGCTATCCATTCCTCTAAAATTTCTCTGACACCCATAACCTTTGGCGAAGCGGCAATAAGAATATTAAAGTTACAGGAGAAGGTATCCTGAAGCGGTGTCAGTTTATACATCTTTTTCATAAACTTATCGGGTTCGATACCACGCTTTAAGTCTATGGTGATTTTAAGACCGTTAAGGTCGGTTTCATCACGGATGTCGTTGATTTCGGTAATCTTTTTAAGTTTAACAAGTTCTATTACCTTTTCGATTATTGCTTCACTGGTGGTGGTGGGAGGAATTTCGGTAATATCAATACAGTTATTCTTTTTATCATAGGTATAAACGCCTCGTACCTTAAAGCCACCCTTACCCGTTTCGTAAATCTTTTCGATTTCATCTCGGTTATAAAGAAGTTCACCGCCTATGGGAAAATCGGGCGCTAAAAGGGTATCTGCAATATTAACGTCGTCATCCTTTATAAGCGCAATGGTAGTTTCGCACACTTCCTTTAAATTAAAGGAACAAATAGAACTTGCCATACCTGCGGCAATACCCATATTTGAATTAACAAGCACCGTCGGGAAGGTTACGGGGAAAAGCAACGGTTCCTTCATGGTAGCATCGTAGTTATCTACAAAATCTACCGTTTCTTTATCAATATCTGCAAAAAGTTCAGCAGATATGGGAGCAAGTTTAGCCTCGGTATAACGCGAAGCGGCATACGCCATATCACGCGAATAAGCCTTACCGAAGGAACCCTTTGAAGCAACGAAGGGATGAAGTAATGCTTCGTAGCCTTCGGACAGTCGCACCATAGTTTCATAAATTGCGGCATCTCCGTGAGGGTTAAGCTGCATAGTTCTGCCGACGATATTAGCAGACTTTATGGTGTTACCGCTAAGCAGTCCCATATTATACATTGTATAAAGGAGTTTTCTGTGGGAGGGCTTAAAGCCGTCGATTTCAGGGATAGCACGGGAAACGATAATGCTCATAGCATAGGGCATAAAGTTAGATTTCAGCGTTTCGGTAACCTGCTGGTCAATAACTGTACCTGCACCTGCTATATAGGCATTAGCGCCCTTTTTCTTGGGGGCGGTTTCCCCCTCTTTCTTTTTTCTTGGAGCCATAATTTATTTTTCTCCTATTCTTAACTTACGTCAACGTCATCCATATAGAGATAGCCGTTTTCACTGATATAATCTTTTCTGCCTGCAAGGTCGTCGCCAAGAAGCATATCGAACATTAACGCCGTCTGTTCGGCATCGGTGGGACTTATCTTTATAAGACGTCTTGTTTCGGGATTCATAGTAGTAAGGTTCATCATATCAGGCTGGTTTTCACCAAGTCCCTTTGAACGCTGAAGATTATACTTTTCACCCTCTATTTTACTTAAAATCTCACGTTTTTCGTTTTCATCATAAGCAAAATAGGTCATATTTTTAGTATTGATTTCATAAAGAGGTGTTTCTGCAATAAACACCCTGCCTTCGTGAATTAAGGTTGGCATAAGTCTGTAAATCATCGTTAAAATAAGGGTTCTGATATGGAAGCCGTCAACGTCGGCATCGGTACATATTATAATTTTATTCCAACGAAGATTTCTTATATCAAAGGTAGAAAGGTTTTTGTTTGCCTTTGATTTAACCTCAACTCCGCAACCGAGAACTTTAAGAAGGTCGGTTATAATTTCGCTTTTAAAAATTTTATCGTACTCAGCCTTTAAGCAGTTAAGGATTTTACCTCTTACGGGCATAATTGCCTGAAAAGCGGCGTCACGGGCAAGTTTACAGGAACCGAGAGCCGAATCACCCTCAACTATATAAAGTTCGCGTTCAGAAACGTCTCTGCTTCTGCAGTCAACGAATTTCTGAACTCTGTCGCTTAATGTATTACCCGTCGCAAGAGTTTTCTTTATGTTGATTCGTTCCTTCTCGCTCTTTTCACGGCTTCGCTTATTAATAAGCACCTGTTCGGCGATTTTGTCTGCCTCTGCCTTATTCTCGATAAAATACACTTCAAGCTGATGTCTGAAAAAATCGGTCATCGCTTCCTGTATAAACTTATTGGTTATAGCTTTTTTGGTCTGATTTTCATAAGACACAAGGGTCGAAAAAGAAGAAATAACTATAGCAAGACATTCTTCAATATCCTGAAAGGTAATTTTGCTTTCGTTTTTCTGATATTTATTCTGTTGTTTAATATAGGCGTCTATCTGATAAGCGAAGGCATTTCTTACCGCCTTTTCGGGAGCGCCGCCGTGCTCAAGCCAACTGGAATTATGGTAATATTCCTTAAGCTGTCTTTTATTGGAAAAGCAAAGCGCCGCATTAATTTTAACCTTATATTCGGGTTTATCCTCTCTGTCTCTGCCCTTACGTTCGGTGTTCCAGTTCTGAACTGACGTTATGGTATCTTCGCCGATAAGTTCGCCAATATAGTCGGCAATACCGTTTTTATAGCAAATTTCTTTCTCGGTAAATCTGCTTCCCTGCTGTTCACGGAAAATAAAGGCGATACCCTCGTTTACCACTGCCTGACGGGTTAAGGTATCAATAAAATATTCAGCGGGAATATCAATTTCGGTAAAAACGTCAAGGTCGGGCTTCCATCTGATTTTCGTTCCCGTATCCTTGCCCGAATATTCTTCCTTTATAAGTCCGCCTTTATTGAAGCCCTTTTCAAAGTGAAGATTATATTTAAAGCCGTCACGCTTTATCTCAACGTCCATAAATTCACTTGCAAACTGAGTAGATGCAAGACCCAAGCCGTTAAGACCTATAGAATATTCGTAATCTCCGCCGTTATTGGTATTATATTTACTTCCGGCATAAAGAGTTTCAAACAAAAGCACGTAGTTATACTGTTGTTCCTTATTATTAAAGTCAACGGGGGCGCCACGTCCAAAGTCCTGTACCTCTACGGAATTATCGGAATATTTGGTAACGATTATCTTTTTGCCGTAGCCTTCTCTCGCTTCATCAGCCGAGTTTGAAATAATTTCAAAAACCGAATGCTTACAACCGTCAAGACCGTCGGAACCGAAAATAACCGCAGGACGAAGTCGAACCTGATCAGGCCCTTTAAGTTGGGTAATACTTTCGTTATTATACTCTGTTTTTTTAACTGCCATTAAAGGTTTGCTCCTTTATAAAGATACTAATATTATGCCTATATGGAAATATTATACACCATATATAGTAGTTTAGTCAAGAGGGGGAAAACACACGGTAATACGGGATGTCGAGAATAGGATCTAGGGTCTAGGATTTAGGAGCTAGGGGCTACACCTCATCCACCGCATACGCGGTCCCCCTTCCCCTCCGAACCAAAGGGGAAGGCTTTTTGTAAATCTTTACGGGAAATCATTGTGCAAAAATACGGGATGTCGGCAAGCGCCATCCCCTACGAAATAACAATAAATCTATACAAAAAAACGGGACGATGTGGGTATCGTCCCGTTAAGAAAGTTTTATTTACGGCAGTTTGCTAAGCCATTCTTTATATTTATTCAGGTCGAAGCCGGGCATACCTGCAAGGTAGGTATTATAATATTCTTCACCGTTATCAAGCGTCCATTTGATAAGGTACATTGTTTGCTTTGAATACATAATATTTACTTTGCCGAGTTTGGTATTCTTATTAGCCCCCGCTTTAAACTCTTTTGAGAATACTTCCCTTTCGGTATCAAGGTCGATTATAGTACATTTACCATTAAATTCTTTAAGAGAACTGTTACAGCAAATAACTTCGTGACCCCAATTATTCATTTCGTCAAACATAATTATAAAATCTCTGCTTGAACGCTTAATGAAATCAAAGGCTAGTTTTTTATCATAGTAATAATCCACAACGGCGTCGCTCATCTGAGGCCAACCGTCAATAAGATTCCACCAGATTACACCGCCCATATAGTTCATTTTACTTCTTACGCGTTCGATAAAGAACTTTTTAGCTTCAGCCTGAGAAATCTGAGAAGCAAGAACGTATTCTTCCATATCGGCAGGCACTTTACCGAACATCTGAGCAACCTGATTATGCATAAGCCATACTCTGTGGGAAGAACCGTTTTGGTCAGAGGAATGAAGTGTCCACTGTGAATTATCAGCGTAGGGCCAAACCTTATCTTCGTCTATAAACTTTTTGATAGACTCAACCGAAGGACAGCCGTGATAACCCGTTTCACTGACAAAATACGCCTTTGAATCGGCATAGTAGCTACTCTTATAGTAATCTCTCGGGCCCCAGAGATGCTCTTCGGGACGTAAAGCGTAGCCCGCTTTATGAGCGGCAGAAGAAATATAGGGAGAAGAAGCAACGTAAGGTCTTTTTGGGTCGTGAGCCGCCAAAACCTCGGGAATAAATTCACGGGTGATTTTGTTTATGGCAGGGTCAGTACCCTGATTACTGAACTGAGTGTCGATTTCGTTATCACCGCTCCAAAGAACTATAGAGCAGTGGTTACGGTACTCTTTTACAACCCACGTAGCCTCTTTTTTGATTTTTTCTTCAAAATCGCGTGAGTTAGAATAAACGTTACAAGCCATAGCAAAATCTTGCCATACCATAATACCGTGACTGTCGCAATAATCAAAAAATTCGTGGTCCTCGTAAACGTTACCGCCCCAACAGCGAAGAATATTGCAACCGATATCATCGGCAAGGTCAAGCGCCGCCTTAAGTCTTTCTTTATCACGGCTATGGTAAGCATCCATAGGCACCCAGTTAGAACCGTTTGCCATTATTTTAACGCCGTTTATAACGAACTCAAAGGCACCGCCCTCTTCAATAACGTCGCTACGTTTAAGCTGGAGGGTTCTAAAGCCTTGTTTAAGGCTTATGGACATAAGCTCGTTTAATTCCATATCGGTTATGGTAACGGTTATATCGTAAAGATTAGGTTCACCGTAGAACTTAGGCCACCAAAGTTTTAAATCAGGCACAAAGAAATCTATTCTGCCACACTTTGATCTTCTAACAGCAGAATGTTCAAACTCGCTGTCACCGCACTTACCCTTTATGAAAATTTTAGTGTTTCTAAAAGCGTATTTCACATCCATTTTAGTATCATAGCACATACGGATTTTGCCTGTAGAAACGTCTTCAAGGCTAAAGTACACGTAATCAAAGCGATACTTATCACGTTCATCCAAGGTAACGTCACGCCAGATACCTGCGCTTACTGCACGGGGCATAATATCCCAGCCGTAACTGTGAGGCGCCTTACGAACGGGCCAATGCACCGACATTAATTGCCAGTTAAAGTAAGAGTTATATAAATCGCTTTCAAAGTCCATACCCTTTATGGTGGCAGAGGTTATATGAACGTGAAGGGTATTGATTTGCTCATACGCCAAAAGGTCGGTTACGTCAAATTCGTTAGCGATAAACATATTATCACTAACACCTATAAGCTGTCCATTAAGAAAATATTCGGCACAGCAATCAACCGCACGGAAATTAAGTATCATTTCCTTATTTTTTTCCGGCTTTTTCGGAGCGGTAAATTCGGTTTCATACCACCATTCATACTGTTCAAATTCCTCAGCCTTTAATATGTTTTCGCCCTTAAACAAGTCTTCAGGCAAAATACCCGCTTTGCTTAAATCAAGCTCCACGTTACCGGGTACGGTACAGGGAACAGAACTTATTTTGCTTGTTTTAAGGTCGTAAATACTGTTAATTTTATATTCGCCCTGTTTGGCATAATAAAGTTTCCATTGTCCGTTAAGATTCACGATAATACCTCCAAATCTTATTTGCTTAAAGTATATCACACAAACAAAATTCTTTAAAGTCATTATTTTTTAGATTAGAGGGTAAAAATAGCAATATTTTTCGATTTATTATTGAAAAACAAAAAATTCTATGATAAAATCAACCTCGGTGGTGAATGATATGGGCAACAAAATGTATAAGTATCTTTTAAGGGCGCAAACAAAAGACGGTAAGGATATTATTGTATGCGAAAAGTTTGTCAGCACTCCGTCGGCTTTGCATTGGCACAACTATATTGAGATAGAACTTATAATAGATGGAAACGGATATAATCTTTTAAACGGCAACCGCTACGATTTATCAAGGGGCAGTTTTTATATTTTACGCCTTATCGACTTTCACGAGGTTCACCCCGAACCAAACCTGCATATAATAACTATGGGTATCGACGACAGTCTTTTATCGGAAGAAATTTTAGGAGAATTCACAAGCGGTCAGCCCTTTATTTATAAATTAAACGAAGAGGATACCGTTATTATGGAGCAATTACTCCGTCTTTGTATGGATGAAAACAACCGTAAAGAACCGGACAAGCGTTACATACGTCATCTGCTCAGTTGTATTTTGCTTCGAATTTTAAAACTTGTTCCCGATAACAACAATACCTTTCCCTTGGTTGAAAAACCCATACAAGCGGCAATACTTTATATGCATATGCATTTCCGTGAAAATCCGAGTTTAAGCGAGCTTGCAAAAATTGCCCACTATAATACAAGCCACTTCAGCGCCACCTTCCATAAGGAATTAGGGGTCACCTACTGTGAATACCTTAATATGCTGAAGATAAACTATGCAAAAGAATTGCTGTGTTCAACCGACCTTAAAGTGACCGAAATTTGCTTTGAATGCGGTTTTACCTCTCATTCCAATTTCTTAAGACTGTTTAAAGAAAAAACAGGTATATCACCCATAGCATTCAGAAAAAAGCAGGAAGAGGGAGTAGGAGCTAGGGTCTAGGGGCTAGGAGCTAGGGGCTAGGGGCTAGGAGCTAGGGGCTAGGGGCTAGGATTTAGGGTCTAGGGTCTAGGGTCTAGGGTTTAGGTGTAGGGGCTGATGTTATTCCCCTGATAGGGGAAATGTCCGAAGGACAAAAGGGTTTGGGCGAAGCCGTACCACACATCAGCCCGAAAAAATCAATAAATATTTTAAAAAAACAAAGGCGCCCTTGTAAAGGGAGCTGTATTTTGCGAAGCAAAAGACTGAGGGATTTTTTTAACAAGGAATACCAATTGAGATTTGTGTTACCGAAACGGGATGTCGAGACGCCATCCCCTACAAAATATCAATTAAGATTTGCCAAAAGCAAAATGGAAAGATTTCCCTAAATCCTAGACCCTAAATCCTCGACCCTAAATCCTAGACCCTAAATCCTAGACCCTAAATCCTAGACCCTAAATCCTAGACCCTAAATCCTAGACCCTAGATTAAAAAAACTCCCTTTCGGGAGTTTTTTTAATCTATCTTCATATCTTTATAAAGAGGATAAACGGTATATTCACCGTCAATCATCCAGCCAACGCATTTATCTTCGTCGGTAAGAATTACTCTTATATCCTTATCGGTGCCGTTAAGAAGGAAAGCATAAAGGTCGCGTGTGCCGTTGATAGCATAATCAAGACCGTTATCTCTCATAGCAAAGTTTAAAAGGCAGTCGATTTCATTTCTCCACTCCCAAGTAGCCTTTACGGTGCGAAGAGATTTTGCAGGAGTATAGTAATTTTCGTAAAGAGTCTTAAAATCCTTGGGGCTATCGCCTAGAGCGTAGTAAAGAGGGCCTAGGGTTGTACCACGGATAGCAAGTTCGAAGCCGTATCTGCGGTACATATCGCACTTCCACTGATTTCCTGCGGTACAGAAAAGACCGATAGGCGCATTTTCTAATTTTGCAACCTCCTCAAGACAGAACTTAAGGTTTTTGGAACAAAGACCCTGACCTCTGCATTCTTCAAGGGTATAAACTGCGCCCCAGTTAGAAACAGCATTTTTGTGACGGGGATAACACATCCAGATTCTGCAAAGAGCCTTTCCGTCCTCGTGAATAACGTAATAGATATCCTCGCAGTGTTCAAGACAGTTACCGTCCAGACGGTAGTGCATATAAATGTCGTCTTCGGGAATGGTTGCCTTTAAAGCCTTATAGCCTTCGGTTTCGCCGCTTCCGACAACGTACTTTTCGAATTTCAGCATATTGATTACTCCTTTTACTTTTTTATTAATTATACTTCAAAAAACTAAAAGATACAATGAAAAACATTTGGGTATTTCCGTATTTTTTATTCACAGGGAAGATTTATTGCAACCTCACCTTTACCCTTCCAAACAAGTTTTTTAGTGGATGCGGTAACGAAAAACTTATCGCTTTTCTTAAGATTATATTCGTTTTCTCCGTCAACGAGAGTAAGGCTTCCGTCGGTTACTATGCAAACGGCATATTTACCTTCAAAATCGGTAGTAAATTCACCGTTTACCCTCAGTACGTCAAGTTTAAAACGATTAGTTAAAGAACTGTCAACAACGGGTATAATGCCTTCCTTCGTTTCGTCAACGTGACGGTAGTATTTTGCCTTTATTTCTTCAATCGTTACGCCGTCGTAATGGTAACAGTCCCACATTTTATCGAAGCCAAGTCCTCCGTGAAGCTTAACGTCGGCAAGGGTAACGCCCGAAGGAGTTTTTCTTTCGGGAATAACCATCAAATCGCTGGGTTCCTGAAGTTCCACCATAAGACAGCCTCCGCCGATTGCGTGGGGTACACCGCCCTCAACAAAATAAAGGTCGCCTTTTTTCACGGGATGATTATGAAGAAGGCTTAACATACCCTCAACGTCCTGAGTTTCAAAAAGGGCTTTCCATTTTTCCTTGGTAATTCCTTCCTTAAAGCCGAGATAAACGTTGGCGTCTGTATCAGCCTCAAGAATATACCAACACTCCGTTTTTCCGAACTGACTTTTGAATTCTTTAATAGCAAAAGGCACACTTGGATGACATTGAATAACAAGCCTTTCCCCTGCATCAAGAAGTTTAACAAGTATCGACATTTTATTATCGTACTTTTTGGCAAGTGCTTCTCCAAGCATTTCTTTAGGATTTTTTTCAATAAGTTCTAAAAAGTTTTCACCGTCTTCGGTAATGCTGACACCCTCTTTTTCATCAGGTCGGTCAGCATTAAAGGCGGTTACGGTAGAGGCTACCCATTCTTCAGGACGTCTGCCCCTTACCCTTTCGGCCTTACCCGAAAATTCATCCAGTCTTTCACCGCCGAAGTATGCTCTCCATACTCGGTTTTCTTTAAATTTATAAATCATTTTATTCACCAATCACTATTTCGTAAACTCCGCTAACAGCATTTTTAACCTTTTCTCCGTCGGCAAAATCAGCCTTAATCTCACCGTAAATTCCTTCAGGCAAATCAACCTTTAATAAAGCCTTATTGCCCTTCTTTTCCCACTGAACCTCTACTCTTCCGCAAACGCTGTCAAAATAAGCCTTTGCGTTATCGAGTTCATTAATAAACGTAGGAACAATATCGATATTTTTAGCATCCTTAAAGTTATCGTTTACTCTGATACCTGCTATATCGCTGATAAAGTAATGGCTTATATCCCCAAGGAAATGGTGATTTATTGACTGCCAACTGTACGGGTCACCGTTTTCGTCAAAGGCGGTAAAGCTTTCGGGAAGGGTTTTTAAGCCCCGTTTAATAAAGTTACCGTAGCAGGTGCCCTCGGTTCCCACAAGTATTTTATAAGCCAAATCGCTGTGCCCGTTACGTGAGAGAACGTAGAAAAGATAACGAACACCTATCATACCGCAGTCGTGCATACCGCCGAAATCATTAATATCCTTAACAAGATTTTCAACGGCTTTTTTCTTACCGTCTTCGCTGAACAGTTCGTGAATAATAGCAAGAACGTAAGCCGATTGAGCATTGTTTGCTACAAAGCCGTTTTCATCATCAATATAATTTTTAACTATATCGCGTTTTAATTCCTCTGCAAAGCCATCGGCAAAAGCCTTTTCATGCTTCATTCCTATTTTATCAAACACACGAGAGGCTTTGACGGCGAACTGATAAATCATTACGCTGTCAACAAATTCCTTTGTTGCGACCTCTCTGTCGTTTTTAGGTTTCACCCAATCGCCGAGCCCATAACAAAGAAGTCCCTTTTCGTTTCGCTTATTAGAAGCATAGTGTAGATAACGCATTAAAGAGGCAGCGCTTTCTTTTAAAATGCCTTCCTTTCCTGTGTAACGCGCAACCTGATAGGGTACTTCAACAAGCACGTTATCCCAGATAGGACCGTTACCCCAAGCAAATCCCCAACCGCCCGTTGGTACGATACCGGGAATAGTTCCTTCTTCATTCTGAGCGGCGCGAACTGAGTTCATATATTCTATCAGACTGTTCTCACAGGTGAAGTTTAAAAGCATATGTTCAGTTGATACGGTAACGTCACCCGTCCAACCGTTCTTTTCACGCTGAGGACAGTCGGTGGGGAAATAATAGAAATTAGAAAGGTCGCTTCTTCTTACCATTTCCTGAAGTTTATTAAGGAGGTCATCGGAACAAGAGAAATTTCCTCTCTCGTTAAACTCGGAAGAACATTCAAGATACTGTACTGTATCTTCCTTTGCCTGTTCTTCGGTTAAACCCGTCACGAAAACTGCTCTGAAGCCGTGATAGGTAAAGGGCGGAACGAAGGTTTCTTTTTCGGCGCCCTTACATACGTAAATATCTCTTTGAACGTAACCGTCAATGTAGCAAAGCAGATTCGTATAAGAAGGCTCGTTCTTGTGGTTTATGTATTCACAGTGCTGAAGTTCAATAACCTGACCGGCTTTTGTGTTATAAAGGGTAAGTAAAGGAAGACCAGCGCTGTTAAACCCAAAGTCATACAAATATCCGTTAATATCCTTTTCGGTAAACACTCTGTCCTTAACGGGATGGTTCTTTTGGTCATATTTTTGGTGATGCTTATAGCTTCTGTCAAGGGTCGCCTTTCTGAAGGTTTCAGCCTTATGCACCTGTCTTACGGTAACAGGCTCTGCCTCGCAGATTTTTGCCTTTCCTCGCGGAGTATCACTAAAGAAAGCATTGTTCCAACCGCTGTCGTCAAAATCAGGAGAACACCAATCTTTAATTTCCCTTGTTGCATCATAAAAGGTTCCGCAACGAATATCGTCAAAGGTTATGGGAGAAGGATGAGTTTTTACGCTTTCATCGGCTTCAATAAGAATTTTTTCTTCCCCTGTTTTGCCTTCAATGGAAAAAGCAAGTTGAGGAGCGCCAACGAAATCAGCCGCATCAAATTCCCACACAAAGCCTCCGTCATTATTTTTAAAGCCGTTACCGAGAATAAAACCGATAACGTTTTTACCCTTTTTTACATAAGGCAAAAGGTCGTATTTATCGTAATAACAAATATGGTCGGGATTAGAAATATAGGGTGCTAAAATACCCTTTGTGATTTTTTCGCCGTTTATAAAAATATCATAAAACCCTAGTCCGCAAACGGTAATGATAAGTTCATCGGGAATTTCCTTTAATATAAAGTTTTTTCTCATTAAAGGCGCTGCAACGTGCTTTAAAAGAGTGTTTCTTTCCTTCGTTGCGCTTATAAATTTTTTAGACAACATAAAATAACCTCCCAAAAGGATTTTCACTAAGAAAATTATACCTTTTGGAAGGCGCAAAGTCAACAGTATATATAGTTAAATTATATACTATTTTTTATATTTACAAGATGGCAAATACCGGGGATACTTTCCCCCTGCATAACGGTAGTAGGCGAAAGAAGCGCTCCCGTTGCGCAGTATAAAATATTTTTAAGGTTTCCCCTTTTCATCATATCCATAATATAGGAAGCCATCATTACGGCACTGCAACCGCAACCTGAACCGCCCGAATGAACGTCCTGTTCCTTTATATCAAAAATCATTTCGCCGAAATCGAAGAGATTTTCACTCAAATTATAACCCTCTGTCTTTGCAAGACTTATTAAAAGGCTTTTACCGATAATTCCCAAATCTCCCGTAAAAACAGCGTCATAGTCTTTAGAATTTGTTTTGGTATCCTTAAAAAATCTTAAAATGGTAGAAGCAGCAGCAGGGGTAAATGTCAAGAGAACACCATAAATTTTGCCTTCCAAAAATTTCCTTTAATATTGCAGGTTTAGAGCACTTATGGTGTGTAGGCGGCTATGGACGGGTAGATATTAAACAAACACCATAAAGCATATTTTGTGAACGAAAATTTTGTGTCCAAAACGGATAGTTAAATCATATTGATTTTCCCATCTCACATTAGTTTGAGCGTTTTGTAAGAGAATTTATTGATTAAAGTCAGGACCTCCGGCTAATCCGGAGGTCCTGACTCATTTATATAATCGAAAGAAAAACATTGTTTAATTCATCCCAGTTTTGCTCATGTGTTGATGGTAGGCTTTTGATTTGCTCCTCAATTTCTAAAATAGTTTTATCAAGATATTCATTAACCTTTTCAAATCGATTACCCTCTGTAATTTCAGGATTATTCATTTTCAAGTCTAAAAGTTTCAAAACATCTATCCGTATAGACGCATCAAGGTATTTTCCCATTAGGTCACTAAACAACATAGGTGGAGGCGTACCCTCAGCCAAAATCCATTTACAAGCGAGCACGGGTCTGAGCACATAAAAATACTTTTTAAACCTCACAATTTCGCCTTTGAGATATTCGCTATAATTACTTTTGGCTGTGCTGAGATAGTGATACAAACCCGATTTTGCGACAAAGTATTTGTTTATAATGGCTGCTATAGACTCCCACTCCTTTGTGGTTTTATAAACTATTGGCGAGGAATTCCATTCAAACAAGGTAGGGTTTGATTTGTATAACAAGGATAACGCTTTCGAGATATCCCAACCGTTGATATCAAGCGTATCATCCAACTGCCATTCGATAACATCGCGTGTTTTATCAAGCCGAAGATAAAACTCCTTTGGTCTGACATAGATAAACCTTACGTCATAGTCACTGTCGGTAGAAGCAAAGCCCCAAGCACGACTACCTGATTCTACACAGTGCAAAATTTTTATGTTTTCTTTTTCTTCGATTTCTTTAAGTTTTGATTTTATCAATTCCTCCATATTCTTTCATCTCCTTTGAGAAAAGGCGGCAAATTACTCTGCCGCCTTAAAATTGTAAATAGGCTTTATGTGTGCAATGATTTGGGCAGTAGGTTTGATATTAGCAACGATCTCGTCCATATTCTTATATGCCATAGGAGACTCATCAAGTGTAGCAGTATTGACACAGGTGGTATATATGCCTGCCATCTGTTTTTCATATTCCTCCATTGTGAGTCTCTCAAAAGCGGCAGAACGGGAAATCAAACGTCCGGCTCCGTGAGGAGCAGAATAGTTCCAGTCCTCATTACCTTTACCGACACAAATAAGGCTTCCATCACGCATATTGATAGGGATCAAGAGCTTTTCTCCACTCTTTGCCGAAACAGATCCCTTACGAAGAATCTTCTCCTCTACATCGATATAGTTGTGGATAGTCTGAAATGTCTCAATTGCCACAAGACCGGTCTTTTCGAGTAATATCTCCGCCATCTTTTCTCGGTTACGCTTTGCAAACTGCTGACAGATATTGATATCGTGTAAGTAGTCCTCCATAAACTCACCATAGAGATAACAGAGCTCACGGGGCATAGTGGGTTCTTTCTCCTCCCACTCCTTTGCCATCTGTTTTAAGGTGGATTGAATCTCACTTCTGCGACCCTGCTCCTTGTATGTACGGATGATTTCATCACGCTTCTTAAAATACTCTTCCTTACCGAGATTTAAGTCGATAGCAATGCCTTGATAAACTGAAGCGACCTGAGTGCCAAGGTTACGGCTACCGGAGTGGATGATCAAATATTTGTTTCCTTCCTCGTCCGCATCGATCTCAATAAAGTGATTTCCGCCACCTAAGGTACCAAGACTTCTTTCGAGTCTCTTGGTGTCCTTAAGATTTCTATAACAACGAAGCTCGGTCAAATCAAAACGCTCAAGTCTTCCTTCCCAAACGTTTCTACCGCAAGGGATAGAATGAGCCGACTCATCGAACTGTGCTAGGTCGATATCAACCTTACCCAAGTTCACGGTGTACATCCCGCAGCCAATGTCCACGCCAACCATATTAGGTACAACCTTATCTACGATAGTCATTGTAGTACCAATGGTACAACCCTTGCCGGCGTGAACGTCAGGCATAATTCTGATTTTAGACTTTTCAAAAGCCTGCTCATTACATACAGTTTCAATTTGAGCATAAGCAGTAGGCTCAAGCTCATTTGTATAGCATATAGCAGTATTAAACTTGCCAATAATCTCTATCATAATATCATTCCTTTCAAAAAAACATAGGGGGGTAAGACTCACATCTTACCCCTAACTTTATGCTGCGATTTTTTCGTATCTTTCGCTACCTAGAACATCCAACATAAACTCATAGGGAGTCATAGCAGCGAGACTACCATCTACCACCTGTGAGAAAAGTCTGGGGGTACAACCGGATACGAGAGCAACGCCTTGCTCGTTCTTAGTTACGGGTTGCTGCCTGTTTCTGCTTGCAACATTCCAGAACACAACCTCAGGAAGCTTATAACCGGCGGCTTCAAACTTTGCTTTTGCATTATTGAAGTTGGTAGTACCTGCATTTTTTACACACGCATTAAACTCCATAT
>SVPZ01000002.1 GCA_015065605.1 Oscillospiraceae bacterium | reverse complement strand
ATAAATTTGTTTCGATTTTGAAGTTGCGAAAACGCAGTAATACTTTGTGTCTTACAAGTTTTCAAAACAAGAAAGCGTACAAATTTATCTGAAAAACCTATTTGTCCCTAAGAACAACTCCCGAAAGTCAACTGTGTTTTTTTGTGTCACTCACCGTATTTTTTCATAGGATATAAAAGAAGAATACTATAAAAAAGAGTGAACAAAATGGAAAAAATCGTACTTATGGGAAATCCAAACGTAGGCAAAACCACTATTTTTAATAAACTTACACATAAAAAACAGCATACGGGAAACTGGGCGGGTAAAACGGTAGAAGTGGCAAAAGGTTACTTAAAATATGATAAAAAGACCTATGAAATAATCGATTTGCCCGGTATCTATAGTCTTGATTTCAAATCACCCGAAGAAAAAATCGCTAAGGATTATCTTATAAACGAAACCTTTGATAAGGTAATCGTGATTTGCGACGCTACCGATTTACACAGAAATCTACGGCTTTTTTACGAGGTGGCAGATATTACCAAAAACGTTATTTTATGCATCAATATGCTTGACGAAGCAAAACGCCGAGGTATTGAAATAGACGTTGAAGGCATAAAAAAGGAACTGAAAGCAGAAGTTATCGGATGCAGTGCAACCAAAGACGTAAAAAGCGTAGTCGAGGCAATAAAAAACGATATTCTTCCTTTAAAATCACCTCTTACTTCTCGCCACACCGTAATTGATAAATACGTATTTTATAAAAATACCGACGTAAAAGCAAAGGATAGAAAAATCGACAAACTTCTTTGCGGAAAATTTACCGCCCTGCCCGTGATGATTATTTTTCTGACACTTATTTTGTGGATAACTATAGTCGGAGCAAACTATCCTTCCGCCCTTCTTTCAAAAGCATTTTCTTTTATAGGAAAGTATTTTAATTTATTTTTAATTAATATTAATACTCCGCCCTTTATAAAAGGAATAATATATGACGGTGCTTACTGTGTACTTAGCGAAGTTGTATCGGTAATGCTTCCGCCTATGTCTATATTCTTTCCGATTTTTTCTTTACTTGAAGAAAGCGGTATTTTGCCGAGAATTGCCTATAATCTAAATAAGCCCTTAAGCAAAGCGGGAAGCAGCGGCAAACAGGCCCTTACCATGTGTATGGGACTTGGATGCAATGCGGTTGGAGTTACGGGTTGCAGAATTATTGCTGATAAAAAATCCCGTATTGCTTCTGCCGTTACAAACAGTTTTATTCCCTGCAACGGCAGATTTCCTACCCTTATACTACTTATTTCAATTATGTTTAAAAACGCTTCCTCTATCACAAAAGCATCGTTTCTCACCATATTTATAATTCTGTCGGTTGCGCTTACGATAGTCGAAACCAATATATTATCCACTTTTATGGGTAACGACGAAAAATGCGTAGAAATTGAACTTCCCTCCTACCGAAAACCCAAGGTTTTAAAAACGCTAATAGATTCCTTTATTAATAAAACCCTTAAAATACTGGTAAGAGCAATATACGTGGCAATTCCCGCAGGCGCTTTACTTTGGATATGCGCAAATACTTTTATTAACGGAAATTCTTTGCTTTTTATATGCGCTGATTTTTTAGACCCCATAGCGCGACTTCTGGCTATGGACGGAGTTATTCTTTTAGCCTTTATTTTAGGCAGTACCGCAAACGAAATAGTTATCCCCATAATACTTATGGCATATCTCGGTTCTTCTACTTTGCAAAACTACGATAACTCCTTTATAAGCAATATTTTTATTGCTAACGGCTGGGATTTTTTCACCGCCCTTTCGGTATCGTTATTCTCGCTTTTTCATTGGCCTTGCACTACCACTTTATTAACAATAAAAAAAGAAACGGGGAAAATAAAATACTGTATTTTATCTGTTTTACTTCCTCTAATAACCGGAATACTTCTCTGCTTTAGCGTAAACGTTATAAAACTCATTATTTGATTTTTTCTATGTAAACTGTTTACAATTTAAACAATATTTTTCACCACTTTTTGAGTATTTTGATAAATTTCTAAAAAGTGGTAAAATTACTATTGTTTATTAGAAATATTTTTAGTATAATAATATGGGCGAATTTGGATTTGCTGTTCGCCCATCAAAAATAAAAAAGAGGAGGTAAGCGAATATGAACGATACATTATTCGTGTGCTTAATGGGCATAGGCACCGTATTTGTTGGTCTGATATGCATCATAATCGTATGTAAGATAGTCAGCGGCATTGTACGGATAGGCGAAAAGCCAAAGGCAAAAAAAGCCGCTGTGACTGCACCTGCTACCAATACAGCAAGCGATGAAATTGTTGACAAACAGCGCATTATCGCTGCAGTTTCGGCTGTTATCGCCGAAGAACTCGGTACCGACGTTTCGGCACTCAGAATCAAATCATTCAAAAAACTATAATTGTCTTTTAAAAGTAAAAGAAAGGTGAAAGAATTATGAAAAAGTATAAAGTAAACGTTAACGGTACTGAATATGAAATCACTTTAGAGGTTGTTGACAGTGCCGAAGTATCCGCTCCCGCCGCAGCACCTGCTCCTGCAGCAGCACCTGCACCCGCTCCCGCAGCTGCTTCTGAAGGCGAACAGGTTAACAGTCCTATGCCCGGCAATATCCTTGCCGTAAACGTAAACGTAGGCGACACCGTTAAAGCAGGACAGGTTCTTATGATTTTGGAAGCTATGAAAATGGAAAACGAAATTATGGCAGGCGTTGACGGTAAAATCGTTTCCCTTAACGTTCAGAAGGGCTCTACCGTTGAGACCGGCGCTCTCCTTTGCGTAATCGGTTAATTTCTCTCGGAGGATAGACTGATGAATAATAAGTTTATTAAAACCCTCTTCGCTGTGGTTTTAGCGTTCGCCCTTATTATCGTGGGCTTTAACGTTTTTGCCGACAATGAAGAAGGTCTTACCAATGAAGGTTCCTCTTCCACAGTAGGAACTACACAGGAAGATATTTCTTCTGCTGTTATCGGTGGTGCCGACGAGCCTACCAATATAAAAGTAGAAGAAGAGTCCGAAGACCTTAATCCTAAAGAAGCAATTATGAACTTCCTTAACGACACAGGCTTTAAGGCTATGTTCGGCAATTTCCACAAGGGAGCAGGTTCCTTCGAAGAATTTACTGCAAACTACGGTTATCTCGTAATGCTTCTCATCTCCTTTATTCTTATGTATCTTGCTATAGGAAAAGGTTTTGAACCGTTACTTCTTCTCCCTATCGCATTTGGTATGCTTCTTACCAACCTTCCCGGCGCAAATATGTTCCACGAAGCAATTTTTGCAGGCGGACATATTAACTGGCCCGAGCTTGCCGCTACCGGCGGTCTTCTTGACTACCTCTATCTCGGTGTTAAGCTTGGTATCTATCCTTGTCTTATCTTCTTAGGCGTTGGCGCTATGACCGACTTCGGTCCCCTTATTGCCAACCCCAAGAGTTTACTTCTCGGCGCAGCAGCACAGCTTGGTATTTTCGCAACCTACGTTGTTGCTACCAACTTCTTAGGCTTTGATTCTCTCGAAGCAAGCTCTATCGGTATTATCGGTGGCGCTGACGGTCCTACCGCTATTTTCGTAACAAGTAAACTTGCTCCCCATCTTTTAGGACCTATTGCCGTTGCCGCTTACTCTTATATGGCTTTGGTTCCGGTAATTCAGCCTCCCATTATGAAGCTTCTTACCACCAAAAAAGAACGTCAGATCGTTATGAAACCCTTAAGAGAAGTAAGCAAAAAGGAAAAGATTATTTTCCCCATTGCCGTTACCGTATTCGTTGCTCTCTTAGTTCCCTCTGCCGCTCCCCTTATCGGTTGTCTTATGCTTGGTAACCTCTTTAAAGAAAGCGGTGTTGCAGACAGACTTTCCAAAACCGCACAGAACGAGCTTATGAACATCGTTACTATATTCCTCGGCACTACCGTTGGCGCTACCGCTACCGCAAAAACCTTCCTTTCTATCAGCACCTTAAAGATTATCGTTATCGGTGTTGTAGCATTTGCCGTTGGTTCTGCAGGCGGTGTATTACTTGCTAAGGTAATGAACCTCTTCCTCAGAAAGAATAAGATTAATCCTCTTATCGGTTCTGCAGGTGTTTCCGCTGTACCTATGGCTGCCAGAGTTTCTCAGACCGTTGGTCAGAAAGAAAACCCCAAGAACTTCCTTTTAATGCACGCTATGGGCCCCAACGTTGCAGGTGTTATCGGTTCTGCTATTGCCGCAGGCGTACTCCTTGCACTCTTTGGTTAATGGAGGTATAAACTATGACTAAATTAAATATTACAGATACTATACTCCGTGACGCTCATCAGTCTCAGGCTGCTACCCGTATGCGCATTGAAGATATGATTCCCGCTCTTGAAAAGCTCGACAAATTAGGCTATTGGTCCGTTGAGTGTTGGGGCGGCGCTACCTTCGACGTTTGTATGCGTTTCCTTAATGAAGACCCATGGGAAAGACTTCGTACCATTAAGAAGGCTATGCCCAACACAAAGCTTCAGATGCTTCTCCGCGGTCAGAATATCTTAGGCTATAAGCATTACGCCGACGACGTTGTTGACGCTTTCGTTAAAAAGGCTATTGAAAACGGTATTGACGTTATCCGTATTTTCGACGCTCTTAATGATACTCGTAATATGGAACAGGCTATGAAGTCCTGTAAGAAATACGGCGGTATCTGTGAAGCTGCTATGAGCTATACCATCAGCCCCGTTCATAACGAAGAATATTTCGTAGAACTTGCCAAAAAGCTTGAGGCTATGGGCGCTGACGTTATTTGTATTAAGGATATGGCTAACCTTCTTCTTCCCTATGACGCTTATTCACTCGTTAAGAAGTTGAAGGCTGCAGTTAAATGCCCTATTCACCTTCATACTCATAACACTACCGGTACCGGTGATATGACCTATCTTATGGCTGCTCAGGCAGGCGTAGATATTGTTGACACCGCTCTTTCCCCCTTCGGTAACGGTACCGCTAACCCTGCTACCGAAGCATTGGTTGCTACCCTTAAAGGAACAGAAAGAGATACCGGTCTTGACCTTGACGCACTCGCTGACGTTGCTACTCACTTCAGAAGCGTTGCCGACAAGATGAAGGCTGACGGTACACTTGACCCCAAGGTATTAAGCGTTGATACCAAAACACTTATTTATCAGGTTCCCGGCGGTATGCTTTCCAATATGCTCGGCCAGTTAAAGCAGGCAGGCAAAGAGGATAAGTATTACGACGTTCTTGCTGAGGTTCCGAAGGTAAGAGAAGACTTCGGTTATCCTCCCCTTGTTACACCAACCAGTCAGATCGTTGGTACACAGGCGGTTATGAACGTTATCGCAGGCGAAAGATACAAAATGGTTCCCAAGGAATCCAAAGGACTTCTTCGCGGTGAGTACGGTACTCTTCCCGCCAAGGTAAACGAGGAAGTTCGCAAGAAATGTATTGGCAACGACGAGGTTATTACCTGCAGACCTGCTGATTTACTTGAGCCCGAACTCGAAAAGTATAAGGCAGAGGCAGGCGACCTTGCAAGAAATGAAGAAGACGTATTAAGCTACGCTCTCTTCCCACAGGTTGCCGCTAAATTCCTTGAAACAAAATATGGCAAAAAGGAAGAGCCCACTTCCAAGCCTAATATCGACGAAAACGGTGTTCGCACCCTTATCGTTGAAGACCTTTCATAATTATCAAAAACCTCTGCTCACGCAGAGGTTTTTTTATTGCTAAAATGCTATTATTATGGTATAATTAAAAATGGTGATTATTATGACAGAAAAGCTTTATGATACTAATTCTTACTTAACCGAATTTGAAGCCGAGGTTATTTCCTGCAACGAAGCAGACGGCTATTATAAGGTGATTTTAAATAAAACCGCGTTTTTCCCCGAAGAAGGCGGTCAATATAGCGACAAAGGTACACTCGGTGACAGTGAAGTTTTCGACGTTCAAATTGAAAACGGCGAAATCGTACATTACTGCCGTCAAAGTTTAACGGGTACCGTTACGGGAAAACTTAATTTTGAAAGACGTTTTCGCAATATGCAAAATCACACGGGAGAACACGTTATTTCAGGTCTTATTCACTCCCTTTTCGGTGGTGAAAACGTCGGTTTCCACCTTGGCGAAGACGAAGTAACCTGCGACTACGATATCGAACTTAATGAGGAACAGCTTAATAAAGTAGAGTTTCTTGCTAACGAAGCGGTTTATAAAAATCTTTCTGTTACCGGTTATTATCCAAGCGAAAGTGAACTTAAAAACACCCAATACAGAAGTAAAAAAGAAATAAACGAAGCCATAAGAATAGTTAAAATAGGCGACGTTGACTGTTGCGCTTGTTGCGCTCCCCACGTAAAAACTACGGGTGAGGTCGGCATTATTAAAATTCTATCATCTATGAAGCTTCGCTCGGGTGTGCGTTTATTTATTGCTTGCGGTAAGGATGCATATCTCGATTATGCCGAAAAACACAGTCAAATTAAAGCCGTGGGCACTCTTCTTGCTTCAAAGGGTGAAGATTGCGCCGAAAACGTTGAACGTCTTATTAAAAGCAATAAGGAAGCCGTTTATAAGATTAACACTCTTCTTGCTCAGATTAACGAAATAAAACTTGAAGCCATTGAAAAAACCGAAAAAACGCTTTTGCTTTTCACTTCCTGCACCGATAAAAAACAGCTTATTGATTTAGTTAATAAAGCAAAAGAAAAAAGCGGCAGCATGTGTGCCGCTTTCGGTGGAGATGATACTTCAGGTTATACCTACATCGTATATAGCGAGGATGAAATTCTTCCAAGTTTTATTAAAAATATGAACACAGCGCTTTCAGGACGCGGCGGCGGAAGAGTGCCGATGTGTCAGGGCAGTGTTACTGCATCATCAAATGAAATATCTGCATTTTTTGAAGATGCAAAAACCGTTACTCTTTAATCATTTTTTAATTTTAAAAATATCAGCGGTTTCTTCAGCCGACGCCATTGAATAACAGTCGTTTTCACATACGATAAAATGATCCAGCAATCTGAATCCCAGTGAATCAAGGCTCTGTTTAATCTGCACCGTACTGTTAATATCGTCTTGTGACGGATGAGGATTATTGCCCGGATGATTGTGGGCTATAACTATTTCGGTAGCCGAACAATCCATCATTATCTTCACCATTTCCTGAAGATTAAAGAAACTTTCGCTATTGTTACCGCTCCCTATCTTTTGAGTTCGCAGCACCTTTCCGACACTGTCAAGACAAACTATCGCCACTTGCTCTTGTTTTTCGGTAACAAAATACAGCTGAAAGAAGGATCTGAATTCATCCTTTGTCGTCATATAGGTTTTATATGCTTTCTTTTCAATTTCATAAAGCGCATAGGTTTCTTTAATCATTTGAAAAAGCTGATAGGTGCGCTCAGTAAAACCGTCGAACTCCAAAAGTTCTCTTTTAGGCGCATCCATAACGTTTGCTATAGTATGATACTTATTTAAAAGTTCGTGTGCCAACTCGTTAGTATTTCGTCTTGGAACACCGTAAAAAAGAATCATTTCAAGTTTTTCATGCTCTTCAAAAATAGAAAAGCCGTTTTTCTCAAACTTAGAAAGCATTCTTTCTCTATGTCCGTCGTGAAGTCCCATTTTTTTGCTCCTGTAAATTTTTAATACATTTTACTACTTTTTTCCATATTTTTCAAGGTGATTTAATGAAAGAATTTATTATTTCAAAAAACGATGCTGATCAACGTCTTGATAAGTTCATAAGCAAGGCTATTCCGTCGCTTCCCAAGACGCTTATGTATAAATTCATACGCACAAAGCATATTAAGTTAAACGGCAAAAAAGCCGACATAAGCACAAGACTTAACGAGGGCGACACTGTGTCAGCCTACATAAAGGATGAATTTTTCGAAAAAGTTGCGCCGAAATACGATTTTTTGTCGGCAAGCGACAGTTTAAACGTTGTTTATGAAGATGAAAATATAATACTTCTTGATAAACCGCAGGGACTTTTATCCCACCCCGATGAAAATGAATATAACGATACTCTTATAACAAGAGTTCAGAAATATCTTTATAAAAAAGGCGAATACGACCCCGAAGCAGAAAATTCCTTCAAGCCTTCCCTTGCCAACAGAATTGACCGAAACACAGGCGGTATAGTAATTGCGGCAAAAAACAGCGAGGCTTTAAGAATTTTATGTGATAAAATAAAATCAAGAGAAATTGATAAAAGATACTTAACCGTAGTTCACGGTACCCCAAAAAGAAAGGAAGCACTTCTTGAAGGCTTTTTGGAAAAAAACAGCGACAAAAACAAGGTTTATCTTCAAAAAAATAAAACCGACGATAATTTATCAATTAAAACCTATTACCGCACCTTAAAAAGCAAAAACGGACTTTCGCTTTTGGAAATCGAACTTTTAACAGGCAGAACCCATCAGATAAGAGCGCATATGGCTTCCATCGGTCACGCGCTTTTGGGGGATGGAAAATACGGTAATTTAAAAGAAGACAAGAAAATGGGATTTAATAAGCAGGCGCTTTATTCATATATGCTGACCTTTACCTTTGAAAGCGACGCAGGAATTTTAAATTATCTGAATCGAAAAACCTTTAAAGTTAAATCCGTATGGTTTGCAGAAGAACTGTTCGGATACAAAATAGGAGAATAAAATTATGGAAGAATTAACTATGAAAAAAATCAAACATCCACGAAAGGTATTTTCGCGAATAGGTCTTTCCCTTTTCGTTTACTTCATTGCCGTTTATGCTTCGGTTATTTTGCTTGACTTTTTAGTTTCAAAATTTTTACCCGATCTTTATTTTCACGATATGTATATATGGATAAAGATGGTATTTTGTCAGTATATAATAGGAATTCCCGCCATAAGACTCGTTCTTATCGGTCTTCCTAAATACCGCTATCAAAAAGAAAAAATGTCCTTTAAGGATATTTTCGGCGCTTTTTTAATATGTCAGGCGCTTGCCTACGCAGGAAATATGATAGGAACGGTTTTAAACCAAATTATTTCCACTATTTTAGGAAAGGAAATTGACAATACCGTCGGTGAACTGATTGAAAACAGCAACCCACTTATACTGCTTTTAGTAATTGGTATTATAGGTCCCATACTCGAAGAACTGGTTTTCAGAAAATTTATAATTGACAGAATACGTCCCTACGGTGAATTTTTAGCAGTTTTATTCTCTGCCCTCACCTTCGGTATGTTCCACGGAAACTTCTATCAACTTTTTTATGCTTTTGCAATAGGTTTTGTTTTAGCTTTTATTTACGTAAGAACAAAAAATATTATTTATCCCGTTATTTTACATATTGCCTTTAACACCTATTCTGTTGTTCAGCAGTCCTTCCTTACGGCAAGTAAAGCCTTCAGCGATATCAAGATAGTGTCCTATATGTTTACGGGACTTTACTATCTTATGATTGGCGCTTCACTTGCTCTGACGGTACTCGGCGTAATAAAACTGATAAAATCAATCAAAAAGTTTTATTTCTTAAAAAATTATTATGAACTGAGCAAAGGAAAAGCGGTTTTATATTCCCTTGTTAATGCCGGAATGATTATGTTTTCAGTAACCGTTTTGGTAGAATTTGCACTTAGTATTTTTATGTAAGGAGCCCATACTAACCTTGAAAGGTGAGTATGATGAACAATAAAAAAACAAAAAGCGATTTGTCAAGTGTTCCTATAATAAGCCAACCCGAAAACGTTTCGGAAATGCTTTTAAAATACGGAACCTATGAAATACAGCCCACAGCCGAGTCGGACAATTTTTACCCGACTATTGCTCAGGGAATTTCAAAAAAAGACTACCGCACCAATAAAAAATCTTAAACCTTTACCTTTCAAATTCGGGATTTTTCCCAAAAAAATAAACGGAGTAATCCGTTTATTTTTTTATTATATTTCTTCTCTTACTTCTATAACGCCGTTACTGTGATAAAGTGTTGGCGTAACCGCAACCTGATAGCCTCTGCCAAAATCACTTGTCCATTCAAGGCTTCTGCGACGAGGAAGCGCGCAACAGGAAAGAAGCGTCATAATAGCGCCGCCATGCATAATAATCGCGGCTTTAAAAATACCTCTCGCCATCATATCCTCAACAACCTCGTGAAAACCTACGCAAATTCTTTTTGCAAATTCGGTGGAGTCCTCACCGCCGGGAGGCGAAGAAATCTGACCTGAAGTCCATTTGTAAAAATCGGGATTACTTTCAAGCTGAAGAGCAGTTTTTCCCTCAAATTCACCGAAATCGTATTCAGAAAGATTTTCAACAATATCCGCTTCCTGTTCAGGATAAAGAATATTAGCGGTCTGACGGCAACGAAGCAAAGGACTTGTATATACCTTTTCAACAAAGGGATACTGTATCTTTTCTTTTAATTCGGTAAGCTCAGCCACTCCGCCCAAAGAAAGCGCCAAATCGGTAACACCGATATATTCGCCCCTTGCATTACCGTCGGTTGCGCCGTGACGTATAAGGTATATTTTATAGGTCTTCATACATATTCTCCTCCATAAATTCAGTTATAAGAGAATTGGAAACAAGCATTCCCTTTGAGGTAAAGGAAATTACGCCGTTTTCTAAGGTTAAAAAGCCGTTTTCTCTAAACTTTTCGGCTGTTTTTTTAAGTTTTTCGGAAAATCTTTTAGAAAAACGTAGTTTTATTTTTTCTTCATCAAGGCCTTCTTTAAGCCTTAAAGTAAGCATTACGTATTCAAGCAAATCTCCGCCCTCACCGTCATTAACGGTCTTTGGCGAATTAATAAAACCCTTAAGGTCATTTTCGTAATGAAAGCGCTCACCGTCCACAAAGGAATAGGCAGAGGGACCAATGCCGATATACTCTTGTGTGCGCCAATATTTTAAGTTATGCTTACTCATTTTATCCGATTTTGCAAAATTAGATATTTCATAATGAGAATATCCTGCATCACAAAAAAGTTTAGAAATTTTAAGATATTCTTGTTCTATTGCTTCTTCGCTCGGAAAATGAAGTTTATCCCGTTTTGCGTAAAGGGCGGTTTTTTCCTCCAATATAAGCATATAGCAAGAAATATGCTCGGGAAACAGGGAGATGATTTTTTGCGCCGACAAAACAGAACTTTCAACAGAACTATCGGGTAGCGACAGCATAAGGTCAACGCTTATATTATCAAAACCCGCTTTTCTCGCCATATTAAAGGCTTCTATGCTTTTTTCAGAGTTATGCCGTCTGCCCAGAATTTTAAGGGTATCGTCGTCAAGCGACTGAAAGCCCAATGATAAACGGTTAAAACCTGCTTTTTTTACCTTTAAAAAAAATTCTTCGGTTGCATCCTCGGGATTTACTTCAAGGGTTATTTCTGCATTTTCCGTAACAAAAAAACTGCTTTTTACGACCTTTAGCAAATCACTCAGAAGGTCAGCGCCCAATATTGACGGAGTTCCGCCCCCGAAATATACAGTATCGGCGGGGCGCGACAAAGCCCCACCCCACCGATTAATTTCGTTTTTTAAACTTTTAATATATTCCTCTTTAACCGAATCCACACACATAGCCGTGTAAAAATCACAATAGGCGCATCTTTTACGGCAAAAAGGAATATGGACGTAAACCCCTATAGGTTTAGTCAAGAATTTCGCCCTCGCAAGAACCGGGGATAGCAGCAGCATTTGCTTCATCGGTATCAAGATGCATTGCAAGTGCATAGTTGGGGCTTACTCTGGCAACAACGTCACCGAAAATAAGGCTTCTGCCTTCGGTGGGGATTTTTACAGATACAATCTGCTTATCAACGATACCGTACTTTTCAGCATCTTCGGGAGTCATATGGATATGACGCTTAGCGGCAATAACACCTTCGGTAATTTCAACCTCACCGCAAGGGCCAACAAGTTTACATCCGGGGCTGCCTGCAAGGTCGCCTGACTCACGGATAGGAGCAGATACGCCGATGCTTCTTGCTTCGGTAAGGGAGATTTCAACCTGAGTCTGAGGACGGCAGGGTCCTAAGATGGATACACCCTTGATTTCTCTCTTGGGGCCTACAACGGTAACTCTTTCTTCGCAAGCGAACTGACCGGGCTGAGAAAGATCCTTTTTGTTGGTAAGCTGATGACCTTTACCAAAAAGGATTTCAAGGTCTTTTTCGCTTACGTGAACGTGATGAGCAGAAATTTCTACTAATACAGTTTTTTTCATAGTAAATACTTCCTTTTTAATGTATTTTTACCCTTCTATTGTAACATATTTTTTTATACTTTCAAGTAAAATATAGACTTTTTTTAATTTAAGTGATATAATTTTTTTATAAAGGAGATGTACTGAGGAAATGAAAGCAATTATTAACGGTAAAATAGTACTGAAAAATCAAGTTTTAGAGAACAAGGTTTTAGTTTTCGATAATAAAATTATTGATATCTGTGACAAGGCTCCAAAGGATGCCGAAATTATAGATGCAAAAGAAAATCTTGTAACCGCAGGCTTTATCAGTCCCCATATTCACGGTATAAACGGTTTTGACACTGAAGATGCAAGCGTAGAAGCCTTAAATTCAATGAGTGAATATCTTTTAACGACGGGAGTAACAAGTTGGTGTCCCACCTTAGGAACTGTTGAAATTGAAAAAATCGACGAAATTTTAAACGCTGTCCGACAGGCACAAAAGGAAAATAAAGGCGCTAAAATTATAGGCCTTCACCTTGAGGGGATTTTTTTAAGCAAAGAAAAGCGCGGCGCTCACAGAGAAGACTGGTTAAAGCTTCCCGATGCCGACATAGTTATTAAAAACAAAGACATTATAAAGCTTGTTATTTGTGCTCCCGAACTGGAGGGCGCAACCGATTTTATAAAAGCCGTTACCAAAGAGGGAGTAAAGGTAGCTCTCGGTCACAGCAACGCAACCTATGAGCAAACAAAGGCGGGAATCGATGCCGGCGCAACCGACGCAACCCACCTCTTTAACGCAACCTCTCCCCTTTCTCACAGAGAACCTGGTCTTCCCGGCGCGGTGCTTACCGACAATAGAATTTATGCCGAGATGATCAGCGATAAATTCCATATTCATCCTGCCCTTTACGATTTCTTTTATAATCTTAAAAAGGATAAATTAATAATAATTACCGACTCTATCCGTCCCGCAGGAATGCCTGACGGCACCTACGAGCAAAACGGTTTCACCGTTACTAAAAAGGGTGTTGAATGTAGGCTCCCCGACGGCACTATTGCAGGCAGTGTAATCAATCTTAACACAGGTATAAATAACGTGGCTAAAAACAGCAAAATTCCTCTTTATGAAGTAGTAAACGCCGCAACCATTAACACCGCCACAATGCTTAACGTAAACGATAAAATCGGCTCCCTTGACATTGGAAAAGCCGCAGATATCGTTATTTGCGATAACGATTTTAATATTATTAAAGTATTTAAAGACGGAGAATAATTTAAAATGCCATTGAAAAGTTTCAATGGCATTTTTTATTTATTATATTTTCTATAGAGTTCATAGAAAAAGGACATATTGTTAAAACCTGCGGCAATGGCTGCTTCACTGACGGTATATTCTCCGCTTATGAGCATTTTATTTACTTCTCTTAAGCGAATTTCATTGCGGTATTCTATAACGCTTTTTCCCATAAACTCTTTGAACAGACGGCGAAAATTCGATTCACTCATATAAGAAAGTCCCGCATAATATGAAATTGGCTGATTTTCAAAATAATTATTTTCAATTTCGTTTAAGGCGGGAATTATTTTTTTATAACGTTCAGGCACCGTTTCCTGACTTCTTTTAAGTATATACAAAATCCTGTATATAACCGAACTGAGATAAAGATGGTCTTGCATTTGCGCTCTGGTTACTGTTGAAAATTCGTTTGTTATTTCTACAGATTTTTTAATAAACGGCTTATCCCCTATTCCTAAATCATATTCCGAATCAAAGCAAATCATTTTAATACGGGTGTTATCCATCAAGTAAGTGGTTCTATAGGGAAATTCCTTTGGAATGAAAAGCATTTCTCCTTTTTTTAAGACGATTTTATCCATTCCATCGTTATAACAAAATTCGTTACTTCCCGATTCGGCATAAACAAAGGAATAAACCTGTTTTCCTCTTTTATTTTCAAAGACGTAATCTTTATTTCTGATTATACTTATAAAGCTGATTTTTTCAAGGGTTAGTTCATTTTTTTCAAAACAACGAATATCTTCCATAAACTTCTCCTAAAACATTAGCGAATACCATATAAATTAATCAAATAAAGTATTCACTTTTCCTAATTTATATTATATAGTATTTTTATGAAATTGTCAAATACCACAAGGAAAGTGATTATATGGACGAATATTTTTTACTATCAAACAGTACCGCAAAAAAATTATACGGCGCTGTTAAGGATTTGCCGATAATTGATTATCATAATCATTTAAGTCTTGAGGACGTAAAAAGCAACAATAGATTTAATAACGTTTATGATTTGTGGGTGGCGCCCGACCCATATAAGCACCGCGTTATGCGTATGTGCGGAGTTAATGAGGAATATATAACGGGAAACAAAGATAAAAAGGAAAAATTTATCAAATGGTGCGAAACCTTTCCTAAACTTATCGGAAATCCCCTTTACCATTGGAGTTTGATGGAGCTTTCTTACGTTTTCGGTATTGAAGACTTACCAAACGGCGAAAACGCAGTAAGTATTTATGAAAAATGCAATGCTTTTTTAGAAGAAAACGAAGTAACACCAAAATTCTTTTTAAATAAATTTAATGCCGAACTTGTTTGCCCCTGTTTTACCCTTACGGATAATCCTGAAATATTAAAAAACGTAAAGGGTGTCACCCCTTCTCTGAGAGCAGACAACGTTCTTGCACCCGACAAAAAATTCGTCAGCGAATTAAGCAAGATAACCAATACCGAAATTAAAAACCTAAGCGACTATAAAAGCGCCGTTTCGAAACAGATAAAGGTATTTAGAAAAGCAGGTTGTATATTTTCCGACCATGCGCTCGATAACGGTTTCAGATTTTTCGAAGACGACTCAGATAGCGAAAAATATTTTGACCGATTAATAAACGGTGATGCCGAAAAAAAGCAAAAAGAAAAGTTCTTTTCCTATATGCTTTGCTTTATAGCACAGGAATACGCCAAAAACGGTATGATAATGCAGCTTCATATCGGTGCTCAGCGTTATACAAGCTCCGCTCTTCGTCAAAGACTTGGAGCAGCAGGCGGTTTTGCCGCTATCGGAAGTTGCGTTGATATTGACTCTGTCGCAAAAATGCTTGACACGATAGATAAAACTAAGGAAAGACTTCCTAAAACCGTACTTTTCACCCTTAATCCTGCCGATAACGCTACTTTTTCCTGTCTATCGGGTTCTTTTTCTCGCGACGGAAAATCGGGACTCATAACTCAAGGCCCTGCATGGTGGTGGTGTGACCACAAGAAAGGTATTACCGATATGCTGAACGATACCGCCTCCTTCTCTTTGCTTTATAATTTTTTAGGAATGACTACAGATTCGAGAAGTTTTTTGTCCTTCGTTCGTCATGATTATTTCAGAAGAATACTTTGCAGTGTCCTTGGTGAAATGTTCGAAAACGGTGAAATTTTCGATTATAACGCTTTGGAAGATTTAGTGAAAAGAATGTGTTATAAAAACGCAAAAGATGTAATAGGAGAGATATAAATGAAATTCAAAGATAAAATAGCAGTAGTAACGGGAGCAGGCGGTACTCTTTGCAGTGAAATCGCCATAAATCTCGCAAAAGAAGGCGCAAAGGTTTTCCTTATCGGCAGAACAGAAGAAAAACTTAAAAAGGTTTACGAAACAATCAGGTCCTTCGGCGGCGATGCGTTAGTTTATCCCTGCGACGTTACCGATAAAGATGCTATAGCAGTTCTGGGCAGCGAGGTAGAAAAAGTCGGCGGTTGCGATTTTCTTATTAACGGCGCCGGCGGAAACAACGCAAAGGCAATGCCCACCATCACCAAATTCGATCCAAGAGAGTTAAGCGGTGAGCTTGAGGAAGGCGCAAAAGGACTTTATGATATTGATATGGATGCCTTTAAAAGTGTGCTTGATATAAATATAATGGGCACCGTTATTCCTACTATGGAATTTGCAAAGCAGATGGTGAAAAAAGGTGGCGGCAGCGTTATCAACTTTGCCTCTATGAATAGTTACTGTCCTCTGACCCGTTGTTTTGCTTACGCTATGAGCAAAGCCGCCATATCCAATCTCACCCAATCATTTGCGGCATACTACGCTCCCGCGAATATAAGAATTAACGCTATCGCTCCCGGATTTATGGTAAACGAGCGAAGCAAAGCCTATCTCGGTACCGTAGAAGAAGGTCTTACCAAGCGCGGCGAACAAGTTATAGGGCATACACCTATGGGCAGATTCGGTCAGGCAAACGACCTTACAGGCTGTGTCAAATGGTTATTGGACGAACAAAATTCATCCTTCGTAACCGGAATTACCATTCCCGTTGACGGCGGATTTTTAACCTTAGGAGGAGTATAAAATGCTGAAAATCAGTAATGAAGTAATAAAAACCACCAATAAATTCTGGAACCACTGTCTTTTTCATCCTACCGATGCTATTGAAGACCCTTGGGGCAAACGCATTATCGACCGATTTGCAAAGGATAAATCCATTGGCACAATACGAATTTACGCAATGCTTGAGGATATTGTTTATACCGACGAAGACGGCAATTTGCTTTACGATTTTCGTATAAACGATTTGCGTCTTGACTATCTTGTTGAAAAAGGTTTTGATTTGCTTATTGCTTATGCCTCTATGCCATCTTGCATTGCCGAGAATAATCAGGCTCTTGCAAGTGTTTCCAAAAACAAGACGCGATATAAGGGTAAAATGTTTAATACCTCTCGTCCTAAGGATTATGCTTTATGGGAAGAGGTATGTTATCAGTACACAAAGCACTTAATTGAGCGTTACGGAATTGAAAGGGTTAAAAACTGGAGAATGCAGTGTTTTAACGAAGCCGACGTTTCCTGCTTCTTTATGGCAGACTATAAAGGAGCGGAGCATACCGAATTTAGAGCAAAAGAATATGCAAAACTTTATAAATACTTCCAGAATGGTATCAGAAGAGCAAGTGAAGAGGTTAAACTCGGCGGCCCTGCAATAGCACTCCCCTCTTCTAAATTCTTCTTTGAAAACTTACTCAATACCATAAGGGAAAAGGATTTAAAAATTGATTTTATATCTTTACACACGTATGGTACTAATCCTTGGTTAATAAAAAGCCAGAACGATGAATTTTACACCGATGCAATTATTCAAATATATAACACCTATAAGGAAATTATAGAAAAGTGTGGTTTTGAAAATACGCCCATAATTATTGACGAATGGGGTATGGCAAGTCACGGATACTATAACGTAGAAGAATGTCCTAAATTTATGGACAGAGAAACCGAGATTTTCTCTTCCTACTTCACTAAGCTTATTTATGATTTTGTTGACCACAATATAAATATTGATAAGCTGATGATTTGCCTGTCCGGTCAGCACGAAATGATAACCGACTTTTCGGGATTCAGAAACTTCTTCACCCTTAATTTCATTACAAAGCCTATTTATAACGCTTATCTGCTTTCTTCCCGTTTGTTTACTAACTTCTTAAAATACAATGGTGCAGATGAAAACACCTTCCTTCTTCCCACCACCGATAAAAACGGTAACTACAGTATTATGTTAACATACTGCAGTAAATATTTTAAGGAAGATATTCCAAAGAAACAGGAAACCCTTGTACTTCCCGATGAAGTCAAGGGCAAAAAAGTAAGGGTTTACTGTATTGATAAGGAAACCACCAATCCTTATAGACTTTATCAGCGTAACGGATATAACGAAAATATGAGCGAGGAAGAACTTAAAATCCTTCGCGAAGAAGGACTTATAAAGCCTATTAAGGAATTTATTTCAAAAGAAAACGAACTAACACTCAAATTAACCGCAAACTGCACGTATTTGATAACAACTAAATAAAACACTCGTAAACAATAAAGGATAGAGAACGTTCTCTATCCTTTATTTTAGTAAATAATTTGTTATTATTTATATATTTGCTAACATAAGTTTAAGGGTTGCCAGGTCCACTACATCAAATACTCCGTCTTGATTTATATCAGGAAGGTTGTTGTTTCTTTTTTCTATTCCCGAAAGGATAAGTTTAAGAACTGCCAAATCAGTCGTAGTAAGCGTACTGTCGCCGTCACAATCCCCCAAGACATTATCTGTTTGGAAGTTTACGTATGCATATACAAGAGCTTCATTATTGGTTTTAAAATAATTTTCATTCAAGCTAAGCCACGTTTCTTCATCGCCTTCGTAATAAACCTCCAACAGCGATATACACTCCTCAAAAGCAGAATCAGCTATTTTTTCCATACTGTTCGGAACGTACAGCACAGCCAAAGACGAAGTTCTTAAAAATGCGTAACTACTGATAATTTTAGTTCCTTTTTTTATGGTATATACTCCGTCAAAGGTATCTTTTACAGCAACCAACACGTTTTCTAAGTATAGTACGCCGTCTTCCCAATTATCTTCATTATTAAAATACGCCGTATTGTATATAGCGTTATATCCGAAGTTAACTGCATTACCGTTAAGCACTATTTTTTCAAGAGATGGACAGTCAAGGAACGCCTCAACGCCAACCTCTTTCATTTTTGCACCGAAAATCACTTCTTTTAAACCTGTGCAACCGGCAAACGCGTAGTCGTTTATTTTTTCAACGTTATCGCCAATAGTCGCGCTCTCAAGAGAAATACATCCTGAAAAAGCCGCGCCGCCTATCTCTTTAATTTCATTTCCTATAGTAATCTGTTTAATCGCTGTACAGCCGCCAAAAGCCGCACCGCCTATCTCCTCAACAGTTTCAAGATTAAGTTTTTTAATAGCCGAGCAACCGGAAAAAACACAAGAACCTATTCTGACTCCACCATTGCCGAAATCAATTTCTGTGAGGTTTTCGCAATAATCAAATGCATTTGAATTAAGGAAGGTGGCGCCCTTGAAGGTTATTTTTTCAACCTTTGAGCCTTCGAAAGCAACCGCATCAATATATTTAACGTTTTCACCAAAGGTGATTTCTTTTATAGGCGCAGCTAAGAATGCTCCAAAATTGATTCCTTCTACACTTTCGGCAAGGCTAACCTTACTTACCGACGTATAAGCAAACGCAAATTCACCGATTTCGGTAACGCCTTCACCTATAATAACCTCGGTAAAATCATTTCCCCACGGAATATCCTCGCCCTGATAATCAGCCATTTTTCCGTTACCGTTAATATAAAGCACTTTTCCGTCAAGTTGCCAACTACATTCCCCTGTGGTTCCGCTAAGCGCTGAAACAGAAAAAGAAATACAATTAACACAAGATATTAATATGCAAATAAATAAAATAAACGATATAATTTTCTTCATACTTGCCACCCTAAATTTACTTAAGCAAACACGAATAATCCGAACCTGCCTAAAACGGCATTCTTTCGGCACTTTTCGGTTTGTCATCACCCGTAGGCGTTAGCCTGACGGATTCTTCCGCACCAAAAATCACTCGAAATTCTGTCCGTTTTAGGTCGCAGAATTTTAAAGAGTTGAATTTTTGGCTGTGCGAGGCACAAAACGCAGTTAATCCTGACGGATTAACGAGTATTTTAACAATGCAAAGACGAAAATTGAGCCTTTAAAATCAGGTTCGGATTATTCGTGTTTGCTTATACTGATTATACTACACAACTTTTATTAAAGCAATAATTAATTTACTATGCTATAAGCATAGTTGAAATATTTTGTTTAGTGTGATATAATCTAATCAGCACAAATGTTGGGATTGAGGAAATTGACTAAAGACACTTCTAAAATTGTTGAAGAACTCCATTTAAATGAAGATTTCAACACATTTTACAACGAAAATAAGGAATATATTACCGAAAAACCTCTTTCGGAATTATTGGATGAATTAATCAAGGAAAAAAATCTTCATAAATCTGATATTATAAAAAATTCGGGACTTTCTGAAGTTTATTCCTATCAGATTTTTTCGGGACTGCGTTTACCTGACCGCAAAAAGCTTTTAGCTTTAGCGATAGGTATGGGTTTGAATTTCGATGAAACTCAGACGTTATTAAAAAGCGCGGGATATCCGCCTTTATATATAAAACTCCCCTTTGACAGCGTTGTCATATACGGATTTTTCAAAAATCTATCTATTCCTGAAATCAACGAATTACTTTTTAATTACGGTTTTAAAACTCTAGGATGAAATAATGAAAAACTGTCCTTTTTGCAATGCTGAAATAGCGGATAACGCTAATTTTTGCATTTATTGTATGGCTAGCCTTATCGAAAGAAAGGTTATCGTCTCAAAAAAAACAACACTCTCTCGGCGCCTGATTCATTCTGTCGCCGTTTTTGTTGTGCTTATAATATTTTCTGTGGGCAGTTTTTATATTCTAAGTAAAATACCGTTAAATCCCCCCGATATAATAACCGAAAGTAAAGGTTATTCATCCGACGGTAACAGCCAAACTTCGTCGGGCTCAACCTTTTTGCCGATTTTATTTAACAAAAATACGGCTTCAAACACTCCTGATACATCTCACGACACTCAGCACAGCAGTAGCAGCGAAGACGAAAGCACACCTTCAAATAATTCTTCAAGTGAAGACTCAACCCAAAGTCCCTCTGAAACGTCCTCCACCTTTATTGATGACAATTCATCAATAATTTCATCTTCCTCTTCGCCCGCTTCTTCACCTTCTTCCGACACTTCGAAAAATAACGCACAAAATAATGCTGTCCCCATTTATTTCAAATACGAAGAACGTACAAGTTACCCTTCGGGGATAGTTATTACCGATTGTGCTGAAAACGCTTCGGGAACTATAAATATTCCAAAAACAATAAACGGAAAAAACGTGACCGTTATAAAAGAAGCGGCTTTTGCTCATTGCAAAAACGTTACCTCTATCACTCTCCCGAGTACAGTAAAAATTATTGAAGGGTCAGCATTTTACAACTGCACTTCACTTTCTTCCATTAACCTTCCCGAAAGTTTAACTTCAATAGGCACTTATGCTTTTTACGGTTGCAAATCATTAAAAAGTGTTACTATTCCGTCAGGTTTTCGCGGTATTCAGTTTGGAACCTTCGAACACTGTACCGCTTTATCCAGTATAAAAATACCGGCATCCATAGTGGGAATAAGCGATGCTGCCTTTTGGGGTTGCAATAAACTAACCACCGTATATTACGGCTCCGACCAAGCCAAACGTGAAACAATTTCCATTGGAGCGCAAAACGATTATTTAAAAAACGCCAACTGGAAATACAATGCATATTAGGTATAAAAAATGACGCGTAACGATTATATAGAAAATTTCAAAAAAACCTATCAGCTTATGCACGTATGGGTAAACAAAGCCGAATATACGGTTTTCCATTTTCGACACAAACAGTTAAATAAGGATATTGTGCTCAGAAGTTATGCGGAAAGGGTTTCTGCATACGAAGAACTTGTAAATATAGACTGTAAAAATCTTCCGAAAATTTATGACACAATAATTCTTGACGACGGAATGATAGCTCTTGAAGAATATATCGATTCCATTACTCTTGCCGAATCAATGGAGATTAAAAAGTACAACTATAAAGAAGCTTCAAAACTTTTAAAATCTCTATGCAAAGCTATTGAGGTTTTACACGGGATGAATATAATACACAGAGATATTAAACCCGAAAACGTTCTTATTTCGAAAAATAATCACGTTGTATTAATTGACTTTAACGCATACCGAAAGTTAAATAATTCAAAAAAGGATACGGTTGTTATGGGAACGGTGGGATATGCCTCCCCCGAACAACTTGGTATCACACAAAGCGACCAAAGAACCGACATCTACGCAATGGGTGTTTTACTAAACGTAATGCTGACAGGACGACATCCCAGTGAAACGCTGGCGAAAGGCAGAGGTGGCAAAATCATAAGAAAATGTACCGATATTTCACCACAAAAAAGGTATCAATCTGCAAAAAAACTCTATAGAGCATTATAAAAAAAGACTCTGCATAAAGCAGAGTCTTAATTTTTTATCTAACCTTAAATTACTTAAGTTCAACAGTAGCGCCAGCTTCTTCGAGCTTAGCCTTGATAGCATCAGCGTCTTCCTTAGAAGCAGCCTCTTTAAGAGTCTTAGGAGCGCCGTCAACGAGAGCCTTAGCTTCAGCAAGGCCAAGACCGGTGATTTCGCGAACAGCCTTGATAACAGCGATCTTGTTAGCGCCTGCACCAGCAAGGATAACGTCAAATTCGGTCTTTTCTTCAGCAGCAGCAGCGCCACCGGCAGCAGGAGCAGCAACAGCTACAGCTGCAGCAGCAGATACGCCAAACTCTTCTTCTACAGCCTTAACAAGCTCAGAAAGCTCAAGAACTGTAAGTACTTTTAATTCTTCAATAATAGCAGTAATTTTTTCGGATGCCATTTTATTTTCCTCCAATTTAAATAAATATAGTTTTTTGTTTTTAATTATTTTTATAAGCTGAATTATTCAGCAGCGGCTTCACCGTCTTTATCAACGATGGCCTGAACGGCACGAGCAAAGCTTGCCATAGGTGCCTGGAAAGCGCTGAGAACTGTAGCGAGAAGAACTTCTCTGCTGGGGAGTTTTGCAAGGCTTTCAATCATTGCGGTATCGATAACTTTACCGTCGAGATAACCGGATTTAACCTTGAAGTTTTCGTGGCTTTCTGCGAACTTGCAAAGAATACGAGCAGCGCAAACGTGATCTTCTTTAGAGATTGCAAGAGCGGTGGTTCCTTCAAGAACTTCCTTCATACCCTCAAGGTCGGTGCCTTCGATAGCACGGGCAAGAAGAGTATTCTTAACTACGAAATAATCAACGCCGGCCTCACGAAGCTCCTTACGAAGAGCAGTATCATCTGCAACAGAAGTACCGGTATAGTCAACGATAACGCCGGCTACGGAATTCTGAAGTTTTTCAGCAAGGGAAGCAACTATCGCTTTCTTTTCCTCTAAAACTTTTGCATTAGGCATTAATTTCACCTCCGTAAAAAATAATAAAAAAAGTCTGTTCCCTGAGACGAGGAACAGACTGAAACATTAAAAATAAATTATAATGTTCTGCTCACCTCGGTAGGCGCTAAGCTTACTCCAAAGTTGGAACCTACTGTCTCAAGTAATGCAACAAAAGTATTATACACAAACACGTACCGTTTGTCAACACTTTTTTTATTTTAAATTGTAAATTCGGTTCTTTTTATTATATGGTCCTGATATTCTTTGGCAAGTTCGGTAAAATATCCACTCCAACCCCATACTCTGACTATCAGATTTTTATAATCTTCAGGATTTTTTTGAGCGTTTATAAGCACGTCGCGATTAACCGAGTTCAGCTGTAGCTGATGACCTCCGCGGTCTATAAAGCATTTAACCAGCTTCGCCACCTTTTTAATTCCATCATTATTTCTAAAAACCGTATCGTGAATTTCAAGGGTTAACGGACCGCCGTTTATTATATCACTTAAATCATATTTTGTAAACGATTTAATACAGGAGAGTACTCCTTTTGTTTTACATTCAGGCGAGGGTGAAAAACTTGAGCCGTAAGGAGAAAATGCATATCTTCCGTCTGCTGTTGCACCAACCTTTTTGGCGCTTACAATATATTCCATAGCGCTTCCCGTACCTGCTCTGAAAATTCCACCTCTGATGCTCTTTCGCATATTCATAGAAACGGAGATGCTTCATAAAGAAGTAGTCTCCGTTTTTTCTATATAAATAACTGAGGCACACTTCCCTTAGGAGTGTGCCTCAAATACGGTTTTATTTGTTAATATTAGTTACCAAACTTAGCAACGTTGAGCTTTATACCGGGGCCCATAGTGGTAGCAAGTACACAAGACTTGATGTACTGACCTTTAGCAGCCTCAGGCTTAGCCTTAATAATAGCACCCATAAGAGCATCAAAGTTTTGCTGAAGCTTTTCAGCACCAAAGGAAACCTTACCGATGGGGCAGTGGATGATGTTGGTCTTATCAAGACGGTACTCAATTTTACCTGCCTTAGCTTCAGCAACAGCCTTAGCAACGTCAGGAGTAACAGTACCGGCCTTAGGAGAAGGCATCAAGCCACGGGGGCCGAGAACCTTACCAAGACGACCTACAAGACCCATCATATCGGGTGTTGCAATTACTACGTCGAAATCCAACCAGTTTTCGTTTTGGATTTTAGCAACCATATCTTCTGCACCAACAAAGTCTGCGCCTGCAGCAAGAGCAGCATCAGCCTTGTCGCCCTTAGCAAGAACAAGGGCACGTACAGTCTTACCGGTACCGTTAGGAAGAACTACTGCACCGCGAACCTGCTGATCAGCGTGACGAGAGTCAACACCAAGACGTACGTGGATTTCTACTGTTTCATCAAATTTTGCAGCAGCAGTCTTTACAACGATTGCTGTTGCTTCTTCAGCGTCATAAAGCTTACCGGGTTCAATAAGCTGTGCGCTGGCTAAATATTTTTTACCGTGTTTCACTTTATTTTACCTCCCAATAAGTGGTTAAATCGGAAATTTCCTCCCACGAGAGAGAATCAATCGACTACTTCTACGCCCATACTACGTGCGGTACCTGCTATCATACTCATAGCGGTTTCGATACTTGCAGCGTTAAGGTCGGGCATTTTTGTTTCTGCGATTTTTCTAATCTGCTCGCTGGTGATCTTGGCAACCTTGGTTTTGTTAGGTGTGCCGGATGCGGATTCAATACCGCAAGCCTTCTTAATAAGAACAGCGGCAGGAGGAGTCTTTGTAACGAAGCTGAAAGAATGGTCTGCGTAAACAGTGATTACAACAGGGATAATAAGTCCCATATCATTCTTTGTGCGTTCATTGAACTCCTTGGTGAAAGCCATAATGTTTACACCGTGCTGACCCAGAGCAGGACCTACCGGGGGGGCAGGAGTTGCTTTACCTGCGGGGATCTGCAATTTAATGTAGCCTATAATTTTTTGAGCCATTTTTTGCACCTCCAAAATTGTGGTAACAGTGTTTATTTACACTTGGCGGAGCATCTTAAAAGAATTTATGCTCCTCCCACTTGCGACACCGAACGGTGTCAGCGGCGAGACAGCCGCATAATAAACGGTCAAACCGTATTATTACCTTAATTAGTCAGCCAGAACAATCTGATCCAGCTCGAGTTCGGCAATAGTTTCTCTACCGAACGCATCAATTCCTACGCTAACGCTGTTATCTGCGACATTAATTTCTTTAACAACGCCTGCGAAGTCTTTAAGAGGTCCACTAACGATAACAACGCGGTCACCCACATTGTAACCAACCTCAACGCTGTGCTTTTCAACGCCCAGGGACGCTACCTCTTCATCAGTAAGGGGTACGGGTTTTGATTCGGGACCTACAAATCCTGTGCAGCCGCGAATGTTACGGACTACGTACCAGGAATCGTTAGTAACGATCATTTTGATTAGAACATATCCGGGGAAAATTTTACGTTCTACCTCGCGAACCTTATCATCCTTCACCTCTGTTACCTTTTCGGTGGGGATTTTAATATCCACGATTAAATCCTGCATCTTACGGTTTTCTACCATAGTAGCAAGGTCGGTAGCTACTTTATTTTCGTAACCCGACATGGTCTGCACTACATACCATTTTGCTTGTTCAGACATATTGGTTCTCCTTATTTCCAGATACTTTCAAGTAAAGTACCAAGACCAAAGTCAACGAGCCAAATAATCGCACCGATTATAATAAACATAACCAATACTATACCGGTGTTTTTAAGAACTTCTTTAAGACCGGGCCAAACAATCTTCTTGCACTCACTCTTATAGTCCTTGAAGAACTGAGCAATTCTCTTTAAGATAAACTTCTTAGAGCCTTTGGATTCAAGAACTTCAATATAGTCGTCCAAAAGGAAATATGCAACACTGAAAATAAGTGCGGCAAACATCACTAAGGATACTATAAGAACGAAAGAAGTGTACTCAACGCCTGTTGCAGTGAACGGACGGGTATCAACAAACTTCCAAGGATTGCTAAGGGCAATAACAAGCATATAAATTGCAACTGCGGCATTAATACCGGAAGCAAAATACTTTAAGCCTTTAGACTTGGAGAAGAATGTAAATACCGAAAGAGCAACACCGAGAACGGAAAGAAGGAAGCAGAAAAGAACGTCTGCGCTTTTAGCGATTTTTGTTCCCTCGATTACTTCGGAACCGAATCCCATCTGAAGACCGCTTACAGAAATTACGCCTGCTTCGTTTGTTGTGAGGCTGGCGAAATTAAAGAAGAAGAAAACCAAAGCAGAAATACTGCAAAGGGTAGCTAAAACCTGACAAGCTTTATTGATAACTTTCATCATATCAGCTCTCCTTATTTAGTTTCCTTATGAACGGTGTGCTTTCTGCAGAACTTGCAATATTTGTTCATTTCAAGTCTGTCCGGATCGTTCTTCTTGTTTTTCATTGTGTTGTAATTGCGCTGCTTGCACTCAGTACAAGCGAGTGTGATTTTTACTCTCATAACGGCACCTCCCGCTTTACGGAAATATTTTTTTGCTGCGAATACGCAGTAAACGCCTCCCTCAGTTAAGTAACTCTTCGGACCCTTCGCATTATGTCGCCATACGAAAGGTAAGCACTCCGAAACACGAGAACTTTTACAGAATAGAGTCCAAACAAAAAAAAAGACTCCTTAGAGGTACAGCAATTATATCACAAAATGCACCCTCGGTCAAGCCTTTTTTTTAATATTTGAAAATTTTTAGAAATATACCGTTTCCTTGTTTTCTCTCAAAGCGCAAAACAACGTATAATCAATACCTTTTTTAGCACCCGCATCCATCAGCGCAGACTCGCTTGTTCTAAGTGCCAAAGCAGGAAGATTATTGTTTTCGCTAAGGTGTCCCAGAACGAAACGCTTAGTACCGCTTTTAAGCAGAGAAACGAGTTCGCAAGCGGCGGCGGCATTTGAAAGATGCCCCCTCTCCCCTGCAATTCTGATTTTAAGTTCAGGAGGATAAGGTCCGTTCTGAAGCATCCTTAAATCGTGATTTGATTCAAGAAGTACCGTACTGCAACCGCTGAGCGCCTCTCTTACAGAGGGAGTAACGACGCCAAGATCGGTACAAACCGCCGCCGTGCTATCGTTACCAAAATCAATTTTATATCCGCTGGAGCCCTCGCAGTCGTGCATTGTTTCAAAACGTATTATTTTACCCACTTCGCTTTCAAAAGCAGTTTCGCCAAGCGCTACTGTTTTTGCTTCATCATTTAACACGTTAACGTTATAAAGTGTTTCAAGAGTTTTTTGCGAAGCCATAACGGGAACGTCAATTTTTTTAAGAAGAGCTTTAAGACCTTTTATATGGTCGGTATGTTCATGAGTGATGAGTATGGCACGTATTCTGTCAACACTTTCACCCAGCGCCTCAATTGATTTAAGTATAGCCGAACAAGAAGCCCCTGCATCTATAAGCAACGCGCCGTCGTTACCCGAAAGGTAGGTGCAGTTTGCTTTACTTCCGCTAAAAAGCGGACAAAGTTTTGCCATTTTTTCATCTCCCTCTTACATATATATAATAAAGGGAGGAAAAACCTCCCTTTAAAGTTATTCGGAAACCCTGTGAATAACACCGCCGAGTTTTTCAAATTTTTCTACCAGATTTTCATAGCCTCGGTCAATGTATTCAATATTTTGTACCACGGTTTTACCGGGTGCCATAAGTCCTGCAATAACCATTGCGGCGCCTGCTCTTAAGTCGGTTGCGTTTACTACGGCAGGAGTAAGCGAATCTTTTCCGTTTATAATAGCGCGCTTGCCTTCAACATTGACGTCGGCGCCCATTTTTTTGAGTTCATCTATATAACGGAAACGGTTGTCCCACACACTTTCATATACGGTGCTTTCACCTTCAGCAATTGTGAGCATAGTAGTCATCTGAGGTTGCATATCGGTGGGGAATCCCGGATGAGGCATTGTTTTTACCTGACAACGACGTGGGCGTCTTTCCATTTTAATACGTACCGCTTCATCAAACTGTTCAACCGTTGCGCCTGCTTCAATAAGTTTTGCAACTATAGATTCAAGATGTTTAGGGGTTACGTTGGTTATTGTAACGTCACCACCCGTAGCTACGGCGGCAACAAGATAAGTACCCGCTTCAATCTGGTCAGGGATTATACTGTAGGTAACGCCGTGAAGTTTTTCAACACCGCGGATTTTAATAACGTTGGTACCTGCGCCCATAATGTTCGCGCCCATTGAGTTAAGGAAATTTGCAAGGTCAACTATATGCGGTTCTCTTGCCGCATTTTCGATAACGGTCATACCCTTTGCTTTTGCGGCTGCCAACATAATATTAATGGTAGCGCCTACAGAAACCATATCGAGATAAACATAGTTACCCATAAGCTGTTCTGCACGGCAAACAACCATATCGTTTTCACAGGAAACCTTTGCACCCATAGCTTCAAAGCCCTTGATATGCTGGTCAATCGGTCTTACACCAAAATCGCAACCACCGGGAGGAGCCACCTTAGCCTTATTAAAACGGCCAAGCAGTGCGCCCAAAAAGTAACTTGAAGCACGCATACCACTGCTCATATCTTTGGTTACTATATAAGACTTTATACCGGTAGGATCAATTTTTGCGGTGTTTACATCAAGCATTTCAACCTTTGCTCCAAGAGTAGTCATACTCTTAAGTAACAAACTGACATCGGAAATGTCGGGGAGATTTTCCACTATACAGGGTTCATCGGCAAGTAAAACGGCAGGGAGTATTGCAACGGCAGCATTTTTTGCACCGCTTATATGTACTTCGCCCTTTAAAGCTTTACCGCCTTCTATAACATACTTTTCCACTGTTTTCTCTCCGTTTATTTTAACATTTTAAATGAGAACATTCACTAAAAAGAAATAGTGCAAGAAACACTACCTCAGCCATCATTATACACCTCTACTTCACCTTTGTCAAATTATATTTGTATAAAACCCACAGATTTTATTACATATTGTGTCAAAAGACGACTTTTTTACATAGATTTAGTAGTTCGTTAATTATTATTTCCTCTCGCTTTCAAATTAAAGATTTTTAAAATTGCCTTTTCTTGCTTTTTTTATTAAAATGTGGTAACATATAATAAACACACATCGGAGGGACGTTATGACTCTTAAAGAATCAGGAGAAATGTATCTCGAATCAATTTACGTGCTGTCAAAAAAACTCAAAAAAGTCCGCTCTATCGACGTAGTCGAATACCGCGGTTTTTCAAAGCCAAGCGTAAGCAGAGCCGTCGGTCTTTTAAAAAACGGTGGATTTGTTAAAATGGATGATGAAGGTTATCTCACCCTTACAGAAGAAGGCGAAGAAATAGCAGAAAAAATTTACGAAAGACACACGGTAATCACCGAATGTTTAATAAAACTGGGTGTTGATAAAACAACCGCAACCGAGGATGCCTGTAAAATCGAACACGATATAAGCGACGTCACCTTTAAGGCGCTGAAAAAATTCATAAACTTCAGTTAAAAGTATTGACTTTTGTTTTTCATTGTGTTATAAAGTCCTTGAAGAAACCTCTTCTCATAGGACACTAAAACTTAATAGCCTCTTTTTTCCCACGCAGGAGTGTGATTTGTATGAATAAAAAAGCAAACAAATCAAAAAAAATTTTAAGCAATACCGAAATTCTACGGCGAGAAGAACAGATTATTGATTGTTACCGAAAGCATAACGGAAAGGGTCTGAGAGTCCTTTTCGGAATCTATAAGGGTGACTACAAAAATCTGTTAGTCTCGTCTTTATTTTTTGTCATAAAACAGTTGCCGGTATGGGTAATTCCGCTGATTACGGCAGACGTTATCAATACTATCATAGAAATGCCTTCGGGCGCTACGCGGCGACTTATCATAGATTTCATAATCGCTTTTATTGTTTTAGTGCAAAACATTCCCACCCATATGATACATTCGCACTTTTTCAGTAAAGCAAAACGAAAGGTTGAAGCAATACTTCGAGGCGCAATGGTCAGAAAACTGCAACAACTTTCTATTGGTTTCCATAAGGAGATGCCAACAGGTAAAATTCAGTCCAAAGTAATGCGTGACGTAGAAAGTGTTGAAGCACTTTCTTCTCAGATTTTCAACGTAATACTTCGCGTTGTTGCTGATATGAGTATCACCCTTGTTATCATAATAAGAAAAAGCGTACCGGTGTTTTTTATGTTTCTGATTTGCATACCATTCTTCGCTTTTCTTATGGCAAAATTCAGAAAACCGATGAGGGAGAAAAATTCCGAATTCAGAAAAACTATGGAAAACACCTCTTCAAGCGTTATTGATATGCTGGAACTGGTTCCCGTCACCCGCGCACATGCGCTCGAAGAAAAGGAAATTAAAAAAATCACAAACGAAGTAACCGTAGCCGCCCAAAAAGGATACAACCTTGATTTCGTTCAAAGTCTTTTCGGTTCTGTGGTATGGGTGTTTATGTCTTTGGCGCAAATAGTCTGCCTATTCTTTACGGGGTATCTTGCCGTCAAAGGCGTAATAAAGGATATTGGTGATATCACCCTTTACCAAACCTACTTTACTACCCTGTTAGGTCACGTAAACGGCATAGTTTCGGTTCTCCCGATTCTCTCAAAAGGTCTTGAATCGGTAAACTCTATAGGTGAAATTCTTTCTGCCGGTGACGTAGAAAATAACGCTGGAAAGATAAAACTCAAAAAACTTGACGGTCAATACGAATTTAAAAACGTATTCTTCAAATACGATGATGAGTCCCCCGTCTTAAACGGTCTTGATTTAAAGGTGAACAAAGGAGAAACAATTGCCCTTGTAGGTGAATCGGGTTCAGGCAAAAGCACTATAATAAGCCTTGTGACAGGCTTTTATAACGTTTCAAAAGGAAGTCTGTTAATAGACGGACAAAACGTTAAAGATATAGACCTTCACAGTTATCGACGTTTCTTATCCGTAGTACCTCAGAAAACCATTTTATTCTCAGGTACAATAAAAGAGAATATTACCTATGGAAACCCCAAAATTTCAAAAGAAAGATTAAATGAAGTTATCGAAGCCGCTCAGCTCACAAGTGTTATTGAAAAACTTCCGAAAGGTGTCAATACAAGCGTAGGAGAGCACGGCGATAAACTTTCGGGCGGTCAAAAGCAGCGAATTGCCATAGCCAGAGCAATTATACGCGACCCCGAAGTGATTATTTTCGATGAAGCCACCAGTGCGCTTGACAGCGTATCGGAAGCAGAAATTCAAAAGGCTATTGAAAACCTTACAAAAAACAGAACAACCTTTATAGTTGCTCACCGACTTTCCACAATAAGAAATGCCGATAAAATCGCAGTTATCCGTGACGGAAAATGCGTAGAGTTCGGAAATTACGAGGAACTTATGGAGAAAAAAGGCGAATTTTATAATTTAAAATCGTTACAGTCATAAAAAATAGAACTCCTTAGGGAGTTCTATTTTTCTATAGTCACAAAGCCGTTTTTGCCCTCTAAAATATCCATATCGTGAGAATAAAGAACGGTATAGTTTTCGTCACTGTATTTTTCTATAAATTTACGGCTATGTATGGCGTTAACACTAGCACCAGTGGGGATTTTTCTTTTAATACATTCTCTCGAATAGGCTTCATCCCCTGCTATTACGTATTTTTTATCATTTTTAGTAAATTCGACTATGCACGAGCCTATGCTATGTCCTCCGATTTTTATCACCTTTATATTGTCTGCTACCTGTATTTCGTTTTCAAAGGTAATTATTTTCCGATTATCTAAAAAATACCGTTTACGTATATTATATTCCTCTTGCTGAACGTAAACCGTTGCATTTTTAAATTCCGCCGCTAATTCTGCATGGTCGGAATGGGAATGTGTAATAATAAGGTCGGTTATTTCTTCTGCCTTTACTCCGTATTTTAAAAGCAAATCAAGAGGCTTTATAAATCTGCTTAAAGGAAATCCCGGCAAAGTGTTACAACCCGTATCAACTAATATTTTTCTGTTTTCATCTTCAAAAAGGAAAAGGAAAAAGGATATAGGCCATATTCTTCCCTTTTTGCCGCCTAAAAAGACAGAGTCTTCTCCTATTACCGATTCTGCATATTTTAATATTGTAAGCTTCATAGCATCACGTCCTTAATCAAGTAAGATATGGAGCGTAAATCACACTTTCATCAAGACCGAGCGCACGAGCGCCTGCCTTTAGCGGTTCAGCGTTTATAATGCGGAATAATGCAGGTTCAGATTGCTTAATGGCTGAAGAATCCTTTACACAGGCTTTAATTTTTTCAAAAGTCTTTACTTCGTACCCTGAAAGGCGAACTGTAACGGGCGCACCGATTTCGTTTGCAAGTGCTTTGAAAACACCGGGTTCGTCATCGTTAACGATAGCAAATTCCTCAACAAAACCACTTTTTCGTGCAAGAGAAACGTAACCGACGATAATACCATTTTTGAAAACCGTAAGCGCTTCACGTCCGCAACTGTGCAAAGCGGGGAGAAAATCCTTTTTTGATCGAACGATATAATCGGTACGTTTTGTTGATAGTTCCATAAGATAATCGATTTCTTCGGGCTGTACCGCAGCAAACTCATAACCTGCCTTCTCTCCTGCTTCAAGAGTACACAAATACTGTACTCCACCCGAGAAATATCCTACTTTGCCATAACGTTCTGCTTTTCCGTGAAGATAACCAACGTCACCGATTTTGTCGCATTCCTCGTTGATTTTCTGAAGAAGACTCATCATCACACCTCTACCACGATAATCCTCGTGAACGACAACGTTTCCGTTGGCAATAAGTTTTACGTGAACACCGCCGATAACGTAATCGATAGGATACATTGCCGCAGTTCCTATCAGTCGGTCACCATCAAAGGCGCCGATATGCGATGAAGTGCAATATTCATTCGGTTCTCCGAATATGCGAGGGAATTCTTTTTCAAAAATTGTGTCTCGCTTATTATGACGAGTAAACACTTCATCAAGAAGATCTCGCAAAGCGTAAAATTCATTTGGTTTAAGTTTTCTGATTTCCATAGTAAAAACCTCTGTTTTATAAATCTACATTATACCTCTGTATTTTTTTTGGTACTCACTTGGAGAGAGACCGATATGCTGTTTAAAACAATAAGAAAAATAACTTTGGGAATTAAAACCACATTTAAAAGATATATCACCGAAAGGAAGAGTAGTATTAATAAGCAGACTGCGAGCTGCAGATATGCGACAGCCACAAAGATAATCACACGGTGTAGTATTAAGCCGTCTTTTGAACATATGATGCAAATAGGAAACGCTGACGTTACATTCCGCTGCAATATCTTCTGCAGAAAGATTTTTATAATAATTGTCTTCGATAAATTTCTGAGCGTATGAAATCAGGTTAACGTTTTGAGAATGTTTAATCGACAAGGAACGCAACAGAAGTAAAAGTTCAGCCGATGCCGCCATATTATCAATAGCCTTTCCCGAATGAAAAAGCGATAATATCTTACCGAAAATTTCCTCGGTTAATTGATGCTCAGATGCCGATAAAAATGGTGCTACGTCGTTTAAAGAACTGATAAGTTCCTCACTTTCAATATTAAAATGCACAAATCTACAAGCGACAGGCAAATAACTATATCGTATATCACCCGGTTTTGCAAACAAAACACTGCCTTTAGTCAGTTTATACGGCACGTCATTAAGCACTGAAACGCCGCCGTCTATATAAAAATATTCAAATTCATAGCAGCGCACCGTTCTCGGTTCGGTTTTCTTTTCAGAAGGATAGTTACGTCTGCTGTCAAATGTTCCTATGGTTATAATATTTGGAAATGCAGATTTCATAGTACCTCCTTCTTATTAGTGCAGAATTTTTAAAATTTTTAAGCAGTATTTTGATAGAAAAAATCTAAGTTATATGTTAAAATCGTATTGATAGCTTATGTTGTAGTCGAATATATATGCATATATTTCAAATTATATTGAATATAGGATATTTAAAATTATAGCACAGAAACAAAACTGTGTCAACATAACATAAAGCAAATTGCAAACGAAAGGGAGGTTATACGTAATGCTTCGTGTTGGTAACAATAATTTTTATGCAGATATTTCAGCAAAAGGGCAACGACTGGAAATTGTCGGAGGAAAAATGATGGATTTCACCGTCATACCTTCACCGCTTTTCGTCGGTGATATCAGACGGGCAAACGACGAAACGTCGGTCAAAATTTCCTCGTCTGATATATGGGACTCTGTAACGTGGCATACGAATGAGATCCACACAGAGATAGTCTGCGCAGGACACGAAATTGCCCGTGAACTTACAATTATCTGCCGTGTAAAAGAAGAGCGTGGCGGACTTGTTTGGCAAACGAGTGTAGTTAACAACAGCGCAGAATGGAGCGTTATGCAAATCAGTTATCCGTTGCCTTGTCTTGAGCATCCCGAATTCACGTTGTTTCTCCCTTATATAGGGGGACAAATCATAGAAAACGCCGGAAGCAAAGGCTTTACTTATGGTGAAAACTATCCCGGTGGACGAATAACGATGCAATACTTTGCCGTTTATTCAAAAAATGGCGGTGTTTACATAAGCACCGAAGATGGCAGTGCGGCAACCAAGAAATTTGCCGTACAAACAAGCGAAAATCGTTTTTCGTTAACGTCATTATTTTATGCCATAAATGGCGGTGTTGCAGGAAATTCATTCGACCTGTTCGGCGAAACAAGGTGGCAACCCTTTGTCGGCGACTGGTATGATGCTTCTATGATATATGCAGATTTTGTTCGTTCTAAAGCAAATTGGCTTCCCGAGTTAGGACGTCCCGATACCTCAGAACGCTTCCGCAAAAACCCGTTTTGGATAAGTGATTATATTCCAAATTCACCATATCAGCGAGACAACAAACCGATGTCACTCAGCGCAGGAAGTGATATTTACGATGCTGATTATTGGTACGAAGCTCCTATTCAGTTACAAAAAGAACTTGGAGTTCCTATCGCATACCACGTATATAACTGGCACGAAATACCTTTTAATATAGAATATCCTCATTTTCTTCCCGCAAAAGAGACCTTTCTTGCCAACGCCAAAAAACTGCGTGAAAACAACATAGCGGTTCTGCCTTACATCAACGCGGTCAGTTGGGAAAAGCATGATGGCAAGATGGGACACAGGATAAACTATGATAACACAGGCGCACAAGGTGCAGTAATACAGGCCGACGGGTCAGTTTTACGTCAAATCTATCCTCAAACTACAGAACAAGGAGAGAAAAGTTTTCTCGTACAGATGTGCCCTACATATTCCCCGTGGCATAGCCTTATGGAAAATCTCACACGCGAGATGGAAGAAACACTTCCTATTGATGGTATATACTACGATCAGACTGCCGCTGTAAGAGCACAACCTTGCTATAATCCGACTCACGAGCATCTTCCCGGTGGAGGAAGTTGGTGGACGGACGGATGGAATACTATGATGGCACGTATTCGTGAAAAGAAGCCTGCAGACGCTTTCTATTTCACCGAAGATAACGCAGAATCTTTCATGAAGAGTTTTGACGGATATCTTACTTGGACGTGGGTATATCAAGGCGAAGTTCCTGCGTTTTCTGCAGTTTATGCAGGATATATTCAACTTTTAGGACGTTGTACTATCGGAAAGAAAAAAGAAGACCTTCCGTTCTTTAAATATTGTACGGCGCGTTCTCTTGTGTCAGGTCAGCAACTCGGATGGTGCAAGGCAGATCTCGTTTGGCAACCACGTTGGCTAAACTTCCTCAAGAAAGCTGTAAACGTACGTTGGGAACTTGACGATCTGTTTAATGCCTCACAGATGCTTCGTCCCCCATTGGTTAAGTGTTCGCTTCCAAAACTTGTTACCACAGCGGGACTGTGGTTTGAAGGAACTATAGAATCCGAACAGGTTATCACAGGCGCGTGGCGACGTCGCGATGGAAAAGAAACTGTAATAATCGCGGCAAACATTGCCGATGAAAAGGCGGAATTTTCTTTGGAATTCAGCTTAGAAGAATATGGAATTGTCGGCAAAACACTTCCCGAAAATTTCACAATAAACGGCAATAAATGTATTATTTCTGATACGCTCGAGCCAAACGATATTCGCACTTATAAAATCAGTACCTTATAACAAAAAAGGAGTTAAACCGAGAAAATCGGCTTAACTCCTTTTAAATTATATTTCCTTAATAAGTAACGCACTAAGAGGCTTTAAGTTAAAGGTCAAATCACTTGTGGTATCAATAAGTTCACCGTCATGCTCTTTATCTAAAAGATAAATTTCATACTTGCCTTCCTTACCCAAATCAAGTTTAATTTCCTTTTCTTCGGTAACGTCGTCGTTTTCAACGTAATAAGAAATGGTTGCCAAAACCTTCCACTAAACTTTTTCGTTTTGCATTTGTGACACCTAACGCTTAATCGTCATAAAATATAATACCGATATAAATCGGCATAAAAAAAAGAAAGGAGAAAAAATATGGCTATTTTTACCAATCAGGCAACTTTATCTTATAACGGAACAATCACTAATTCAAACGTTGCTTTCGGTGAAATTCTCGACGTACTTGCCGCAACCAAAACCTCAGTTGAAGAAAATTATTCCGTAGGAAATACCGTAACCTACGTTGTAGCCCTTCGCAATACGGGAAATACCGCTCTGACAAATCTTACCGTCAGCGACGATTTAGGCGGTTATGAATTTGGCGGCACCACAGTTTATCCGCTAAACTTTGTTGACGGCTCCGTTTTATATTACGTGAACGGTGTTATAAATCCCGCGCCTACCGTAACTGCAGGACCGCCTCTCGTTATTACGGGAATTAATATCCCCGCAAACAGCGACGCAGTTATCGTTTATCAGACCACAGTAACTAATTTCGCCAATCCCGAAGCAGAAGGGGTTATCACAAATACCGTTACTGTTACCGGTGACGGATTAAACGCTCCCATTACGGCAACCGATACAATTAACGCTTTGAGTGAGGCTGATCTTTCGATTTCCAAATCGATTACACCTGCTCAGGTAGTAGATAACGACCGTGTAACCTACACCTTTATTATTCAGAATACGGGAAATGAAGCGATCGTTTCTACCTCCGACGCAGTTATAACCGATACCTTTAATCCCATTTTGACCAACCTTTCCGTCAGCTATAACGGCAACGCTTGGACTGAGGGTGTAAATTATAACTATGACGAAACCACCGGTTTGTTTACAACCTTACCCACCAATATTACCGTTCCTGCCGCCACTTTCGTTCAAGACGTAACTACAGGCGAATATATTTTAACCCCCGGAATTGCTACTCTTACGGTTGAAGGAACAATTTAATAAAAAGTAAAAGGACTTCGTCAGAAGTCCTTTTTGGTTATTTAGTACAAATGCTGTGAACCGTATCTTTAATAATCTCAATTCTTTTAAGTTCACCTTCATAAAGTTCACCGACAATTTCTGTAGGCGGTAAAAAGTCAACCTTTCTTATATCGCCGTGAAGAAGCGTTTCAAACCAGGTTGCCGCAACAGCATAACGTCCGTAAAGAAAATGCATATGGAAACCGTCTCTGCAAAGGCTGGGCTCATTCGGATAACTAAACTCGGGCTTACCTCTTAAAGCCTGAATAACGTCACCCGAAGGAATTATGCCGTCAGCATTAATTTCTTTAGCGATTTTTTCGTAAATATTACAGATGGCCTCGTACATAACCATTTGGTTTTTTCCGTAATTGACAAATCCCGAATGAGAACTATTTTTTTCATAAGCCCATGTTTTATGAAGCCAAAGTTTTGCTTCCTTTTGATATTTTCTTATGTAATCAACAAATTCATCAATATACGGATGATACGTAGAATAAAGACCGCTACTGTGACTAACCTGCTGAATAGTAACTATATCAAATTTCTCTTTTTCCACCACGTCGGACAAACGTGCCATAGGACGAGCTTCTCCGTTTACTGAAAAGTTATAGGTACACATATCGGCGCACATATTGTTATAGTGGCGTTCAAAAGAACAACCACCTATTTCTAAATGCCATACCTCAACTTCGATATTTGCATTTTTTGCCATATCGCCAAAGTAAGCCAAAGCGTCACAAGAGAAACTGTTTCCTATACTTAACATTTTTATCATAAAAGTCACCTCTGCTTAAGATTATATCACATTTAAAAAATAAGTAAAGAAATTTTACAATTTAATCGTAAAAGTTACGGCTAATAACCTCTTGCTGCCAGGTAGGTGAAAGACTTGTGAATTTTGCGGAAAAGCCTGTTACTCGCACTATTAATTCAGGGTATTTTTCGGGATTTTTTTGCGCATCAAGAAGCACTTCCTTGGAAACGCAGTTAAGCTGTAAAGACTGAATAGCCGTTGTTGCAATAACTCTTAAGAAATTCTCGCAACGTTCAAGAGAAATATTGCTCGGAAGAATAATATTAACAACGGAATTGGCGCCCATTTTTGAGCCGTCAAGGCATTTCATACTGTTAATAACGTCGGCTACGTTTGGAATACGCTTTAATCTTGAAGGAGTAAGTCCTTGTGCAAAATATTCGCCGTTCTTTCTGCCGTCGGGGGTTGCAAGAGTTTTTTCTCCCCACCATATAATCTCGGTATAGGTAAGATGTCCCATATGAACCTTGCCGCCATAGGTGCCCGTCTTTCTCTGACACATTTCATAAAGGTCATCATAAAAACGGGTTGCAAGTTCATTTGATTCTTTACTGCCATCTCCCCAACCGTGACAGCGAGTTGCTTCAATTCGCATATCTTCATTATTTTCCCAGTTGGTTCTTACCGCGCTGAGCATTTCATTAAAGGTGTATTTTTTAGTATCAAACACTAAGGTTTTAACAGCAAGCAAAGAGTCGATAATATTTGGAAAACCGAACATTAACTGATAGTCGTCATTATACTTTGCACCCCTTTGTGTATAGTCCTTATGATTTTCAATACAGTTTTCAAGGGTTGATGAAAAAATCGGAAGTCTGTCATATTTATGAAAAATCTGACCGCCTTTTTTGGTAATCATAAGCTTTGCATCTAATAGTTTTTCACAGTTTCTGACAGTTCTTGAGTAGAACTCTTCAAACGTAGCACAATCGTCAAACTTTTCAAAGTCAATCTGAATTTCATTTATAATATCGTCACAATTATGGAGAGGCAATTCAAAGGCCTTCATTAAATTAAGATAACTGCCGTGGTCGAATTTCTCCTGTGATAAAGCGAAACCCCAACATCCCGTAACAAGATAATTTCTTGCTTCTTCTAAGGTTTTACCACTTCTTACAATAGCAGGTATAGAGGCATCGTCATTCTGAAGCAAAACGGTGCTCGTTCCTGCCACTATTGCCTTGTTCACTTCATCAAGATATTCTTTAGGCGAATCTTTTGAAAAACGACATTTTATTTTTGGGAAAATAATGGTATATTCCCTTGTTGCGCGTAAAAACATTTCGGTAACTTCATTATAAAGAGGATTACCGTCATCGTCACATCCGCCAAGCACGTAGGTATTTTCAAGTTCGTGGTCGGCATACCCCGCCATTAACATATCGTGGTCGTAATGACAGTCCCAAATAAGTAAAAACTGACTGACGAGTTCGTACGCCTTTTCTTTTGTCAACACACCGTTTTTTATATCGTTTTCATAAAACTTAATTAAATCTTTATCGAGTCTTCCGAAGGTATTAGGGCCAACACCCTCAAGAGAACCCATCGCGGTACGCATAAAAGCCATGGTGTTAAGCGCTTCGTAAAAGGTTTCGGGCTTGTTCCACGGAACGCGTTTTGCGGTATCACGAATAAGGGTTAAATTTTCAATAGCAGATTTATCGGTTTCGGCACACAGCATTTCTTCTGCTTTTTTTGAAAACTTTTCCGCAACCTTTTTAAGCGCAAGCATACCCTGACATACAGAATTCAAAAATTCTCTTTCTTGGTCATTTTTAGCGTTTTTAATTTCAGCCTCTGCTTTTTCGTAAACCGACTTAAGTCCACCCTCTAAAAACGGACGGCAATTAAAATTGTAATGCTGTTTCAAATCGTTATAAGGACCGCAAATTAAATAAAGAATATTTTTTGCGTGAGCGCATTTGAGTTTAAAGAGTTCGCTGTCTTGTTCAACAAACACGTCTTTGTTTTTGCTCGTCGCCCAACCGTTAGCCTGATTAAAATTCAGTGATTTTGCCCAAGCCGTACCATCGGAAAGAGAGGTCAACACACCTGTTTCGTAATAATAGGGAATAGTTTTAAAGATTACGGGTGTAAATTCTTCGGTTATAACGTCATACTGCAAAAGTTTTAGAGCGGTTACGCTCATATCCTCTTTATATCTTGAGTCCATTATAGAAAAACAATGTTCCGCAAAGGCTTTTGACCTTTCAGCGTCACCGGTCAGATAAAAATCGTAAAGTTCTTTTTTTACTTTATCAGCGTACATAAAAATCCCTCCGATAGTAGTTTATTTTAATATATCACTGCCCTAAAACCAAAACAATACCAAAAACGGAAAAATGTAAAAAACGGAAATGTTTTTTCGCCTAAATATAGGTTTTTATTTACAAACATCTCGAACGTAGTATAATATAATCGTAGCACTTTGCGGGAGGCTGAAAAATGCAATTTGAAAATCTTCATATAAAGGACGTAACCAACGTTGTCAGTTTTACACCAAATTCAAAACAATGGGTTGCAAAGGATAGAGAAACTCATTTTATAGGAATTTCTTTAAAAGGAAAGGTTATACATACCTTTGAAAATCAGGAATTCACCCTATCGGAAAACTGTGTTTATTTTTTTAATAAAAAAGACAACTATATGACGTTTGTGTTAGAACAATCGGAAGCTTTTTCAGTTCATTTTACCACATACGAAAACATAAGCACCGACAGTTTTTACATTCAGATCAATAACAACGCAACCATAGTTTCTCTTTTGGAAAAAGCACTGCATTTGTATAATAAAAACGACCATTTGGCGCTACATTCCGTAGTTTATGCTTTGTGTTCTGAAATCAGCAATCTAAAATACCGCCATTACTTTCCTAAAGATAAACGTATGGCAAAGGCAAAAGAGTATATCGACCTTAATTTTTGTAACGCTGACTGCATTGACGAGGTAATAAAGGAAAGCTCGCTGACGCAACGGCGTTTCGGTGAATTATTCAGAAAAGCCTATAATATAACTCCTCACAGATATATAATTAAACTAAAAATTGAAAAGGCTAAAACTCTGCTTTCAAGCGGTAAATATTCCATAAGTTCCATTGCCGCCATATGTAATTTTTCTGACGCCTACTACTTCAGCAAGGTATTTAAAAAAGAAACGGGCGTTGCTCCAAGCAAATGGAAAAACTAAACTTTTATAGAATATTTATATATTTGCATAGAGATTTTCTATTCATTTTTATCACTTTCTGTGTTAATATTAATATATAAACCAATTAGGAGGGTTTTTATGGAAAACTTTGCTGAAAAAGCGCTAAACGAATATAACACATTAACCATCAGACCGGGCGGAGTAAACGGACAGCCCTTTTGGAATATGAACTCAAGTCAGTTTATATTTGCTCCCTCTTTTTATTTTCCGTCTTTCCCTAACGGAGCAATTCACGAATTTTTATACACCGCTACCGATAAAGACGGCGTTGAACACACTTTCCACAGCAAATCATCAACTGCAGACCTTACGCCTATTTGGAGTGAAATACCCACAGGACTTGTAACTCTAAAGGTAGAAGCAATAAGAAACGGTCAGGTTACCTGGCAGGTTGGAAGCCGTACGTTTTTCAAATGTTCACCCTTCCCCGGAAGAGAAAATCTCCCCGAGAGAACCCGTTCTTATAAAGAAGCCGCACTTCTTGCTTATAAATACGTTTACGAACAGCCGATGGTTCAGCATTGGTTAAAGTTCAGCACACCCGACCCCGAATTCCCTCATAACGTTTATCCTGCAAAAACCTTTAGCAGTATTATCAACGCCATGCTTACTTATGCAAAGTTATCCCCCGAAAGCGCAAATAACTCTTTAAAAATTGCAACGGCAGCAGCCGATTATATGCTAAGCGTCAGCTATGGTGAAGAGTCTCCCTTAAAGGGACTTCCTCCCACATATTGCTTTAAAGGACTTAACGAAGAAAAGGTTAACAGTGTTGCGCCTGCCGCAAAAAAATGCAAGGATACAACTATGCTTATATATCCTGCAGCTGCGGGACTTGCCTATTTAAATCTTTATGAAGTTACTAAAGATGAAAAATATTACGATGCCGCTATGGCTATTGCAGATTACTATAAAGAAAACGTTCAGGAAAACGGGAATTGGTATTTACAGGTATCTGCCGAAACGGGACTTCCTTTAACCAATAACTACTGTAATTATTTCAGTATTTTAAACTTTTTAACAAAATTAAAAGAAGTAACGAATGAAGAAGTTTGGAAGTTACTTGGCGACAATTACTTTGCTTATCTTAAGAAGACTTGCTTTGATAACTTTAACTGGGAAGGACAGTTCGAGGATATTCCTCCAAGTTCCAACTACCTTAATTTAACACATTTCACCGCCGACGATATGATAGAATATCTGGTGCAAAACAACCCCGAAATGATGGAAGATGCAAAAGAACTTATGCGCTTTGTTGAAGACCAGTTTGTTGTCTGGGATGAATATGCGCCCTGGACAAAGGCAAGTTGCCCCGAAGTCAAATCCCCTGCAGGACTTGAACAGTATTTCTGTTATTGGCCCATTGATGCAAGCGGAGGAAAAATAATGCGTACGTTTTTAAAAATGTACAAGGCAACAAATGATAAATTATACTATGAAAAAGCCGCCGCTCTCGGCGATATGCTCACCCGTATGCAAAACGGTGACAGCGGTGTAATTCCAACCTTCTGGACCTCAAAGGAAAATATTGAAGAGCTTCGTAATTTCTGGATTAACTGCCATATTGGTTGCGCTTCTCATCTATACCTCTTAGCAGAAATTTCAGGCGAAATATAATTAGAAAAAATAGTTTAAGGAATTTTCCTTAAACTATTTTATTATTTCTTCCGCTTAAATATCTCTTGATTTTTTATATTCACTGGGGGTAATTCCGAACTTTGCTTTAAACTTTCTCGAAAAATAAAATTGGTCGCAAAAACCGAAACGGTTGCTTATAGCGCTTAAAGAATACCGACCTTCTGCTATCATCTGAGCGGCGCGAGTTAATATCAAATCATCGATATAGCCGTTTACCGTAGTGCCGAGTTCCCGTCTTATGTGCTTCGTAAGGGTGCTTTCAGAAACGTAAATTGCATTTGCTATACCTTTTATGGTAAGATTTTCCGAAAGATTTTTGTTAATATAGTTTATAGCTTTTATAACACATGGCGAATACTTACTGTTCTTTAATTCTATTTCGTTTTCTTTTATAATATTTAAAAGAATTTTCATCACTGCATTTTTTACACTAAGCGCAGATATATCGTTATCACTCTTTAAAAAGTCGCCTATTTCTTCTGCCTCGTCAAAGCCTTCTTTTAAAGTAAGTACCGAAGACTGTCTTTCAAAAATATCAATATTTTCGGCGCCCAACAAATTAAAATGAAAAAATAACTGAGTCGTTTCCCCGTCGCAACCGTATTCATAACTGCTGCCTGAGGGAACAAGGTACCAGTTCCCCTCGAAAAGTTCTATTCTTTCGCCATTTATAATAAGAAAAAAACTTCCCGTTTTAACAAAATACAGTCTTGATACCGGCGAGCAAATAACCTTTCCCTTCCAAGAACTATCAAGCACTGCGCTTCCACAGTTTAAAAGTTCAAGTTTAAATTTCCCCAAACCTTTAGAACAGTTGTATTCCTTAATTTCTACCATACCCATATCTCCATATTTAATACCGTAATTTTCATTGTAATTTAGAGAAAAACAAGATACAATTTATCTATAAATACATTATAGCACATTTTTTAAAAAATAAAAGAGGAAATGTTAAAAGGAGATTTTAGTATGTTACTTAGAGATTGTTGTTGGCTTTGGGGACATCCCGAAGGAAGATATAACGAAAATGCCGATAATTTCGGTTGCCCCGACGTATCCAGAATGTCGCCCATGGAGGCTTGTCTTTACCTTGGAATACGAAACACCTTTATGGTACCGGTTGGCGTAAACGTTAATAAAAGACAGTATAATAAATCCTTTAAAACCTTAAATCAGGTAGGTTGGGAATGTTTTGAAGCCTGTGAAAAGCCTGAACTTGTTGACGAAATCATTAACGAGGCAAAGGATTTCGAAAACATTTCCTGCGTAGTTATCGACGACTTCAAAATCGAAGAAAAAGGCGAACCCAGATATAAAAGACTTCCCGTTTCGATGCTTAAGGATTTAAACAATAAGCTTCATAACAACCCTGTCAGAAAACTTGATTCGTGGATGGTTTTATACACCTTCCAATTCGGCGTAAACGAAGAAGAAGACGTAGAATTTCAGCCCTATATGGACGAATTCGACGGTGTAATTATGTGGACCTGGCAAGAAAAAGACGTACACTTAATTCCCGAAAAATTTGAACTATTTAAAAAACTGACTCCAAAAACAAGACGTATGGTTGGATGCTACCTTTATAATTTCGGTGAAGCAAAACAGGCAACGAGCGAAGCTGTAATATGGCAGCTCAACTATTACCGCGAACTTCTTTTAAAGGGCGAAATTGAAGGAATCGTACTTCATACCAATACTATGGCAGACCTTGATTACGAAGCATACGACGCCGCAGTTGCTTGGATGGAAGAGCACGGTGACGAAGAAATTCCCGAATAAGTGAAGGTGAAAATCATGAGTGGAAAAAAGCAATGGTACATTGTAGACGGCTACCGTCCATCACCGCAACCGGACCCAAACGCTGTTTACGAAGGACACGAAAGCATTATGATTCTTAATACAAACACTCAAGACGCTCATATGCGTATAAGCGTGTATTTTGAAGACCGTGAACCGGTTGAAAACATCCCCTGCACCGTACCTGCAAAACGCATTAAATGCTTCAAAAGTGACGACAGCACGGTTTTTGGCGACTTAAAACTTGACGTTGGTGTTCAGTATTCTCTTTCAATTACCAGTGATGTTGGTGTTATAGTACAGTACGGACGTTTAGATGTGCAACAGCCTAATATGGCGTACATGGCATTAATGGCGCAAAGCGAATAAGGAGGCTTTTAGAATGAACATTCAAGGAGTTTGCGGCGAACTTCGCCGTGAGGATTTAGGTGTTGTTACCACCCATGAACACGTATTGCTCGACCTTACTGCATTTTATCAAGAATTACCGGTACCCGGCATTGAAAATCCCGCTACTCAAAAGGTAGAAATGTGGAATTTGGGAATTCTCAGCCGAGACTGTTATGCACTAAAAGACAACCTATTATTAGAAGACGAAGCTGTTGCTATTGATGAACTTAACCGTTTTAAAGAAGCAGGCGGCAATACTGTGGTAGATGCTTCTCTCCCTGGTATTGGCCGTAATCCCAAGGCATTAATGCGCATTGCAAAAGCAACGGGGCTTAATATCATTATGGGCACAGGCTTCTACGTTGGTGAAACACATCCCAAAGAGCTTGCAAATATGACCGATGAACAAGTCGGAGATTTGATGCTCAAGGAGCTTAACGAAGGTGTTGACGGTGTTCGTGCAGGATACATTGGCGAAATAGGAATCAGCGAAATCTTTGACGACAAAGAGCGCAAGGTGCTGCGTGCCGCAGCCATTGCACACAAAAAAACCGGTGTGGCTATCAACGTACACATCAATCCGTGGACCGTTAACGGCTTAGAGGCGGCAGATATTTTGTTAAATGCCGGTGTACAACCGCAACGTATTTGCATTAGCCACATTGACGTAGAAAACCGAAAGGAATATATTTACGAGCTTCTTAAAAAAGGTGTATACGTTGAATTCGACAATTTCGGTAAAGAGTATTACATTCGCCGTGAGGTGCGAAATTCAGGTTACGGTTTATTTGTTCACGATACAGAGCGTGTGAAACTTCTTAAAAAGATGATTAACGACGGATATTTAAAACAAATCCTGTTATCCTGTGATTTATGCCTCAAAAACCTTTTACACAAATACGGTGGTTGGGGATATGACCATCTGTTAACCAATATAGTACCTATGATGCAAGACGAAGGCATTACCGATGAGCAAATCAGCATTATGTTAAAAGATAACGCCGCAGATTGGCTGTGCGGAAAAGAAAAGGAGTAATGAACTATGATTAATCTGCCAAGCATTCCACTTGAAGAATACAAGGAACGTATAGTTAAGGTACAATCTACCATGCAAAAAGAAGGATATGATATTTTGTTAGCTTACGGCAACGAAGCAGAACCGCAATTTGTCCGTTATTTTTCGGGCTATTGGCCGTCGTTTGAAACCGCAGGTGTATTAATTCCCTCGCAGGGCGATCCGCTGTTGCTTATAGGGCCCGAAAGCTACACCTACGCCAGCGACCGTTCTAAAATTGAACAAATCTGCCGTTTGAAAGCTTTCCGTGAATCTTCCGAGCCGGAATATCCGGGTGAAGTATTGGATACTTTCAACACGGTTTTTGAAAAAGTATTGGGCAAAAAGCCTGTAAAACGCATAGGCGTTGCAGGTCTTCCCCTTATGACCATAGGCGTATACGAAGCCTTGTCGGAAGCCCTTAAAGTATATGGCGATATTAAGATTGAAAAAGCCGATTACGTTGTAAACAATATTCGTATGCATAAAACGGAAAATGAACTTGCTTGTATGCGTGCCGCAGCTAAAATCACAGCCGAAACCTTTGATTACGTATTGAAAAATATACGTGTTGGTATGACCGAACAGCAGGTTGTCGGTTTAGCTCTTGGTAAAATGCACGAGCTTGGTGCCGAACGTGAATCATATCCTTTGTGGGTGTTGACAGGTAAAGGCTCTAACCAGGCAATCAGCCGTCCCCGTAATAAAGCAATTGAAAAAGGCGATATGACGTTTATTCAAATCGGTGCTCGTGTTGACGGTTATGCCTCCAGCATTGGCAGACCGGTTGTATTCGGTAAAGCAACCGAAGAACAGCGCAATCTTATTGAAGCCGGTTACAAGGCACAAGAAGCGGTTATCGCTATGTTAAAAGCAGGTACTCCCGCCTGCGAGGTAGCAAAAGCTCATATTAAAAACGTTACCGAAATGGGTTATGGAGACTGGTTGCTGTACGGTCCGTGCCACGGAAACGGCACAATGGAAGGTGAAGCACCGTGGATTGAAACCTCTTCCGATTACCTATTGGAAGAAAATATGACCTTCTGTGTAGATATCTTCCTGGGCTCTTCCAAAACACAAACAGGTCTTCGTATGGAAGACGTAGTATGCGTAAAGAAAGACGGCGCCGAAAACTTCACCAATTATCCCAGAGAGTTGTTTGAAATTCCTTGCTAAACCTACTTATCACAGTAAAAAGGAAAAAGTGTTATGAAAGAAATTAAATTTGAAGAAATGTCACTAAAGCAAAAGCTCAGCTTTGTGCATAACGCAACCCTTAATATATGGTGTACTCAAGAGGACGAGGACTATGTTATAGAGCTTGTTAAAAACCGTGCAATCGGATCGGTCTGGGTGCAATGGAGTTGGGTTAAAGGCGATCTTATTCGCAACCGCATTAAGCGAATTCGTGATGCCGCCGACTATCCTATTCTTATAATCACCGATGCTGAATCCGGCTTTGACGACCATCGAATAGGATATGCCAACGCTCTCGGCAGAGTGCAAGGTGAGAAATACAGCTATGCTTTCGGTAAAAAACTCGGTGTCGTTGCAAGGGAGATTGGCTATAACGTGGTTTGCAATCCTCTGCTAGACATATCCGCCGGCTCCAATCGTTCACTCGGCAGTGATATTCACGAAATAGCAAGGCTTAGTAAAGCTCAGGCGCGCGGAATGCACGATGCAGGCATTTTAACGGTTGGTAAACACTATCCGAGCGCTTTAAGAGAAGATGCCGTTGACACTCATTTAGTCGAGGGTCACTGTAACCAAACCGAAGAAGAACTTTTAGCCACAAGCCTTTATGCCTATAATGAATTGATAAAAGAAAACCTGCTGGACGGAATTATGTCTGGTCATACTGTTATGGAAAATATCGACCCCACCTGTCCCACAAGTTTTTCTAAAAAAGTTCTTAATATTATAAGAGAAAAATGCGGTTTCGAAGGCTTTATAATATCCGATGCCCTTTGTATGATGGGTATTCGCGCAAAATACGGTCCCCTTGATCCTATGGGTATGTGCATTGAAGCAGGAAACGACCTTGCTAATATGTACGACGGCAAAGGTGTTGAAAGACTTCAGAATGCTATGGAAGATTGTTTTGAGCGTGGACTTCTTACCGAAAAAGAACTTGACCGTGCAGTAAAGAATATTCTTCGCGCTCAACATACACTTATGGAACTTGATAAGAACAGAGCAAGGTCTGTGACCGAGGAAGAGGAATATCTTGCGCAAAACATAGATGCAGACGGTGTTTCTGCCATAGTTGAAGACGGACTTCCCCTCACTATTGACCGCGACGGAAAGCATATGTTCGTTATCGTTGCAAGTAATGAATATTTGGGCGAAAAAAGTCAGGTTGGCGCCGATACCTTTAGCGGAAACTGGCACAGGCCCGATCTTATAGAAAGCAAAATAAAGGAACTTTTCCCAAATTCCAAAACCATTTTAATGCATCAGTATCCCACTCAGACGCAGTGCCTTTGGGTAATAAACGACACCTTTGGCTACGATAACATTATCTTCATAACCTATTCGGAATTTCTTGCATATACAGGACCCGAATGTTTCACCCGCCGTTTTTTAAATATCATAAATTCAATGCAATATACCAATCGTGTTTCAACGATTATTCATTACGGAAACGCCAAGGTTATGGAAGAACTTCCCCATATATCCAGAAAAATTTTCGGCGGTTGCTCACAAAAAAGCACCCTTGCCTGTCTTGAAGTCCTTGCAGGAGAACGAGAAGCAAAAGGCAAACTGCCTTATAAGGTGAATTTTAAATAATATAAGGATTACTTTATTATGAAAACTATGCTAAGTCTTGCAAAATTCATAGAATTTCCTAATATTGATAACTTTTCTGCGCCTATTTTCAAAAAGCAATTTTCTTTAAAAGAACTACCCCAAAACGCAAAGCTTTCGGTTTGTGCTTTGGGGCTTGGTTATGTTTATCTTAACGGCTCGCCTATAACAAGCGACTTATTTACTGCACCCGTAAGTGATTACAGTAAAACTCTTTGGTACAACGTATATGACGTGAAAAGGTTCTTGAAGGTAGGCGAAAACGAACTTTGTGTAATTGTCGGCAACGGCTTTTACGGTTGGGACTATGCCTATGCTGATTTTAAAGGAACTCCTAAACTTCTTTTAGCCCTTTCATTAGACCAAGAAACCATTTTCACCGATGAAAGTTGGTTAGCCGGTATAAACGACTCCCCCGTAATTTATAATGAACTTCGTTCGGGCGAGACCTATGACTGTAGCAGAGGCGAAAATTTCCGTCTTTTTGGAACAAAAGACTATCTTCCCGTAAAATTAAGTAAAAATTCGCCAAAAGGAACACTTCGGGAATGTTTGTGTCAGCCAATACGTGAATTCGAGCATTTTGCTCCCGTGAAGACTTTCATAAATCGTGATGGAAATACCGTTTTTGATTTTGGGCAAAACGTTTCGGGTTATCTTGATATTACTCTTGCGGGCAAAGCGGGTGACTTGATAACAATTAGACACGGCGAGCATATTTTTGAAGACGGCACACTTGACCACCGTGGAATGAATAAGCATCCTTTTCATAGAGGGCACGAATTTCAGACCAATAAAATAATACTTTCGGGAAATGCTGACTCCCCCGTTTTTCGCTTTGCCTATCACGGATTTCGCTATGCAGAAATCGAAGGCGAATGCGAAATAATTAAAATAAATTCGGTTTTTGTTCATCAGGCGGTAGATAAAATATCTACCTTTTATTGCTCTAATGAACTTTTAAACAAAATCAGCAACTGCAGTGATATTTCGGTTTGGTCAAATATGTTCTATTCACTTACCGACTGTCCCACACGCGAAAAATTAGGTTGGGCAAACGACGCAGTAGCTTCGGCAGAACAAATTCTTATGAATTTTGATTCTGCGCCTTTTTTTGAGAAATGGCTTATCGATGTTTTCGATTCGGTGACACAAGACGGAAATCTACCGCCCATAATTCCCGCTTGGGGTTGGACAACCGAAAACTATACGGGAGTTTTATGTACGGGAATTATTTTCGAACTTCCCTTTGCTATGTATCAATCAAACGGCAATAAGGAGTATATTCGTGCTGCTTACCCTTATATGAAGCGTCACCTTGATTGGTTACTATCTAACTTTACAAGTGACGGTCTGCTTTCGATTAAACTTGGTGATTGGGGTGGCGGTGACGATTTTGTATCCTTTACACCCGTTAAATTTGTTGACACGGCGCTTACCATTAAATATGCAAAACTAATTACGAAAGTGGAAGAAATTTTAGGCATAATAAATCCCCTTTCACAAGAAATTTACCATAAAATTTACAACCGTTTCTTCTCTCTTTTCTATGATAAGAAAAATGAAAAATGCACTGTAGATACGCAGACGGCAGTTTCAATGATGATTTGTATTAAAAACGACGGAATAAGCGAAGGACTAATCCGTCAACTTACAGAACTGGTCTTAAAAAAAGATAATCATCTTGACTGCGGAATGGTGGGACTGCAATATCTAATTCCCGCCCTTGATATGATAGGCAGAAACGATTTGGTTTATAAAATAATAACCGCTACGGGATACCCCTCTTATTCTCTTTGGATGGAGGACGGCGCAACTACACTTTACGAAGCGTGGAATATGAAACAATCGGCAAACCATCATATGAATTCTTCGGTGGTTTCATGGTTTATGAAAAAACTAGTGGGAATTTCTCAGAAAATTGACACAGTCGGCTATAAAACTCTTGTCATCTCTCCATATTTCCCCGACGAATTAAACTTCTGCGAAGGAAACTTACGCGGAACAGCAACGGCTAAATGGGAGCGAAACGGCAAAGATATCCGCTACGTCCTAACCCATACAAAAGACGTAAATATAGAAATTATAGTCCCCGACGGCTATCTTGTAAACAGCAGTATAAACGACGGAAAATACGAATTGATTTTCACTAAAAAATAAAGGCTTGAGGAAAAATCCTCAAGCCTTTTATGATGATTATGGTTTTCGAAAAAACATTTAGAATAACTATAAGCAAACACGAATAATCCGAACCTGCCTAAAACGGCATTCTTTCGGCACTTTTCGGTTTGTCATCACCCGTAGGCGTTAGCCTGACGGATTCTTCCGCACCAAAAATCACTCGAAATTCTGCCCGTTTTAGGTCGCAGAATTTTAAAGAGTTGAAATTTTGGCTGTGCGAGGCACAAAACGCAGTTAATCCTGACGGATTAACGAGTATTTTAACAATGCAAAGACGAAAATTGAGCCTTTAAAATCAGGTTCGGATTATTCGTGTTTGCTTAACGTAATTTTAAAGGACTGAACAGTGGGGGTTACTTCCCTTCCCGCTTGGTCAAATCTGTCGTTTCCTGTGTCCTCGCGCTTAACACCCATAAACATTGTGGTTTCCATACCTTCACAGGTAACGGTAGTGCCTTCTACAGTTATTACTGCGTGAATAGGAGCATCGTAGGATACGCAGTTTTTAAGACTGTAATATTTTTCCATAAGTTCTGCGGGGTAACAGTTATGGGGCTTTGCCACCCATTCATAGTTGGTGGAATTCATATCGAAATAAATAATACCGTCAAGAATACGAACAAAATCACGGTGATGGTGACCGTTAATTACCATAAGAACGCTGTTAGTTTTTTTAGCGTTAGCGTCGTTGAAAATTTTGCGTATTTCCATCATATTTTTTACACCGTACGACTCGCGTTCAAAACTTTCGTGCGCAATAACAATACAAGGGCCGGGTGCTGTAGCAATAGTTTCCTTTAACCATTCAACCTGCTCCGGCGGAACCCAATCGCAAGTTTTTAAGTTTTCGTATTGGTTACCCATACTATAATGAACGTACTTTCCGTCTTTTTCAAAATAGTTGGGATCCATAACGATTATACGGTAACCGCCGTTGTCAAAATAGTAATGGCCGTTTTCCATATTATATAGTTTAAGCGTTTCCTCGTAAGGTGTTCCGTCGGCATCGTGATTACCAAGACAGTTATAGGTAGGAATATGAAAATTATTATACTTATTCACAAAATCAAGGTGTTTTGAAGGCCCGTGAGTAAGGTCGCCTGCATGGATAATAAAATCAACTTCTTCTTTTTCGGCACGTTCAAAAATAAAATCAAGATCCTCAAAACCTCCGCGCATAAAGCGACCGGGCGCATGATGAAAATCCGCAAACATTGTAAATTTCATGAGCTACCTCCCGAATTTACGTTTTTATTTATTATACTCTCCCCCATTTAATTTTGCAATATAAAACGCATTGCTTTTAGATTTATTAAACATAATACATTGATAAAACCGCCCGAATTATCAAAAATTCAAGCGGTTTAATTAATAACTATTCAATTCGTGCAAGTTTTAGTTTTAATGATGCAAGGTCGGTAGTATCAGCCATTACGTATTCGTGAAAATTAACGTTTAATTTGCCCATATAGGTTAAATCACCAATATAGTGAAACACTCTCACCAAACGTGATATTGAAATACTGTTTGACAGTTGATAAAATAAACTCAGAGGGGCGCTACTTCTAAATAAACAAACGAGGTAATATTATGAAACTACAATTTGGAGATAATTTTAAAAGACTTAGAAAGCAAAAAGGAATAACTCAAGAACAAATTGCTGAAATGTTAAGTGTATCTTGTCAATCAGTATCAAGATGGGAATTAGGTGTTTGTTATCCTGATTTTGAATTGTTGCCTATAATTGCAAGTTGTTTCGGGGTAACAATTGACAGTTTGTTATCTAATGATAAAATTTCAAAAGAAAAAGACAAAGAATTGTTTTTAAATAAATTAGATACTCTTGATTGGCGTGACGTGGAACAATTAAATTTAGCTAAAGAATATTGTCATAAATACCCTGCTGACCCACAATACAAATGGCATTTAGTAAATATCGCTTCTAATCAAATATTGATAGGCAATGATAAAAACGGAGAAATATATAAAATACTTAAAGACAATGCCGAAAAGTTACTTGATACCCAATACAGAGATTGGGCAATAGAACGAATGGTTGTTGCTTGTAGCGAAGAAGATCTTGAAAACTGGTTGGATTTATGCCCATATACATCAACGTTTAATAGACGTGGCTGTATAGTATCACGGTATATCCAACATACCAGCACCGTTGATAAACAATATATTCACCAAGGTCTTGAAAATTTAGAAAAGTTTTCAAATCAATTGGACAGACGTTTTCCCGACTGTTTTGGTTCTGCCAAAAAATCTGAATATCATTACAAAATACTTAACGTTATTGAAAGCTTTGGTAACGGAACCGAAGTGCCAGACGGTTGGAAATTATTTTACGCGTATAAGCAATTAGTATTATCAGCCTGTCTTTTTGATATGGGAAAATACGAAGAGGGCTGGAACCATTTTGATTCCGCAATAAACAAATACAAATATATATTTGACTCTACCGATAAATGGTTAGACCTCGGTGGTGAATTGTTTGCAAATTTGAGAGTAAATAAACAATGGACAATTGCCGTAAACGAAAATGGCGAAGAATACGAACTATTTGGTATTTCATATTTATCCTTTTATGATATAGATTTTTTATATAGATTTCTTAACGATATGCGTTGGGCATGGTTTAATTCAGTTCGCGAAACCGATAAATACAAAAATGCTATTAAATGGGCTGAAGAAAAAATAAAAGCAGAGCAAAAAGCATAAGATAAAAAATATGGACACATCATTTAAGAAAACTCAAAAATGATGTGTCCAACTTTTTTGCTTATAATTATATTGAATAATGCTTATTTGGTCTTCAAAAACCGCATAAATCCTTATTTATTAAGTGCTTCGTTAACTTAGGCTGCTTATGGCTTCGGTCATTTAAATCTGTGGGTTGTTTTTTTACCTTAAATATCCCTTTTCTCTGCATATCTTTTTTATTCTTACTGGTTTATTACATTCTCTGGCGAATTCAATCATTGACTTTGTGCCTCTGCTTTTGCCGTCCCAAAAACAGATTACATAGTCGCACGCTTGTGCCATTTGCTTATTTCGTATTGGTCCTGCGCCTCTGCCGTATTTTTCCCAATTGGCAGGATATTTTTCTACCTTAAAGCCGTTTTGTCTTGCATAACGCTCTCCAATAGCATCAGCACCGCTTGCACACCCCGAAACAATAACAATATCATTTTCCCGTCTTATATTAGACAGACAAAAATCAATATAAAGTTTTGCCTCGTCATAATTATTGTAATCTCTGCACCCTGCAATAACTACTCGTTTAATCATAAAACCCCTCTTAATATATGGGGATTATATCCCCTTAATATTTAGGATTATAACCCCCATAATAATATTTGTCAAGGGGGTTATTTTATGATAGTTTTTAATAAATTATGGCTCACAATGAAGCAAAAAGGTTTTACAACCTATAAATTAAGAGAAAAATGCGGAATTGACAGCAAAACAATCAGACGTCTTAAAGCCAATGAAAATATTGAAACAAAAACGATTGATAAAATCTGTACCGCATTGAATTGCAAAATAGAAGATATTGCAGAATTTATAAATAATGAAGATAATTAAAGGACTTGGTTACCCAAGTCCTTTGATTTTGGTTATATACAAATAATCCGTGATTATTTGTTCAGCGCTTCGTTAACTGCAACTGCGCAAGCAACAGTCATACCAACCATGGGGTTGTTACCTGCACCGATAAGTCCCATCATTTCTACGTGAGCAGGAACGGAAGAGGAACCTGCGAACTGAGCGTCGGAGTGCATACGGCCCATAGTATCGGTCATACCGTAGGAAGCAGGACCTGCAGCCATATTATCGGGATGGAGGGTTCTACCTGTACCGCCACCGCTTGCTACGGAGAAGTACTTCTTGCCCTGTTCGATACATTCCTTCTTATAGGTACCTGCAACAGGATGCTGGAAACGGGTAGGATTGGTGGAGTTACCGGTGATGGAAACGTCAACACCTTCAAGATGCATAATAGCAACGCCTTCACGAACGTCGTCTGCACCGTAGCAACGAACCTTTGCGCGTTCGCCGTTGGAATAAGCAATTTCTTCAACAACGTTTACTTTACCGGTATAGTAGTCGAACTTAGTCTGAACGTAGGTAAAGCCGTTAATACGGGAAATGATTTTAGCAGCGTCCTTTCCAAGACCGTTAAGGATAACGCGGAGAGGTTCTTTTCTTGCTTTGTTAGCGCTCTTTGCAAGACCGATAGCGCCTTCAGCAGCAGCGAAGGATTCGTGACCTGCCAAAAATGCGAAACACTTGGTTTCATCTCTGAGAAGCATAGCGCCGAGGTTACCGTGTCCAAGACCAACCTTACGGTCGTCAGCAACGGAACCGGGGATACAGAAGGACTGAAGTCCGAGACCGATCTTTTCAGCAGCTTCAGCAGCGCTTGCTACCTTATCTTTAATAGCGATAGCACAGCCTACAACGTAAGCCCATGCAGCGTTTTCGAAACAAATAGGCTGAATACCCTTTACGATGCCGTAAGCATCAACTCCTGCGTCGTCGCAGATTTTCTTTGCTTCTTCAATAGAAGCAATGCCGTGTTTATTAAGTTCCGCATTGATTTGGTCAATACGTCTTTCATAACTTTCAAATAATGCCATAAGTCATTGCCTCCTTAATTATTCTTCACGGGGGTCGATGAGTTTAGCAGCGTCATCAACACGTCCGTACTGGCCGCTTGCTTTTTCTAAAGCTTCGTTAGCGTCCATACCTTTTTTAATCATATCCATCATCTTACCAAGATGAACGAATTTGTAACCGGTAATCTGGTCGTCCTTGTCAACGGCAATCTTGGTGATATAGCCTTCAGCAAGTTCGAGATAACGGGGGCCCTTAGTCTTGGTAGCATAGGTGGTACCAACCTGAGAACGAAGACCTTTACCGAGGTCTTCAAGACCTGCGCCGATGGGAAGACCATCTTCAGAGAAAGCGGTCTGAGTACGACCGTAAACGATCTGTAAGAATAATTCTCTCATAGCGGTGTTGATAGCATCGCAAACGAGGTCGGTATTAAGAGCTTCAAGAATGGTTTTACCAACCAAAATTTCGGAAGCCATAGCTGCAGAGTGAGTCATACCGGAGCAGCCGAGAGTCTCAACAAGAGCCTCTTCAATGATACCCTCTTTAACGTTAAGGGTGAGTTTGCAGGTACCCTGCTGAGGAGCACACCAGCCCACACCGTGTGTAAGACCGGAAACATCCTTTACTTCTTTTACCTGAGTCCAGGCACCTTCCTGCGGAATAGGTGCAGGTCCGTGGTATGCGCCCTTAGCAAGAGGACACATTTTTTCTACTTCATGTGAGTATTTCATAACAGAACTCCTTTCGGTTAATCCGCCTTTATAGGCGCTTCGAAACTATTATATCATAATTTTAAAATTATGCAATATTTTTTCTACGGGAAAAACGTGTTTTTGACAAATTTTTCACATATTTTACTTTATTCCCGCAAGATAAAGTTTAAGTTTTGCAAGGTCCACGGTATCAACCACACCGTTTGAATCAAAATCATAAAGAGCTATATCAGAATATTCGTTGAAGCATAGCGCTAATTTCAGCATGGCTAAATCCACCGTATTAATTTCGCCGTCGTTATTACAGTCGCCCGGAATCACGTCACTCCATACTGCATAAAGGGTAGTGCTTTCGGTAAATACGTAATTTACGTCAGCGATGTATTCCACGTTGCCGTCCTTTACGCTCGACCAACCGACAAATATCATACCTTCCCTTTTCATTTCGGTTATTTCGATAGCAAAATTACCCATAAAGCTTAAAATCGCATCCTCCGGCGCTCCGCTTCCGCCGTTAGCGTCAAAGGTGATTTTTATAGGTTCATACTGTTTAGGATTCAAGGAAATCTCTTTTATGAGCGTTACGTTATTATAGCCGTCACGGGCAAAAACCTTTGTAACGTATGTGCTGTCGGAAGTATCGAAATCCGAAGTTTTAACACGAACGTGATAGGTATCATCATCTATCAGATTTGCAATATGTTCTTTTTCGGTTCCGTTTACGGTTGTTTTGGTATAAACTGCGCTTAGTCCTATATCATCGGTTGCCGTTACCACAAGAGTATAACCGCTTTCATCAATATCGACAACGTCTATAAGACTGCCCTCGGGCGCTTTTTTATCCATAACGTTTATTGAAAATTTATATATTCGCTTTACGGTTACGTCACCGCCCGCAAAAATTTCAACCGTATGCTCTCCATGAGAAAGTTCCCCCGCACTAAGCAAAAGTTTAAAGCCTGCATAGTCGGTGGTACAGGTGCTGTAGGAAGAGTTTACGTCGGTACGTTTTTCGGCAGGCATAGGCGTTTTGGCTCCGCCGTCAAGTGAATAATAGCACTGCGCCTCACCCACGTTACTGAACACCCAACCGCGAACGGTTATAACGTCGTCCTCGGTATAATCAAGGCTTCCCGTAGGAGATTCAAGATTAGATTTAAACACAACGTCTTTTCTGTTTAAGCCGTAAAGGGTTACCTTTGAAGTAGGAATATATCCTACGTACCCTTTACCGTTTTTATTTACGCTTACTTTAAAAAACTTATTCCCTTTGCCGTCGAAGGTTGTTCCGAGCACCGTAACGGTATCGCCCTTTGAAAGACTGCAAACACTCGTTGTACCGTCCGGAGCAGAAACAAGATTACAGGAAGCATTTATCGTATCCTTACTTTTTGCGCTTAAGGTTACTCTTTTATAATAAATATATCCTTCTTTACCGCTGCTTAATACTCTGACCAAAAACCATTTGTCGCCGTCCTTATCAAAGGCAGCCTCCAACACGGTAACCTTTACATTGGCATCAACCTTTGCAACAACACTGTTTTCTGTACCGGGAGCGCTTCGCAAACTATAAGAAGCGTTAGTATAATCGTAATTTGGCGTTTCGGGAGCTTTATCGGCAGAAATAAAATCGCTTCTGATATAACCTTCAACCTTATCGGAAAATACTATTACCTTATGCCATTTTTCGCCCTTTGAATTGGTAACAGTTTCAATAATTTCTACTTTAGTGCCTTTATCGTATTCGCCGACTATATCCCCTGCCGTACTGTCACTGCTTCTGAGACGAACGGTATCGTCATTTACATAAGGGGTTTCGGTTTTTGTAACTATTTTTATAAGGTCGTTACGAATATAGCCTTCTTTTCCGTCAGCCGTTATTTTAACCTTATACCAATATTCTTCCGCATCGTTTTTGGTTACTCCGAGAAGTTTAATTACCGTTCCTCTGTCGTATGTACCTACTATATCTCCATCAGTACCCGCTTTACTTCTGAGTCTTACCTCGTCGCCGTTTACGTAGTGTGTAGTTGGAGTATCATCCTTGGTCACAAGGGTTATAAAATCATTTCTGACGTAACCTACTGCGCCGGTGCTGATTACCTTTACCTTATACCAAACTTCATTACTGCTGTTTGTTACCGTTTCGAGAATATCAACGTTTAGTCCCTTATCCAAGGTGGTAACCTTTGAGTAGCTTGTTCCCGCGCCTGTTCGCATATTTATTCCGTCACCATTCACGTAATCAAATACGCGTACAAGACTTTCTCCCGATGAAGAAGAGCCCGAATAAGCAGGAGTAACGAAAGCCTGAATGGCGTTTGAAGATACTAAAATACTGTTATAGCAAACCTTATCGTCGGTAGAATTTCCGTGAACCACCCATATTTTTTTAGTGGAAGAATCGTAGGAGCATACTATTGCCACGTGAGAACTTTCTTTATAGGTTCCGTCAGAATTTTTTTCGGGCCAATAATAAGTTCCCGAATATCCGTTGGTCATAGGGTTATAAAGCACCAAATCGCCGCGTTTTGGAGTGTAATCGTCTTTATAATGGTAGGTTCCGCTGTTTCTAAAGTTGTTTGCCTTTGCGGTTTTCATAATAACCGAAGTAGGAATACCTGCCTCATTTGCGCACCAAGCCACAAACATAGCGCACCACTGAGCATAGGTATAGTTTTCACCGTACCAAGCGCCGTATTTTGTACCGACTCTGGTATTGCCGTAATAACCCACCTGAGTCATTGCAACGCCGATAAGGTCTTCAATATATTTTCCCGTATTATTCCACGTGTTAGGAAATTCGGTGCTATAAGTAACGTCCGCCTTGACCTGTACGGGTAAAACCGCCGTAAAAACAAGGAGAACAGAAAGAAAACAAAGAATAATCTTTTTAAAGGTTTTCATTTAATTTTTTCCGTCCTTTTGAGAAGCATAAAGATATATCATATAACAAGATAATAATATCATAAATAAAAAGCAAAGTCAAACCCAATAATAAGAAAACCCGACGTCAAAAGACGTCGGGAAATATTAACTGTACATTGGTAACACCCTAACCTATTTAATGTTTTTCAAAACTTTTACATTATACATCGGTCTCACCATATTTATATTTTTTGAGAAAGGATTATTTTTTATAATTAATTATTTTTATTGGTTATCAACTAAAATTTCAAAAAAGTAAATTTCAACTAAACTCAAATATTTTTTATTAACTTTGTCTTAAGCCTTGGATGTGAAGTTAATACTTTTTTGGACTCACCTCTTTCAGTTCGATAAGCTTTCCTTAACAGGTTCGGCTTCCATTTTCATTGGTATCAGCCACCTTTCTGTCCTCTCTTTTCTGTCTTTATTATAGTGCATAATAAACTATTTGTCAAGTGTTTTGTTCAAAATTTTTATATATTTTTTAAAAAGTTATGCACAAAACAATCTTTTTTCTAAAACTTTGCTTAAATTTTTAATCTTTCTTTTCGGTTTATTTCAATAAATATAGCCAAAAATGTGCAAATTATGGTTTACCTTAAAAGAAAAATGTGATATTATATATCTATATTTACTCTGTAAGGTGAAAAAAATGTACGAAATAGTAAGTAAAAAAATACTTAATCCAACCGTTACTATGATGGATATAAAAGCCCCGCTTGTTGCAAAAAAGGCTCAAGCAGGTCAGTTTATCATACTCAGAGTCGATAGCGACGGTGAGCGCATACCTCTGACCGTTGCAGGCTTTGACCGAACCAAAGGAACGGTAAAAATAATCTTTCAGACTGTTGGTGAAACTACCCTTCGTCTTTCCAAAAAGAACGAGGGCGAATATATCGAGGACTTTGCAGGGCCCTTAGGCACTCCCACCAAAACCGACGGACTCAAAAAAGTTTTGATAGTCGGCGGTGGTGTCGGTTGCGCTATTGCTTTGCCCGTTGCTCAAAAATTAAAGGAGCAGGGCGCTGCCGTTACAAGTATTATCGGATTCAGAAACAAAGATCTTCTTATTTTAGAGGATGAATTCCGTAATTCTTCCGAAAGACTTTTTGTTATGACCGACGACGGTTCCTACGGTGAAAAGGGCAACGTTTGTATGCCGATAAACAAAATGCTCGAAAGTGGTGAAACCTTTGACGAGGTTATAACCATAGGACCTCTTATTATGATGAAATTCGTTGTTGAAGCAGTTCGCCCCTTTGGTATCCCCTGCACCGTTTCGATGAATCCAATTATGATAGACGGCACCGGTATGTGTGGCGGATGCAGACTTTCCCTTATTGAAGACGGTAAGAGAACAGTTAAATTCGCCTGTGTTGACGGCCCCGATTTTGACGGATATAAAATTGATTTCGACGAGGCTATGAGCAGAGCAAGTATGTATAAAGATTTTGAAAGACACGCCTACGAAAAGGCTTGTAACCTCTTTAAAAAGGAGGCAAACGACAATGAATAAGCCTAATATGAGTAACCTTAAAAATCCTATGCCCTGTCAGGAGCCTCAAATAAGAAACAAAAACTTTGACGAGGTTGCTTTAGGATACGGTGAAGAAACCGCAGTCAGCGAGGCTTTACGTTGTTTAAACTGCAAAAATATGCCCTGTGTTCAAGGTTGTCCCGTAAACATTCACATTCCCGCTTTTATTGAAAAAATAAAGGAATGTGATTTTGAGGGCGCTTATGAAATTATAAGTCAGTCTTCCTCCCTTCCTGCCGTTTGCGGACGTGTTTGTCCTCAGGAAAAGCAATGCGAAGCAAACTGTGTCAGAGGAATTAAGGGTGAAAGTGTAGGAATCGGCAGACTTGAACGTTTCGTTGCCGACTGGCATAACGCTCACAGTCAAACCGCACCGATTAATATAGCGTCCAACGGACACAAAGTAGCCATTATCGGCAGCGGACCTTCAGGACTTACCTGCGCAGGCGATTTGGCAAGAATGGGATATAAAGTATCTGTTTTTGAAGCATTGCATACCGCAGGCGGTGTGCTTGTTTACGGTATTCCCGAATTCAGACTTCCTAAAAAAATAGTACAAAAAGAAATCGACAACCTTTGCGCTATGGGTGTTGAAATCAATACTAATATTATAATAGGTAAAACCCTTACCGTTGACGAGCTTTTCGAAATGGGCTTTGAAGCGGTATTTATCGGGTCGGGAGCAGGACTTCCCTCCTTTATGGGAATAAAGGGAGAAACCCTTAAGGGTGTTTATTCGGCTAACGAGTTTTTAACCCGAAGCAACCTTATGAAATCTTATCTCGAAAATCCCACCACTCCGATTATGAAGGGTGGCAAGGTTGCCGTTGTGGGCGGTGGCAACGTAGCCATGGATGCTGCCCGAACCGCTATGCGACTTGGCGCCGAAAAGGTTTACATTGTATATAGAAGAAGTATGGATGAACTTCCCGCAAGAAAGGAAGAGGTTGAACACGCTATTGAAGAGGGCGTTGAATTTATGCTTCTTAATAACCCCATTGAAATTCTGGGTGACGATAACGGCTTCGTTAAAGCTATGAAGTGTATAAAAATGGAGCTTGGCGAACCCGATGAAAGAGGCAGAAGAAGTCCCGTACCTATTGAAAACAGTGAATTTATCCTTGATACCGATACCGTAGTTATCTCTATAGGAACCTCACCTAACCCACTTATAAAGGATACAACCGAAGGACTTGACGTAAATAAACGCGGTGGCATTATAGTTGAGGAAAACACAGGAGCCACAAGTAAAGTCGGAGTTTTTGCCGGAGGTGACGCAGTAACGGGCGCCGCAACGGTAATATCGGCTATGGGCGCAGGAAAAACCGCCGCAAAGGCAATTGACGAGTATATTGAGAAAGGCTCTAGGGGCTAGGATCTAGGGGTTAGGGTGCCTCATTATTCATTCAAACAACAAAACGGGCGATTATCCATCGCCCGTTTTTATTTTCACCAATCTTTATTGTTATCATTGCCTTCCCCTTTTGTTCGGAGGGGAAGGGGGACCGCGTATGCGGTGGATGAGGTGTAGTAATAAATTTTTTCACAAATCTTAATTGCTATCCCCTAAACCCTAAATCCTAAACCCTAAATCCTAAACCCTAAATCCTAGACCCTAAATCCTAGACCCTAGATCCTAGATCCTAAACCCTAAATCCTAAATCATTTCTTTTTGCTGTAACGAAGTGAGCAGACGTCATCGCCCTTTGCTATACATTTAGGAAGTTCTAAAATACTGCCGTAGCACTCGCCGATACCGTGGTCACCGCACATAGCGATATCACAAAGTTCTGCTATTTCCTCATCACTGCAGCCTGCTTTTTGCCAAGCCTTTACAAGAGGACAGTAATGAAAATCTATGGATAATTTATCATCGGTTGATTCTAAAATTTTCATTTCAAATACAAGTTGTGCAGGTTTTGTGAAAAGCGTTTTACGAAGTCCCTTAAGGTTGTCGGTCTTTCCTTTTTTAACAAGATTTTCCCCTTGAGAAAGTCCACAACGTTTAATGGCGGCAGGAGCAAAATCCTTAGGCTCAAGTCCTTTCTTTTTTGCCTCGTCACAAAGAAGATAAAGCCAGAATGCTCTGTGTTCAAGTTGTTCACGAATTGCCTTTAAAAGTCCGTTTTTATACTTTGCTTCGTTTTTTACAATGCTCATTTTCATACCCCTTTCGATTTTACCTACATATTATATATGCTTTTTAGTTTAATTACAAGAGCGTGAAACCAATTCTATAAAATATTTGTATTTTTTCACTTTACTTTTAATTTTCGTACTGTATAATAATGTTAAGGAAGTGATTATATGAGTATAAAATTTACGGTTTTTTCCGATTTGCATTACGACCGAAATTTTGCAAGGCACGAACACGTTGAAGAAATAATAGAAAGCGCAAAAGCAAAGAACAGCGAGTTCATTATGCACTGTGGCGACCTTACACGTAAGTGGACGGAGTTTACAGAACTTTCAGAAACCTTACTTAGTAACAAATACGATTTAAAGGTTTACGGCACTTATGGCAACCACGATACCGAATCGGTTGATAATACCTTTGATTTTGTTACCCCTCGCCTTACTAACGACCAAAACGTTGTTTGGGGCACCGAAGACGGCAAGGTAGGAAACGGTGACGTCACCTATTTTTACGTTGATAAAGGTGGTTACAGATTTATTTTTATCGACACTAATCATTCATATTTCCCAAAAGAAGGTATAATAAAACACGCCCCTCCCGGTATGGGTGAAGCGCCTCCTGAAAACGAACCTCGCCACGTACTTGGAGAAAATCAGCTTAAATGGTTGGAAAAGGTTCTTGACGATGCCTGTGAAAAAGGACTTCACTGTATAACCGCTTCCCATGCAGGTTTCGCAGGATTTAAGGAAGGCGGATGGGAGCATCCTACCCCCTCTTATGATATTGAAAAAGTAAGGGCTATGTTTAATAAGGTTAATGCCAAACGTCCTCACACTGTTATAATGTCAATAAACGGACACTACCACACCGACCACGCAGCAACCGCCGATAATATGGTTTTCTTTTCGGTAAATTCCTGCATGACGGGATGGTGGGATTGTTGGCACTCTAAACCCTACCGCTATGGTCTTCCCCTTTACGCAACGGTAACAATAACCGATGATTTTGAAATTATCATTGAAGGCAAAGAGGGTTGTTGGCTTGACGGTGTTGCCCCCGAAAACGAAGAACACCTTAAAACTCTTGGTGTTCACGCCTATATCAGCAACAACACTTTTAAACTAAAGTGAGGTATAAATTATGATTAAATTCCTTTTGTTTTCCGACTTTCACTATTGCAAAGGCACCTATGCTTCCACCTTAAACGATTTAGATATTATGCTAAAAAAAGCAAAGGAAGAAAAGGTTGACTTCTGTTTTCAATGCGGTGACTTTTCAACAGATGCTATAAATAATCTTGAAGCATTCGACCTTTATCTTAATAACAAATACGACCTTCCCTGCTATGGTGTAGTAGGAAATCACGAGCTTGAGGGCGGTACTGACAACACCATGGAACTTATTACCCCTCGTCTTACAAATCGTCCCGTAAATAAGCCTCACCCCGATGCATCCTACTGGCACACCGACGTTAAGAATATTCGCCTTATCGGTCTTGACAGTAACCATTCCTTTAACCCCGAAACAAAGGAGTGGGAACACGTTCCTCCCGGACGTACGGGTGCTCGTCCCGGTAACACAAACGTTGCCCACGTTCACCCCGTGCAAATGCAGTGGCTTAAGGAAACCCTTGACGAAGCGCAGGAAAAGGGGCTCAAAGCAATTATCTTTACCCACCACGCCTTAAGCGGCGCCTTTAACTTTAACTGTGGTAACGGTAAAGAAATTCGTGATTTGCTTGAAAACTATAAAAAGACGGCAGTTATGTGTATATGCGGTGACTTACATATGGATGCCTTTACGGTTGTAAATAAAGTTGCTTACTTCTGCATTACCGCCACAAGATATCTGGCAACTGAAACGGTACCGTACCCCGAGGACGCCACCTTTGATTTATACGAGCTTGACGAAAACAAAAATCCTGTAGTAGTAGGAAAACAGAGTCTTAGCGAAATAAAACATTCCAACTATCGCTATTCCGACAGACCTATGTATGCTATCGTTACCATTGATGATGACGGTTTACTTAAAATACAAGGCATGAAGGCGCAGTGGATTTGTGGCATAGAATATGACGCAACCAAGGAACGCAAATATCAAAACGGCGTTGAAATCAAAGACCGTACCTATAAACTTAATTTTTAAAAAAAGGGATGTATTCCGTCAAAGTACATCCCTTTTATGCAAATTTTTAAGAAAGAGAAAGCACGAAAAGATATTGTGCAAACGCACCGAATTAACTATAATGTATGTATAAAATTAAAAATAGGAGACAAATAGCGCGAAAATCGCGCTATCAAAATTCAACTTCGCGTGCCACTCGCCTCTAAAGTGGCAACCGTGACACATGCGTTATAATAATCACCATATGAGTGATTATTTGTCACTTATTGTGTCCAAGAAAGGATATGGTGATTATTATGGATAATTCAAGAATTACCGCTGCCATTTGGCCGTGGGGTACACAAACCAGAGAACAGATGGAACTTGCAGCTAAAGAAGTTACCGAAATAGGTTATAAAAGTTTTGAAAGCGTTAAAGCAGCTATTTATGCTTTTGACCTTGATTTAGACGCTTACAAGGAAGTTCTTAAGCGTTACGACCTTAATCCCGTAAGTTTCTACTTCCATATTCCCTATAAAGGAAAAGAGGATGAACTTTTCGTAAATCTCGAAAAAGAACTTGAATTTATCGCTGAGCTTGGCGTAAAGAGAATCTGTCTTCAGGCTACCGGTGGCAGACCTGAAGTTATGGATGAAAAGAATTTGGAATTCGAATTAAATCTCGTTAAAAAGTTCGCTGAAAAAACAAGAGAATTCGGCATTATGTCCAACCTTCATCCCCATCACAACACTTGGGTAATGTATAAAGAAGAAATCGATAACATACTCAGAAACCTTGACAGCAAAACAATTCAGTTTGCGCCCGATACCGCTCACCTTACCGCCGCTTCCTGCGACCCCGTTGAAGTTATCCGTGAATATGCTGACCGCGTAAACTTCACTCACTTCAAGGATATTAAAGGCCCCGAACTTATGTCCGAAGGTTATGCAAGCGCAGGTATGGAAGTTTACTCTAACTTCTGTGAGCTTGGCACAGGCTGTGTTGATTTCAGAACCATATTCGATATTCTAAAATGTGTCGGTTATGACGGACCTCTTTGCGAAGAACTTGACAGAGCTCCCGTAAGCAACGCAGAGTCTGCAAGAAACAACTATAACTTCTTGCTCAACAACTATTAATAAAATGAAAACATCGATAGGCAAACGCTTATCGATGTTTTTTTCTGTAATCCGACGGTGATACACTGTTCAATTCTTTAAACAGTCGGCAAAAATTTTTATGCTGGGTAAAACCTACTCTATAAGATATAGCCGAAATACTGTCGTCCGTTTCGGTCAGCAACACTCTGGATTTTTTTATACGGTACATATTTAAGTAATTATGAAAGGTAGCGTTGGTGGCGTTTTTAAAACTGCGGCAAAAAGAACTCTTTTCATATCCCGAAACCGCCGCCGCTTCCTCTACCGTAATATTTTCGCTGTAGTGAAGCGCTACGAAATCAAGCGCTTTTTGAATTTTTGAAACGGCAAAAAGCCTTTCCTGCTGACGCTTTGTGATTTTTTCGGTGCTGACAAGTTCTTTTAGCAATATAGAAACAATACGATAAATTCTTCCCCGTATTTCCATATCACTAGCAAGGGTTTTTGGGTCGTCGTTAAGCACCAAAATTTCTTTAAGTTCTTCCCTTATCTGTGAATTGTTTCTTAAAACAGGGTCGTCAAAGAATAAATTTCTCACCTCGTCAAAATTGCTTCCGAAAAAAGGAAAGCCAAGGCTTATTACAATCGCATCCACCTCACCTTTACCCGAAAGAGCGTGAGGTTGGCAGCTACCCACAAAAATAATGTCACCGCCGTTAACTTCGTATTTATTTTCCTCATCTTCAACACAAAAAGAACCGTTGTAACAATAGAGTATTTCTATATCACTATGCCAATGCATAGGAAATTCCGCATTATAAAGTTTTTTAAGCTTAAATCCGCTTTCTTCGAGTACTATAGGCTGAAAGAACACAAAAATGCACCTCACTTACGTATAAATGTATAACATATTTACTTTCTTTTGTCAATCGGTTGCAAATTTTTAGGAAAAATCCACCCAAAAACCGCATTGTGCAGATATATTTTATTTGATAAAATGTAAAAGATAAATAATAAAATTATTAGGAGAGGTGTGTTTTATGAAGATAAGAGTCGGAATTATCGGTATGGGATATATCGGCGAAAGCCATATCGAAGCAATACGTCGCATAGGCATTTGCCAGCTTTGCGCCGTTGCTGACACCAACTATGAATTAGCAAAGCAAAAGGCGGAAGCATACGGTATTGAAAAGGTATATGCAAGTGTTGATGAAATGCTCAATGATAAAGATATCGACGCAGTACATAACTGTACCCCCAATTTCTTACATATGGAAATAAATGAGAAGATTATCCGCAGCGGTAAACATCTTTTCAGCGAAAAGCCTCTGACAATGAATTACGAGCAGGCCAAAAAGCTTTTGGCGGTGAAAAAAGAATTCCCCGAGGTTGAGGCGGCTGTAAACTTTAACTACAGATTAAATCCTTTGGTTCAGGAAATCCGTTCCCGCATTAAAAAAGGCGAAGCCGGTGATATTCGCATTATCACGGGATACTATAACCAAGACTGGCTGATGTATGACACCGACTACAGTTGGCGTCTTGAACCCGAGGTTGCAGGTAATTCCTGTTGCATTGCCGATATCGGTTCTCACTGGATGGATATTATTCAGCACGTGACGGGACACAAAATCGTCAGCGTTATGGGTGACACCGTTACCGTTATTCCCGTAAGAAAAAAACCTGCAAAACAGCAGGAAACCTTTAAAGATGCCGTAAGTGACGATTATATTGAAGTGCCCATAAAGAATGAAGAATATGCGGCTGTTCTCTTTAAAACCGACAAAGGCGCTACCGGTGTATTCCACGTAACCGAAGCAGCAGCAGGTCACGGTTGTGACTTCGGTTTCGAAATCAACGGTTCCCTACTTTCGTACGGTTGGAATCAAGAACAGAATGATAGAATGTGGATAGGTCGCCGCGGCGGTGATAACAGTGTAGTTATCAGAAACCCCAACCTTATATCCGATGAAGCAAAACCCTATACCAATCTTGCCATGGGGCATCCTGAAGGCTGGAACGACGCCTTCAAAGGCAATTTCTATGCCTTTTATAAATATCTATACGACGGCAAACAGGGAGAAAGAATTTATTCAACTCTCGAAGATGCCGCTTATATAGTAAAGCTTACAGAAAAAATTATTGAAAGCAGCAAACAAAAAACATGGATAAATATAGAGGAGGACTAAACTATGTTTAAGTATTCAGTAGGACCTTGGAACGTACACGAAGGCGCAGACGCTTACGGCCCCGCCACTCGTGGCAGTTTCACTTTTGAGGAAAAAATCAAAAGATTTAAAGAAATCGGAATTGACGCTATTCAGTTCCACGATGACGACGCCGTGCCCAATATGAATAATATGACCGAAAGTCAGATTATTGCAGAGGCAAAGGACGTAAAAGCACTTCTTGACAGTTATGGTTTAAAGGCTGAGTTCGTTGCTCCAAGACTTTGGATGGACCCCCACACTATTGACGGCGGTTTCACCTCCAACAGTAAGGAAGACAGAGAATTCGCTCTTTGGAGAGCAAAACGTTCTATCGACATTGCTAACGCTTTAGGCTGTGACAAAACTGTTCTTTGGCTCGCTCGTGAAGGCACCATCTGCCCCGAAAGCAAGAGTCAGGTTGAAATCGTAAAACAGCTTGTTGATGCTCTTAATCAGATGCTCGAATATGATAAAAATATCAAGGTTATGATTGAAACCAAACCTAACGAGCCTATCGACAGAAACGTATGCCCCACCTTAGGTCACGCTCTTGCAGTTTCTGCCGCTACCGTTGACCCGAGCCGTGTAGGCACTCTTCTCGAAACCGCTCACGCAGTTTTAGCAGGTCTTGATCCCGCCGCTGAAATGGGCTTTGCTCTTGCAATGGGCAAACTCTGGGGTGTTCACCTTAACGACCAGAACGGTATGAAGTTCGACGAAGACAAGAACTTCGGCGCTGAAAATCTCCGTAGCGCATTTAATCAGATTAAGGTTCTTAAAGAACATAACTTCTGCGCAAACGGCGAATATATCGGTCTTGACGTTAAGACAATGAGAACTCAGAAGATGGAAGACAGCTTCCGCCACATTGAAACCAGCCTTAAGGTTGCTAAGGCTTTGGAAGAAAAGGTTAACCGTTACGATTACGCTTTTGCTGAAGAGTGCATCAAAGACAGAAACTACGAAAAACTCGAATGCTACGTACTCGAACTCATTATGGGTTTAAAATAATTGACCGCAATTAAATAGTCTTAAAAAAGAGCTTTGGGCACTCCCAAGGCTCTTTGACTTATATTGACAATTTTTTACAATGGTGATATTATAATTTACAGAAAATTCCTTTTGAATTTCAGGAGGTAATATATACTTTGAAAATTATTGTGTGTCTTGACAAGAGCAACGGTATGTTGTTTAACGGAAGACGGCAAAGTCAGGATAGCGTATTGCGTTCAAAAATAATGGAGTTCACCTCTGGAGCTACATTAAGAATGAATGAATATTCCGGACTTCAATTCTCCGAATATCCTAATATAGCAATATCAGATAGTTTTCTTTCTGATGCTTTGGAGGGTGACTTTTGTTTTATAGAAAATGTTGATCTACCTGATATTTCTTCTATTGAAGAATTGTATATTTTCCGTTGGAACCGCGATTATCCGGGTGATCAATTTTTTGAATTAGATATTGCTAGTCACGGTTTTAAACGAAGCAAAAAAGAAAAGTTTGCAGGCTCTTCGCATAAAAAAATCACATTAGAAATTTATAAGAAGGTTTAAAAATGAAAAAAATAATACCAATCATTGTTTCGATTTTACTTATTTTAGGATTACTCGGTTCTGGTATTACATTAAGTTCGATTTCCGCCTCTGAAGATTTAGCCTCTATTTCTTCTGTTGTGTCAAGTTCGTTCATAGAATCTAATCCGTCACCAAAAGTAGGCTATGAAATTGCAACTCCTATCATCCCCTCAAAAATCCCTGCATTTTCAGGCAACGCATACGTCACCATAAATAACAATATTCCTTCTTTTTCAGCCAATGAATTAACGACCATAGGTTATGAAAAATACAGTCCCCTCGACAGTCTTGGTCGTACTCAAATGGCTATTGCATCGGTTGGAAAAGATACTATGCCTGATGCCGATGAAGAACGTGGAGATATTAGTAGCATTAAACCTTCCGGTTGGGTGCAAGCAAAATATGATGTTGTAAGTGGCGGTTGGCTATATAATCGTTGTCATTTAATTGGTTGGCAGTTAAGTGCAGAAAACGCAAATAAAAATAATCTCATTACCGGCACAAAATACTTAAACGTTTCAGGTATGCTTCCTTTTGAAAATATGGTAGCCGACTACATTAAAGAAACTGGAAACCACGTAGCATATCGAATTACACCTATCTATGAAAGTAACAATCTTTTAGCTTCAGGCATTCAAATGGAAGCTTATTCGGTAGAAGATAATGGCGAAGGTATTTGTTTCAACGTTTATTGTTACAATATTCAACCTAAAATCACTATTGACTATGCTACAGGTGCTAGCCAATTGGACAATTCTTCCTCTAACGATTCTACAAACAGTTCTGGCTCTAGTGACACATCATCTATCACTTCTAATTCGAGCAGTAGTTTGACAGTTTGGATTCCTCAAAGTGGAAAAAAATATCACAGCAAATCAACTTGTAGCAATATGAAAAATCCCCGCCAAGTTTCTAAATCAGAAGCGGAGAGTATGGGTTATACCCCGTGTTCAAAATGTTGTGAATATGAGCAACCAACATACACTATTGGTGATTGTAATAATGACGGCAGTATTGACACCACTGACCTTGCAAGTCTTAAGTTGTTCCTTGCCGCTATTAATGATTTGTCCGACGTGGGCAAATTAGGTGCAGATCTTAACGAAGATGGCAATGTTGACACTACCGACCTTGCAATTCTTAAATTGAAGTTAGCAGGAATTGAATAGTTATAAAAAAGAGCTTTGGGCACTCCAAGGCTCTTTTTTTGCGGTAGGTGAGGCGTAGTTATTGTTGCACAGGGAGAATTGTGTAAATCATAACAATCCCTCAGTCACTTTCGTGACAGCTCCCTTTACACAAAGGAGCCTTTATTTTGCCCTCCTTGTGTAAAGGAGGGGGGACCGACGCACGTCGGTGGGAGGATTGTTTTCTCTTCGGGCAACCGAGGACGTTTGCACCTACAATGTTGCCGTAGAGATTTATTTGTAATTCGTATATAACGGGCGGATGAAGGGCATCCGCCCCTACGAAAGAACAATAAATATTCACTTTACCAAAACGGGATGTCGTGGGCGACATCCCGTTCCATTATTCATTATTCATCATTCATTATTCATTAAAAAAAGCACCCTCTCGGGTGCTTTTTTAAAATCTATCTTCCAAATCACTTATCAGATTCAGGTTATATTTTTTTGCAAGGGATTCGGCTTTTATGAGTGATTTATCATCAAAGGCTCTATGTGGGTCGTGGGCATCGAAGCCGAAAATCATTTTACAGCCCACCTTACCCGCTACCGCCAAAAAGCGTTCGTCGGGATAATTTCTGTTATCATATACTCCGAGCAGATTAAGTTCAAGCGGAACGTCGAGTTCTTTAGAAGCCTCGCAAAGTCTTTGCGCTTCTTTTTCATAAAACGCATCATTTTCAGGAAGATTAAACATATCGGGATGGGCAACGTAAAGATATTTACCCGTTTTCATACCGTCAATAACGATATCTACGTAGTTTTTAAAATCTTCGGTTGTATGTCCCGTATGATTAGTATGACGGGACGTTTCTTTCCAGTCACCGTCGGTATAATGTTCACCCATAATCAGATATTCAGCGCCGAGTTCTTTTACGTAATTATACATTTTATCAAAATACTCGGGGAAATACTCCATTTCAAAACCGATATGAATTTTTATTTTATCCTTATATTTTTCTCTTAGTTTACGTAAAGAATTAATATATTCTTCAGCGTCTTCCGGTTGAACGCGCCACCAACCCTTATAGCCTTCAACAAAATTAATAGGCGCGTGATCGGAAAATCCCAAAACCTTAAGTCCGCCTTCTATTGCCCGTAAAACGTATTCTTCGTCTTTTCCTTTTGCGTGCTTACAGCGAAAGGTATGCGTATGGTAATTTGCAAGCATTTTAAAAACTCCTTAAAAATATTACTTATAGTATACTCTCACATTTTTCTCTTGTCAACAGACAAGGGCTTTTTAATTGACTTTTAACACGTTTTATAGTATTATAATTATGTATGATTTCATACGTAGAAAGAATGATAAAAAATGAAAGTGCTTGCTATCGGTGACATTTGCGGAAGTATCGGTTGTGATACCGTAAGGCGACTGCTTCCATCATTAAAAAAGCAATACGGAATTGATTTTACGGTTATAAACGGAGAAAACTCCGCCGACGGAAACGGAATTACCCCGAGCAGCGCAGAAACGCTTTTTGCCTTTGGCGCCGACGTAATAACGGGGGGAAATCACTCCCTTAAAAGAAAAGAAATATGTTCTATGATGGAAGAAAACTATTTTCTTCTTCGGCCCGACAATCTGCCCGAAGAACTGACGGGAAGCGGCTACTGTATTGTTGACTGCGGATACGCAAAGGTTGCAGTTATAAATCTTTCGGGAACAATATATCTTGAAAGCCTTAACGCTTCTTCGCCTTTTCACAAAGCAGATGCGCTTATAAACCACGCAAAAGAAGAGGGAGCGGATATAATTTTAGTGGATTTTCACGCCGAAGCAACCAGTGAAAAACGTGCCTTGGGACTTTATCTTGACGGCAAGGTTTCTGCCGTTTTCGGTACCCATACCCACGTACAGACAAACGATGCTCAGGTACTGAAAAACGGTACGGGCTATATAACCGACCTTGGTATGACGGGGCCCATTGACAGTGTTTTGGGGGTTAAAAGCGAAATTATTATTTCCCGACTCAAAGACAAAAACACCTCGGAAAAATTCGTACTTGCAGACGGAAAATGTATGCTTAACGGCTGTATTTTCGATATTGATAAAAACACGGGCAAAACCGTAAGCACTACGATTATAAACATTTCTTAAAGGAGAAAACCTTTTGAAAATTAAAAGAATTATTGCTTTGCTCCTTAGCATTTGTATGCTGTTTTTATGCGGATGCGGTAAAAACAGTCCTTCGGGAGCAAACAACGGAAACCTGACGGGATTAAAGACAGAATCGGCTAATCTTTTATACTGTGCAAACGACACCTTTAATCCATATACCTTAACCACAAAGGTAAATATGGAACTTTGCCAGTTACTTTTTGAGCCTCTCGTCACCCTTTCAAATAATTTCGAGCCTATTTACCGCCTTGCAGAAAGTGCGGTTCAGGATGGCAAGGTATGGTCGGTAAAGCTTAAACACGCAAAATTTTCCGACGAAAGTTTAGTTTCTGCCGACGACGTTATTTATTCCTTTAATCTTGCCAAAAAATGCGACGTTTATTCTTCTTCGCTTTCTCACGTAAACTCTGCCGTCAAAGACGGTGAAAAGGTCAATTTTAATCTTTCTTATAACGACCCGTTTTTTATCAACCTTTTAACCTTTCCCATTATAAAGGCTGAAAGTGATAAAATAACCGATGCCGACTCGGTACTTTTTCCGCCAATAGGCGCGGGACCCTACGTTTTAAATGACGAAAAAACGAAGTTAGGACTTAATCCCAATTATTACTCTTCCCCTGCCCGTTTCGGAACCATAAATTTAGTAAATGCTCCTGATAAAGATTCCGTAGGTCATTACGTTGAGGTTGGCGCCACTGACTTTTACTATGCAGACATATTAGACGGCACCATTTTCCGTATGGACGGTAAAAAGCTCACCGTAAATCAAAACCGACTTGTTTATATCGGTATGAATATGCGTATGTCGGTTTTCAAGGAGCCGAAAGTAAGATACTGTTTATCTGCCGCAATTGACAGAGAAAAAATTTCAAAAAATGCATATTATTCCAATGCGCTCCCTGCCGAAAGCCCTTTAAATCCCGCTTTTTTAAGCGAAGATAACTATAAAACGCTGGAAACTAAAGCTAATACGAAAATTGCTATTGAGAATTTGGAACAAATCGGTTATAATATATTAGATAACTCAGGTTTTCGTAAAAACAACGCGGGACGAACTTTGGAATTTACCCTGCTGATTAATGCCGATAACGTTTATCAGCAGGAGGCCTCAAAGATAATCGTATCTGATTTACGAGAGGTCGGCATACGTGTCACCGTTCGCGCATTAGATTATGAAAATTATCTTTCAGCGCTAAACTCAGGCAGTTTTCAATTATATCTTGCCGAGGTTAAGGTGAATAATAATTTCGACCTTAGCGAACTTATAGTACCGGGTGGCAAATGCGCCTTTGGTATTGTAGGCAAAACGCAAACGGAAGAAAGCGAAACTCCCCAAAACGAGGAAACGCAATCTACCGAAAACGAGGAAACGCAATCTAACGAAAACGCTATGCAAAGCACGGTTATAAACAACGATTTGACCGACCTTGTAAAGCGATACGAAAACGGAACCGTTACCATTTCTCAGCTGGTTTCAGCGGTAAGTTCGCAAATGCCCTTTATTCCTGTATGTTATCGCACGGGAATCCTGTTTTATAACAGTAAAATTGAAGGAATAAACAACGCTTCTTCATCCGATCTGTTTATGTCCTTTAAAAATAATTCATAACTCATTTAGGAGGTTGCACTATGATTTCTTACGAAACTATGACCGGCACCGTTACCCTTTCCAAAGAATATCTTTCAAAGCTTATCGGTCAGGCAGTAACGTCTTGTTTCGGTGTTGCAGGTATGATGCCTAACGGCAGAAAACAGCGTATTTTCGGTCTTATTTCCAAGAAAGAAAAGCTTGAAAAAGGCGTTACCGTATCGGGAAATGCCGACCAGCTAAACGTTGTTATCCACATTGTAGTAACATACGGAATGAACATCAATGCTATTGCAAAAAGCATTGTTCATAAAGTAAAATACGTTGTTGCCGAAACCACCGGCATTAAGGTAAAAAAAGTAACTGTCAAGGTTGACGGTATAAAAGAATAATTGAGGTGTTCTATGTTTAACGGAAACATTCTTAGAGATGCAATTATCTCTGCCGCCAACAATATTTCTAACAAACAGAAACAGGTTGACGATTTAAACGTATTTCCGGTGCCCGACGGTGATACCGGTACCAATATGTCTATGACTCTTTCCAATGCCGCCCGTGAACTTTCACGTGTTGAGGGTGAAGGCGCAGGAAAGGTTGCAAGCATTACCGCTTCCGCTCTTCTCCGCGGTGCAAGAGGAAACTCGGGTGTTATCACTTCCCTTCTTTTCCGTGGCTTTGCCAACGGCTTTAAGGGTTATGATGAAATTACCCCCGAAAATCTTAAAAACGCTTTCAAATTGGGTGTTGAAGCAGCCTATAAAGCCGTTATGAAGCCTACCGAAGGTACTATTCTTACCGTTGCAAGAGTTGCCAGTGAATATGCTGAAAAGGCATATAAAAACGGTCTTGATGCTCTCGGCGTGTTTGAAGCCGCTTTGGAAGGCGCAAAAAAAGCTTTGGCAGAAACCCCCGAAATTCTCCCCGTTCTTAAAAAGGCAGGCGTTGTTGACGCAGGCGGTATGGGCTTCGTAGTTATTTTAGAGGGTATGCTTTCGGTATTAAAAGACGGCGTTATTATCGCTCCCTCTCACGCTCAGGCTGTTGCAGAGGATGAAGAGCCAACAGAAAGAAATGCCGCAGGCGAATTCGAAGGCGAAATCACCTTTACCTACTGTACCGAATTTATTGTAAACCGTAACCCCGAAATCGAAAAAGAACCAAGCGAACTGAGAGCATATCTCGAAACTATCGGCGACTGTGTTGTTGTGGTTGACGACGAAGAAATCATAAAGGTTCACGTTCACACCGACCATCCGGGTAACGCTATTGAAAATGCGCTCACCTTCGGTTCACTTGTTCACTTAAAGATAGAAAATATGCGTGACCAGCACGAAAAGGCTAAACACGACAGCGCAAATGCAGCTAAAAAGCCTGCTCAGAACAGTACGCGCACCGAAACCTTCACTCCTGCCGCAAAGGAAAAGCCCGTTGGTTTTGTTTCCGTATGCGCAGGCGACGGACTCGAAGAATTATTTAGAGATTTAGGTGTTGATACCTTAGTCAGTGGCGGACAGACCATGAATCCAAGTACCGACGATATTCTCCGTGCTATCGAATCTACCCCTGCTGAAACCGTATTCGTTCTTCCCAACAACAAGAACATTATTATGGCGGCAGAACAGGCAATTCCGCTAAGCACCCGAAAGGTTATCGTTATTCACTCCCGTACAATTCCTCAGGGTATTGCCGCAATGTTGGCTTTTGACCCCGAAGAAGACGACGATAAAAACGCTATCGCTATGGCAGAGGCTTGTGAAAGAATTTCTACAGGTCAGATTACCTTTGCCGCTCGTGATTCCGACTTTGACGGCTTTAAAATTAAGAAGGGCGAACTCCTTTGTATGAACAACGGAAAAATCGCCTTTACCGAAACCGACCTTGAAAAGTCTGTTGCCCGTCTTGTTAAGGTAATGCTCAAGCGCGACAGCGAGTTCCTTACCGTTATTTACGGTGAGGACGTAAGCGACGTACAGGCGAAAAAAATTGAATCCGACCTCAATGAAAAATTCGGTGATAAGGTGGAAATCACCGTTATTAGAGGCGGTCAGCCTATCTATTATTTCTTCCTTTCGGTAGAATAATATGGAAATTAAAGAATCAAGAAGTATTTTAAATGTGAGGGGTATCGGCGAAAAACGTGCTGACTTACTGCGTAAGTTGGGCATTGACTCTGTCGATGCCCTTTTGCGTTACTATCCGAGAAGTTATAATGATTATACAAATATAACTCCCATAAAAGACCTTTTCCCCGACCTTAATTTTACGGTACGCGGAAAAATCACGTCAGCAGTTATCACCGACCGCCTTTACCGTCAGCCTATATCACGTTCCACCTTTTTTATAAGCGACGGTACCGGTGATTTAAAAGTAATACTTTTCCATAAAAAAGAAACGCCCTTTTATCTTAAAAGGAACACTTTTTATACGTTTTCGGGTAAAATAACGGGTAATCTCTTTGATTTAACCCTTTCTTCTCCAACCGTAATTTTTGAAAACGAACCCAAAATACAGGCGGTTTATCCTCTAAAAAGCGGTGTGACGGGAAGCGTTATAAAAAATAGCGTAAAAGCGGCTTTACCTTTAGGTGTGGGTGATGACCCGATCCCCGAAGACATACGCAAAAAATACGGTCTGTGCGACCTTGACTATGCAATAAAAAACATACATTTTCCATTAAGCCACAGTGCTTTTGACGCCGCTAAAAAAAGACTTGTTTTTGAAGAACTTTTCACCCTTCAGACTGCATACAGCTTTTTAAAGAGCGCAAATAAAGATAAGGTCGGAATAAAAATAGAAAAGGATTATACCGACGAATTTTTCGCTCTCCTCCCCTTTTCACCTACCTCTGCACAGATACGCGTAACAAAAGAATGTATTGCCGATATGCAAAGCGGTGCTACTCTCAACAGACTTGTTCAGGGTGACGTAGGCAGCGGCAAAACGGCAGTCGCCGCCGCCCTTTGCCATACGGTAGCAAAAAACGGTTTTCAAGCCGCTATTATGGCTCCAACCGAAATACTTGCCGAACAGCATTTTGCTTCCTTCAGCAAGTTTTTTGAAGGCAGTGGCATAAAAGTTGGACTTTTTACAGGTTCTCTTACCGCTTCCAAGCGTAAAAAACTAAAAGAACAACTGATAAACGGCGAAATAGACGTTGCCGTAGGCACTCACGCACTTATCAGCGATTGGGTGGATTTTAAAAATCTAGCCCTTGTTATTACCGATGAACAGCACCGTTTCGGTGTGGCTCAACGCGCAAAATTATCGGAAAAGGGAGAATTTACCCACCGACTTGTTATGTCGGCAACTCCCATACCGAGAACACTGGGACTTATCATATACGGCGACCTTGATTTAAGCATTATCGACGAGTATCCTAAAAACCGTCAGGTGATAGAGTCTTACAGTGTTTCGGGTGATTTAAGGCCGAGAGTTTATAATTTCATAAAGAAAAATATTAAAGAAGGCAGACAAGCCTATATCGTATGCCCCGCCGTTGAGGAAAACGACAACGATTTATCCTCAGCAGAAGAATATTTTAAAAATTTAAGTGAAAATGAGTTTAAAGATTATAGCGTGGGTCTTCTTCACGGCAAAATGAAGGCAAATGAAAAAGACTTGGTTATGTCAGAGTTTAAGGAAGGCAAAATAAATCTTCTTGTTTGCACCACCGTAATTGAAGTAGGTATTGACGTTCCCAATGCAACCGTTATGGTTATTGAAAACGCCGAACGCTTTGGTTTAAGTCAGCTTCATCAGCTTCGCGGACGAATAGGACGAGGTTCTTTTAAATCTACCTGTGTTTTTATTTCCGATTCGAAGAATAATTCCCGACTCAAAATAATGTGTTCCACCACCGACGGCTTTAAAATTGCTGACGAGGACTTAAAACTTCGTGGCCCGGGTGATTTTATGGGACACCGTCAGCACGGACTTCCCGAACTTAAAATTGCCGATTTAAGTAACGATATGGAGCTTCTGCGAATTTCTTCCATAGCGGCGCAATCGGTAATAAGCAACGACAATGATTTAAGCCTTGCCGTTCACAAACCGCTGAAAGAAGCAGTTGACCTACTCCTTAAAAACAGTGAAAATTGAGGTGGTTATATGAAATTATTCAAGTTTTTAAAAAAATTAGTAGTATTTCTTCTCGTTTTTTCAATTATCGTGGGTATTTATGCCCTTATAGTCAACGCTTACGTTGTATCTTCCGCTAAAAAAGAAATTATTTCACCCGAAGAAGCAACCAACCTTACCGACGTTGACTGCATTATAGTTTTAGGATGTTTGGTGCGACCAAGCGGTAAACCGAGTGATATGCTTGCCGATAGACTCAGACGAGGTGTTGAACTTTATGAAAGCGGCGCCGCCCCGAAAATTCTTATGAGCGGCGACCACGGTCAAAAGGAGTATAACGAGGTTCAGACTATGAAGCAGTATGCTCTTGACGCAGGGATAGAGTCAAGCGATATTTTTATGGACCATGCAGGTTTTTGCACCTATGACAGCATATATAGAGCAAAGGAAATTTTCGGCGCTAAGAAAATAATAATCGTATCTCAAGAATATCACCTGCACCGAGCCTTGCTTATTGCCCGAAAATTAGGTATTGAAGCAGTAGGTGTCGCAAGTGACTATCATACCTACGGTGGACAAACCTACCGTGATATACGTGAAATAATCGCACGAAACAAGGATTTCCTTTATACTATTATTAAGCCAAAACCCAAATACTTGGGCGAAGCCATCCCCATTAGCGGTGACGGCAATTTAACACAGGATTAAAAAAAAGGCTTCTCCTTGAGGAGAAGCTGTCACAAAGTGACTGATGAGGTGTAGGATGCGAAGCATCCGTAAGCTATTATATTAATATATAACTACACCTCATCCGAGTTGCAAGCAACCCACCTTCCCCTCCAAACAAAGGGGAAGGCTTTTTTATTCTATTCCTGCAAGTTTAAGTTTTAGCTGAGCAAGGTCGGTAGTATTAACATCTCCGTCCTCATTCAAATCCCCTGCAAGCGTTCCCGTTTCATCAAGTTCATTTATACCGGCAAGGAACAACTTAATGAGTGCCAAATCGGTAGTATCAACACTGTCATTACCGTTAACGTCACCTAAAACATAAAGTGTATCTTTGCAAATATTACATCTACCAAGTTCATCATAGCTGTGTTCTGCGCTTCCTATACATGCATTATAATACCAATGAGCGTTCATTAATCCGTCATTGTAACCATTTATACTAATATTTTCTTTATCCGATTCATCACCGGAATAGAATACTGTATCAATGGCATTGCAATTGTCAAAAGCACCTTCCTCTATTACTTCAACACTTTTAGGAATGCTTATAGTTGTTAGATTTTTGCATGATGAAAAAGCCGTATCTTCGATAACTTTACAACTATCAGGAATTACAACATTGTCAAGGTTTTCGCATAACTGAAATGCCCGATAACATATCCTTGTAACGCCATCAGGAATAACTACGCTTTCAAGCGCTTCGCACCCTGCAAAAGTTCCCGTATTAATCATTTTCAGATTTTTAGATAAAGTAACGTTTTTTAAAGTACTGCTTGCACGAAATAAATATTCACCTAATTGGTTAACGCTATCGGGAATAACAATAGTTTCAAGCGAGGTGCAATAATAAAAAGCATAACTCCCAATATACGTAACGCCATTTGGAATAGTGATATCAGTAAGATTTATGCAATTTCCAAAAGCGCTGTCGCCTATATATGTTACGCTGTCGGGTATTATTACTTTCTCAAGTTCCATACTATCATAAAAACCCCTACCCGTAATAGAAGTAGTACCATCCTTAATTTCAACAGTTTTGGGACAATCGCCTTTATAATCAATGAACATACAGCCTAAGTAAACAGGCCCATCAGATAGGTTGTTGTACCAAGCCGTATCAGTAAGTGCAAAATCACTTACATATACCATACTATCAGGAACGAATATCTCCTTTAATGAAGTACATCCTGAAAATGCATTTGAGTTTATATATTTAGCACCCTGAGGAATAACAATACTTTCAAGTTCAGCGCAATTTTCAAAGGCATTAATTCCTATACCGATAATACCTTCTTTTATTTTTATATTTTTGGGGCAATTTCCCTTATAACGATAAGCAACTTTACCTGCATATATAACCCCATCCGGTTGATTTTTATACCATAGAGTATCCTCAAAGGCTGAGCCTCCAATATTTATCACACTGTCCGGAATGTTGATTGTGCTGATTTTATAGCACCCTTGAAACACAAATCCATCAATATTGACAACACTCTCAGGAATTGTTACGCTCTCTATTAATGAACATCCTCTAAACGCTCCATTGTAAATATCGGTTACAGGATAACCGCCTAAAGTCGAAGGTATAATAACGTCACCACTTATAGAAGTATCCACGTCACAAATCGTAACTTTTGATTCATACACGTTATATGTGTAATATCCTTCTACTGGAAAACCGTCGTAAATAGACAGCGAGTAAGAATAAACCATAGGTAAAGCAACCATTATAATCGCTACGGTTAATACAACAGATAAAAGCTTCTTCACAATTTTTTCCTCCAAACATTTTTAATAAACAAGTTATTAACTCTGTCTTTAAACCTTTCTATATACTATAACGAAATGAAAGTGAATTTTGTGACACCAAAATTTGAAATCAGCGATTTTACCAAAGTAAAATCGCTGATTTTGTTTATATTTACAATAAATATCCGCTGATTATTCCTGCGGCGGCGGAAAGAAGAATTATAATTATGGGGTGCACCTTTTTAAAGGCAAGTACCGTTGCTACGGCGCAAATACCGATGCTGACGTATGTCTGAGCGGTTTTGAAAACTGCCAAGGTAACACTTTCAGGAAAAAGCACACTTATAGCAATAGAAATTATAGCATTAGCAATAAGTCCTACAACGGCAGGTTTTAATCCCGTCATAACACCCTTTACGGTTTTACTGTTTTTAAATTTATCATAAATTTTAGCAACAATTAAAATTATTATAAAGGATGGCATAACCACGCCCAAAGTAGCGCAGGCAGAACCCAGCACTCCGATATCTGCCACCTGACTTCCCACGTATGTTGCAATATTTATGGCAAAGGGACCGGGGGTAGATTCGCTGACGGCTATAAAGTTTACAAGCTGTTCCATGGGCATCCAGCCGTTAGCAATTATTTCCTCTTCAATAAGAGGAAGCATTGCATAACCGCCGCCAAAAGTGAAAAGACCTATTTTAAAGAAGGTTAAAAATAGTTTTAAATAAATCATTTATTCTTACTCCTCCTGTCTATTATAAGAGAAGTAACAAGACCGAACACGGCGCAACCGATAAGCACGTAAAGGACCGGCAGGTCTAAAACTGCAGTAAGCAGGAAGGAAGCCGCCATAACTATATAAGAAACCGCACCCTTGGGGCATTTTTTATACATTGTCCAAAGTGCCTTAAAGAGTAGTGCCAACACACCTGCTCTGATACCGTTAAAGGCGTACTGAACGGGCTTTAAATCGCCAAACTCATTTAATACGGCAGAAATAGCGAGTATTATAATAAAGGAAGGAAGCACAACGCCAAGCGTTGCAAAAAAGCTTCCCCAAAATCCACATACTCTGTATCCTACGAAGGTGGCGGAGTTTATGGCAATAGGACCCGGTGTAGATTCGGCAATGGCAATAATATCAAGTACGTCGTCATCGGTAACCCATTTTTTATTTTCGCTGACCTCACGCTGAATAAGAGGAATCATGGCATAGCCGCCGCCAAAGGTAAACGCGCCTATTTTAAAGAACACAATAAAAAGCTGAAGTGCCTTTTTAAATTTCCCTTTAATTTTTGACACCCTCTTTTTTAAAGATTTTTTTGATAAGTAAAGTAACGGCGTAAAGAATCATACCGGCAACAATTGCAACCACAAGGTCAAATACCACCGTTAAAACGAAAGTAACGGTAAGCACCAAAATATCGTCTATACGCTTGGTTTTATAAATAGCCACAAAATGACGCCATTCGCTCATATTATACGCCACAATAAACAAAATAGCGGCAATTACGGGCATTGGGATAAGTTTAGCGTAAGGCATAAGCACCAAGAGAACCAAAAGAAGTACAACCGAATGTACCATAGCGGCAACGGGAGTTCTGCCACCGTTTTTAATATTAGCGGCAGTTCTTGCAATAGCGCCTGTAGCGGGGATACCGCCAAAGAACACCGAGGCAATATTTGCAACGCCCTGACCTACCAGTTCTGCATTGGAATTATGTTTATCGTCTATCATACCGTCTGCAACCACACAGGAAAGAAGTGATTCAACACCTGCAAGAAGCGCAATTGTAATTGCATTGGGAATAACAGCGATTATTTTATCTTTAGTAAATTCAAAGGAGCCAAAATCAACCTTAGGAAGTCCTTTAGGAATATTATAGAGGTCACCAATAGTAGAAACGTTTGCTGAGAAAAGCGGAACAAGTCCAACAAGCAACGCGCCGAGAATTACGGCAATAAGTGAGGGTGGAATTTTCTTTTCAAGTTTAGGATAAACTATAAGAACGGCCAACGCTATAAGTCCTATAACAAGCGCTTCCCACTTAAACGACGCAAAATGATGAATATTTGCTTCGATTTTTTCAATAGTTTCAATAGGCTTTACACCCTCCGAATAGGTTATACCGAAAAAGTCCTTAACCTGACCTAAAAGAATAGTTACGGCAATTCCGCCGGTAAAACCAACGGTTACGGTTTTAGGAATAAAACGAATAAGACTGCCCAGCTTTAATATACCCATTAAAATAAGTATAATACCCGCCATAACGGTTGCAATAAACAAGCCATCCATTCCCTGTTCTGCAACAACTCCCGCAACTATGGTTGCAAAAGCGGCGGTTGGACCTGCAATCTGCACTCTGCTACCGCCAAGAAGCGCAACAAAGAAACCTGCGGCAATTGCAGTATAGATACCCTGCGCAGGTTCAACACCACTTGCAAGGGCAAGAGCTATAGAAAGAGGCAACGCAATAATGGCAACAATAATACCTGCAGTAACGTCTTTAATTGCCTGAGCGCCGCTATAATTTTTGACAGTTTCAAAAAACTTAGGTTTTAAATAAAAATTCTTCATTTTATTCCCCCAAACCCCTTTTCACAAATTATCAACATTGTATCATAAGAAATAAAAAAAGTAAACCCCTTTGCATAAAGCAAAGGGGTAAAATTTTGCCTTAGTCGTCACTTTACAAAACAGAATATCTGCTTTACAACGTGATGACAAAGAAGTCGATTATATCAACTCGATAATAGCCATCTCAGCAGCATCACCACGGCGGGGGCCGGTTTTGGTGATACGGCAGTAACCGCCGTTTCTGTCAGCATAACGGGGAGCGATTTCATTGTAAAGCTTCTTTACAACGTCGCCCTTAGTTATGAAAGCGTAAGCCTGACGTTTGCTGTGTAAACTGGTATCTTTAGCGAGTGTAATATATTTTTCAGCCATTGCACGAACTTCTTTAGCACGAGTAACGGTAGTTTCTATTTTGCCGTTTTCAAGCAAGAAAGTTACCATTGCTCTGAGCATTGCAGTTCTGTGGTCACTGGTTCTGCCGAGTTTTCTTGTACCTGGCATGGATATTCACTCCTTACAATTATTCGTCGTCACTCTTAAGGCTATAACCAAAGGAATTAAGCTTTGCAATAACCTCTTCAAGTGATTTACGGCCAAGGTTTCTAACCTTCATCATATCTTCTTCAGACTTTTCGATAAGGTCCTCAACCGTGTTGATGCCTGCGCGTTTTAAACAGTTAAAGCTACGAACAGAAAGATCGAGTTCTTCAATGGTCATATTGAGAACCTTTTCATTATTACTGTCGCCTTTTTCTGCCATAATGCTCTCTGTCTCACTTACACCTTCGGTAAGGTTGAGGAAGAGTTCAAAATGCTCCATAAGAATCTTAGCAGACAAAGAAACAGCTTCATTAGCTTTTATTGAACCGTCGGTCCAAACCTCTAAAGTAAGGCGGCCCATATCTGTAACCTTACCAACACGGGTATTGTCAACAGTAGGATTAACCTTAAGAACAGGGGTGAAAATGGAATCAACGGGAATAACTCCGATAACGGATTGCGCCGGCTTATTTTGTTCTGCCTGTACATAACCTCTGCCGCTGTCAATGGTCATTTCCATATTAAGCTTTGCACCCTCGTCGAGAGTAGCAATGTACAGTTCGGGATTTAAAATCTCGACCTCAGAGTCACACTTGATGGAAGCACCTGTTACAACACAGGGACCTTCAGCTTCAACATAAACGGTCTTAGGAGCATCGCCAAGAAGCTTGGGAATAAGACCTTTGATGTTAAGTATGATTTCGGTAATTTCTTCCTTTACGCCGGGAAGAGTAGAAAATTCATGAACTACACCGTCAATTCTAACGGTAGTTACAGCAGCACCGGGAAGTGTGGAGAGAAGAACTCTGCGCATACTGTTTCCGAGTGTTGTTGCGTAACCTCTCTCAAGAGGCTCCATAACGAATTTTCCGTAAGTGCCGTCGGCTGTTAATTCAAGCGTTTCTATTCTGGGCTTTTCAATCTCTATCATTTAAAAGCTCCATTCTCCGTAAATATATTTTTTTAAAGTCGGATAAATTATACGGAAAAATATCCGATTTATTTCGTCTTCTAATTACTTAGAGTAGAATTCGACGATGGGCTGTTCCTCGATAGGAGCATCGATCTGATCACGCTCGGGAAGAGCGATAATCTTAGCTTCGCACTTATCCTTATCTACGTCAATCCATGCAGGAGCGGGTCTGGAAGCATTAGCCTCTACAACGCCCTTCATCTTTTCAAGGGACTTACTCTTATCGCAGATGGCGATTACGTCGCCTGCTTTTAAGAGGTAAGAAGCGATGTCAACTCTAGAACCGTTAACCTCGAAGTGACCGTGGCCGATAAGCTGACGAGCTTCTGCTCTGGAAGAAGCGAAACCAACTCTATAAACAACGTTATCAAGACGGCTTTCAAGAATCTTCAAGAGGTTTTCACCAGTAACGCCCTGTTTTCTCTCAGCAATTTCAAAATAGTGACGGAATTGACCTTCCTGAACGCCGTAGAAACGACGAGCCTTCTGCTTAGCACGAAGCTGAAGACCGTATTCGGAAGACTTCTTACGTCCCTGTCCATGCTGACCGGGAGCATAAGCTCTTACAGCGATGGAACATTTATCAGAATAGCAGCGTTCGCCCTTTAAGAACAACTTCTGTCCTTCGCGGCGACAAAGTCTGCAAACTGCACCGGTATATCTTGCCATGTTTTACACCTCCAAATATTTCGGTTATACACGTCTTCTCTTAGGAGGACGGCAGCCGTTGTGCGGGATAGGAGTTACGTCTTTAATCATAGTAACTTCAAGTCCTGCAGACTGTAATGCACGGATAGCAGCTTCACGTCCGGCACCAGGGCCTTTTACATAAACTTCAACGATTTTGAGTCCGTGTTCCATAGCAGCTTTAGCAGCAGTTTCTGCAGCACTCTGAGCAGCGAAAGGAGTGGACTTTCTGGAACCTCTGAAACCGAGTTCGCCGGCAGATGCCCAAGAAAGAGCATTACCCTGAGAATCGGTGATGGTTACTATTGTGTTGTTGAAGGTTGACTGGATATGAGCAGCACCACGTTCAATGTTTTTCTTTTCGCGACGTCTACGAGTAGAAGTCGTTTTAGCCTTTGCAGTAGCCATATTATCTTCCTCCTGACTTATTTCTTCTTGTTAGCGATGGTCTTCTTGGGACCCTTACGGGTACGGGCATTGGTCTTGGAACGCTGTCCTCTTACCGGTAAGCCCTTACGATGACGAAGGCCTCTGTAACTTCCGATTTCAATAAGTCTCTTGATGTCAAATGCTACGGTACGACGACGGTCACCTTCAACCTGAAGGTTGTGGTCGATATACTCACGTAGTTTGGAAATATCATCTTCGGTCAAATCTTTGACACGGGTATCCGGATTAACTCCGGTGGCTGCAAGAATTTCTCTGGATGTTGTAAGTCCAATGCCGAAAATATAGGTGAGACCAATCTCAACACGCTTGTTATTCGGCAAATCTACACCAGCAATACGAGCCATATTTAATACACCTCCACTGTATAGCGCGGGTTAACCCTGACGCTGTTTGTGCTTGGGGTTCTCACAGATTACCATGATTTTACCCTTGCGCTTGATGATTTTGCATTTTTCGCAAATCTTTTTTACAGAAGGTCTGACTTTCATTTGGATTACCCTCCTAGTTTTTTTTGACCGTCTTATTTGGAACGCCAGGTAATGCGTCCTTTAGACAGGTCGTATGGGGACATTTCAACCGTTACTTTATCGCCGGGAAGAATACGTATAAAATTCATACGAAGTTTTCCGGAAATGTGAGCAAGGATTGTGTGTCCTCCTTGAATTTCAACTTTAAACATTGCATTGGGCATAGTCTCGACTACAGTACCCTCTAATTCAATTACATCTTCTTTAGACATAACTGGAATCCTCCTTAATTTCACAACGCTTTAAAGCGCGGCGTAATGATTTGTTTGAATTTAATTCTTCTTCATTAAGACACTGACCGGTAAAAACGAGATGTTTTTTATTTTTCGGTTTTGGACGCTCAATAGGTCTTTCTTTGCCATCGCAAACCAGAACCCGACCGTCACTCTCGCCAACTACGGCAAGTAAACGTTCTTTATCTCTGCCGGCAGCAGATTTTACAACTAAATAAGTTTTCATAAGAACACCTAAACGTTAGTAAGTATCTGTGTGCCGTCGGTGGTTATCGCTACCGTATGCTCGAAATGAGCCGACAGCGAACCGTCCTTTGTTTCAACCGTCCAGCCGTCTGATAAGGTTTTAACTCCGGGCAAGCCCATATTTATCATAGGCTCAATAGCAATTGTCATACCCGGCATCAAACGGATTCCCTTTCCGGGTGTACCGAAATTCGGGACTTCAGGTGCTTCGTGAAGCTTGGTGCCTATTCCGTGTCCTACGAATTCACGTACGACCGAGAAGCCTCTCGCTTCGACATAACGCTGAATAGCGCTTCCTATATCGCCGATTCTACCGCCTGCGCGAGCAGCAGCGATGCCTTCGTAAAGACTCTCTCTGGTCGCGTCTATCAGCCGCTTCGCTTCATCAGAAATATCTCCGACTGCGAAAGTGGCGGCATTATCACCGTTATAGCCTTCTATAGCTGCTCCTAAATCTACGCTGACGATATCGCCTGCTTTAAGGATACGCTTTTTTGAAGGTATGCCGTGAATCACCTCATTATTTATGGATATACAAGCTGTTGCGGGATAACCTGAATAACCTTTAAAGTTAGGGGTTGCACCCTGACTTCTGATGTAATCTTCAGCAATTTTATCAAGTTCTGCCGTGGAAATCCCGGGCTCAACACACTTGCCAACCAACTGTAATGCTCCTGCCGATATTCTGCAGGCTTCACGCATAAAGCCTAACTCTCGACTGGTTTTAAGCACTATCATAATTAAATCTCCAAAGCCTTGAAGACAGCCTTAGTTGTCTCCTCAACCGTATCGGTACCCTTTACTGAAATAAGTTTACCCTGTGCTTCATAGTAAGCCATAAGGGGCTCTGTCTGCTGATGATAAACTTCCAAACGGTTAAGAACCGTAGCAGGTTCATCATCCTTGCGGATAACTAAGTTACCGCCGCAGAGATTACAGATGCCTTCCTTCTCGGGAATTTTATATTCGGTATGGTAGCTTGTTCCGCACTTTTCACATACGCGTCTGCCTGACATACGTTTTACTATTTCAGCATCTTCAACTTCAATAGAAAGAACGGTGTCAACGGTATCGCCCATCTGGTCAAGCGCTTCGGCCTGAGGAATTGTACGTGGGAAGCCGTCGAGAATATAACCGTTTGTACAGTCAGATTCGCTGAGTCTTTCCTTTACTATTCCTATAACAACCTCATCGGGAACAAGTTCACCGGCATCGATATAAGATTTAGCAACCTTTCCCATTTCTGTACCGTTCTTTAAAGCGGCACGGATAATATTTCCTGTAGAAATGGTAGGGATATTACATTTTTCTGAAATAAATTCTGCCTGAGTACCTTTACCGGCACCAGGTGCACCCAAAAGAATGAGCTTCATATAAGTTCTCCTTTATTAATCAAGGAATCCCTTGTAGTGACGCATCATCATCTGAGATTCAAGATTCTGAACTGTATCAAGAGCAACACCTACAAGAATCAACATTGAGGTACCACCGAGGGAAATGTTCATTCCGCCGATTTGACCTACAGCGATAGGAAGTATTGCTACTACACTCAGGAAGAATGCGCCCATTAAAGTGATTCTTGACAAAATCTTAGAAATAAAATCAGAGGTGGGCTTACCGGGACGAATGCCGGGAATTGAACCGCCGTTCTTTCTAAGGTTGTTTGTCATCTCTACGGGGTTAAACTGAATGGTAGCATAGAAATATGCAAAACCGATAATCAGTAAGAAGTAGAGAACTGCATAGAACACACCCTGTGTGCTGAACAATTTAAGGAATTTGTACCAACTTGTATCCTGATTTCTTGTAAAGCCAAGGATCATAGTAGGTAACATAAGAATTGAACTGGCAAATATTACAGGCATAACACCGGACATATTTACCTTAATCGGAATGTGAGTATTCTGACCGCCGTACATTTTGTTACCAACAACACGCTTAGCGTACTGTACGGGAATTCTTCTTTCAGCTGCAGTCATCCAAACAACGAACATAACCAATACTAAGAAGAGTAATACGATACCGATTACAGGAACAATCTTGGAAGGATCCTGAAGGTTGGTAATCATTACAGCAGCAGCATCGGGTGCTCTGGAAATAATACCTGCAAAGAGAATCATAGAAATACCGTTACCGATACCTCTTGTATCTATCTGTTCACCGAGCCACATTACAAGTGCACTACCTGCAGTGAAGCAAAGAATGATTACAACAGCGGCGAGCCAGAAAACGAATCCGTCGCCCTTAGATACGCTTAAGCATCTCTGATTAGCAAGGTAAATGAAGTATGCAGTACCCTGAAGAAGACCTAAGATAACGGTTGTGTAACGGGTTATCTGAGCGAGTTTCTTCTTACCCTCTTCGCCTTCTTTGGAAAGACGTTCAAGAGCAGGGATAGCAACTGCTAAAAGCTGAATAATAATTGAAGAGTTGATGTACGGAGTAACGGAAAGAGCAAATACTGCGCCGTAGTCCAAACCACCGCCCGTAAGAACGGAAAGGTAGCTGAAGAACTCGTTAGCGCCGAAATTGCCATTCAGCATTGCGCCTACGTCAATAAACGGAACCGGAATTACTGAACCGATACGGAATACGATCAAAATGAAAACCGTGAAAAGGATCTTGCGTCTGATATCTTTAACAGCCCAGGCGTTTCTTAGTGTCTCTAACACGGTTAAATCACCTCGGTCTTTCCACCGGCAGCAGCGATTTTCTCAGCAGCAGAAGCAGAAAAAGCGTTAAGCTTTACAGTAAGCTTCTTAGTGAGTTCACCTTTACCGAGAACCTTTACAGGGTAGGAAGCTTTCTTCACAATACCCTTATCAGCTAAAGCGGCAGCATCTACAACTGCGCCGTCCTCGAATACTTCGAGAGCGCTAACGTTAATAGCGATAACCTCTTCAGCAAAAATGTTATTGAAGCCACGCTTAGGAACACGTCTCTGAAGGGGCATCTGACCGCCTTCGAAACCAATCTGCATACCGTGACCGGCACGAGCCTTCTGTCCTTTGTGACCTTTACCGGCAGTTTTACCGTTGCCGGAGCCATGACCTCTACCAATACGCTTTGCTTCTTTAGTAGAACCGAAAGCGGGTGATAATTCATGAAGTTTCATTTTTCGCACCTCCTTGCATTTGAAGCAAATTAAGCTTCGCTCACCTCAACGAGGTGTACGACTTTTTTAATTTTGCCTTTTGTGGAAGCATTGTCGGGCTGAATAGTCTCGTCGCCGATTTTCTTGAGTCCTAAAGCTTCAACAGTAGCGATCTGGTCCTTCTTGGAGCCAATGGTGCTTTTAACAAGTTTAATTTTAAGTGCCATTATATTGCTCCTCCTTAACCAACGATTTCTTTAACGGACTTGCCACGGATAGCAGCAACTTCTTCAGCGTTGCGAAGTGCAGCAAGACCCTGAATGGTAGCTCTTACAACGTTACAGGGATTGTTAGAGCGTAAAGCTTTGGTACGGATATCCTTGATACCAACAGCTTCGAGTACGGCACGAACAGGGCCGCCGGCAATAACACCGGTACCGGTTGCAGCGGGCTTTAAGAGCACGCGACCTGCGCCGAACTCACCAATGATTTCATGAGGAATAGTGGAGCCTTTGAGAGCTACGGTAATCATATTCTTCTTAGCATCCTCAATTCCCTTGCGGATTGCATCCGGAACTTCACCGGCTTTACCGAGGCCGAAGCCTACCTTGCCGTTGCCGTCGCCGACAACAACTAAAGCGGAGAATTTCATGATACGACCGCCCTTAACGGTTTTAGATACGCGGTTGATAGCAACTACGCGTTCCTGTAATTCAACATTATTTGCGTCAAAATTAGCCAAAGTTATTCCTCCTCTTCATTTAGAACTTGAGGCCGCCCTCACGGGCACCTTCGGCAAGCTCCAAGACACGACCGTGATAAATATATCCACCACGATCGAAAACGCAACACTCGATACCTTTATCAAGAGCACGTTTAGCAATTAACTGTCCAACCTTGCGGGCTGCTTCTTTATTTCCCTTTGCGCCTTCGAAATCTTTTTCGATGGTAGAAGCGGAAGCTAAAGTAACACCCTTGACGTCGTCGATAAGCTGGGCGTAAATGTTGCTGTTGGAGCGGAATACATCAAGGCGGGGGCACTCAGCAGTACCGCTGATCTTAGAGCGTACGCGAACGTGACGCTTAAGACGTGCCTTGTTAGAATCTGGTTTAGTAACCATTTAAAATACACTCCTTCTAAATTATTTCTTTGCGCCCTTAGCGGCTTTACCTTCTTTGCGGCGGATATACTCATCAACGTACTTGATACCTTTGCCCTTATAAGGCTCGGGGGGACGTTTCTCACGGATCTGAGCTGCAATCTGTCCTACTGCCTGTTTGTCTGCACCGCTAACAATAATCTTGTTGGGAGCAGGAACTTCGATAGTAATTCCAGCGGGTTCTTCCATGATAACCTGATGAGAATAACCGAGGTTCATAACAAGGTTCTTACCCTGCTTCTGAACACGATAACCAACACCGTTAACTTCGAGTTCTTTCTTAAAGCCATCAGTAACACCAATTACCATATTGGAGATAAGTGTACGAGTGAGGCCGTGGAGAGAACGATTTAACTGATCGTCATTGGGACGCTTAACATTTATTTCGCCATTCTCAATAACAATTTCCATTTCAGGACGAAGGTCAGCTTTAAGCTCACCTTTAGGACCCTTAACGGTCATTTCGGTACCGTTGAGTTTAACCTCAACACCTGCAGGAATAGCGATGGGTTTCTTACCAATACGAGACATCCTGAAGCACCTCCTTACCAGACATAAGCGAGAACTTCGCCGCCAACGTTAGCTTTGCGAGCCTCTTTGTCTGTCAAAATACCCTTAGAGGTGGAAAGGATTGCAATACCAAGGCCTTTCATTACCTTAGGCATATCCTCAACATTAGTATAAATTCTCAAACCGGGCTTGGAAACTCTGCGGATTCCGGTGATGATCTGAGATTTTTTCGGGCCATACTTCAGTACGATATGAATCATGCCCTGCTTTCCGTCTTCAATAACCTGAAAGCTTGTAATATATCCTTCGTCAAGTAAAATCTGAGCGATTGCTTTCTTTACGTTTGACGCAGGGATATCTACCGAATCATGTTTTGCTGAAGAAGCGTTACGAATTCTCGTAAGCATATCAGCTATAGTATCGGTGATTTGCATGCCGTCAACCTCCTTTTCTGTTGCTTTTACCAGCTTGCCTTAGTCACGCCGGGAATTTCACCCTTGTAGGCGAGTTCTCTGAAACAGATACGGCAAATACCGTATTTGCGAAGATAAGCGTGGGGGCGTCCGCAGATTTTGCATCTGCTGTAAGCTCTGGTAGAAAATTTGGCAGGACGAGCCTGTTTGATTTTCATAGATGTTTTAGCCATAATCGTCTCTCCTTATTTCGCAAACGGAGCGCCCATAAGAGTTAATAACTCACGAGCTTCTTCGTCGGTTTTCGCAGTGGTAATGAAGTTAATATCCATACCGCGAACCTTGTCGATCTTATCAAATTCGATTTCAGGGAAAATAAGCTGTTCTTTAACGCCCATAGAGTAGTTACCACGGCCGTCGAAAGAGTTGGGATTAATTCCTCTGAAGTCTCTTACGCGGGGAAGAGCTGCATTGAACAAACGCTCAACGAACTCATACATTCTCTCGCCTCTGAGAGTAACTTTTACACCGATAGGCATTCCGGCACGAAGCTTAAAGTTCGCAACCGACTTTTTAGCAACACAGGGGATTGCTTTCTGACCGGTGATTTTGCTTAAGTCAGCGATGCAAGCGTCGATAACCTTAGAGTTTTCTTTTGCTTCGCTGAGTCCTACATTGATTACAATTTTATCGAGCTTCGGAATCTGCATGACGCTCTTATAATTGAATTTTTTCATCAATGCGGGAGCAATAGAATTTATATATTCTTCTCTCAACAATGACATGTCATGTCCTCCTTACTCATTAAAATGTTTCTTTGCACTTTTTGCACATACGGTCTTTTTTGCCGTCTTCGTAGATTTTAACACCTACGCGGGTGGGCTTGCCGCACTTGGGGCATACAAGCTGCACCTTAGAAGCGTAAATTGCGCTTTCTGTCTCAATGATGCCGGAAGGATCGCCAGCCTTGCGGGGTTTCATATGCTTTTTAACAACGTTGAGACCCTCAACAATAACTTTGCCTTCCTTAGGGCTAACTTCGAGAACCTTACCGCTTTTGCCACGGTATTTTTCGTCTCCGGTGAGGAGAACTACAGTATCGCCAGTTTTAATGTTCATTGTGTTCATCCTCCATTAAAGTACTTCGGGAGCAAGAGATAAGATCTTAGTATAGTCCTTATCACGAAGCTCTCTAGCTACCGGTCCAAAAATACGGGTACCGCGGGGATTCTTGTCCTCACGGATGATAACGGCAGCGTTCTCATCAAATCTGATATAAGTGCCATCGGCACGACGAAGACCTTTTGCAGAACGAACTACAACTGCCTTTACAACATCGCCCTTCTTAACAGTACCGCCGGGGGTAGCTTTCTTAACAGAAGCAACGATGACATCGCCGATGTTAGCATACCTTCTTCTGGAACCGCCAAGTACACGGATGCACATAATTTCTTTAGCACCGGTATTGTCGGCAACCTTAAGGTAACTCTGTTGCTGTATCACAGTGTTTTCCTCCTTACAGACTACAAAGCTTTTTCGATGATTTCAACCACGCGCCAATTCTTATCCTTGGAGAGCGGTCTGGTCTCCATGATGAGAACTCTGTCACCGATGTTGCAGGTGTTGTTTTCGTCATGGGCCTTAAGCTTAATAGTATTTTTAATGATCTTCTTGTAGAGCGGGTGTTTTACGTTGTCTTCGATAGCAACTACAACGGTTTTTTCCATTTTGTTGCTTACAACCTTACCAACTCTTGTTTTACGAAGGTTTCTTTCGCTCATTCGATTACCCTCCCTCTTCCTTATGCCTTAGCAGCGTCAAGAAGTTCTTTTTCGCGAATAACGGTTTTAACACGTGCGATATCCTTCTTAACTTCGCTGATGCGCATAGGATTGTCGAGCTGATTAATGGCGAGCTGGAAACGGAGATTGAATAATTCTTCCTTCAGTTCACCAAGCTTTTTGTTCAGCTCAGCGATATTTAATTCTCTGTATTCCTTAACGTTCATTACTGCTCACCTTCCATTTCCTTTGTAACAAACTTACACTTGATAGGAAGTTTGTTTGCTGCAAGACGCATAGCCTCTTGAGCAAGTTCTTCAGAAACGCCGCCGATCTCAAACATAATGCGACCGGGCTTAACTACTGCTACCCAATATTCGGGAGAACCTTTACCGGAACCCATTCGAGTTTCAGCAGGTTTTGCAGTGATAGGCTTATCCGGGAAGATTTTGATCCATACCTGACCGCCACGCTTGATGTAACGAGTCATAGCAATACGGGCAGCCTCTATCTGATTTGAAGTGATCCACGCCGGTTCAAGAGCCTGAAGACCAAACTGACCGTGGGTAATAGTGTTACCTCTGGTAGCTTTACCGGTCATACGGCCACGCTGAACTCTGCGGTATTTTACACGCTTAGGTAATAACATTAGCGGGATCCTCCTTCCTTCTTGGATGTTTTCTTAACATCATGAAGGATTTCGCCCTTATAAAGCCATACCTTTACGCCGAGACGGCCGTAGGTAGTAGCTGCTTCAGCAAAGCCGTAATCGATATCAGCTCTGAGAGTCTGAAGCGGAATAGTACCCTCATGATAGGTTTCTGCGCCGGCGATTTCTCTACCGCCAAGACGACCGGAAACGGTTACTTTGATACCCTTTGCGCCGAACTTCATTGCACGGCCGATGGCCATTTTCATAGCACGACGGAAGGAAACACGCTTTTCAAGCTGAACAGCGATGTTTTCAGCGATAAGCTGAGCATCCATATCCGGATTTTTGATTTCTACAATATTGATTGTGCAGGGCTTGCCGAGCATCTTCTCACAAGTAAGACGAAGTTTCTCGATTTCTGCGCCGTTTCTACCGATAACCATACCGGGTTTTGCACAATGAATATGGATTCTGACCTTGGACGCATTGCGTTCAATTTCAATTTTGGGAACGCCTGCAGACTGAAGAGTCTTCTTAAGGTACTTACGGAGGTTATAGTCCTCAACCAAAGTATCTCCGAAGACATTATCCTTGGCATACCAACGGGAATCCCAGTTTTTAATTACGCCAACACGGTATCCGTGTGGATTAACTTTCTGGCCCATAGTCTAACCTCCTTAATCCTCGCGTTCTTTAAGAACGATTGTCATGTGTGATGTTCTCTTTAAAATTCTGTGTGCGCGGCCGTGATCCTTAGGACGAATACGCTTCAAGGTGGGGCCGGGACAAACAAAACATTCAGCTACATAGAGCTTAGAAACATCCATGTGATGATTATTTTCAGCATTAGCGATAGCAGATGCTAAAAGTTTCTCAAGATACTCACAAGCAGACTTGGGAGTAAACTTCAAGATAGCCATAGCTTTATCTGCATCCTGATTGCGAATAAGATCCATCACGATTTTCACCTTACGCGGTGAAATGCGAGCATATTTGAGTATTGCTCTTGCTTCCATAGTTAAACTCTCCTTTCGCCGCTTACTTTGTGGTCTTAGCGCCGGCATGACCTTTGAAGGTTCTGGTGGGAGCAAACTCACCGAGTTTGTGACCTACCATATCCTCAGTTACATAAACCGGAACATGTTTGCGACCGTCGTGTACTGCGATGGTATGTCCGACGAAATCGGGGAATATGGTTGATGAACGGCTCCAAGTTTTGAGTACTCTCTTTTCACCGGCAGCGTTCATCTCCTGAATTCTTTTCATAAGAACGGGCTGCACAAAGGGGCCCTTTTTAACGCTTCTACCCATAATTTTATCTCCTTTCGTCTGGCTTACTTACGACGCTTTACGATATACTTATCGGTCGATTTGTGTTTCTTACGAGTCTTATAACCCAGAGCAGGTTTGCCCCAAGGAGTTACAGGACCGGGACGTCCGATGGGGGCTCTGCCCTCACCACCACCGTGGGGGTGGTCACAGGGGTTCATTACAGAACCACGAACGGTAGGACGCCAACCCATATGACGCTTACGTCCAGCTTTACCGTAGTTGATATTGCTATGCTCAGGATTACTTACCTGACCGATGGTAGCCATACAGTTAGCAGGTACGTTTCTGAGTTCGCCGGAAGGCAAACGAAGGAGTGCCATTCCGTTTTCCTTAGCCATAAGCTGAGCCATATTACCAGCAGAACGAGCAAGCTGTGCGCCGCGACCTGCATAAAGCTCAACGTTGTGGATGAAGGTACCAACAGGGATATTGGTAAGAGGAAGTGCGTTACCGGGTTTAATGTCAGCATCGGGACCGCTTACGATCACGTCGCCTACCTTAAGACCGATAGGAGCGATGATGTAGCGCTTTTCCTTATTTTCATTATCGTACTGAACAAGTGCGATAAATGCTGATCTGTTAGGATCGTATTCAAGAGTAAGAACTGTTGCGGGAATACCGGTTAAGTCTCTCTTGAAGTCGATAACTCTGTATTTTCTGCGATTTCCGCCGCCTCTGTGGCGTACGGTGATGCGACCATAGCTGTTACGGCCGGCATTTTTCTTTAAAGGTTCAAGCAAGCTTCTCTCAGGCTTTACGTCGGAAAGTACGGAGTAATCCATAGTTGTCATACCGCGACGGCCCGGAGTAGTCGGCTTATAATGCTTTAATGCCATTTTTAATTCACTCTCCTAATTAGGCTTAGCGAAACCATACTTGGTTTCATACATCACCTGAAGCATTAGCTTCTAGGCACTCAGATTACATAAGACCGTCGAAGAATTCGATTGTCTTGGAATCTGCTTTCAAAGTAACAATTGCTTTTTTCCAAGCAGCGGTGTAGCCTTCATAACGACCCATACGGCGAGCCTGACCACGTACGCTCATGGTATTTACTTTAGCAACCTTTACCTTAAAGATTTCTTCAACTGCTTTAGCAATTTCAATCTTGTTGGCGTCTTTTGCTACCTTGAAGGTGTATTTCTTGTCGGCAATGCCGGACATACTCTTTTCGGTAATAACCGGAGCAATAATGATATCCTGTGCGGTTTTCATTATGCGTACACCTCCTCAATCTTCTGTACAGCGCCCTTAGCAATTACTAAGGTTTGTGCATTGATAATATCGTAAGTGTTGATAGTGTTTACCTGAGCGGTCTTAACACCGGGGATATTAGCACAGCTCTTAACTGCACAAGCGTTGTTGTCTTCAAGAACGATAAGAGTTTTCTTACCGGCACCTATAGCCTTTAAGCATTCAACAACAGTCTTGGTTTTAAAGCCTTCAACCTTGAACTCATCAAGAACGATGAGGTCGCCGCCGAGAACTTTATCAGAGAGAGCAGACTTAAGTGCGAGTCTCTTAACCTTCTTATTAAGGTCGAAAGAGTAATCACGGGGCTTGGGTGCGTGCACGATACCACCGTGGATCCACTGAGGTGCTCTGGTAGAACCCTGTCTTGCGTGGCCTGTACCCTTCTGTCTCCAAGGCTTTTTACCGCCGCCGGAAACTTCGGAACGGGTTAAGGTAGACTGGGTGCCCTGACGCTGATTAGCGAGATAATTTACAACAGCCTGGTGCATAACAACTGCGTTAGGCTCAATTGCGAAGATGGCATCGCTTAATGTGATTTCGCCCACATTCTTGCCTGCCATGTCTAAAACTGCTACATTAGGCATAATTCAGTACTCCTTTCCCTTAGGCTTTAACGCTATCGAAAACAACTACGATTCCGCCCTTAGGACCGGGAACGGCGCCTTTAACAGCGATAATGTTGTTTTCAGCATCAACTTTTACTACACTGAGGTTCTGAACGGTTACGCGTTCGTTACCTAAGTGACCTGCCATTTTCTTGCCCTTGAAAACACGAGCGGGGTCGATAACACCGAGAGAACCACCGTGACGATGTACAGGGCCGGTACCGTGGGATTCTTTAAGACGGCTGAAGTTCCAACGTTTGATTACGCCGGCATAGCCTTTACCCTTAGAAGTACCTCTTACATCTACTGCATCGCCTTCAGCGAATACGTCTGCTTTAATGATATCGCCTACGTTCATAGCGCTGATGTCATCAAAACGGAACTCACGAAGAACCTTCTTCGGAGCAACGTCGCCTTTTGCGAAGTGTCCCTTCATAGGACCGTTTACCTTAGAAGCCTTAAGATCGCCGTAGCCGATCTGTACTGCTTCATAACCGTCATTTTCAACTGTCTTCTTCTGAGCGATCACGCAAGGACCTGCTTCAATAACAGTTACCGGAATGACGTTTCCGTTTGCGTCAAAAAGCTGAGTCATACCAAGCTTCTTGCCTACAATACCTTTTTGCATTTTATTTTCCTCCTTGTAGTTATTGGTTGGGGATTACCCAACATGACCACTGACGGCAAAGATTAAAGTTTAATTTCAATCTCAACGCCGGCGGGAAGCTCAAGACCGGTCAAAGCTTCAACAGTTTTGTTGGAAGGTCTGATTACGTCTATGAGTCTCTTGTGAGTTCTGGTTTCGAACTGTTCACGAGAATCTTTGTACTTGTGAACTGCACGAAGGATGGTTACAACTTCTTTTTCAGTAGGTAGCGGAACAGGACCCGATACTCTAGCACCTGTACGTTTAGCGGTTTCCACAATTTTTTCTGCGGACTGGTCTACAAGCGCGTGGTCGTAACCTTTGATTCTGATACGAATCTTTTCTTTTACTGCCATTACAGTCGCCTCCTTGTTAGTTTGGCGGGCTACCTCACACTGTGCCGTGTGTTTCATTGCACTCCATTATAAAACCGGATCACTGGGGTTGCGGTGAATCCGGATACACGAGCAGGTTCGCAAGTTATCCTGCTGTGCTTAATAGTCTGAGGTATTGGTTCGCCCGGTTTAAAATCGGACATACTCCGTGGAAATTTCCTGACTCGAGGTCAGCCACCTCCCACATCAACGCATGACAGTACGCCACTCGCGTACCTTGATATAATAACACAAAGTAATTCGCATTGCAAGTGTTTTTTAAATTTTGTCCCAAAAAAATTATGATGAATTTTGCAGAATTTTTAATCGGTTTTTTGTGCAATTTGACGAACGATATTTTTGTCCTTTCCCACGCGTATATATTATATATAATGTAAGAAAAACGGGCAGGAATCTCTCCTGCCCGAAAAAACTATTTAATTTCATCCAAAAATTCTTTGATTCTGGAAAGCGCCTCTTTAATATGAGAGGTAGAATAACAATAAGAAGCGCGGACAAAACCTTCGCCACTGTCACCGAATGCAGTTCCGGGTACAATAGCCACCTTTTTAGCATAAAGAAGCTTTTCGCAGAACTCGTCACTGGTCATTCCCGTACTTTCTATTGATGGGAAAGCATAGAAGGCGCCTTTAGGCTCACGACAGGTAAGTCCCATTTCGTTAAAGCCTTTAACCATTATCTTACGGCGAATATCATATTCTTCCATCATTTCTCTCACTTCTTCATCACAGTTCTTAAGCGCCTCGACAGCAGCATACTGCGAAGTAGTGGGGGCACACATTATAGCAAACTGATGAAGCTTGGTTATCTGACTTATAATAGGTTCGGGGCCGCATATAAATCCAAGACGCCAACCCGTCATAGAGAAAGATTTGGAAAATCCGTTAATAACCACGGTTCTGTCTTTAAGAGTTTCTATGTTTGCGGGAGAAACGTGATTTTTACCGCCAAAGGTAAGTTCGGAATAGATTTCATCGGATATAACAAGTATATTGGTATCTTTTAAAACCTCGCCCAAAGCCTCTAAATCTTCCCTTTCCATAATTGCGCCCGTAGGATTGCAGGGGTAAGGAAGGATAAGAGCCTTTGTTTTTGGAGTGATTTTTTCAATAAGTTCCTTTGCGGTCACCTTAAAATCATTTTCCGCCTTGGTATTTATAATTACGGGAACGCCGCCGCATACCCTTGTGATAGGCTCGTAACAAACGTAGCTTGGTTGAGGAATAATTATTTCATCACCCGGATCGGTAATTACTCTTATACAAGCGTCTATTGCTTCGCTTCCGCCTACCGTTACGAGAATTTCGCTTTTAGGACAATACTTCAAATCGTATTTTCTGTCAAGATAATTTGCTATTTCCTGACGCAAAGCCTCAAGACCCCAATTGGAAGAATAACGGGTTTTCCCTTTTTGCAGAGAATTTATAGCGCAGTTTCTGATTTTCCAAGGAGTAGGAAAGTCGGGTTCGCCAACGCCGAGAGATATAACTCCCTCCATAGTATTGGCAATATCAAAGAACTTTCTTATACCCGACCATCTCACGTCACAAATCGTGCTGTTTAATATTTTGGTATAATCTATCATAATGAAACGGTACCTCTTTCATCCGGCTCGTTATTAGCAAGTTCTACGTTGAAATCTTTATATCTGCGCAAAACGAAATGGGTTGCCGTAGAGGTAACCGACTCAATGGTAGAAAGCTCTTTTGCCACAAACTGAGCAACCTCTTGGAAAGATTTTCCTCTTACAACTACGTTAAGGTCGTAAACACCCGACATAAGATAGCAAGACTCAACCTCGGGATATTTGGTTATTCTTTCGGCAATTTCTTCAAAGCCGTAGCCTGCCTTGGGAGTAACCTTTAATTCTATTATTGCAGATACCGAGGCGCTGTCGATACTTTCCCAGTCGATTACGGTTTTGTAGCCGCGTATAAGACCGTTTTCTTCCATATTAAAAATTTCAGCCTTAACCTCTTCTTCGCTCAAATCGGTTGCAAGCGCTATGTCTCCAACGCTCATTCTCGCATCTTTGGCTAACAGTTTTAAAATTTCTTTATTCATAACTTTACCTCCTAAAATAAAAATCCCAAACGCTATTGCGTTCAGGACGAAAAAATTTCCGTGTTACCACCTGAATTCGAAGTTACCTTCGCACTCTGTCGGTCAAAAACCGTTCTCTGTAACGGGAGAACCCGTTCACCCCTACTAAGTTCAGGACGACGACTCAAAGACGGCTTCACAGTAAAACCGCAAAAGCTTTCACCAACCGCTTTCTCTCTGAATTAGTTTTATCCGTTACTACTTCTTATCAAAGTCTTTGTTTTTTTATATTATATCAATTAATTCCCGTTTTGTCAATCCAACAAATAAACGCCGTTTTCCATAACCGCAAAAGCATAACCGTCAACCTCTAGATATTGCTTTACGGGTGTAGCAAATTTCTTATAAACCTCAAGGTCATAGGTGTTAAGGTCAACCTTTAAAATCTGCAACGTACCGGGATTGCAAACGTAACCCTTATTACCCTTAACGAAGATATGCGACGGCTGTTTGAACGGAGAATTTGCCCCTCCGCCTATACGCAGTTCTTCGCGCATAGTATTTATATTGTAACGCACTATCACGTTATGCTCGGCATAACAGGTCCAAAGTTTATTTTCAAAAAGTGCCACGGACGTCGGCGGAGCATTTTTATAGCTAAGATTTCCGCTCCACAAAACCGTGGAGTCACTTTCCAAAAGTTTAAGTGTGCCGTCAAGTTCAATAATCAGCATTTTATCATTTGGCAGAGGAATAACGTTGCAGGTAAGATAATTCTTGGTCTGTTCAACAAAAAGTCTGTATGCAGGGCCGTATTTAGAAAGCTGATAAATATTTTTGGCAACGTTAGTCACCTTGCCCGTTTCAAAGGAAATCATTTTAAATGCAACCGAAATCTGACTTTCGGTACGGTTTTCGCAATATGTAATTATAATGCCTTTTTCCATAGGAATAACGTGAAATATATCGCCTTCAAATACCGTCTTCATTTAAAACATCTCCTTTCTCAAGGTTTTATTTTACTACAAAAATTTTATAAGGTCAATAGTCCTTTTTTAGCCATACTGTCAGCGGCAAGAAGTACACCCATCTGTCCGCTGTGGAAATTAAGTCCGCCCTGCATCCAAGCGGCAAAGGGTTCTCTCAGCGGAGCATCAGCTGAAAGTTCAATAGAGGCGCCCAAGGTAAAGCTGCCTGCAGCCATAATTACTTCGTCGGTATAACCCGGCATTGCCCAAGGCTCAGGAGAAACAAAGGAATCTATGGGAGCGCCGCTCTGCATACCTTTACAAAAAGCAATAAGCGCTTCCCTGTTTCCTAAAATAACCGCCTGAATGATATCAGCTCTCTCTTCGTTTGGCGCAGGCGTTACGCTATAGCCAAGTTTTGAAAACAGCGCCGAACAGTAAACGGCAGTTTTAAGAGCCTCACCTACGGTATGAGGAGAAGCAAATACGCCCATATACATTTCTCTGTTATGACCGAGCGTTGCGCCTACTTCCCTGCCCACACCGGGCGCGGTAAGTCTGAATGCGCACTGTTCAACAAGGTCGTGTCTGCCGGCAATATAACCGCCCGTCGGAGCAATACCTCCACCGGGGTTTTTAATAAGGGAACCTGCTATAAGGTCGGCGCCCACCTCGGTAGGTTCTTTAGTCTGCACAAATTCACCGTAGCAATTATCAACCATTATTATAGTTTCGGGGGCAATTTCTTTAACTATTTTACAAAGTCTTTCAATAGTTTCTATAGTAAGACTTGGGCGCAGACTATAGCCTCTTGAACGCTGAATATACACCATTTTATATGTATCTTGCTTTAATGCTTTTATAATAGCCTCTTCGTCGGGAGTACCGTCTTCCTTTAAATCAACCTGTCTATACTCCACACCAAAATCCTTTAAAGAGCCGTCAACCTGTCCGTCGATACCAAGCACACCTATAAGTGTATCATAAGGACGTCCCGTAACACAAAGCATTTTATCCTTTGGACGTAGCACTCCGAAAAGGGCAACGCAAAGGGTATGAGTGCCCGAAACAAAGTTGTGTCTTATTAAAGAATCCTCAGAGCCCATACAGTCTGCCCAAAGTTTTTCAAGGGTATCTCTGCCTATATCGTCATAGCCGTAACCCGTAGAAATACCGAGATGCATTTCGCTTACCTTATGTTTAATAAACGCAGACAGCACCTTTTGCTGATTATATTGAGCTATAGCATCTATTTTTTCAAACTGTTCTTTTGTTTCCTTAATAATTTGTTCGTCAAGAGCCAAAAGTCTTGAATCAACCTCAAAAAAAGTCTGTTTCATTATTCTTCCTCACAATATGCGGCTTCTCCAATTAAAGTAAAACCGTTTTTTATATAAAATCTCTTGTTTTCTTCACTGCAACAGGCAAATACGGTTCTTTCGAAAGCTTTGCTTAAAAGCATTTTTAAAAGAACGCTTCCAAGTCCTTTTCCACGAGAGTCTTTCGGTGTTGCAATACCGTTTACAAGCGCCTCTTTTTCATTATAGAAAAGAAGGGCGCCACCGCCGTCTTTTAAAACGTAATCGGCGCAGGAATGCATAGTCCGAAAGGAAACGTCGGCAATAAAGCCCAAAGTATCCTCTATGCAAAGTCCCTCTTTTAACGCTTCCATAAGTTTTCTCGGTGTTCCCTCTTCACTTTGCTCTGCATCTTCATAGGGTGGAGAAATTTTTAAAGAAAGGCATTTTTCATTTATTTTAAGATTAAGTCTTTTTGCAGTATCAAGGGATGTAAATATTCCTTCACATCCGATAATTTTCAGAAAGTCTTTGAGTTCCTCGGTATTCTCGCCGTTTTCGTAAAGGCTAACGTATCCGCCCACCTTAGCAATAAGCGCATAGGTCTTTCCGTACTCGTTTATTCCGCTGTAAAACTGTGCAACCTTATCGTAATCCTTATAAGCTTTATACGAGCATCTGATTTTAACAAGGGCAACGTCACAAACACCCTCAAATTCATCCCTATACTCTTTGATTATCACTTTATTTCACCCGAGCAGATTTTACCGCAAAGTTCTTTTGTAAGTTTTTCCATATTTTCAATATCCGAAATATTACACACACCTGAACCCGTATGAATATATCTGCAAGGCACCGAAATTGCAATAGTGCGCACACCCTTTTTTGAAAGATGCACGGCGCCCGAATTATTTCCGCCCGTAACTGCAGATTTAGTCTGACAGGGTGTTTTGCAAGAAAGTGCAGCATTGTAAAGTGTTCTGTCGTAAACGGTTGCTCTGTCCATAAAGGATACTGCAGAGCCTTTACCCAAACTGCACACTCTATCCTCATCTGAAACCCCCGCAATATCGGCAGCGGTAGTAGCCTCAAGACAAATAGCAAAATCGGGGTCAACCGAGAAAGCGGCGGTTCTTGCACCTCTACAGCCTACCTCCTCCTGTACGGTAAAGGTGGCGTAAAAATCATACTCATCGTAGTTTTTTATCATTGAAATCAGAACGGCGCAACCCACTCTGTCATCAAGTGCTTTTGCTTTTAAGGTTTTTTCTCCCATTAAAACAAATTCACTGATAAAGGTCGCCGTATCGCCAAGGCATACCGTCTTTAATGCTTCCTCTTTGGTCGAAGCGCCGATATCAATATAAAGGTTTTCTGCTTTTGGAGGTGTTTCTTTTTCTTCACCCGAGCAAAGATGCACGGGCTTAGCGCCGATAACACCTACCGTTTTGCCCTCTATCATTACCTTTTTACACATAAGAGCCGAGGGGTTTATTCCGCCGACAACCGAAAACTTCAAAAATCCCTCAGAGGTAACGCCCGTTATAATCACTCCAACCTCATCGGTATGAGCGTCTATCATAATCTTTTTACTCGGTGTTTTTTTGCCCTTTTTAAAGGCGATAATATTGCCCAGAGCATCGGTTTTTACTTCAGCGTAATCTTTAATTTCGTCAATTATAATCTGAGCAACAGTTGTTTCGTTACCCGAAACACCATCGGCAAGGCACAGTTTTTTTAGTAGTTCAATCATTTTTGGCGCCTCCCGATAAAATATATTTATAAAGCAAATCTACCGTTGCCAAAACGTCGCGCAGGTCAACTATTTCACAATCGGTATGCATATTACGAAGCGGAATGGATGCAAGACCGCAAGGTATTCCCTCTTTTACAATAGAAATGACGTCGGCATTGGTTCCCGTAGTCGAACCCATAATTTCATTTGTAAAAGGAATACCGTTTTCCTTTGCAATATCTTCTAAGGTACGGGTTATTTTTCTGCTAAGCACGGGAGAAGCGCCTATCATAACTCCGCTTCCAAGCGGTGAAGAATCCTGAGCCTTTACGTCGGGCGCATCGCCAAAGCTTACGTCAACGATAACCGCCTCATCTGCCTCTATTCCGAAGGCGGCGGTTCGTGCTCCTCTAAGTCCTAATTCTTCGCCCTCGCTAAAAAGAAGTTTGACGTTTACGGGAAGTTTTTTACCGTTTAATCTTTCTGCCAAAAGGCAAAGCACGGCACATCCTGCGCGGTTATCAAGGCTTTTAGAGGTTACTCTGTTTTCACCCAAAGCCAAAAATTCTCCGTCAAAGGTTACGTAGTCGCCCACCTTTATTACTTTTTTTGCCTCTTCGTTTAATCCCGTATCTATTTTAATTTTGCTTATATCCGAAAATTTCTCATTATCCTTTGAAAGATGAGGCGGAGTGCTTATAAATACACCCTTCACCTTTTCTTTACCGTGAATAACCACCTGTTTTGTGGGAAGCTGTCTTAAATCAATACCTCCGCAGGAAGCCACCGTAAGAAAACCGTTATCCTCCACGTTAGTAACGGTAAAACCTATCTCATCCACGTGAGCCTCAATAAGTACGGTTTTTTCACCGTCGCCATGAATAGTAGCAACCAATCCCTGATTGCCTATTTCTTTAACCTTTGCATATTGCGAAACAACGCGCCCGAGAATTTCACGGGCGCCGTTAATATGACCTATGGAAAAGCTTAAAGTAAGTTCCTTTAAAAGTTCTTTAATATCCATTATAAGTTATTTACCAATTCCTTAAAGTATTTTCCTCTTGCTTCAAAGTTGGGGAAAGCATCGAAGGACGCGCAGGCGGGAGAAAGGGTTACTATATCACCGCTTTGAGCCTTAGCGCTTACGATTTCCACTGCCTCTTTAATATCGTTTACCCTTACGATTTCGGGAACACCGTTATAATGAGGATGTTCTACGACAGCCTTTTCAATAGCGGCGGCAGTCGGGCCTGAAAGAGCCATAAATTTAACCTTTTCAATAACGTAAGGAGCAAGGGGTTCGAAAGGAATGTGTTTATCGTAACCGCCTGCAATAAGCATTACTTTTCTGTCGAAGGATTTAAGACCTGCTATGGTACGCGAAGGACTGCTTGCGATGGAATCGTTAAAATAGCGAACCCCGTTTATTTCTCTTACAAGCTCGTTTCTGTGTTCAACACCCATAAATTCTTTGGCAACCTTACGGATGGTATCGGCGCTGACGTAGCCCCAAACAGCCGAAATGGCGGCAAGATAGTTTTCAACGTTATGGTCGCCGATTATAGAAATGTTATCTCTGTGCATTACGGGTACGTCCATACCTCTGTATGCCATATGGATAGTTCCGTCGGTATCAAGCCACGCGCCGTTTTTAAGGGGGCGTTCCATACTAAAGCTTAACGACTGTCCTCTTACGTGACGGGAAAATCCTGAAGTGATTTCATTATCACGGTTAAGCACGGTACGTGAAAAAGCATTCTGATGCATTAAAATATTTTTCTTTGCTTCAACATATTCGTCCATATCCTTATGAATATCGAGATGGTTAGGAGCAACGTTGGTTACTACCGCAACGTCAGGGCTCTTTCTCATAGAAATAAGTTGGAAGGATGAAAGCTCGGCAACAACAAAATCGTCAGGTTCTATTTCGCTTATTCTCGGAAGCAAAGGTTTGCCGATATTTCCGCCGATATGAACCTTTTTGCCCTCTTCCTCAAGCATTTTAGCAATAAGGGTTGTGGTAGTGGTTTTTCCGTCGGAGCCGGTAACGGCAAATATGGTTGCGGGGCAAAGGTCAAAGAAAACCTCCATCTCACTGGTTACGGCAATTCCTCGTTTTCTCGCCTGTTCAAGTTCGGGAAGATAAAAATTCATTCCGGGAGTACGGAAAATAATATCAACCTCAAGGTCGTCAAGATATCTTTCGCCAAGACGAAGTTCTGCGCCTGCACTTTCAAGTTCGTCAGCCAAAGCGCCTATTTGCGCTCTGTTTCTTCTGTCACAGGCTATAACCCTTGCGCCTTTATTCAAAAAGTCAAGAATCAAGGGAGTATTACTTATACCTATTCCGCAAATTGCTATTTTTTTGGTGGAAATATGTTGCCAGAACTGTTTGCAATCCATAAATTCCGCCCCTTCCGTAGTTATTATAAATTTACATATATTTCTATTATACTTATATTTTATAAAAATATCAACAGTAAATAAAAAAATAACCGACGGATTTTTTCCGTCGGTTATTAAAACTTTTATTAATCGTCTATAGAAGTATCGGTTGCTTCATTGTAAATATCTACAACCTCTTCGCCCGGAGCCTTAGTAACGAGGGTAACAACTATAGAAACTATAGCGCCAACTACGAAGCCGGGGATAATTTCATATACACCGGTATTATAAACTACTGCGTCGGTAACGGTACTTGTGAAGAGCACAAGCCAAGCAATATCTGCTGCCGCGCCTGCTACAATACCTGCAACTGCGCCTGCATAGTTAAAGCGCTTCCAGAAAAGTGAAAGAATAACTACAGGGCCGAATGCAGCACCGAAGAGTCCCCATGCATTTTCAACCATTGCCATAATGTTGGATGCCCAAGGATTAGTACCCTTAAGACCCGAAAGGGAGATAAGAAGAGCAACTACCGTTACAACGAGAACTACAATTCTTCCAACCCAGAGAAGTTCTTTATCGGTTGCTTTATTGCGTCTGATAATAGGCTTATAAATATCACTGGTAAAGGAAGAAGATGCAACAAGAAGCTGAGAGTCGGCAGTTGACATTGAAGCGGCAATAATTGCAGAAAGAAGAATACCTGCAATAAATCCGGGGAAAATATCGTCAACTATTTTGATAAATACGTTCTGCTGAAGTCCTGCAGGAATCAAAGAAACTGCAAGAGCCGAACCGTCGTCAAGCAGATAGGTACGTGCAAAATAAGCAATTGCCATTGCAGCGCCAAGTGTGAGGATTACCCAAATTATAGCAACAGAGGAAGACTTCTTAACCATGGAAGATTTCTTGATAGACATAAATCTAACGAGAATATGAGGCATACCGAAGTAACCAAGTCCCCAACCAAGACCTGAAGCTATATCCTGCCAGCTTGCCGTAAAGGGATTGGAATTAAAAGCATTTACGCCTTCTGCAAAAGCAGTTTTGTAGGTATCATCAAAATTGCCGAAAGAGAACATAATAATCGGAACGGCAAGAAGCGCAACCAACATCAGAATTCCCTGGAAAAAGTCTGTCCAACAAACAGCCTTGTAACCGCCCATAAAGGTGTAAACAAGAATTATAGCGGCAAATATAATCATTGCAAGTTGTTTACGTGTTTCAAACCAAGGAATAACAGAACAGAAAACAGTAGTTCCTGCATTAAAAGCAGATGCTACGTAAACCGTAAAGGCTATAAGGAAAATTACTGCGCATATAACCTTTAAAGCGGGGCTTTGTGAAGCAAAACGATTAGTAAGATACTGAGGTAAAGTTATGGAGTCGCCTGCAGCCTTTGAAAAACGACGAAGACGTTTTGCCATAATCACCCAGTTAAGAATAGTACCGAGCGCAAGACCGATACCGATCCAAACCTTGCCCATACCGAAAGCAAGAATACTTCCGGGGAAGCCCATCAAAAGCCAACCGCTCATATCAGATGCCTGAGCGCTCATAGCGGTTACCCAAGGTCCCATTGAACGACCGCCAAGGAAATAATCCTTTTCACCGCTTTGTTTTCTTGATTTAAGGAAGAAAACAAAACCAATTGTAAGCATGGCTAAGAAGTAAATTACAAAAGCCATAAGTTTTGAGATATTCATACAATCTCTCCTTCTTAAAAAAATAGAACAGGAACAGTATAACACACCTAAATAAAAAAATCAATACAGAACTAAGTATAGACTAAATTCTGTACTTTGTTCTGTATTAACAAAAAAATATGTTGTTTTAAAAGAAATTTTAACTAGACTCAATTCTATACTAAAAATAATACAAAAAATAAACTTTACGCTTTTTCAATTCTTTTTAGGAAAAAAGGCAATAATTTTGCCGAATAATCGCTTAAAGAGTAATCTCCGTTACATAGGCACCAGTCGTATATAAGTGCCCTCTCGCAAAAAGCGTAGTATTTAACAATATCGTTTACCGACTGTTCTTTTATGATTTCACCCTTATCCTGCCCTGCTATAACGATTTTTCGAAGAAGTCTATAGTACACTCGGTTATGGTCAAGCAGTTGCTTTTCATTTTTGGTAAGAAGCTGAGTAGAATAAAGTCGTTTAATCAGTTCAAGGTCAACGGTGCTTTCAATCATTTCAAAAAGCTGACGGTTTAAAAATATAAGTATATCCACCGCATTCATATCGGAGTTAATTTCGTTTTCAAGTTCTTCATACTTTTCGTCAAAAAGATAAGCAAGAGTTCCGAGCAAAGCATCCTTGCCGTCAAAATAATGATAGAAGGAACCCTTCGAGGTTCCCGATTCTTTTATTATATCTTCAACCGTGGTATCTTCATAGCCTTGCTCATAAAAAAGCTTCCAGGAAGCCGATACTATTTTACCCATTGTATTACGTGAGGTTTTTTTGGACATTTAAATCACTCCCTAAAAATAATATCATAATTTTTAATAATTTACAAGAAGCCAATCGGGACTTAATGCAAAAAGCCTGTCATTTTATTCCCTAATTCTCGACTACAGTGCCGTTTATGGTACTATGATAGGCATATAATGTACTCAGAAAGGAGAAAAAACACATTTTAAAAAAAATACTTGACAAACAAGAATTTACAGTTTATAATAAAATTACAGAGGACGAACAAATGTTCTTTTAGGAGGAAATCAGTATGAATGCAGTAATAATCAGTATTTTAGAAATAATCGCAGTTGGCTTTACCGTATGGTGTTTGTTTAACGAAAAGAAGCTTATAGCCTTTGAAAAGAAGTTTATGCGCTCTATTAAGCGCCGTCGTTTAAAGGTTATTAAAGGCAATAAATCCATCAGTAAATACTACGCATAAAAAAAGTTCCGAAGTCACCTTCGGAACTTTTTATTTATGTTATCTGTTTGCTTCTATAAATTCAACTACGTCGCCGATAGTTTTCATCTTTTCGATTTCCTCATCGGGAATATCTACACCGAACTCATCTTCCAAAGACATAAGCATTTCAACTACGTCTAAGCTGTCTGCATTAAGGTCTTCGTTAAGTCTGGTTTCAGCAGTAATGGTTTCTGCATCAATTTCAAGTTGCTCAGCAACAATTTCTTTAAGTCTTTCGAGAATCATTTGAATACTCCTTTGTTTAAGTGATAGTAAACAATATGCCTACTAAAAAAATAATATGAAAAAATCTTCGTTTTGTCAATAGTTTTTTTCTTTTTTTGAAAGAAAATAAAATATGGTTGCAAAAATCCTTTATATAAAGTATAATGTTTTATAATATTATTTAATATGGTGATATAAATGGCAAAAGAAAAATTAGTTAAAGAAATTACGTCTATGGACGAAGATTTCGCAAAATGGTACACCGACGTTGTATCAAAGGCTGAACTTATGGATTATTCCTCTGTAAAAGGCTGTATGATAATTCGTCCTTACGGTTGGGCTATCTGGGAAAACATTCAAAAAATTATGGACGGTATGTTTAAGGAAACAGGTCACGAAAACGTATCTATGCCTATGTTTATCCCCGAAAGTCTTTTGCAGAAAGAGAAAGACCACGTAGAAGGCTTCGCTCCCGAAGTTGCATGGGTTACACACGGCGGTAACGAAAAGTTAGAGGAAAAACTCTGCGTTCGTCCCACATCTGAAACTCTTTTTTGCGACCACTACAAAAATATCATCCATTCCTGGAGAGATTTACCTAAGCTCTATAACCAGTGGTGCAGTGTTGTAAGATGGGAAAAGACTACCCGTCCTTTCCTTCGTTCACGCGAATTCCATTGGCAAGAAGGTCACACAATACACGCAACTGCAGAAGAGGCTCAGGCAGAAACCATTCAGATGCTCAACGTATATGCCGAGTTTGCTGAAAAGTATCTTGCTATTCCCGTTATCAAGGGTGTTAAAACCGAAAAGGAACGTTTTGCAGGCGCAGTTAATACATATACTATTGAAGCAATGATGCACGACGGAAAAGCACTTCAGAGCGGTACCTCCCACTTCTTCGGTGACGGCTTTGCAAAGGCATTCGGAATTCAGTTTGCAGATAAAGATAACAAGCTTTCCACACCTTTCCAGACCTCTTGGGGCGTTTCCACCCGTCTTATCGGCGCTATCATAATGACACACGGTGACGATAACGGTCTTGTTCTTCCCCCTGCCGTTGCTCCCATACAGCTCGTAATCGTGCCTATAGCTTCCCACAAGGAAGGTGTAACCGAAAAGGCAACCGAAGTTTACGAGAGAATGAAAAAGGTCTGCAGAGCAAAAATTGACAACACAGACAACTCTCCCGGTTGGAAGTTTGCCGAATACGAAATGAAGGGCGTTCCGCTCCGTCTTGAACTTGGCCCTCGCGACATTGAAAACAATCAATGTGTTCTCGTTCGCAGAGATAACGGCGAAAAGACGGTAGTAAGCCTTGATAACCTTGAAGAAGAGGTTGCAAGACTATTGGAAGCAGTTCGCGACGGACTTTACAATAAGGCTCTTGCAAACAGAACCGAAAAAACCTACGAAGCAACCACCTTGGAAGAAATGATTGAAATTGCCGACACCAAGCCCGGTTTCATAAAGGCTATGTGGTGTGAGGACAGAGCGTGTGAAGAGGCTCTTAAAGAAAAAGCAGGCGTTTCTTCAAGATGTATGCCCTTTGAGCAGGATAAAATCAGTGACAAATGCGTTTGTTGCGGAAAACCTGCAAAGCAGATGGTATTCTGGGGCAAAGCATATTAATATTAAATCCGTAAATCAAACGATTTACGGGATTGTTTTTTACTGTCTTTCCAGGTCAGTCAGTCTATGATTAATGACCTTTATCTTTTCTTCTATAACAGGTACGCGTCTTGCAAAATTATTATGAAGTTCAACCTTCTTTTCAAGTTCGCTTATGCGATAGTTGGTAAGCTTTGCAGATGCCACTATACCGCCGAGAGTTCCCATCATAGTACCAAGAAAAGAAATAAGCGCAATAATTATTTCTTTATTCATTTTTTCCTCCTTTTTATGCCTTACGGTACTATTATAACACTTCAACTTGCGACATTCACCGACATCTTTTGAAAAAAATCGTATTTTTTAATAAAAAAACCGAGAACTGAGTTCTCGGTTTTAAATTATTATGCTGCCTGTTGCACGGTATCGTCGGGAGAAGGAGTAGGTTCGGGATCGGGAGTAGGTGTCGGATCGGGAGTAGGTGTTGGATCGGGAATAATGGAAGAACTGTCGCCTCCGCTGCTTTCTCCGCCGCTCGGATCTCCGCTTTCACTTCCTTCGCTTCCGCTACCCGACTCACTGCTGCTTGAAGAAGCATTGGGGTCTTTAAGAGAATAACGGGAACTGATAAGTTGTTCGCGTTTGATTACTTTACCGTCTTTCCAAAGAATTCTGTATGCCGCTACATCGTAATAGCTTCCGGGCACACGTTTAATTGTGCTGCTCTCAAAGGTAATATTGTCATAGGTATTATCGGGGCAACCGTAAATATTTACCTTAAGCTGTCTGCCATCCATAATACACTGGATATAAACGGGATAACCCGTATTGTTTTTAAGTTTCAAATCTTTACTGGGATAGTCAACGGTAGCATCAAAGCCAACCTTACAGTAGGTAGAAGGATAGGTGTGATTGAAACGGGTATCTATGGTAAGATTTGCACGAAGAGCCGCATTATATATAGTTGTACTTGCCTGACAGATACCGCCGCCGTAACCGTTTATAAATTGACCGCCGGAAATAACCTTTGCAGGTACCCAACCGCCCGAAGCAAGATTGCTGTTACCTGTGCAACCGTTAAAGGACCAGATAGCGCCGGGCTCAATTACACTGCCGTCGCACATTTCCATTGCCTTCTTCATATTCTTGGTTGAAGCAGCGCTTGCGGTAGAAGTAGTTGAGAAGGTACCGATAATCTGAATTTTTTCCTTTAATTTTGCAACGGTGATTTCTGCAGAAACGGGAGCATTTGTAGCAATAATCTCACCTGTTTTCTGACCGCTTGCTATAAAGGTTTCAATATCTTTTTTGATATTTTCAAGAGTAATATTAATACCGTCTTTTTCTTCCTCAAACTGAACGCCTGCCGCGCTAACACCCTTAAATGTAGCGTTAACGGGAGCCTGTTTAAGCTGGTTTTGAATGTCGGCAATAACGTTTGCCATTTTTTCGGTATCTATATTTACGTCAACCTTAAAGGCGCTTTTGCTGTAATCAAATACCGTTTCACCGCGCATAATAGAAACACAGTAAGCCTTCGCCTGCTCAAGAGCATCGCTGCTATCAATAGAAAATACTATATCCTTGCCCTCAAGCTGATAACTCTTATCTCTTGCGGTGATTTTGATGCTATAGGCAGATTTATCATCATCCTGAGCATCAGCTATTGCGCGTTTAGCCTTATTCTTAGTCATACCGCCTACGTCAACACCGTTAATGGTAACACCGTCAAAATAACGGAATCCCATACCCTGATACATGCCGACGTCAGCCAATAACTTGGGCATAGGTTTTTCTCCGCTTCTCCAAGGAGCAGAAACGAAATGCATAATACCGAAGAATAACGCTATAACTACCAAAACGCTTGCAATTATAATTGCGGGAATTTTAAACTTTCCTAAACTAAAAGTCTTTTTAGACTTTGCAGATTCTTCTGCATCAGCCATTACAAAACCTTCGTTTTCATTTTTCAATGAATTGTTAGCCATAAGTACACTCCATTATTAGTTTAATAATTTTTTCATGCACAATAATAATACACTATTCGTCATAAAAAATAAAGCATTTTTTCAAAATGCAACAAAATTGTAATTATTTAGTTGTTAAATATGCACAGTCACAACCTCCGGCTAAGCCGGAGGCTTGAATAAGCCCTAGAAGGGCATTTTACAGGCCACACCCCTAAAGGGGCTCCGAAAGGTTCTGCCAACCGCATTACTTTCTCGGGCAACCCCTAAAGGG
>SVPZ01000036.1 GCA_015065605.1 Oscillospiraceae bacterium | reverse complement strand
CGTTTTTTGTTAATAGACGAAGGTGAGTTTTATTCCGACAGACTTTTAAAGGTTTTCGCTTTTAAAACGAAGCATATAAAAAACGGAGAAATTGCTTCATTTGGTTTTTTGATTGAAAATAGTGACGTTAAAATTTGTATTACCGGAGATTTAAATTCTTCGCTCATTGATTTTCCTGAATTTTTATATTCACGACAGACTGATTTGGTAATAACAGAATGTGCGCATTTCTCCCCGGAATCGCTTTTTGATAAACTGCTTCGATGCCGTGCGGACAACTTTGCGATTGTCCATGTTATGCCGAGCAGTCAGTATGCGCAACTCAAGGCCATTGCTGAAAATTCCCCTTTAAAGGTATACTTCCCAAAGGACAAAGATGAAATAGAATTAAAAAATTAAAGAAAATCAGGTTTTTGACCAGTTCTTTTTTGGACACGAATGACAAACGAAAATCCGTTCTCGTAAGAGGGCGGATTTTTGTTTGTATTATTCATTTTTCAATATTCATCATTCATTATTCATTAAAAGAGAACGGATTTTCAAATGAATAATGAATATTGAAGTCGCACGGCTAATGAATAATGAATAATTATTGCCCCTCCGTCGCTTTTATGCTATAATACATTAAAGGTCGGTGATGATATGAAGAATATTGCAATTTTTCTCTTGTGTTTAATACTGATTTTGGGACTTTCCGCTTGTAACCTAAATGAAAATACAAGTTTAAATGTAAATCACGAGGTGAATAATATGGAATTATTAGAGTATTTGAAGAGTAATATTTCAATTAATAAATCGTTGGACGAAATTATAAATGTATTCGAAGAAATGTGTAAAACCCCTATTGAAGAAGACCTTTTATTAAGCGAGTATGGTGTTTATGATTTTACGGGGGAAGATTTGTTTTACTATGACTTAGTAAGACAATATCCTGACGGGGAAGATGAATATTTTCAGCTACGAGTAAGTATAATGTTCTCTCCTGATGAAGAAAATCGTTTTTTACAAGATACTTTGTGGAGCGATGATTCTGACGAAAATTTCTTTGATTATATAAAAAAATCAGATGGTTATGCGTACGCAAAAGCACATGAATTTAAGTCTATTGATATAAGAGTTGACCAAACCTAATGTTATTGTAGAATATCCTCGGTTTTCGGCCAGTTCTTTTTTGGACACGAATGACAAAGCCCCAAGGACGATAAGTTCTTGGGGCTTACTTCTTACCTATTACCTCTTCACTCTTACCTCAAAAAAGTCCTTGGGGCTTTGGGAAGTAATAAGTAAGAAGTAAGAGGTAATAAGTTCGGTGTGGCTCCGCCACGAATTATTAAAACAATGCTCCGCATTGATTTATTTTCGCTTTTATGTTATAATATACCCAAGGCGGTGATTATATGAAAGTACCACATTTGACAGTCAAAATAATACTAACAGCAGTTATTGGAATAGTGTGTCCTTATGCAGCTATTGTACTGCTTTTACTTCTTTCTTTCGGTGGATTTTGGGGTGTAACAATAATAGCAAGTCTTTTTCTTCTTCCTCTTGTTATTCCTTTAATATGGCTCAAGAAAAGAAAGTATTATTTCATTGCTTATGTATCATATCTGCTATGCTTTGCTATCCTTGTCGGTACTCAGGTGGGAATAAGAACCTATAATGATGCCATAACTATTGATGTTACGCCAAATATCAATGTCCATGAATATCTTCCATTTGATGAAAATTCGAAAATAGTTAAGATGCGAAGCGAAGTTCTTGATTTCGATAATATACCGAAGCAGCAGTTACCTATTATCGACGGTGCAACGGCGGCATTTCCGGTATATTCAGCGTTTGTTAATGCTGTGTATCCCAGTTCGACAACACTTTACGATGGAGTTTTCGAGTACAATAACACGCAAGGCGGATATGATCTACTTGCCCAAAAAAAGACTGACATATTTATCGGTGCGGCTCCTTCAAAGGAACAGATTGCTGTTGCAGAGAAAAACAAAACAACTTTTCAGTATACACAGATAGGCTCCGAGGCGTTTGTTTTCTTCGTTCATAAGGATAACCCCATAGATAGCCTCTCTGTAGATCAAATAAAAGGAATCTATTCAGGTAAGATTACCAACTGGAGTGAAGTAGGCGGCAAAAACGAAAAAATTGTTCCTTTCCAGCGGAATGAAGGTAGCGGAAGTCAGAGTATGCTCATTCGTTTTATGGAGGACACACCCATCATTGAGCCGGATATGCAGACAATGGTCGATGGTATGGGTGGCATTATAGAAGAGGTTGCAGACTATAAAAACAAATCCGCCTCTATCGGCTTTTCTTTTCGTTTCTATGTTGAGGGAATTATTCAAAATCCCGATATAAAAATGATAGCCATTGAGGGCGTTGCTCCTACTAAAGAAAATATAAAAAATGGCTCGTACCCAATAATTGCTCCTGTATATGCTATGACATATGAGGGAAACCCCAACGAAAATGTGTACAAGTTAATAGATTGGATGACTTCTGATGAGGGACAGTACATTATCGAAGAGACAGGATATGTTGGGATAAGCAAAAAATAATTGCAAAAGTTTTGACTTCAATAAAGCCGACCAAACATATAAAGTGTGTAGCGGCTTGAACGCATAGGTTGAAATTAAAATAATATATAATTTCTAAAGAAAATCAGGTTTTCGCCCAGTTCTTTTTCGGACACGAATGACAAAAATCCCGTTCACGCAAGTGGGCGGGATTTTTACTTTTTACTTTTTACTTCTTACTTCTTACCTCTTCACTCTTCACTCTTACCTCAAACCAAAACTCCTCGGGATTTTTATGAAGTAAGATGTAATAGGGAAGAGGTGATATATTTACGTCAAATAATCCTTATCAATTTACTTTTACCTCGTATTGACTTTTGTTTAATCCGATGTTATAATTACAAAAATTGGCTTGGAGGTATTTTTATGGCAGTTTTTAAGAGAAGATGGTTTATGTGGGACGTCGCTCGTCAGCGCCGTTTTGACCGTAAAGAATTTTTAATGGTGGCAACCAAGTTGAGCGAACTAGGCTATAACGGAATTGGACTTTATTTGGAAGGCGCTTTTGAACTTAAGTGTCTTGGTGGCGGCATTTTGCGTAAGGGCGTAATGACTCACGAAGATGCAGTATGGGCTAGGGAAAAATGCGAAGAATTAGGCCTTTATCTTTTCCCGATGACCAACGTTGTAGGGCATATGGAACATTTTATGCGTCAGGAACGTTTTAAATATTTGTGTAAGGATGATAATACCAGAAGCACGAATATTGCTTTTACAAAACCCGAGGCTGAAGAATTTGTTCTTAAAATAATTTATGAATATCTCGAAGCTTTTGATACCGATTATATTCATATCGGCGGCGATGAAGCTGACCTTAACGATAAGACACGTCCTCTTTATGCAGATTTCCTTGCCGGTCTTTGTGATAAACTTATTGCAGACGGCATAAAAACTGCTATTTGGAATGACCTTTTATGCGCTCACAGAGAACTTGTGGCGCCTTTTAACCGCGATGTTGAAATTTTTGATTGGCATTATTACGGTCACCGCACTCAAAGTTTAGAATATTTTATTAATGAGGGCTTTAAAACTGTTGTGGCTTGTCCCAGTGATAATTCGTGGAACGGTTTCTGCGCTCATCAGTATATGAGACCGTGGCGTACCGATGAAGACCTTATTCCCGTTACTCCTGACGAGGTTGAGGCTTTATTCGTTGATATGGCAAAAGTTGGTGATCCCGAAAATCTTTGCGGTATGCTTGCTCACTGGGAAGATTACAATGGTAGAGATTTATGGGGACAGTGGTCTGCTTTTGCACGTGCAGGTCTTTATATGAGCGGTAATTTTGAGGCAAGCACCCAAGACGACGATAAAATTGAACTCGCTATTTTTGGTAGAATTACCCCTTATACCAAGATAATGCATATAATTCAGGATGAAATTCATGCCGCTTTTTATCCGAATTTTAAGCATCAAGGTCACGTTGGTCAAACTATACCTATGCTGTTTTACAAAAATTCATTTGTCGAAAAGGGCTCTGATTTTATTTTAAGAGAGGTTGACTTACTACCGGATGTAGTTGAACCGTTAAATAAAATCGAAAAACTGCTTTCCGAATGGAATACTGAAAACGATTTTGAACTTTATTGCAAAACCTATCTTATTTCTGTAGTTGATTTTATCAGATCAACTATCACCTTAACCTCTGCCTTTTCTAAATGTAATGCTTTATATACACAGGCTGCAAAAATACAGTTTAGTGATAACAAAAAGGCAAGAGAGTTGGTGCTAAAATTTGCCGAAGGTTTTGCAGATACAACAAAGAGTATAAAGCAGTATAAAGTTACTTTGGGTGAGTTTATTGATCTTGCTCCTCATATTGCCAATGACCTTGACAGATTAGATAACAGCATAGAATATACCGAGAGAATTTACGCATTTTTGTCTGATTTTGCTTCTTCTGATGATTTTGCGGAAATACCTCTTCCGAACTTCAATTTTGTTGTAGATTATGCTGTTGACAAAAGAGTAATAGCACGATAAAGTTATTAACCTCAAAAAAGCACTTCTTCGGGAGTTGTTCTTAGGGATAAAATGCCTAAAAAAGCAAATTTTTGCGTTCTAATGTGTTAAAAAGCCGTGGTATGCGTCAGCATTACCACGGCTTTTCGCCTTTTATTCCACTAAAAATTTATCTTTTTTAGGTGCAAGCAGTTTTGTAAGAATAAATTTGTTTCGATTTTGAAGTTGAGAAAACGCAGTAATACTTTGTGTCTTACAAGTTTTCAAAACAAGAAAGCGTACAAATTTATCTGAAAAACCTATTTGTCCCTAAGAACAACTCCCGTTCGGAAGTGCTTTTTCTGTTACGGTAGAAGCAATATATAAGTTGAATAATTGTTTTCTCTATGTTATAATGCAAAAAAGTATTTAATAATAGCTTTCTTAATATGAGGGGATAATATGTCAGATTTTTCGTTAATCGATTCTAATTTTAGGGTTGAAACAAAAATAGATAAAGAGGATATTCGTTTTTATGACGTAAATCAAAAGCCGTTTGAAATTTACGGTGTATATTATGATAACGGTAAATTCAGAAGACTACCCGAAGAGGTCGCTAAATCGGTTAGCAGCGGTGTGCATGGCGAACATGCTCATTGTGCGGGCGGAAGACTGCGTTTTAAGACGAATAGCCCCTATATTGCAATTAACGTAAAAATGCCATATGTCGCTAAAATGCCGCATTTTGCGTTAGCAGGTTCTACAGGTTTTGATATGTATATTTCCGATGAGGGTGAAAAGTTTGTCAAAACCTTTGTACCACCCTTTGATATCAGCGAAGGTTATGAAAGTATTATTGAATTTGGTGGTACTCAAGTCAGAGAAATTACTATTCATTTTCCGCTCTACAGTGTGGTAAGTGAGATGTATATCGGGTTAAAGGAAGGCTCAGTAATAGAAGCACCGCAAAGCTATAAGGATATAAAGCCTATTGTTTATTACGGTTCTTCTATAACGCAGGGCGGATGTGCTTCAAGACCGGGTAATTCTTACGAAAATATAATTACGCGCCGTTTGAACGTTGACCATATAAACCTCGGTTTTTCGGGAAATGCTAAGGGCGAAGACGAAATGGCTGAATATATTTCTAAACTCGATATGTCGGTATTCGTGTATGATTACGATCATAATGCGCCAAGCGTTGAGCATTTAAAGAATACTCACGAAAGAATGTTTCGCATTATCAGAAATGTTAATCCCGATTTACCCGTTATATTTATGTCACGTCCTAAATTTTACCTATCTGATGAAGAAAAGCAACGTTTAGAGGTTATTAAAGAAACGTACAATAATGCTAAAGAAAACGGAGATTTAAACGTTTATTTAATAGACGGGCCGACCCTTATGGAATTGGCGAAAGATGAAGGCACTGTTGACGGTACCCATCCAACCGATTTTGGTTTTTATTCTATGGCAAAAGCCTTAGGCGACCTGCTTGTTGAAATATTGGACTATAAAAATTCAAAGGAGTAATTTGATGAAAAACGAATACACGGTAGATTACCAAACGATAAAAAATTGGCATAAAGAGTTAAACGTTAAAGGTGCTCGCTTAGTGTTTTTTATAATATGGTGTGTTATGACACTACTTTGTTTGGCTTTTGGTATAGTTTTCGCTTTTAACAGCGCACACATATATGCATTTTTCTTCTTTTGGACTGCCATATTTTGCTTTTATAAAGGTTTTATTCAGCCTAAAAGCGTTTCGAGATTTCAATATAAAAGATTGGTAAGTCTTTACGGTAAAGAAAATTGGACAAGAACTGTAAGTTTTGAAGATGACGGCATAATAATTGAAGAGGAAAAAAATCATTCTCACTATAATTATTGTGATATAGTAAAAATCACAACAAAGAATGATTTGATATTTTTAAAACTAAAAACTAATTTGTTTTTGATTCTTTATAAATCGAAGTTTGTGGACTGCACTTGGGAAGATTGCAAACAGAAAATTATTGAAAATAACCCAAACGTGAAATACTGAAAGACGTTAAAGCTTATGGAAAAAGAAAGACTTACCTTAAATAATATAAAAACTGACCTTAAAGTCAGCCTGATAAGCAGTTACAAAAGGCTGATTGTATATATTCTGTGCTGTGTAATATCTTTTGGTTGTATTATTTTAACCTTTAAATTAGAAAATTATTTTGTTGTTTTTATCTACAAAATTTTTTGGATTTTTGCTTTTGTATTGATTTTTGCCTTGGTGGTTACAGAAATTATAAAAACTATATCATTACATAAAAATATGTCCATTAAAAAGCATATCGTCAAGGATAAGCTGATTGGTATGGAAATTAAAGAGCATCGCACAAGGTATTCGTATTACGAAACCTATCATCTGTACTTTTCGGGTTACGGCGAGTACGTAATACCGGATGATAACTACAAATGGAGTACGTACTACAATATGTCAGCCAAAGGCTTATACAGATATTCAAAATGCGGTGAGGAGTTTTGTTTGGTGCTTTCAAAAAAGCATACGGGTAAAATCTTGGTGGCTTATAATATGAAAATGTTTGAACTCGAAAACGAGGGTATTTAGATTTTTATTGACAAAACCGAAAAATCTGTTATAATGATTCTTGGAGTTAATGGTGCACTTATTCTTAAGCGGGATAGGTGCATTTTTTATTAAACGGAGGTAGATAAAATGGCTAAAACAAATATAGTTGATTGGAAAACGATTACCGATTTCGTGATTGACGCTTTCGTCGGTTACGGAATCCCCAGAGCAGACGCGGAAATTTGCGCCGACGTTTTGCTTGAGTCTGATAAAAGAGGTATTGAATCTCACGGTGTAAACCGCTTCAAGCCTGTTTATCTTGACAGAATTAAGGCAGGTATTCAGAATGCAGTTACCGAAATCGAAATTATAAAAGAAACTCCTACCACCGCAGTAATTGACGGTCATCACGGTATGGGTCAGGTTATCGGTCATAAGGCAATGAGTATGGCTATTGCCAAGGCTAAAGAATACGGTATGGGTATGGTTGTTGTCCGTAATTCCTGTCACTACGGTATTGCAGGATATTATTCTTCAATGGCAACCAAGGCAGGCTGTATTGGTATGACGGGTACTAATGCGCGTCCTTCCGTTGCTCCTACTTTTGGTGTAGAAGGTATGTTTGGTACAAACCCGTTTACTATCGGTGTTCCTACCGACGAAGCATTTGACTTTAACTTTGACTGCGCAACCTCTATTACCCAAAACGGTAAGGTTGAATATTACGAGCGTATCGGTGAGGACGTTCATCCCGGTACTATTATCGCCGACGACGGCTCTGCTGTTGAGGGTGATGCAGGCGTTGCTCTTAAGAAGATAAGAAACGGTACTGCTGCTCTTACTACTCTTGGCGGTATCGGTGAAGACCTCGGCGGTTATAAAGGCTACGGCTTTGCTTTGGCTGTTGAGTTTTTCTCTTCCATACTTCAGGATGGCGCTTACGGTAAGGCTCTTGACGGTAAAGATGAAAACGGAAATATACGTCCTTATCAGCTTGGTCATTGGTTTATCGCTATTGATACCGATCACTTTATGGGTGAGGATATTGCTCGTAAAAAGGCAGGCGAAATCACCCGTAGTATGAGAGCATCTAAAAAGGCTCCGGGCGCAGAGAGAATCTATACTGCAGGTGAAAAGGAATACGAAATACGCCTTGCACGTAAAGACGGTGTGCCGATTAATGAATCTGTTCAAAAAGAAATCATTGCTGTTCGTGATGAATTAGGTCTTACACAGTATAAATTTCCTTGGGAAGAATAATCGCTTAAAAGAGATGGGAAACCATCTCTTTTTTATTTTCTTGTGTTCAAAAACACAGTATGTTATAATTTAAATAAGGAATTATGAGGTGCCTAGTTGTATAATTAGTGAAATGGTTCGGATCTTAACAGAAAACGAAGGAGGAAACTATGGACAACGGCGCAAGTAGCTACCGCCGTTTTCTAGATGGTGATGAGAGTGCTTTTGATGAAATAATAAAAGAACTGTTTGACGGTCTTAAATTCTTTATTAACCGTTATGTACAAGACGTACATACCGCCGAAGATATAGCGATAGACGTTTTTACGGAGCTTATCGTAAATAAGCATAAATATAATTTCAAGGTGTCACTGAAAACGTATTTATATATGCTTGGCAGAAGCCGTGCGTTAAATTACCTAAAGCGTAAAAAGATTATTACTTTTACGACTTTAGAAGAGTCGGAATATTTAGAAGACTCTAAATCGCTTTACGATACAGTGCTTCAAAATGAAAATAAACAGATTATAAATAACGCTTTACGTTTGCTTCCCGATGAAATGAGAGCGGTAATTCATCTTATTTATTTTGAAGATTTAAGTTATGAGCAGACGGCTAAGATTTTAAAGAAAAACCGAAAACAGATAGATAATCTTTTATATCGCGCCAAAGGTGAACTTCGCATCATTCTTGGATGGTGAGCTGATACTATGAAAAATGTCGAAGAGATAAAGACGGAAATATTTCGTCGCAGTAAAGAAAAAATCAAAAAACGTAAAACGTTAAAAAACGTAATAATATCTACGGGTTTGTTTGCTTTTTCCGTTGTTATTGTTTTATCTTTGAATTTTAGTATGTTTAATATAGATAAAAGCGGTTCGGACAGTAATATGGCTCCCGAGACAAATTATGGGTCAGATTATTCGGTATTAGAAATCAAAAGTAAAAATAAAATTATAAACCAAGAATCAGGCGCAAATGCAGAAAAAATTTACAACACTATTGTTTGCTTTTTTGCTGATGAAGGCGATAGTGAAGGTGCGTTTAATGGAGAAGGTTTTACCGATATAACCGATGACAGTTTTAATTCTTATGATAAAGAAGTTGAATATAATTTCAATTTTAAATTAAATAACGGTATAGAAAAAGAGTATATTTTAAAGGATGATATTCTAACAGATAAGTTGTCCGGTATATCTGTAAAACTGAACGGTAAGCAGTTAAATGAACTTAAGCTTATATTGGAGGAAAAATAAAATGAAAAGAATATTTGCTTTTTTACTTGTTCTTATTTTTGCTTTTTCTCTTGGTTCTTGCAAAATGCGTCCGTTAAATAATGAAATAAAGGTTGATTTTAATGCGCAGTATATCAGAACAGGTGCCTATGCAGAAATAGACTATTATCCTATTTTGGCGGTTTTGCGGTCAAAATCAGAACTGGAAGACTATTATAGTGCTAATAAAAATAGTTTTAATCTTGAACGCAGAACTATAAAAGAAAATTACGTAAATCAAACGATTGGCTTTCTTGATGCTGTAGATAAATATGATGAGGAATTTTTTAAGGAAAATACTCTTTTGCTCGTTGCGTTCGAGGAAACAAGCGGTTCTATTACGCATAGGGTGGATAACGTTAAAATTAACTCTGACGGTAAGTTTTGTGTAGAAATCATCTCAGACGTACCTTTTATGTGCGACGATGCTATAGAGAATTGGCACCTTATAATTGAAGTTTCGAAAGAATCTGCACCTAATGACTATGACGATATATTAATTTATAAGGATAACAAACTAATTAATGATAAAAGCAACCATACCCATCAGCCTATAGAAACTGAAAACGGTGAATTTGAGTCGATAGGTGTTTATTGCGGAAATACGTTAACGACTGTTTATTTTGATAATGGCAAAAGCTATAGTTTTATGTCGGGAAATTCAGTTCGTGTGACCGATATATTGCGTTATCTTGATTATGATAAGGAAAAAGTTTGCGATTGTCTTCCCGAATATACCGTTGATACCGAATTCGGTATCGGCTACGGAATAAATCTTACTGAAGGTTATGCAAGGTGCGATAAAGGTCAGGCAGACCTTACCACAACTCAGTTAAATGAATTAAAGAAAATTATTGCTTGGGCAGATGAAAAATCGGAATAGGAGTGATTATATGAAAAAGAAAATTTGGATACTGATTGTTGCTGTCACGGTATTACTTGCAGTTTTATTTGTTCCTATTCCGAAGGGTTCTCTTGATGATGGCGGGACCAGAGATTATATTGCGTTGACATACAGAATTGTAGATTGGAACAGAATATCGGCTGACGGTGTATATGAAAAAACACGCATTTATTTTGGTAGTGACCGTAAAAAATCAATTGACGAGCTTTGGAAAATGGAAGCGGTAAACAGCGAAAATAAATTTAATGCTACCGTTTTGGAAATTAAAGATAATACGGTTTTGGTCGAGCCTATAGCGTATGAACCCGAAGCGTTAAGCGCGAATAAAATTATGTTTAGCGTAAGTGACCTTGAACCAATTGAGGTTTCTGAAGGAAGCGTAGTACAAATTACCTATAAGGGTGGCATAATGGAATCATATCCTGCTAAAATAAATGCTGTAAGTTGGCAGATATCTTATGATTTAAGACATCTTGAATACAAAGACTCTTGGCTTAATAAAAGTGCTGCTGTTCAAAGAAACAATAACTGTTTTTCTGATATAAGAATAACTAAAATTTATTCAAACTGCTTTTTTGCAACCACTGTTATTCCTAGGCCTTACGAAATTAAGCTTAATGGAAATCTTGGTGACGAATGGTGTGTGGGCGACCAGATTATTTGCACCTATGAAAACGTGTATTTCGATGAACTGAATTTGCGATATGAAGCTGATTTTAAGGATGTAAGGAGCAGTGATTTTAAACTTGACCCCAATGCGGCATATAAGCCGGTTATCTACCTCTATCCCGAAAAAGAAACGCAAGTGTCTGTTGATTTGACTCTTGATGGCAAACTGACCTGCACCTATCCTGCATATAACAATGGTTGGACTGTAACAGCAGCTCCTGACGGTACACTGACCGACGCTAAAGGACAGACATATAACTATCTCTACTGGGAGGGCGAAACCTACGTACAGTATGACCTGTCCAAAGGCTTCTGTGTGAAGGGTGAAGATACTGCGGAATTTCTTGAGGATTCTCTTTCTAAATTGGGATTAAATAGAAAAGAAGCAAATGAGTTCATCGTGTACTGGCTGCCTTTGATGGAACAGAATGAGTATAACATCATTTCCTTCCAGACTGATATCTACACCGATGCAGCACAGCTCGAAGTGAATCCTGCTCCCGATACACTGATTCGTGTATTTATGGCTTGGCAGGCATCAGAAACTGCTGTAGATCTGCCTGAGCAGGAGTTGACCTCACCCGAACGTAATGGTTTTACGGTTGTTGAATGGGGCGGAACGGAAATATCCTGATTAAAAGGTTCTTCTTTGGGAGAACCTTTTTTCGTTATATAGAAAATATAACATTACGCCTTGCTAATATTACTGTGATATGATAGAATAATTAAAACGCTTTTGGAGTAATAAAATGAATTTAGTTATTAAAAATTTTGATGAGCTTGACCGTTTGGAATTATATGAAATTTTACGTGCGCGCTCTCAGGTATTTATTGTTGAAGAAAAAATGAACTGTCAGGATATGGACTACGTTGATTTTAAAAGCCGTCACTATTTTCTTTTAGAAGACGGAAAAGTTGTTTCTTATATGAGAGCGTACTATGAAAATGATAATAACGACAGCGTGAAAATCGGCAGAGTATTAAGCGTAAAAAGAGGGCAGGGTCTTGGAAGAAAGCTTATTGAAAGCAGTTTTGATGATATTAAAGAATATTTTTCAGTAAGTAAAATAGTTTTACATTCCCAAAAACACGCAATAGGCTTCTATGAAAAACTTGGATTTAACGTAATATCCGACGAATATTTGGAAGAAGGCGTAGCTCACGTCACAATGGAACTTTTATTATAGGAGAACAATATGGACGAACGTTTAAAAAAGCAACTTGAATTTTCTTTGGAAATCGACAAAGAAAAGGAAATTTATCGTCAGACTCATATAACGGGTCTAAAAAGAAAGGAAAACGATGCCGAACACGCTTGGCATATGGCGATAATGGCGTATCTGCTGAGAGAATACAGCAACAGTGATATAGATATTTTAAAGGTTGTTTTAATGTGTCTTATTCACGATATCGTTGAAATAGACGCAGGGGATACCTACGCTTACGATAAGGTGAATCTTGAAACCCAAAAACAGCGTGAAGAAATAGCGAAAGAACGTATTTTTTCACTACTTCCCGCTGAACAAAAGGCTGAAATGGTAGCGCTTTTTGATGAGTTTGAGGATAACGTTACCCCTGAAGCAAATTTTGCTCACGCTATGGATAATTTGCAGCCTCTTATTCTGAATGACAGCAATAACGGCGCTGATTGGCGTGAACACGGCATTTTTGCCGAACAGGTATATAAAAGGCAGATTAATACAAAGAAGGGATCAAATAAGCTCTATGAAATAACCGAGCAGATTATTAAGAAAAATACCGAAAAAGGTAATCTTAAATAATAAAACTTATATTTTCTTCTGTATGATTAGTGATAAATTTTTTAAAAGCCTCTTTTGAGGCTTTTTTTGTTGTAAAAAACGCTTTAAAAGGTTGACAAAAAGGGGTAGAATTTGGTACAATAAAATGAATAAATTGGCGAAGTGCGTCAATATGGAGTGTGATAAATATGGCCAACAGTATGACCGGCTACGGAAGAGCTCAAATGCTGATTAATGATATGGATATTACCGTTGAAATAAAAGCGGTAAATCATAGATATTTTGAACTTTCCTCCAAGGTTCCGCGTTCTTACGGTTTTCTGGAAGAAAAAATATCTTCTGCCTTAAAACAAAGACTTGCAAGAGGAAAAATCGAAGTTTACGTATCTACCGTTAATATGGGCGAAAGCGATACCCTTATCGAACTTAATAAAGAGTATGCCGATGCTTATATTTGCGCTTTAAATGCTTTAGGTGATGAATACGGTATCGAAAAAGATATATCCGTTATGAGCGTTGCGCGTAATACCGAGGTGTTTAAAGTTACCAAAAAACAGATTGATGAAGAACTTATAACAAATCAGGTTTTAGAGGTTTTAAGCGTTGCAACCGACAACTTTATCGCTATGAGAAAGGTTGAGGGTAAGCGACTTTGCGAAGACGTACTTTCGAGAATTGAAACCATAAGAGAAAAGGTTGCTTTTATCGAAGAAAAATCTCCCGAAACTGTACGTGCTTACCGTGAAAAGCTTGAACAAAAAATCAAAGAACTTATCGGCGACGTTCAAATTGACGAACAGCGCATTTTAACCGAAACTGCCATATATGCCGATAAGGTAGCGGTTGCTGAAGAGACCGTAAGACTTAAAAGTCATCTTATTCAGGTTGAAGAACTTCTTGGTAAAGATGAACCGATAGGCAGAAAGCTTGACTTTATCGTTCAGGAAATGAATAGAGAAGCCAACACAACCGGTTCTAAATCTCAGGATATAGAGATTACAAATGCAGTAGTAGATATAAAAGCGGAGATTGAAAAAATTCGCGAACAGATTCAGAATTTGGAGTAAAATTTATGAAGTTAGTTAATATTGGTTTTGGTAATATGATTTCGGCTAACAGAATGGTTGCGATAGTAAGTCCTGAATCGGCGCCGATTAAACGTATGATAAGCGATGCTAAGGAAAAGGGAAATCTTATTGATGCTACCCACGGCAGAAGAACTAGAGCGGTAATAATTACCGACAGCGACCATATTATTCTTACCTATCTTCAGTCCGAAACCGTTGCAAACAGAATGACCGACGAGGCTATTGATACCGAAGAAACGGGGGATGAAAATGAGTAAAGGAAAACTTATAATTTTTTCGGGTCCGTCAGGCTCGGGTAAGGATACCTTACTTGCAAAACTTTTTGAACGTCATCCCGAAATTAAACTTTCTATTTCTTCAATTACCCGTCCTATGCGAGAGGGAGAGGTTGAAGGACAGAAATATCACTTTATTTCCCGTGAGGAATTTGAAGACCGTCTTAGCAAAGATGAGTTTTAGAGCATAACGTGTATGTCAATAATTACTACGGTACACCAAAACAACCCGTTTTTGATGCAATTGAAAAGGGTGAAGATATTATTCTTGAAATTGACGTTAACGGAGCTGCATTGGTGAGAGAAAAAATGAAGGATGCAATAAGTATTTTTATTATGCCTCCTTCTTACGAGGAACTTAAGCGCAGACTTACCGGCAGAGGTACCGACAGTATTGAGGTTATTAATCAAAGACTTTCTGCTGCGCTTAGCGAAATTGAACGTGCCAATGAGTACGACTATATTGTTACGAATGATATTGTTGACCGTGCTGTCGATGATATTCTTCATATAATTCTTGCCAACCGTCTGACTTTAGACAGGCAAAAAGATTTTATTAATGAGGTGCTTAAAAAATGTTAAATCCCGCTATTGGAAAACTTATTCAGAATTGTGATAACCGTTACAGCCTTGTGCTCAGTATCGCTAAAGAAGCAAGAGAAATTGCTGACGAGGCTGTTTTGAAAGAAGAAATTATTCTTGAAAAACCCGTTTCTCTTGCAATTAATAAAATTGCAAACGAACGCGGTCTTCTCTAATTAAAAAACAAAAAAGGTAGGAGGTGTTAAAATTGAAGATTGCAAAGGTCGTAATAGACGGCGCAACGTCTCAATTTGACAAACAGTACTCCTATCTTTTGCCCCACGCTTTAACCGATATCTGTCAGGCAGGTATGAGAGTTTTAGTTCCTTTCGGACGTTCAAATCTAAAAAAACAAGGCTTTGTTATGGAAACTCAAGAGGTTGATAATGCCGACGGCTTAAAATCCGTAATCAGTATTTTTGATAAATCTCCCATTCTTAATGATGAAATGATAAAGCTTTGTAACTGGATGAGAAATCAGACTTTTTGTACCTACTTTGATGCTATTCATTCTATTATTCCCGCAGGAATAGGAATGAAATTAGTTGAAACTTTATCCGTAAACAAAGATTATCCTATTGATACTCTTTTGGAAAATGAAAAAGCAGTATGTATTTACGTTAAAGCAAAAGGTAGTATAAAATACGACAATTTAATAAAAAGTCTGAATTTGAGCGACGATACCCTTATTTCTTCTTTGGTTGACAAGGGAGCTCTGATAAGAGAAAACGACGCTGTGCAAAAAATAGGCGATGCTACCATGAAGGTGGCGCACCTTGAGGCTAGCATAGATGAACTCGGCAGTTTGTCCATTACGGCAAAACAGAGCCTTGTTACCGATTATTTGTCGGGAGCAGGTGATACAAGCGTTAAAGAGATTATGTATTATACCGGTGTCAGCCCTTCGGTTATAGAAACTCTTTGTAAAAACAGAATTATTTCTCTTTACGAAAAAGAAGTATTCCGTTTACCGCACAGTTTTAGCGAAAACGGAGAGAGAAATGATGTAAATCTTACAAATTCTCAACAAAAGGCGTTTTGTGAATTAAAAGAAAAACTCGGTAAAGAGGGCGGCGCGTGTTCGCTTTTATACGGTGTTACGGGAAGCGGTAAAACACAGGTGTTTTTAAAGCTTGTTGATACCGTTATTGATTCGGGTAAAGGCGTAATTATTATGGTTCCCGAAATTTCGCTTACTCCTCAGACTCTTTCTCTTTTCGGTAAACGTTACGGAAAGAGGGTTGCAGTATTTCATAGCGCTATGTCACAGGGACAGCGTATGGATGAATGGAAAAGGGTGAAAAACGGTCAGGCGGTAGTGGCTATCGGTACTCGCAGTGCTGTATTTGCTCCAATTAAAAATCTTGGTCTTATCGTTATAGACGAAGAACAGGAGCATACCTATAAATCTGAAAGTTCACCACGTTTTCACGCAAGAAATATTGCAAAATTCAGAGTTAACTATCATAACGCGTTGTTGTTACTTGCTTCGGCTACTCCTTCTATGGAGTCTTATTATAACGCGTTAAACGGCAAATACTCTCTTCATAAATTGACTGAGAGATTTGGAAATGCTCAACTTCCCGACGTTTCTACCGTAGATATGAAATCTGAAATTTTCTCGGGAAACAGCGGATGTATCAGCAGAAGATTAGCGGATGAAATAGATATTGTATTAAATAATAAAAAACAGGCTATATTGCTTCTTAACAGAAGGGGATATAATACTTATATATCATGTCCCGTATGCGGCTACGTCGCTACCTGCCCGAACTGCAGTATATCGCTCACTTATCATAACGCCAATAAGCGTATGATGTGTCATTATTGCGGATATTCCGAACCCGTTTCTAAAAAATGCCCTGAATGTTCAAGCGATCATTTAAGATTTTACGGAATGGGAACACAAAAGGTAGAGGATGAACTTAATATGTTGTTCCCAAAGGCAAGAGTATTAAGACTTGACGCCGACAGTACAATGTCGAGGGATTCCTTCAGTTCGTATTTGGGACGTTTTTCTAACGGCGAATATGATATTATGCTCGGTACACAAATGGTGGCAAAGGGACTAAATTTCCCTAACGTTACTTTAGTTGGAGTTATTGGAGCCGACCAGGCAATGTTCAGCGAGGACTATAGAAGCTATGAAAGAACCTTTTCGTTGCTTACTCAGGTTGTTGGACGTGCAGGCAGAGGGGATTTTGAGGGAAAAGCTATTATTCAGACTACTTCTCCCGATAGTAATATAATTCATCTTGCTGTGCGTCAGGACTATGATGCGTTTTACAGCGATGAGATACTAACGAGAAAAATGATGGTTTATCCGCCTTTTTGCGACATTGCAGTTTTGTCTGTTTCTTCTACAGTCAGGGAAGTTGCTTTAGATACAATAAACAAGATATTTGATAATATAAAAGAATTAATTGAAAACGAATTTACGGATGTAAAACTTCATATTCTCGGCCCGTCAGCAGCCTCTGTGCCTAAAATTAATTTAAGGTATCGTTTCAGAATTATAATAAAATGCAGATTTAATGCAAGGTTTCGTGAGATGATTAAAAAGGCTATGAATATTAAACGCAAAGGTGACGTGTCTTTGAATATTGATGTTAATCCCGAATCTGTTATTTAGGAGGATTTATGGCTATTCGTGAAATCACTAAATACGGCAAGGACGAAATTCTTCGTAAGGTTTGCCGTACACAACTTAATTTTGATGACCGCCTTGCACAGATACTTGACGATATGGCGGATACTATGTATGAAGCCGACGGTGTCGGTCTTGCCGCGCCTCAGATTGGCATTCTTCGCCGTTATTGTGTTATTGACGTGGGTGAAGGTATAGTAGAACTTATCAACCCCGTGATTATGGAAACAAAAGGGGAACAGCACGGTCAGGAAGGTTGTCTTTCCGTTCCGGGAAGATATGAAGACGTTACCCGTCCTATGTACGTTAAGGTACGCGCACAAAACCGAAAAGGTGAAAATATCATAGTTGAGGGTGAAGGCCTTATGGCTCGCGCTCTATGTCACGAAATAGAACATCTTGACGGTGTATTATTTATAGATAAGGTTTAATTATATGAAGATTATTTATATGGGAACGCCTGATTATGCGGTGCCCACACTTGAAGCACTTATAAACGACGGTCATAGTGTTGAAGCTGTATTTTGTCAGCCCGATAAACCGGTAGGCAGAAAGAAGATTATGACTCCTCCTGCCGTAAAAGTGTTTGCGCTCAGCAAAGGTCTTACGGTTTATCAGCCCGATTCTCTTAAGGGCGATGAGGTATATAATCTTATTAAAAAAATTTCTCCCGATGCAATAGTGGTTGTTGCTTATGGAAAGATTTTGCCCGAAAGAATACTTAATATCGCCCCCTTCGGTTGCATAAACGGACACGGTTCGATTTTGCCTAAATACAGAGGCGCCGCACCGATACAGTGGGCGGTTATAAACGGTGAAACCGAAACGGGCGTTACCGCTATGTTTATGGATAAAGGCATTGATACTGGTGATATCTTAAAAATCAGTAAAACAAAAATAGGTGAAAATGAAACGGCTGAGGAACTTTTTGAAAGACTTTCCGTAATTACCGCCGAACTTCTTACTGAAACTCTTCGTGAAGTGGAAGAGGGCAAAATAGCACCTCAAAAACAAAATGAAGAAGAGGCAACCTATGCCCCAATTATTAGTAAAGAAATGGCTCTTATTGATTTTTCAAAATCAGCCAATGATATATTTAATGCAGTCAGAGGATTTAATTCCTGGCCCGTTGCATACTGTATGTTTGAAGGTAAAAGACTTAAAGTTTTCGCCTGCAAGGTTCGTGGCAATTCCGACTTGCCATACGGTACCGTCGCTAACAGCGAAACACTTTCAGTGGTTTGCGGTGACGGAAAGTGCATAGAACTTACTGAAATTCAACTTGAAGGCAGTAAGAGAATGAGCGCAGACGAGTTCTTAAAGGGCAAAAAAATTCCCGTAGGAACCGTTTTAATCGGCGGTGAACAACGTGGCTGATGCTAGAAAAATAGCGGCTGTGGGTCTTTTAAGGGTAGAAAAGGATAGTGCTTATTCTAATATTTTGCTTTCTTCACTTTTTGAGGAATATAATGCAACAAAAGAGGATAAAGCGTTGGCTTCCGCAATTTTTTACGGTGTGCTGGATAGACAGATTACTCTTGATTTTTATATAAATAAATTCAGTAAAATACCTATTAAAAAACTTGACGGATATACAAGACAGGTGCTGAGAAGCGCGTTTTATCAGATGTATTTTATGGATAAAATTCCAATAAGCGCCGCTGTTAACGAATCGGTAAAGCTTATTAAGGCTTCCGATGAAAATAAAAATGCAGGTTTTGTCAATGCAGTTTTGCGTAATGCGTGTGATAAAAAAATTGAACTTCCCGTCGGCAGAGATTTATATTCTCTTTCGGTAAGATATTCCTGTCCACAATGGATTTTGACTAATCTTGTAAATGATTACGGTATTGATAAAACTGAAGAAATATTAAAGACGTTTCTTACTCCTGCAAAGGTGTTTTTAAGAACGAACACTTTAAAAACTTCTACCGATAAGTTAATTTCATTATTAAAAGACGGCGGTGTGGCTGCAAAAGATTTAAGTGAAAATGCAATAGAACTTGAATCGGGTATTGATTTTTCTAAAAATAAATTATTTAATGAAGGATTTTTTCACGTTCAGGATATTTCTTCTCAAAAATGCGCCCAAGCGTTAGAGGCTAAAAAAGGCGAAAGAATTCTCGACGTCTGCTCAGCCCCCGGTGGAAAATCCTTTACCGTTTGTGAAATAATGGAAGACTGTGGAGAGATAATCTCTTGCGACCTTTATGATAACCGAGCATCTCTTATTAAAAAGGGCGCTGAGCGTCTGGGGCTTAAATCTATCAAAGCTATAACCAATGACGCTACTGTATTCAATAACGATTTGGGAGAATTTGACGCAGTACTTTGCGACGTTCCGTGTTCGGGATTCGGCGTTATACGAAGAAAACCCGAAATCAAATATAAACCTATAAACGATTTTAAAGAATTAGAAGATATTCAGATGAAAATTCTGAAAACCTCTGCGCGTTACGTTAAAAAAGGCGGCAGACTTCTTTATTCTACCTGTACTTTAAGAAAGGCAGAAAATGAAAGTGTAGTAGAAAAATTTTTGAGTGAAAATACGGATTTTTACTGTGAAAATATGCATACTTTTATTCCTGCAGAAAATAACGACGGATTTTTTCACGCTTTAATTAAACGTAGGTGAAAGGCGGTGAGTTTTTTGGAAAAAATAGATATTAAATCAATGACCGAAGAGGAAATAAAGGAATATATAAAAACTATCGGTCAGCCTTCTTTCAGGGCGGGACAAATATTCAAGTGGTTGCATTTGGGTATATCTTCCTTTGATGAAATGACAAATATTTCCAAAGAACTCAGAAATTATCTTGATGAAAAATTTTATATCGCTAACGTTAAGATAGTACGACGTCTTGAATCTGCTATCGACGGCACCGTAAAGTATCTGTATGAACTATTTGACGGCGAAACGATAGAATCGGTGCTGATGAAATATAATCACGGATATACCGTATGTATTTCTACTCAGGTGGGTTGCAGAATGGGTTGTAAATTTTGCGCTTCCGGTATTGGCGGATTAAAACGAAACCTTACTGCTTCCGAAATGCTTTCGCAGTTAACTATGGCTCAAATTGACAATAATATACGCGTTTCTAACGTGGTTATGATGGGAATGGGCGAACCCCTTGATAACTTTGATAACAGTGTAAGGTTCTTAAAACTTGTTTCACATCCAAATGGTATGAATATAGGATTAAGACATATCTCTCTTTCGACTTCGGGCGTGGTTGACGGTATTTATAAATTGGCGAATGAAAATCTTCCCATTACGCTATCGATATCTTTACACGCTCCCAGTGATGAAATCAGAAGCAAAACAATGCCCATTAACAATAAATGGAACATTGATGCGTTACTTAAAGCCTGTAAGGATTATCAAAAGGTTACTACAAGACGTATTTCTTTTGAATACGCTATGATAAAGGACGTTAACGATACGAAGGAACATGCAAAGCTTCTTGCAAAACGTCTTAAGGGTATAATGTGTCACGTAAATCTTATACCCGCAAACCCTGTTGTTGAAACAGATTTTACAAAATCCGATAATATGAGGATTGAAAATTTTAAAAATACCCTTGAGGGATTAGGTATAACTGCTACCGTAAGGCGTACTTTGGGAGCAGATATAAACGCTTCCTGCGGTCAGTTAAGACGCGCAGAACAAAGAAAGGAGGACGTATAATATGCAGATAGTAGGAAAGACAGACGTAGGAGCTGTTAGGGAAAGCAATCAGGATACGTTTTATTATGATACCTTGTCAGAAAGCGTCTATTTCGCTATCGTTTGTGACGGAATGGGCGGCGCTAATGCCGGAAACGTTGCAAGTGAGTGCGCAGTGCGTTCTATTTCGGATTATATAAAAAGGTCTTATAAAGACGGTATGTCTTCTATGCAAATCGAAAACATATTGCGTAGTGCGATAGTAACTGCAAACTCTACTGTATATGAGATGTCACGTAAAGATGAAAATCTTTTTGGAATGGGAACAACCGTAGTGCTTTTATTTGTCAGCGGTAATACAGGATACGTTCTTCATATAGGTGACAGCAGAATGTATATTTATACGGCTGATAACTTTAATCAAATAACCGTTGACCATTCTATCGTTCAGAATATGATTGACAGCGGTAAGATAACCCCTGATGAAGCAAAAGAACATCCAAGTAAAAATATAATAACAAGAGCCCTCGGTGTAAACGAGGAAGTTAAAGCTGATATGGATTTTGTAACCCTAAACAAAGACGATATAGTTCTTTTGTGCAGTGACGGCTTGACCAACTTTGTTACCGATGAAGAAATAGTTGAAATCATCAAATGTTTTGATGAAACGGTTGCTGCAAGGCTTATTGATAAAGCGAACAGAAGCGGCGGCGGAGATAACGTAACCGCTGTGGCAGTTAAAATTTAATGGGGCGAAAGGATTTATACTGATGGAAAATTACGTTGGAAGAAAACTTGACGGACGCTATGAATTACTCGAAGTAATCGGTATCGGCGGTATGGCTGTAGTATATAAAGGACACGATATAATTGAAGATAAAACGGTTGCAGTAAAAATTCTTAAAGATGAATACGTAAGTAATGAAGAATTTATTCGTAGATTTAAAAACGAATCCAGAGCAATTGCTGTTCTTTCCCATACCAATATAGTAAAGGTGTTTGACGTTAGTTTCGGTGAAACTATGCAGTATATCGTTATGGAATATATTGACGGTATAACCTTAAAACAACTTATTGAACAGCAGGGAAGTTTAAGATGGAAAGATGCGCTTCAGTACGTTGTGCAGATTTTAAGAGGTCTTCAGCACGCTCACGACCACGGTATAGTGCATAGAGATGTAAAGCCTCAGAATATAATGGTGCTTGAAGACGGTACTATAAAGGTTACTGACTTTGGTATTGCCCGTTTTGCCAGAAGCGAACAAAAGACCATTACCGATAAAGCTATTGGCTCCGTTCATTATATAAGTCCCGAACAGGCAAGAGGGGATAATACCGATGAAAAATCGGATATTTATTCTCTTGGTGTTATTCTTTATGAAATGCTGACGGGAAAACTTCCTTTTGAAGCAGACAGCGCCGTTTCAGTTGCTATTATGCAGCTTCAGCGCGAACCCGAATTGCCTTCATCTATAAACGGTTCCATTCCTCATGGACTTGAGCAAATAACTATGCGCGCTATGCAGAAAAACAGCGAAAAGCGTTATAAATCTGCATCTGAAATGCTTTGTGATCTTGAAGCGTTTAAGCGTGACCCTGCAGTAACCTTTGATTATGGGATTTTCGTAGATAACGATCCTACAAAGTTTGTAAGCGAGATGCCCGAAGAAAGAAGGGCTAAGAAAGTACAGGTTTTGCCTATACTTTCAGGTATAACCATTGCTTTTATTGCTTGTCTTGTTATTCTCGGATTTATTTATCTGCCTAAACTGATAGGCAGAACCCCCGATATTGATTGTCCTCATTTTATGGGAATGAGAATTGAAGATATCGAAAATTCAAAAACTTATGAAAAATTTAATATTGTTTTTGAATTTGAGTCGAGCGATACCGAAAAAGGTATAATATTTGCTCAATCTGTTCAGCCCGGCCATCCTATAAAAGAAAATCATAAGATTATCCTTACGGTTAGCAGTGGAGAAAGAACCGTCAAGGTTCCCGACGTTTCTAAAAAAGCCAAAGAGGTGGCTAAGGACATTCTTGAAAAAGAGGGATTTGAGGTTGAGTTTGTAGAGGTTTCCGACGATAACATTCAAAAAGGTCTTATAATCAGAACTATGCCCGCTGCTGATTCTTCAGTTCCGACAAACAGTAAAATAACCGTTTACGTTAGTACGGGTGAGGCTACCGCTAAGGTTAAAATACCTGACCTTGTAGGTATGACCAAGGATGAAGCCATAAGACTTCTTAATGATAAAGGTCTTGTGGTTGGTACCGTAACCGAAGCCGATTGTACCGATAAGGAATATTCCGAAGGTGTAGTTATGTCGCAGTATCCTGATTATGAAGCAGGAACAGAGGTTGGCTACGGTTCTGCAGTAGATCTCGTTATAAGCACAGGTAAATTCAGTACCACCGTTAATCTTAATATCAGCAACGCTTCTAATTACGGAATAGAAACAGGATACGTTTCTATATGGTATGAGGATCAGATTGTGGGTTCCTCGGGTATTACAGATTTTACAAAGGATACCTCGTGTGAGATCAATTTTGTTTCTTCTGTTCGCGAAATGGAAGCCTGTGTTATTAAAATTTCTGCAGATAATCAATCCTACGTACACTATTCTACTATTTCTCTTGACTGTCTGACGGGCAAATATACCGTACTTTATTAAAGGATAGTTAAATGAAAGGTTTAATATTAAAGGCGATTTCAGGCTTTTATTACGTGTTTGCTGACGGAAAGATTTTTGAATGTAAGGCGAGAGGAAATTTTAGAAATAAAGGTGAATCTCCTCTTGTTGGAGATAGTGTAGAAATTACCTGTCAAAACGACGAAAAGGGCGTAATAGAAAATATTTATGAACGTAAAAACAGTCTGGTAAGACCTGCAGTAGCAAACATAGATAAGCTTTTTATTGTGTCTTCTTTCGTTACTCCTGCGCCTAATACGTTGATAATCGACCGTCTTACCGCAATTTGCGCTTTTCATTCAATTACACCCGTTATTGTGTTTAATAAATGTGATTTGGGAGATTTTTCTTCCTATAAAGCAATATACGAAAAAAGCGGTTTTAAAACCTTGGTGGTTTCTGCGCAGACAGGACAGGGCGTAGAAGAGCTGAAATGTGAGCTTGAAGGATGTATTTCTGCCTTCACGGGTAATTCGGGCGTTGGTAAATCAAGCCTTTTGAACGTGATTTTCCCTGATCTTAATCTGCAAACGGGTGAGGTTAGCGATAAACTCGGCAGAGGCAGACACACGACTCGTCATACTGAACTTTTTGCACATTCATATAACGGCTACGTTGCAGATACCCCCGGATTTTCTTCTCTTGATATACAGTATTTAAGTATAGAATTTAAAGAAAAACTGATAGAATGTTTTCCTGATTTTTCCGATTTTATTTTCGATTGCCAATTTGCCGATTGCGCTCATATAGGTGAGAAAGGCTGTGGTGTTGCGAAGGCGGTTAAAGAAGGTAAAATAGAAGTTTCAAGATACGAAAGTTACGTGGCGATATATAATGAACTTAAAGATTTAAAATCGTGGCAAGTAACTAAAAAACGTTGAACACTTTTTTGCTTACAGAGTATAATGTATTAGAAATACCCTTACGGGGATAGAGTATGAGAGGTTGTGCTTTAATGCGGAAAAGATGTGTTAATAAAGGTTTTATAGCCATCGCTTTTGCAGTGGGACTTTTGGTTTCCTGTTTTGGTTCATCCAGATTTTTAATAGCAACTCTTGCTCTTACCGTTATACTTCTTGGGATTTCTTACGTGAAGTGTCGTTAGGAGAGTTATTATGAAAATTGTTTTAGTAAAAAGTCCAAAACTGTTAAGTGGAATACTCAGAATGATTTTTAAAATTAAAAAGGAACAACCCATTACTTAGTGAAAAAGAAGGGGCTGTAAAAAAACAGTCTAAAAAATCCGAGGTTCACGGTAATCCGTGAGTCTCGGATATTTTTTTAACAGAAATAGAATAAAATGTGTATAAATCAAGCAAAAAACCTGTTTTCATGGCAC
>SVPZ01000035.1 GCA_015065605.1 Oscillospiraceae bacterium | reverse complement strand
AATTCCAACCTGTAATTTTCGTGATAAAACGCTTAAAGGCATTTGTTTTTAAGTTCATATATATTTGCGTATGTTCTTCGGTGAACAATTCATAATACGCATACTCACCAAAAAACCGTTCGCCAACACAACGAACTTTTAATTCGTTTTTATTTATAATATTATGAGTTGATTCATAGTTATTTGCACAAAGCGCTAATTCAATATCTACAACATTCCCATTATCATCACGATAATGTAATTTATCTTTTGTTATGTCAATCACATTTGAAAGAGGTATCCTTTTCATCAAATCACCGCCTTGGGTGTATTATAGCATAAAAGCGACGGAAGGGCAATAATTATTCATTATTCATCAGCAAAGCGACTTCATTTTTCATTATTCATTCGAAAATCCGTTTCCTGTTAATGAATAATGAATGATGAAAAATGAATAGTGAATAATACAAACAAAAAATCCATCCTCTTACGAGAACGGATTTTCGTTTGGAGGCACCACCCGGATTTGAACCGGGGCATAAAGGTTTTGCAGACCTCTGCCTTACCGCTTGGCTATGGTGCCGTGTCAACGCTGACAATTATATCATAACCAAATTTTTTTGTCAAGACATATTTTTTATTTAATTAATTTTATTTTATCTTGCCCATTTATATCGTATATGCTATAATATTATATATATGTTTTACGGGGTATCTGTTATGAAAAAACTTTTAGCGTTGTGTTTGTGTTTTGTATTTCTTTTTTGTCTTTGCGGCTGTGCAAGTAATGCTGAAAACATTAAGGCTGATGATAAGCCTGTGGTTTTGAATCCCGAAGAGGTTATAAAGGTGAATCTTGACGTTTCGCTTTATGAAAATCTTATTTGTCAAAAATTTGAGTTTTCTCTTAGCGAAGCTCAAAAACTTGATAACTTTATAACTCTTACAAAAAATGATGACGGAAATGCCGTTTTTACCATTAAACGAAAGGATTATAATTCGTTTAAGAAAGCGCTTCTTGATTCAAGAAAAGATATTTTTGAGGGTTATAATGAAGCCGCTGCTGAAAACAATATCGTAAGGGTTGAATATAACGCTGATATTACCTCTATTACAGTATATGTGGATAAAAATGTATATAATCCTGAAATTGCAATTAATCCCGAATATTTAAAGGCGTATAACTGTATTTCGGGTTGCGGAAGAAATGCTACTTTGTATCATATGTATTATCTTGAAAAAATAGAAAAATGCACCGTTACCGTTAAGGATGAAAAAAGCGGTGAAATTATAGAAACACGAACATATCCCGATATAATAAAGGAGTCTTTGAAATGATAATCGATAAATTAGGAAATAAACGTTTTAAAATAGGTCTGCATATACATACTACTCTTTCCGACGGACGTGTTACACCTGAGGAGTCTGCAAGAATATATAAGGAAGCAGGCTTTGATGCTATTGCTATTACTGACCATTGGCAGTATGGCGGCGAGGGAGAAATCAGCGGACTTAAAATCTTTTCGGGTTGCGAATATAATATGGGCGCCAGTGATACAAGCGTTGACGTTATGCATATTGTAGGCGTAGGTATGAAATATGCTCCCGATATTAAAAAAGAGGATGAACGTCAGCACGTTATTAACGAAATAAATAAGGCGGGCGGTATCGCAATTCTTGCCCATCCCGCATGGTCACTTAATCACCCCGACGAAGCACTATGCCTTAAAGGTTTTTCGGCTGTAGAAATATATAATTCGGTATCTGATGCTAATCAGAGCAGTCGTCCGTATTCGGGTTACTTTGTTGACCTTATCGCAAATAAGGGTATGTTTTTAAATATTGCCGCTACCGACGACGTTCACTATTATAACGGCAGTGATGAAACCAAGTCCTATATAATGGTAAAGGCAGATAGTCTTGACGACGTGTTTGAGGCTATAAAAAACGGTGATTATTATGCTACGCAAGGTCCCGAAGTGCACGTAAGACGCGAGGGAGATAAGCTTATCTGCGACTGTTCGGAATGTGTTAAAATCGACTTCCTTTCAAATGCTGCTTGGGGTCCCGACAGAATAACCAGAGGTAAGGGACTTACTCACGCCCAGTATCAGATTAAGCCTTTTGATAAATGGGTACGCGTTGAGGTGCTTGACGAAAACGGAAACTATGCGTGGAGTAATATAATTAAAATTTAAAAAGGTGATATTATGAGAAAAATTCTTGCTTTGACTTTGGTGCTGTTAGTATGCATTTCTTTTTCGGGATGTCTTTATAAACGTTATTTGCCTAACAAAAATGATGACAATATGACCGGAAACGTAGTAAGTGATTTTAATAATTCAAGTGGCTTGGATAACGTAGAAAAATTTGACTATTCTTCCGTAAACGTTAAATTGGAAATTTCCTATGGTGAAAAGGAAACTGCTACGATTTATGCTCAGGATAAGGAAGGAAACACCATTTGGAGCAGAGAAACAGGTGCTTATGATGCGGCACAGCTTGAAAGCTTTTCCGAAATCGGTAAAAAGGATGATAAATATTTTTATACCGAGGGTGGAACGGTAGTCGCGCTTGATCTCGAAACAGGTGTGGTACTCTGGAGAAATAAGGATTTTGAAGGATATTCCGTACGCCATGTATTCGGTGAAAATTCAATGTATTTGTGCGGTCTTTTCGGCCCTGACTTTTTTGAGGTTTCTTATGACGGCGCAACGGTTAAAAGAATAGCTACCATTAATGATAATTATTGGTATGCTGTAAAAATTGAGGATGCAAATGAAAAAATTGCAGTTACATTTGATTCAAGCGAAGACGGCGACGGCGGAACCTTTTACGTTGATAAAAAATCCTACAAAATAACAAAATAACGAAAAACCGAGAGTTAACCTCTCGGCTTTTTGCATTTTTACTCAACTTTTTCTTACAAAAAAGTAATTGAACTTTTGAAGGGATGTGCTATAATAAATAGGAAATGAGTGAAAGATATGCATAATGAACTGACTAAAGAAGATATAAAGAAAATGGAAGAGGAACTGGAATACCGTACGGGTGTTTTACGTCCCGAAATTCTTGAAGAGGTTAAGTTTGCCCGAAGCCACGGCGATTTAAGTGAAAACTTTGAATATAAAGCCGCAAAGCAGAGAAGGGGTAAAAACGAAAGCCGAATCAGATATCTTAAAAATATGATTAAAACCGCTGTTATTATCGAGGATAATTCTGCGCCTGATGAGGCAGGGATTTTCGATAAAATAACCTATTATATTGAAGAGGATGACGAAGAAGAAACCGTTATGCTCGTAACCACCGTTCGTCACGATGCGTTAAGCAATATCGTCAGCATTGAATCTCCTATAGGAAAAGCATTACTTGGTAAAAAAATAGGGGATAAGGTTACGGTTAGTCTTGAAAACGGATTTTCTTATGAGGTTTTAATCAGAAATATTGAGAAAGGCGTGGATGACGGCTCTTTGAATATCAGAGCTTACTGATATGAAAAAACTTTTTAAATTTATTTTTAAACTTATTGCTACCGTTTTGGTTATTGCTGTTCTTTTTGTTGTTGCCCTTGGCGGTTATCTCGGCGTTGTTGGATACAAGGAATATAAAAAGGCTATAAACGAATGTCCCGTTGAAGTGAAGATTAACGAACTGACAACAATGGAAAACTACGTTAAAATAGACGAAATACCTGAAATTTATAAGGACGCGGTAATATCTGTAGAAGACCATAATTTTTATGACCACGGCGCAATAAGTATTGTTTCTACGGTCCGCGCTATATTCATAAATCTTAAAAACAGAGAATATACCGAGGGCGGAAGCACCATAACTCAACAGGTAGCCAAAAATCTTTATTTTTCTCAGGAAAAGAAACTTAAAAGAAAAGCGGCAGAAATGTTTATGGCAATAGAACTTGAAAAACGTTATGAAAAGGACGAAATTTTTGAGTTTTATATCAACAACATTTACTATGGAAGCGGATATTATAACATTTACGACGCATCAATGGGGTATTACGGAGTAACCCCCGACAAACTTAGCGATTATCAGGCGACTCAGCTTGCAGGCGTACCAAACGCGCCGTCGGTTTACTCTCCCGATAACAATACGCCGCTGACTGCACAGCGTCAGAAAAAGGTACTTGACAGTATGGTAAAATACGGCTATCTTGACAGAGAATCTGCCGATAAAATACTAAGTGAAGGTGAATAATATGAATGATTTTCAGCAAAATATTATATCCTCTAAAAATCAGAATACTTTTGATTATTACGAGTATGATAAGGGCGAGGGAATAAAGGTACTTTACGTCGGAAATTCTATTAGTAAACACGCTCCAAAACCCGAGGTTGGTTGGACCAATGATTGCGGTATGGCGGCAAGCAGTATTGAAAAAGATTACGTTCATCTTGTTCAGGCAAAGGTGAAAGAACTTCATCCCGATGCCGCTTTCAGTATATTGCAGGTAGCAAACTATGAAAGAGAATTTTATAACAGAGAACCCGAAAACTATTATATGGGCGCAAAGGAATTTAAACCCGACGTTATAATTATGTTCTTTGGCGCTAACGTAAACAAGGAATACGACGTTACCGAAAATCCTCCCAAAACCTTTGGAAAAGCCTATGAGGATTTAAGAAACTTCCTTGTTGACGGCAGAGAAAACGTATTTGTTATGCACTCTCAGGGCTTTTATATTCGACCTGTTTTAGATGCAGAAAAGCAAAAGGTTTCCGAAAAATATAATGATGCTTTTGTAAATCTTGAGGATATGCGCGTTCTTCCCGAAACACACGGAAAGTTTAATCATCCGGGGGATTACGGTATGCAGGTTATAGCAGACAGATTCTGGGATGCTATTAAAGATTACGTTGAAAATTTTAAAAAGTAATAAAAAATAGCAGAGTTTCCTCTGCTATTTTTTTATTTCAAAAAAGTATTTTCTGTTAGATGTTGGAAAATCGCTGAGCACACCGTGTTCGGGGTCGAAAAAGGTGCCCTTAAAGTAAAGTGACCAATGCCAACAACGAGGCGTTTCAAGGCTAAGAATAGCGATTTCGGGTAAATCCTCTTTAACGTTGGCCGTCTTTTTCTGAGGGTCAAAACCGATATTATTAAGGGTTAAAACCTGTTTCATCTGACTGAGCGTAGTTTCCTTTTCGGTTCCGCATTCCTTAATTATTTCTTCTACGCTTTTTCCCGTAAGCATAGCAAGGACTGCCTGACCGCACTGCAAATCAGTAGGCTCTTTTATATAAGTGACTTGGTTAACTATGCTCATAACTTAATTCTTTTCACTATTTTTGTTTTATCTAAAATTACGTAAAGCACTGTGGAAGCAATTATTGCCACACCGCCTTGCAGGCAGTTATAGGGAATTGAAGCAAGTGCACCCATTCCCATTCCCATACAAAAACATTCGTAAAGAAAATATCCGGCTACCATAATTGCCTCTGCTAAAAATGCGGCAAGTATCTGTCTTATAAGAGAGTATTTTTTACCGGCTAAAATATAAACTGTAAAAGCCATAAGTCCTTTTATTATAAAGGTTGCGGGTATGTAAACGGCATAGCCTAAAATTAAATCGCAGATAACACTGCCGATTATAGCCGAAGCAATACCGTAAGGCCCTAAAATAAGACCCGATAATATAACGAAGCAATCTCCGAGGTTTACGTAGCCGATTACAATAGGAAAGCTAACGTAGGTTGAAACGAAGGTCAGCGCTGCGAAAAGGGAAGCAAATACAAGCTTCTTGGTTTCGAATTTATTCTTCGGCATTATTTTTCTTCTCCAGTTGTGAATTTATAAACCCTAAAATTTTTGTGAACCAATCGGGTTTTGTTTCTTCATCTGCGCTTAAAACCGAAATTTCGCCGTCTTTAATAATTAAATAAGAAACGGGCTTTTTGGTTATACCGGCTCCTGCGGCGCCTGCAACAGAGTCCTCTTTTTTTGCACTTACACCGTCAAAACCGCCTCCTGCAAAACCGAAGGAAAGCTTATAAACAGGGACAATGGTAGTACCGTCAACGGTTATGGCGTCACCGAAAATAGAGTTGTTTTTTAGGGCGGACTGCGCCTTGTCGGCAGTAGCGCCTATAATATCGGAAATATTATTGCTCATTTTCTTTAACCTCTTTTAAAATATTTTTTATTATCGGAATAAGTTTAAAACCTGCCTTTAACAGATGAAAAACTTTGATTTTTGCTTCTAGAAACAGGTGAAGCTCGCTTTTTTCCTTTTCATAGTTGCACAGTATTTTCATATCATCCTCTTTAAAGGTGATAAAACTTTCTAAAAAAGCTACAACGGGATATAAAACGGAACAAACACCGCCGTATAAAAGGGCGGTTTGGGCGGCATCGTCTGCGCTTACCGAAATATTAAGTTTAAAGTGGGAAACGATAAGCTTTTTTAAAACGTATTTAAGACGTGAGAAAAAGCCTGTTTCTTCATCGAAAAGTAGGTCGATAGTACCCTTAAAACCTAAATGCTTTAAAATCTTTTTAAAGGTACCCTTGCTTTTTAAGGGTTTGCCGAAAAGTCTGATTTCGGTAAAAACCTTGTCGGTATAGTCAATCTTTACGGCTACCTTAACGTTAAAAAGAAGGATTAAAGCAATTAAAGCGATAAGGACACCTAATATAATAAACAGTATTTTCATATAATTTGTCCTTTAATTTATTGTACCCATTATATTACATACACTTTCAAGTTTCAAGAGAAAAGTAATGTATTTATATAATATATATAATTTATTATAAGATTTACCTTTTATTTTTTATAATATTTAGTTACTTATTTTCTTGACAATTTATTTTACTTATGATATTATAGTAAAAATAAAACTGATTCGGCTTTTGCCGGCAGGCTATAATTTATGTATTTGACATAAAGGGAACACCTTGCCGGTCGGCGAGGCTGTTTTTTTGTGTAATAAACTATCAGGAGGAAAAACAATGGAAATGCTGCTTAAAAACGCTAACGTTTATTATGGCGGACAGTTTTCAGAACAAGACGTTATTGTTTCCGACGGCAAAATATCAGCGGTCGGACGTGATTTGTTTTCTCCCTCAGCTATTTCTTTCGATTTTAAAGGGTTTACTATTTTTCCCGGCTTCGTTGATGTTCACGTTCATCTTCGAGAACCGGGTTTTTTTTATAAAGAAACTATTAAAAGCGGAACCTTAGCTTCGGCTGCGGGTGGCTATACCGACGTTTGCTCTATGCCTAACCTTAATCCCTGTCCCGATACTTTCGAGCATCTTAAGGAACAACTTGATATAATAGAAAATGATGCGGTTATTCACGTTCATCCCTTTGGAACCATAACCAAAGGACAAAAGGGCGAAGAACTCTCCGATATGAAAGAGATGAAGGATTTTGTTATCGGCTATTCGGATGACGGCAGGGGAGTACAGAGTGAAGAAATGATGCTTTCTGCTATGGAAAAGGCAAAATCTTTAAATAAAATCATTTCTGCCCACTGTGAAGATAATAATCTTCTGTACGGTGGATATATTCACGACGGCGAATATGCAAAACTTAACGGACACAAAGGAATATGCAGTGAAAGTGAATGGGGCCCCATTAAGCGAGATATAGAGCTTATAAAGAAAACGGGCTGTAAATACCACGTGTGCCATATTTCAACCAAAGAAAGCGTTGCTCTTATAAGAGAAGCCAAGGCACAGGGCGTTGATATAACCTGCGAAACAGGACCTCATTACCTTACCATGAACGATATGATGCTAAAGGACGAGGGCAGATTTAAAATGAATCCGCCCATTAGAAGCGAAGAAGACAGACTTGCTCTTATCGAGGGCATAAAGGACGGCACCATAGACGTAATAGCTACCGACCACGCGCCACATAGCGCGGAAGAAAAGTCCAAAGGACTTGAAAAGAGTCTTATGGGTGTGGTTGGAATAGAAACGGCTTTTGCAGTATGCTATACTAAACTTGTTAAAACGGGTATAATTACCCTTGAAAAACTTACCGAACTGTTAAACGTAAATGCTAAAAAGCGTTTCGGCATAGGCGGTGAAATAAAGGTAGGCGAAAATGCTAACCTGACGGTTTTCGACCTTAACGAAGAATATACGGTGGAAAGTAAGAACTTTAAATCTTTAGGTAAAGCAACCCCCTTTGAAGGAGAAAAACTTTACGGAAAATGTAAACTTACTTTGTGCGACGGTAAAATAGTATATAATGAACTTAAAATATAACGGAGGAAAAGAAAATGGCAAAAAGAACGGATATTAAAAAGGTACTTATTATCGGCTCAGGCCCTATTGTTATAGGTCAGGCGGCTGAATTTGACTATGCAGGTACTCAGGCTTGTCTTGCACTTAAAGAGGAAGGCTATGAGGTTATACTTTGTAACTCTAACCCTGCAACCATTATGACCGACACCACTATCGCAGATAAGGTTTATATGGAGCCTTTAACCCTTGAATATATTGCAAAGATTCTCCGTTACGAGCGTCCAGACGCTATCGTTCCCGGTATCGGCGGACAGACGGGTCTTAATATTGCTATGCAACTTGAAAAGAAGGGCATTTTAAAGGAGTGCGGTGTTGAACTTTTAGGTACTTCAAGCGAAAGTATCGAACGCGCCGAAGACAGAGAACTCTTTAAAGAACTTTGTCAGTCCATAGGCGAACCCACTATCCCTTCCGAAATAACCTATAGTCTTGACGAGGCTAAAATTGCCGCTGAAAAAATCGGCTATCCCGTTGTACTTCGTCCTGCTTTTACCTTAGGCGGTACAGGCGGCGGCTTTGCCAATAACGAAGAAGAACTTGTTGAAATCGGACTTAACGCATTTAAGCTTTCTCCCGTACATCAGGTTCTTATTGAAAAGAGTGTTAAGGGCTATAAGGAAATTGAGTTTGAGGTTATGCGTGACTCCAACGACCACGCTATTACCATCTGCGGTATGGAAAATATCGACCCCGTCGGTGTTCATACGGGCGACTCCTTGGTTGTTGCTCCTATTATGACTCTTAACGACCACGACCTTAAGATGCTTAACGATTCCGCTATTAAGCTGATTAAGGAACTTAAAATCTGCGGCGGCTGTAACGTTCAGTTCGCCCTTAATCCAAATAGCAGCGAATATTATCTTATTGAGGTTAACCCAAGAGTTTCACGTTCTTCTGCCCTTGCTTCAAAGGCTTCGGGTTATCCTATTGCCAGAGTAACCGCTAAAATTGCTCTCGGTATGGCACTTGAAGAAATTTCTATAGCAAATACAAACGCTGCCTTCGAGCCTAAGCTTGATTACGTAATTGCTAAGCTTCCGCGTTTCCCCTTTGATAAATTCACCAATGCTTCTAACCTTCTCGGTACTCAGATGAAGGCAACGGGTGAGGTTATGGGTATAGGCAGTAACCTTGAAGAATGTCTTTTAAAGGGTATCCGTTCACTTGAAATAGGTGTAAACCACCTTTATCACCATAAGTTCGACGATATGAGTGATAGTGAACTTAAAGATTATATCAAAGAATTCAGAGATGATAACCTTTTCGCTATTGCTGAACTTCTATACAGAGGCGCAACGGTAGAGGAAATTCACGAAATAACAAAGATTACCGCATTTTTCCTTGAAGCCATTAAAAACATTATTGATATGGAAGAAAATCTTAAGGCTAACCCCTTTAATCTCGACGTATTAAAGGCAGGCAAGAAGATGGGATTTTCTGATAAATACGTGGCAAGAATGTGGAAATGCGAAGAAATTGACGTGTATAACTATAGAAAAGAAAACAATCTTTTCCCCGTGTTTAAAATGGTTGATACCTGTCATACAAATGCATACATTCCTTACTTCTATTCTTCCTATACCGGTGAAAACGCTTCCCGTCTTACCGATAAGAAGAAAATCGTGGTACTTGGCGCAGGTCCTATCCGTATCGGTCAGGGTGTAGAATTTGACTACTCAACCGTTCACGCAGTAACCACCATTAAAAATTCGGGATACGAGGCTATTATTATAAACAACAACCCCGAAACCGTTTCTACCGACTACACTACGGCAGATAAACTTTACTTCGAGCCTCTTACCCCCGAAGACGTTATGAATATTATTGAGTTTGAAAAGCCCGAGGGCGTTGTTGCTTCTCTCGGCGGTCAGACTGCAATCAACCTTGCCGAGCCTCTTATGAAGAGAGGGGTTAAGATTATCGGTACCGACTGCGAAGCTATTGAACGCGCAGAAAACCGTGACAGCTTCGAAAAACTTCTTACCGAACTTCAGATTCCTCAGCCTAAGGGTAAAGCCGTAACAAGTATTCAGGCAGGACTTGATGCTGCAAACGAAATCGGTTATCCCGTACTCGTTCGTCCCAGCTTCGTTCTCGGCGGAAGAGCAATGCAGATAGTTGCTAACGAAGATCAGCTTCGCCACTACCTTAAGACCGCTGTTGAAATTGACGAGGACAAGCCTGTACTTGTTGATAAATATATTCAGGGTAAAGAGGTTGAGGTTGACGCTATTTGCGACGGCAGAGACGTATTTGTTCCCGGTATTATGGAACTTGTTGAAAGAACAGGTGTACATTCAGGTGACTCTATCAGCGTATATCCCACCTTCAGTATTTCCGATAAGGTTAAAGGTACCATTCTTCAGTACGCTAAGAAATTGGGTGTTGGTATTGGCATCATAGGTCTATATAACATTCAGTTTATAGTTGACGAAAAGGATGACGTTTATATAATCGAGGTTAATCCCCGTTCTTCACGTACCGTTCCTTTCCTTTCTAAATCTACAGGCTATAGCCTTGCAGATATTGCTACCGAGGTTATCTTGGGCAAGAGTCTTAAGGAACTTGGTATATTCAGTCTTTATCCCGAAGAGAAGAAACGTTGGTACGTAAAGGTTCCCGTATTCTCCTTCAATAAACTCCGCGGTCTTGACGCATATCTTTCTCCCGAAATGAAATCCACAGGTGAAGCAATCGGCTATGACGATAAGCTTAACCGTGCGCTTTATAAAGCACTTCAGGCTTCGGGAATGAAACTTCAGAATTACGGCACCGTTCTTGCTACTATAGCAGATAAGGACAAGGAGGAAGCATTACCTCTTATCCGCCGTTTCTATGAACTTGGCTTTAATATCGAAGCAACAAAGGGCACCGCGCAGTTCCTTAAGGAACATGGTATCCGTACTCACGTACTTGCTAAGATTAACGAAGGCAGCGAGGAAATTCCCAACGCTATCCGTCAGGGTCATATCGCTTACGTTATCAATACTAAGGATATTGCTTCTCAGGGTATTAACAGTGACGGTACCGAAATCAGAAAACTTGCTACCGAAAACAACGTAACTATCTTTACCGCGCTTGACACCGTTAAGGTTCTTCTCGACGTACTTGAGGAAACCACCCTTACGATTTCTACCATTGATGCTTAAAGGTGAAAAAATGAAACAACAAATTGTTGAAATACTTAGTAATGAAAAAATTGCTAAGGATATAATGAAAATGGTGCTTAGGGGAGAGACTTCATCTCTCACTAAGCCCGGACAGTTTATTAATATTAAACTCAGCGGAAAATATCTTCGCCGTCCAATTTCCGTTTGCGATTACGATAGTGAAACCATTACCATTATTTATAAAATCGTCGGAAGCGGAACCGAACAACTTGCCTTAATGAAAGCGGGGGAGAGCCTCGACATTTTAAACGGTCTGGGTAACGGCTTTGATACATCTCTTTCGGGAGAAAATCCCGTTGTTATAGGTGGCGGTGTAGGTGTTCCTCCAATGTATTCGGTTGCAAAGGAACTTATAAAAAACGGCGTTAAGCCCACCGTTATTTTAGGCTTTAACAGCGCTGACGACGTTTTCTATAAAGAAGAATTTGAAAAACTCGGCGCTACCGTTTATATAACCACTGCAGACGGAAGTTTCGGAACAAAAGGCTTTGTTACCGACGTACTTAAGGAACTTGATTATACCTATTTCTTTACCTGTGGACCGAGTCCTATGTTTAAAGCCATTGAAAACGTTGCAAAAACAAGCGGTCAATATAGCTTTGAAGAAAGAATGGGTTGTGGCTTTGGTGCTTGTATGGGTTGCTCCTGTAAAACAAAATACGGTAATAAACGTATATGTAAAGACGGCCCCGTTATGATAAGGGAGGAAATAATATGGTAAATTTATCGGTTGACCTTTGCGGTTTAAAACTTGATAACCCCGTTATTCCTGCTTCGGGTACCTTTGGATTTGGTTATGAATTTGCAGAAATTTACGATATAAACTGTCTTGGTACCTTTTCTTTTAAAGGAACCACCAAGGATGCCCGTTTCGGTAATCCTACTCCAAGAATTGCCGAATGTGACAGCGGAATGATTAATGCCGTAGGACTTCAGAATCCCGGTGTTGAAGCAGTTATAAATCACGAACTTCCCTTACTTAAAAAATGCTTTAATAAGCCCGTTATGGCAAACGTAAGCGGTTTTGCTGTTGAAGATTACGCTTACACCTGCGAAAAACTTGATAAAGAAGAACAGGTGGGTTGGCTTGAGGTTAACGTTTCCTGTCCCAACGTTCACGGCGGAGGTATGAGCTTCGGTACTTCTCCCGAAGCAGCGGCTGAGGTTACAAAGGCTGTTAAGGCTGTGACCAAAAAGCCCGTAATTATTAAACTTTCTCCGAATGTTACCGATATCGTTTCTATCGCGAAGGCTTGCGAGGAAGCTGGTGCCGACGGGATAAGTATGATAAATACACTTCTCGGTATGAGAATTGATTTAAAAACCAAGAAACCTGTAATTGCCAATAAAATGGGCGGTTTTTCGGGCCCTGCAATTAAGCCCGTCGCTTTAAGAATGGTTTATCAGGTTTATGACGCCGTTAAAATACCCATTGTAGGTATGGGTGGTATTTCAACTGCAGAGGACGTTATTGAAATGATGCTTGCAGGCGCTACAGCCGTAGAGGTAGGTGCCGCAAACCTTATCGACCCCTTTGTTTGCAGAGATATTATTAACGATTTACCTCGTGTTATGGAAAAATACGGTATAAAAGATTTAAAAGAAATTATAGGAGGCGCTCACTAATGGGTAAAGACGTAATTATTGCTTGTGACTTTTCTTCTAAAGATCAGGTTATGAACTTTTTGGATAAGTTTACAGGAAGAAAACCTTTCGTTAAAATCGGTATGGAACTTTTCTATGCCGAAGGTCCTCAGATTGTTAAGGACATAAAGGCAAGAGGACATAAAATATTCCTCGATTTGAAACTTCATGATATTCCTAATACAGTTAAAAAGAGTATGGCAGTTTTAAGCGGTCTTGACGTCGATATGACCAATCTTCACGCCGCCGGAACCATCACTATGATGCAGGCAGCGTTAGAGGGTCTTACCCGTCCTGACGGCAGTCGTCCTTTGCTTATTGCGGTAACTCAGCTTACCTCTACCGATCAGGAACGTATGGAAAACGATCTTCTTATTAAAGAACCTATCGATAAGGTTGTTATGCATTATGCTAAAAATGCCGCTGTTGCAGGTCTTGACGGTGTAGTATGTTCTCCTCTTGAGGCAGGCAAGGTTCACGAAACCTGCGGAGAAAAATTCTTAACCGTTACTCCGGGTGTACGTTTTGCTGACGGTGATATCGGAGATCAGAAGCGTGTTATGACTCCTGCCGAGGCTAAGAAAATCGGAAGTGACTATATAGTTGTGGGAAGACCTATTACCGCAGCAGAAGATCCCGTTGCCGCTTACGAAAGATGCATTGCAGAATTTTGTGATTAACTGTAAAGGGTGATATTATGCGTTATACGTGGGATAACGATTTACACATTCATTCATCACTTTCGCTTTGCGCAAAACATCCTGAGCAAACTGCAGAGCGAATTTTAAAGTACGCAAAGGAAAATAACCTAAAAACCGTTTGTGTAACCGATCACTGTTGGGACGGCGACGTTCCTGCTTCGCCTGAAGCGCCGTGGTATAGGATTCAAAATTTTGATTACGTTTCCTCTATAAAACCTTTGCCACAGTGTGACGGTATAAAATTCTTTTTTGGAGTGGAAACTGAAATCGATAAGGATATGAATTTGGGTTTATCACGTGATAAGTTTGATAAACTTGACTTTATCATTATTCCAACTACGCATTTACACGAAAAATTCACTATAAAAGAAGAGCAAAAAACCATAAAAGGAAGAATGGAATGTTGGATAAACCGATTCGATTTTATTTTGAATCAGGACCTTCCGTTTAATAAGGTGGGACTTGCGCATCCTACCTGCAGTCTTTTGGCATCATCTCGCGAAGAATTATTGGAAATAATAGGTAATTTGCCCGAGGATACCTTAAAAAGATTATTCCATAGGGCCGCAAAGGTCGGTATGGGAATCGAAATCAACAAAGATGATATGAATTTTGCTGATAATGAGGCTGATATCCTTTTAAGACCGTATAAAATTGCAAAGCAAGAAGGTTGTAAATTTTATATGGGAAGCGATGCTCATACTCCGGATGGATTTAATCGCTGTGATTATTACTTTAACCGCGCTATAGATTATCTTGGTTTAACAGAAGAAGATAAATTTTATATATGCAAATAATAAAAGGAGAGAAAAAAATGGAAAGCTATAAAAGAGAGTTTATACAGTTTCTTGAAGGAGCGGGCGTATTAAAGTTTGGTGACTTTACAGCAAAAAGCGGTAGAAAAATCCCTTACTTTATCAATGCAGGCGATATTAAAACAGGCGACCAGATTATGAAGCTTGGCGAGTTTTACGCTAAAGCATATTTTGAAAAGGTAGGCAACAAGCGTACCGTTCTTTACGGACCTGCTTATAAGGGTATTCCGATTGCCGTATCTGTTGCTTGTGCGCTTTCAAGAGAAGGTCTTGACGTGCCCTTCTTCTTTAACAGAAAAGAGGAAAAAGACCATGGTGAAGGCGGCGTTTTCGTTGGTTATAAGCCACAGGAAAATGAAGAAATCGTTATCGTTGAAGACGTTATTACCGCAGGTACCGCTATCAGAGAGAGTATGAATATTCTTTCTTCTCTCAAAGGAACAAAGGTTGCCGCTACCTTCGTAATGGTAGATAGAAAAGAAAAAGGACAGACCGAAAAAAGCGCTATGGCTGAAGTTGGCGAGGAATTCGGATTCCCCGTATATTCCGTTGTTGACGTATATGATATTATCGAATATCTTGAAGAAGACGAGAAGAACAGAGAAAACGTTGACCGCATTAAAGCTTATCTTGAGATTAACGGAGCAAAAGCGTAATGAGACATCTTATTGATATTTTAGAACTTTCTCTTACGGAACTTGAAGAACTCGTTTTAGTCGCTTCGGATATAATTGATAATCCGAGTAAATACAGTGAAAAATGCAAAGGCAAAAAACTTGCGACCCTTTTCTTTGAGCCTTCTACAAGAACAAGACTTAGCTTTGAAGCCGCTATGTATGAACTTGGCGGTAACGTGCTGACTATGGCGGACGCTTCTTCCAGTTCTGCTTCAAAGGGTGAAAGCGTAGCAGATACTGCAAAAATGATTTCTTGCTATGCCGATATTATCGCAATGCGTCATCCCAAAGAGGGCGCACCTTTAGTTGCCTCTAAGAATGCGACGATTCCCGTAATCAATGCAGGTGACGGCGGACATCACCATCCTACTCAGACCCTTGCAGACCTTCTCACAATTCATAGAGAAAAGGGAAGATTTGATAATCTGACTATCGGTTTATGCGGTGACTTAAAGTTCGGCAGAACGGTGCATTCTCTTATCCACGCTATGTCAAGATATAAGAATATTAATTTCGTTCTTATTTCTCCCGAAGAACTTCGCGTTCCCGAATACGTTAAAAATATAATCGTAGATGCAGGACACAGTTTTAAAGAGGTTAAAAGTTTAGATGAAAGTATGGCTGAACTTGATATTCTTTATATGACAAGAGTACAGAGAGAACGCTTCTTCAACGAGGAAGAATATCTCCGTCTTAAAGATAGCTATATTTTAACCACTGATAAATTAAACTTAGCTAAAGAAGACCTTGTTATAATGCATCCACTGCCCAGAGTTAATGAGATAAGCGTTGCGGTTGATAACGATAAACGCGCTTGCTACTTTAAACAGGCGCTTTACGGTAAATATATGAGAATGGCGCTTATTCTTAAACTGCTTGAGATTAAATAGGAGAGTGGCTTTATGAATATTGATTCCATTAAAAACGGTTTTGTTATCGACCATATAAAAGCAGGTAAGGGTATGGAAATTTACCGCCTTTTAAAGCTTAAAAAACTTTCTTGTCCCGTTGCTATGATTATGAGCGCTCAAAGTGAAAAAATGGGAAAGAAGGACGTTATTAAAATAGACGGCGATATTGACCTTGATTTACACATTCTCGGCTACGTTGACCCCGACGTTACCGTGAACGTTATTAAGGATTCGGTTATCGTTGAAAAGAAAAAAATACTTCTTCCCGAAAAACTTACCGATATAATTTTCTGTAAAAATCCAAGATGCATTACTTCTTGTGAACAGGAACTTTCCCACGAGTTTGTACTTGCTGATAAGCCAAGACGAATCTACAGATGCATTTATTGTGATGCAGAAGCATAAAATTACAAAGCCTTCGTAACGGGAGTTGTTCTTAGGGATAAAATGCCTAAAAAAGCAAATTTTTGCGTTCTAATGTGTTAAAAAGCCGTGGTATGCGTCAGCATTACCACGGCTTTTCGCCTTTTATTCCACTAAAAATTTATCTTTTTTAGGTGCAAGCAGTTTTGTAAGAATAAATTTGTTTCGATTTTGAAGTTGAGAAAACGCAGTAATACTTTGTGTCTTACAAGTTTTCAAAACAAGAAAGCGTACAAATTTATCTGAAAAACCTATTTGTCCCTAAGAACAACTCCCGAATCGAAGGCTTTGATTTTTTTGTAATGGGTATAATAAATTTAGTCATAATTTGATGAAAATAATTTTCAAATTTGTGAAAAACCTTATAAAATCCAAAAATATTGCGAAAAATCGCGTAAAATCCCCATAAATTGCTTGTAATTTTTTTCGTTTTGTGCTATAATCACTGCAATTGGTTAAATTTTTCACATTTGTGTTTAAAGGAGTTTATTTATGAAAAAACAACTTTTACTTGTAACATCTCCTCCTGCTTGCGGCAAAACTTTTATTTCAAAAATGCTTGCAACAAATCTTGACCACGTAGTATATCTTGATAAGGATACACTTATTCCTCTTTCCAACGTTGCATACAGAGTAGCAGGTGAAGAAATCAACCGTTCCTCTCAGTTCTTTGAGGATAATATCAGAAACGTAGAATACGAGGTTGTGTTAAACCTTGCTTTCGAAGCGCTTCAGTATGAAGATTTGGTACTAATTAACGCTCCCTTTACCAGAGAAATAAGAGATACCGAATATATGATTTCACTTAAAAACAAACTTCGCGAATACGATGCGTGTCTTACTGTTATCTGGGTTCAGACCGATCTTGAGGTTTGCAAACAGAGAATGATTGACAGAAATTCCGAAAGAGATACCTGGAAGATTGAACATTGGGATGAATATATTAAAACCAGAGATTATTCAATTCCCGATAATCTTAAGGATCCTAACGTAATCGATCAGTTCCTTATTTTCAAAAATTCTTCCGATGAAGAATATGAAGAATCTATGAAAGAAATCTGCAATATTCTTCAGGAAAAACTTTAAGTCGAAATTTTGTGTGTTTTTTACAACTGAATCAGTCTTTAAATCACCTTGTCTGTTTGTTAAAATCAGGATGAGGTGATTTTTTATGTCTAATGAAGTAAAAGCAAAAAGAGAAGGTATGGTTATACCTACATATATTCCTAAAAAGGCTAATGACTTGCCGATGTTTTTTGAAAATAAGCCTTATCAGGGCGCATCGGGAAGACTTTATCCCATTCCTTTTTCCGATGGCATAACCGATGAAAAAAGTGACGTTACCTATGACGCTGTTACTTTAGAAAATGAGTATGTAAAAACCGTTGTTTTACCGGAAATTGGCGGTAAGATTTTAAGAGGTTACGATAAAATAGGCAATTATGATTTTATTTATTATAACGAGGTTATTAAGCCTGCGCTTGTCGGTCTTGCCGGCGCTTGGATTTCGGGCGGTATTGAGTTTAACTGGCCGCAACATCACAGACCTACAACCTTTATGCCGTTGGAAGCGGTAATTGAAGAAAATGCCGACGGCGGTAAAACTGTTTGGACAGGCGAGGTTGAACCCTTTAACAGAATGAAGGGTATGGCAGGTATAACTGTTGATAAAGGCAGAAGCTATATAAAGGCAAAGGTTAGAGTTTATAACCGTACTAACTTGCCTCAAATCTTTATGTGGTGGGCAAACTTGGCTGTGCCTGTAAACGATGATTACCGTACTGTTTTTCCACCTGACTGTGAATGGGTAAACGACCACGACAGAAGGGCTGTTCTTTCCTGGCCTATCGCAAAGGGCGTTTATAAAACTGCGCGTCCTTACAACTTTGGCGAGGGTACTGATTTATCTAGGTATGAGGCTGTTAAAGTGCCTTCTTCATATCTTATCTCTCAAGGTCAAAGCGATATGGATTTTGTCGCAGGTTACGATGAAGGTATTGATAAGGGCATTGCTACAGTTGCTAATCATCATATTTCTCCCGGTAAAAAAATGTGGCACTGGGGTATGGGTGATTTCGGTGATATGTGGTGCTCTAATCTCACCGATGAAAATGGACCGTATATTGAACTTATGACGGGCGTTTATACCGATAATCAGCCTGACTTTACTTGGCTTGCACCTTATGAAACAAGAGAGTTTGAACAGTATTGGTATCCCATACGTGATATCGGTAACGTGCTTAATGCTTCGATTGATGCGGCGGTAAACGTCGAAGACAGAAACGACGGACTCTTTATTGGCTTTAACGTTACGGGTGAATTTAAAAACACTACCGTTTTGGTTAAGGAAAATAAAAAGATTTTATATTCCGAAAAGGTGGATATGAAGCCTGACGTAAGTTATCTTAAAACCCTTCCTGTTGATTTGAAGGCAGAAAAGGTTTGTGTTTACCTTATCAGTGAAGAGGGAAAAGAGTTAGTGTCCTATAAGCCGTACGTCAGAGGTCAAAAACAGCCTATCGACGTTAGACTTCCCGTTAAACGCCCATGCGAAATTGCAACTGTTGAAGAACTTTATATAAACGGCTATCATCTTGAACAGTATAAACAGCATAACTATAATCCTAAAGATTATTATCAAGAGGGACTTAGGCGTGATGCCGGGGATATCCGTTGCAATACCTCTATGGCAAGACTTATGTATAAAGAGGGCAGGTTTAATGAATGCATCACCTATTGCAAAAAGGCTATCGAAAGACTTACAAGCCGTAATCAACATCCTACCGATACCGAAAGTTTTTACCTTTTAGGCCTTGCTCTTGTTGAAACGGGCAACGAAAAAGAAGCGTACGATTGGCTTTATAAGGCCGCTTGGAATTATACTCACAGAAGTGTAGCTCATTTCGAATTGGCGCTTTTAGACCTTAAAAACAAGGATTATGCCGCCGCTATCGAAAAGCTTAATATATCACTTTCTTTAAACAGCGGTCACACCGTGGCTCAAAATTTAATTACCGCAACTCTCAGAAAAATAAATAAAGAAAAGGCAAAAGAAAACGCAGAAAAAATGATAAAAGACGATCTTTTAGACCTTTTGGCTTTATTTGAATATTCTCATTTTTCTGATAATAAAGCGGTTTTAGAACAGTTTATAAAGAAGCCTGAAAACATTCTTGACGTGGCTAATGATTATATACGTGCAGGATTTTATGAGGATGCTCTTTATGCGCTTTCTTTCCTTGACGACAGCTATCCTTTAACTCTTTATTACAGAGGTTACTGCAAAGCTAAACTCGGTGAAGAATTTGTGAGCGATTTGGAGAAGGCTGAAGCGCTTGATACTTCTTATTGCTTCCCCAATCGTCTTTTTGATATTACCGTGCTTGACTTTGCTATAGCTAACCTTGAAAAAAGCGCAAACGCTTGTTACTATTTGGGTTGTCTGTATTTTGACAGATTTGGCTATGATAAGGCAAGATTGTTATTTGAAAAAGCTGTTGCTCAAAATGCAAAACACGCTAAAGCGCTTCGTAATCTTGCTCTTTTATACTTTGATAAATTCGATATGAAGAATGAAGCAAAAGTGGCGCTTAAAAAAGCTCTCGAACTTAAAAAAGACCCAAGACTTTTACTTGAGTATCAGCAACTTCTTAAAAATATGAATGAAGATATCGAAGAACGTCTTAAGGTATATGACCAATACCCCGAACTCTTAAAAGAAAGAGATGACTGTTATCTTGATAGAGTGACTCTGATTTCACAGCAATCAAAGTTTGATGAAGCTATTGAACTTTGCAAAGTAAAACGTTTCCATATATACGAGGGCGGCGAGGGTAAACTCACTAAACAACACGCGTTTATGCACGTGTTATATGCAGTTGAGCTTATCAACGCAAAACAGTTAAATGAAGCAAAGTCGCGCCTTATGGACGGTATAAATATGCCTAAATCCTATGGCGAGGCAAAAACCTTCTTTAATCAGGAAGCGCATATTTACTATTATCTTGCTCTTGTTGATAAAGAAAATCAGGATAAGCACTTAAACCGTGCCGCTGAATATAAAGCCGCAGTATCTGAAATTTCGCTATTTAGGGCATTGGCTCTTATTAAACTCGGTCAAAACGAAGAGGCAGGTAAGGTGCTTGACGAAATGATAAGCGTAGCCGATAACTTTATTATAAATAAGGATTTGCGCTCCTACTATGGCGTTGGTTCTCCAAGTCCTATGCCATTCGAATATGATATTGAAAAGAACAACGTTCGTGACGGCAGTATTTTAAAGGCTTACGCATTGTTAGGTAAAGGAGAAACCGAAAAAGCCGAAGAGTCTATTAACACCGCAAAAGCCCTTGATAAAAACGATTTTAGAATTTTTGCGTTTGATATTATAAAAAATAACTTGTGGTGAACGCATAAGTATAGTACAATAATAAAAACGATGGTAATTGTTGGGGGTGCCTATGCTTTATATCCTTGCTGATCCTATTTATAAAAAAAGTATATGGTGTAATGAAATTCTTGACGGTATTCTTTCTGCCGCCAAGGAAAAACGAACCGACTGTACTGTAGTTGAAAGTGCCGACGAGGTTAAAAGCGGGCAGGTCATAATTGTTGCTACTAACCCTGAATTTATAAAAGAAAATTGCAGAATTTTAGAAAACTATCCCGTAAAAATCGTTGTGTCTTCACCCAAAATAAGCGCTATAGGCTCACCTAACTGCAGTTTTGTGGGTTTTGATAGCGAAAATTCTATTTTCGAAATATCAAAATTTCTTACCGATTGCGGAAAAGAGAATATAGCGCTTTTTGGGGTTAACGATCATTCGGTAAACGACCTTTTAAAAAAGCAAAACTTTTTAGCGGCTAACGGTAATGCGGAAAACGTGTTTTTAAATAACGGCAATATAAAAGAATGTTTTGACAGTTTTTATGAAAGGTTAAACACCTTTAATGCTGTTTTGTGTACTAATAGTTACGTTGCTTTTTATCTCGTAAAGAAGCTTAAAGAGGCTAAGTATCCTACCGATAAAATTGACGTTATATCTCTTTGTGATTCGGTAATACTCGAACTGTCCAAACCTCAGATAAGCGCTATAAGAGTAGATTATTTTTCACTTGGTAAAGCGGCTTTTGATACCGCAAGAATTCTAAAGAAAAACGATACTATCAAAAGTCTTAACGTTTCGGTGGAATGGAAACTTATTGGGCGACAAACAGCAAATATTCCCGACACTCTCCTTAATAGTTTTGATGAAAATGAAGAAAATCCTACAGACGTATTTTATGAGGATGATGAGCTGGAACTTTTTATGATTGCCGAAAGATTGTTTGACGGATGCGATCAAAACGATTTGAAACTTTTGAAAATGCTGAAAAACGGCTATAAGCTCGACCAAATCTGTGAGGAACTTTTTATGTCGGAAAGCGGTGTGAAGTATCGCTTAAAGAAACTGCTTAATATCAGCAAAACCAACTCCAAAAGTCAACTTACTGACTTTATTTCAAAACTTGATATAGACTTATAAGAAAAAACAGATACAGTGAAAAACTGTATCTGTTTTGGTTTTAATAAAATGTTGCGAGTTCTTCTTTTGGGGGAGAGGTTTTAATAACCTCTTTAACGGTGAGTACGGGGCCTTTTTTGCCGTACATCTTGTGCCTTTTAAGCTCGATTTTTGCAGTAATTATTATCCAATCTCTTTGCATAAGAGTTTCTGAGCCTGACCAATCGCAAACAATTCCCGAATAGGTAATATCGTCGGCACAGCAGGTCATAACGTGTCTTCCGACAACAAAGCTTCCCTTTGGCATATCCTCGTTTTTAGCGACGATTCCCTTGAATTTTACGGTTTTGCCGTCGTATTTCGGAAGTTCTTCGGTCATATCACGATACCATATAGCATAGTCTCTGTCTTCAATTTCAATCACGTCGGCATTAATATCAAAGGGTAGGGGATCTTCAATATCGTCGTACGCTACACTGCCGTCCTTGTACTCATAGGCAATATCGGCTCTTCTGCTTATTCCTCTGACAATTTTGTGAAGCGCCATTCTATCAATTGAATCGCTGAAACGGTTAAAGATAACAAGCTCGGCGCCGTTTAACTTATCTACAACAAGACTTCTCATATTAGCGTTATAGGTAACGGCGGTGTTAGCGTCCATCAGCATAAATTCCTGATAGATTATAAAATCCCTTGGCATAGCGGAATAAAGGGAAGAAAGCTGCCACATGCCGTTATATTCTATGATAACTCTTGTTGCCTTGGTTTCTTTGATAAAACCGTCGAAAAGTTCGGGGGTCAAATCTTCTTCGTCTTCAACCGTTTTAACGATAACCTTTCCGCCCGAATAAGCACAGGTATCGTATTCCTCTTCGCCCTCTTCACAAAGAACGAGCAGGGTGGGGTCTTTGCTTTCGAAACGCTTGTCCTTTAAGGTTTCGTCTATAAATTTTGTTTTGCCGGCATCCAAAAAGCCGGTGAAAAGATATACCGGAATATCCATTTTTTAACCTCTACAGTCTGAAAATTTCCTTAAGTTTTTCTTCGTTTAAGTCTTTGCCTATTACACAAAGTCTGCCTATAACGCCGGCTGTTCCTGTTCTTACGTTGGTTTCGGCAGGTACGTAGTCGAAGTGAAGCCACTTTCCGCAAGTACAGGCAACAATGCCCTTTGCTCTAAGCACTAAACCGTAGGATGAATCGTTTTCAATGGTTTCAAGAATATTTTCGATTTCTTCTTTTGTGTATTTATTTACCGTTTCGCTTCCGAAACTTGTGAATACTTCATCGGCGTGATGATGGTGATGATGCTCGTGGTCGTGACAGCCGCAACTACATTCCTCACCGTGTTCGTGATGATGTTCGTGTTCGTGATGATGGTGGTGACCGCAACCGCACTCTTCATCATGCTCGTGATGATGCTCGTGGTGGTGATGGTGGCATTCACAGTTTTCATCATCACATTCTTCACCTTCGTGATGGTGATGTTCTTTTTTAAGTTCCTCTAAATCGTGGCTTAAACTATTTTTCTGTTCAAGCGCCGAAAGAATAACCTTGCCGTCGATTTCATCCCAATCGGTTGTTATAATTACGGCTTCATTATTAAGTTCTTTTATAAGTTCAACCGCTTTTTTAAGTTTGTCTTCACTTATGTCTTTGGTACGGCTTAAAATAACGGCACCTGCGTTTTCTATTTGGTTATTATAGAATTCACCGAAGTTCTTCATATAAATCTTGACCTTACTTGCATCGGCTACCGTTATAAAGCTGTTAAGTTCTATATCCTCTATCTGAAGACCCTTTACAGCCTTGATAACGTCACTTAATTTGCCTACGCCCGAAGGCTCAATAAGAATTCTGTCGGGAGAAAATTTCTCTATAACTTCCTTTAAGGAAGCGGCAAAATCACCAACCAAGGAACAACAAATACAACCCTGATTCATTTCGGTTATCTGCACACCTGCCTCCTTTAAAAAGCCGGAGTCAATACCGATTTCGCCGAATTCATTTTCAATAATAACTATCTGTTCGTCACTGTAGGCTTCCTTTAAAAGTTTTTTAATAAGCGTGGTTTTACCTGCGCCTAAAAAACCTGAAAAAATATCAATTTTAGTCATAACAATTACCTCTTTGCTTATAATGATTGTAGTTTGTCGAAACGCTAAAAGCGCTTCGACAGGCCACTTTCAAGTGGCTATGGCAAAATCAAATCATAAAGTTTGATTTTGCACAACACTCATTGCAATGGTTATGAACAAATTTCAAAAGAAATTTGTTCCAAAATCAAAGATTTTGTGTCGAAACAAGTATGTTTCGACTAATCATAACCATTATAAATAACTGTATTATTATACATTATAAATGCACAATTGTCAAATACGGTATAAAGATAAAAAATATTAGTTGAATTTTAAAATATTTAATGCTATACTGAACGCAAATTAACTGAGTGGAGTGTTTTATATGAATGATTTTTTTAAGAAGCATAAAATTGAATTCGGTCAAGGAACTCCCACTGTTTTTGATCCTAATAAACTTGTGAATCAGGACGGAACCACTCCTATGTACCGCGACGTTGACGGAAAACTTTGGGCTATGAGCGGTCATACCCATGCAGGCAGAGTAGCAGTATTTTGCGGTAAGAGTCTTGATGATATTCACGAGGTTTATCCTATAAAAACAAATTTTAAAACGGGGAACGCCGAGTATGCGTTTTCGGGGATTCGTTATCCCGAAGGAATTAAACCGAGGGGAAGTATCTGGCCCTTTGGATTATATATCTGCCCTAATACACATCGCTTTTTCTGTTGGTTCCATAACGAAACGGGTTGGGGAGGAGAAGGTTCCGCATACGATGCGTACGGGCCTTGTGATACTCCGAAATTTGACACCGATTTTCGTCACGTGGGACTTATGCACTCTGATGACGAAGGCAGAACCTGGGATTTCGACCGTTGGGTTATGACGGGGTATGAGCCTTCTTTTACTAAAAATTATAATCCGAACGGAGATAGTATGATAGGTCAGCAGGAAGACCTTGTTAAATTCGGTTGCGGCGACTTTTCTATTTACGTTGAGCCTGACGGTGATTACATATATTTATATTACAGTAAAATTTCTATTGATATCTCTGCGAAAAAAGTTGAAGAAGCCTGGAAAAACTGTGACTGCTGCGTTGCCCGTTGTCTTAAGCGTACCGACGGAACTATGGGCGATTTTGTAAAATATTATAACGGCTCGTTTTGTGAAGCGGGAAATTTGGGCAGAGAAAGCGTAATAGTAAAGGATTGTTGGCATCCAAGAGTGGTTTACAGCGAACCTTTGGGACTTTATATTATGTCATCAAAGCCTATTATTGCGGCTGTGAAAAATGAAATAGAAGGACTTGACGCTCAACGTAAGGTGGCGCAATTCAGCGTATCAAAGGATATGATTCATTGGTCAGAGCAAAAGATTTTTTACGTTGACGGCGTACCTTTCGGCAATCATTATAACGCAATTATTTCTGATGATGAAAACAGTCAGCCCAATATACTTAAATCTAACGAATTTTCAATGCTTTGCAATCCAAACGGAAATCTTGTGACCCGCTATAAATCTAAGATAGTTGAGATTTAATTAATGTGGTAAATGAAAATCAATATCAAAATTAAACAGATGGAAACCATTTTTTGCAATCAATTACGAATATCAGGCTTTACTTTATCACAAGCGATACAAAGTTTTGTACCGTCGCGGGTAAATATGTCACGAAAAACAACGTTTTTGAAATAATCCTCGTCTCGCATACGCCTAAAGTCTAATGCGCAACCACCAAATTCTTCTCCTTCGTCATTCATCCATTCTTCGCCACAATGACCTGCGGTACCATTATAGTGAATATTATCGAACACAACATTTTCGAGAGTGGCTCCGCCCCAAGCGTATAATTGTT
>SVPZ01000034.1 GCA_015065605.1 Oscillospiraceae bacterium | reverse complement strand
CGGAACTAAAAGAGATCCCAAATGGTACGCCACAAAGTCAACCGCAAAATCCTCTTTGTGAACAACCGCCTGTTATTCAGCCTGACTTAACCGAATATGATAACTTATGGAATCGGGATGATGTACCAAAAACGGGGTGGACTTGCAATGGTATTACTGATTTAGGCGCACCGACAGGTGTATGCCAAATGTGTGGACATCAAATTATTCGCTATGTGCACCACATGGTGCATCCACAATACGGAACATTGAATGTGGGCTGTATTTGTGCAGGTAAAATGGAAGGGAATGTTGAGAAAGCAAAGCAACGCGAAAATGATTTTAAAAACAAAGAGGCACGCCGTCAAAGTTTTAAGAATCGCAACTGGAAAAAATCAAAAAATAACAATAGCTATCTAAAAATAAAAGACCATTTGATTGTGTTATATTATAGCCAGCGTAACAAAAACTGGAAATATTCCTTGGATAATGAATTTTGCGTTGAGGTATTTTTAACAAAAGAAGATGCAATGGATGCGGCTTTTGATGCTTTGGAGAAAAAACTCAAAAAATAATTAATAAACATAAAACGCCCCGTGTTCGATTGAACACGGGGCGTTTATTGCTCATTTGGTGGCAGTATTTTAGGTGGTTTTTGGGGTAATCAGAATGCCGGAAAACCCGCATAAATACTGGACTTTTGAAGGCTTACTTGCTTTCTTTAATTGCAGCCTGTGCCGCTATCAAGGAAGAGGGAAATTAAGAAAGCTCATTCAAATCCAACATATATTTTGCAGGTTTACACTTTTCTTCTAAAAGCAATCCCATTTCCCGTAATTTAGCCAGGCGTTTATTTACCGTTGATTCGCTAATATCTAGTTCTAAGCCTAATTGTTTTTTTGTAATTCCTTCGTTAGAAAATAATGAAACTTGAATTAAGATGTTAGCAAACGCTTTTAAATCATCCGACATTTTTGAATTACTATCAATAACATTTGAAAACTTTAATAAATAATTGATTCTTTTTTCCAGAGCGTCATAAAGGTTTTGAAACGACTCGAGAATTATATTGAGGAACATAATTATGAACGGGGTTAAATCTCCTAAGTTCTTTTCGTCATTACATTCCTTAAAAGCGTCATAATATTCTTTTATATGTGCTTTTATCGTATAAGAAAGCCTGAAACCTATCAAAAATTCAAACTCTTTCGAAAGAAGATAACTGCTTATAAAACGAGAGGTTCTTCCGTTGCCGTCATAAAAAGGATGGATATATCCAAAAAGGTAATGAAAAACCGAAATCCTAACTAATATCGGGATTTCTTTCTGATTTAAAATATTAAGTGCTTGTTCCATAAGCTGAATAATTTTTGTTTCAGGATAAGCCCCTTTATGAATCACCTTTTGGGTTGGTGTTGTGACTTCCGCCATATCTTTTCTGAAAATTTCACCATCGGGAACATTGTCCGCACAATCTTCGGAAACTTCTTTTAAAACCAAATCGTTATAGATGTCCCTTATGTCGGTTGATGTGTTTAAGGCAAATTCATTGTCACTAATCAACATTTTATATTTGTTTAATAAACCATAAAAACGTTTTTTCTTTGCTTTATTGCTGACTTCGTTAAGAACTGAGGATAGTTCTTTCCTTGTGCTGTAAATGCCTTCAATATCGTTTGTGAGTTTGATTTCATCAACTAAGCACCTATTAGCAAATTGTATTAATGCCGCATTAGGAAGTTTGTTTTGAATTCTAAAAATATTTTTATCCAGTTGCATTATCTGCATACTGATACTGTGTATTTCAGGGCACAAACAATAAAAAGCTTTATGTTTTCCGATTTTTATTGGCAGAACACAGGTTGATTCAGCCGAAATTCTTTGTTCATAAAGGGCATTATATTCGTTTTTATCTTTATAATACAAATGAGACAACAAAACATAACTCATAATAGTCATTCACCGCCTAAAACAATAAATCTGCAGGGTTTCGCGTTAATAATCTGGTTAAAATGTGCAAATTTAACTAGATTATTGATATTTTAACACCCAAATCATGTTTTGTCAACACTATTATACTAATATCATAGTGCAAAAAATGATATTTATACCCTTTTAAATGAATTTTGCATAAAAAATCCGCCCGAATTTCTTCGGGCGGATAGTTTTGCATTATAAATCTAATTACTTAGATTCTTTGCTTTTCTTGCGGCTTTTTTGGCTTCTTTTGCTTTTTTTATATCATCGTGATAAGGGGTTTCTTTTATTACGCTTTCAGGTTTTTCTTCCAAAAGCTCAGGATGAGCAAGTAAATGACGGAAGCGCTTAAATGCCTTTGAATAATAAAGACCCGAACAGATTCTTTCGTCCATTACACAACCAAACGGCATACATTTCTCAAAAACAATTTCGCCGCCCTTTTTAACCGGAACCTCAATAGAATTACCAATAGACATAAATACGCTTGTGGTACCAAAGTTATATATATGATGGTAAATATGATTTGTTCTGATACTCGCAAGGTTGGTTATACCCATTGTTGCATGGAAGGGAGAAGCCTCGATAATAGAACGAGGAAGAAGTCCGAGTTTATCAAGAAGCTTAAACGCCTTAACACCAATGCGAAGAAGTCCGGGTATTTTTAAAAGAACGCCTGCCAACTTATCGGTCTTATTTACGTCGTCAGCCTTGCGGTTGGTGGAAACGTAGTCGTTAATTTTATTGTTGATATCAAAAATAGTATCTGCGGGGTCGCACTTAATTTTTGACATTGTACCCTCTTCAGAATCATTTTTAAGAACTACCATCGAAACGGCAAGTTCTTTTCTGGCAAAAATATTGCTGTTTACAATAAAGCGGTTAAGATAAGGAAATTCACCAACGACACGTACGTAGGCAGCTATAATTAAAGCAAGATGGCTTACCGCAATGCCTTCTTTACGCTTTTGATTAATGTATTTCTGCAACGGTTCAAGAGGAATATTAATCTGTGTCATATTAAGAGAATCGCATCTCTCAGACATAATATGAGGAACAATTGCATATTCGCCCGTCATATTCTTAATTTTTTTCCCGTCTGCTCTCATAAAAAAACTCCTTCATTTTTTAACAAACTATGAACATCTAAGAAATAGAATACTATAAAATCGCGAAAAAGTCAATATTTTGTCGATTCTACACTTCGATTTCTACTCTGAGTATAACTCTACTCACGGTAGAAAAGCCCTTGATTTAAGACGTTATTGATGGTATAATATATGTAAAGAATAAAGCATTTATTAAAAAGGAAGGTTTAACTTTGACAGAACTCAAAGCAATCATCGCAGAAAATATTGCCATACTCAGAAAGTCCAAGGGACTGACTCAGGGTGAATTAGCCGAAAAGCTCAACTACTCCGATAAAGCCGTTTCTAAATGGGAACGGGGCGAATCGGTGCCTGATATTACAGTTTTAAAGGCTATTGCCGATCTTTTCGGCGTTACGGTGGATTATCTTTTGACCCGCGACCATACAGTATATAAGAAGGAGCGTAAAGAAATTAAAAAGCGCAAAAAATCCAACCGACTTTTTATCACTCTTTTAAGCGTTGTTGGCGTTTGGCTTGCAGCGGTAATAGTATTCCTTAATTTTGACAGCTTCTTAAGTGATTTGAGCGGTAAATGGCTGACCTTTATTTACGCCGTGCCTATTTCGTCGATAGTTGCCGTAATTTTCAACTGTATCTGGGGAAAACGTATTTTTAATATTATATTATCCTCGTTAATCTGTTGGTCACTTATAGCAAGCGTTTATCTGACGGTGCTTGTATCCAGCGGCAGAAATATGTGGCTTCTTTTTACGCTTGGCGCACCCGTTCAGGTTATGATTCTTTTGTGGTCAAGGCTGCGTTTTAAATGAGCATTGATTTTTTTAAGATTTTGTGATACAATAAATAAAAATGATGTCAGGAGGACACGAAGTTATGAGAAAATTAACCGTTACCGAAAAAATTTTAATGGCTGCCGGCGCTATCGTTATCGCAGGCGCAGCTGCAGTTGGTATTGCTACTCTTATTAAGAAAAAGAAGGAACAGGCAGGCGAAATTAAAGAGCTTGTTATCGACTCTGACGAAATCGAAGAAGAGGAAAAAGAAGAATAATTTTTAAAAAGCGATACGCAAGGGATTTCCTTGCGTATCTTTTTTTATATGATATAATAAGATATAGGTTCTATATAAAATATATTATACTGGGAGGTATTGCAGTGTTAAAAAAGCATTTTAAAGTTATAGCGACAATATTGCTTATTGTTTCTTTAATAATAACTCCGCTTTGCGTAGCGGCGGAATATGAAGCAATTTTATATCTTCGCGAGGATATGGCTTATTATACCATTACCGACGGAATTACCATAGGTTCTACCTATACCCATAACGCTTTGCCCGAATACACCCCCGATGGTAAATATTTTGTTGGCTGGTTTGATGAAAACGGCAATGCTACCAATAAAGTTACCATAAAAGCAGAAACAAACCTTTATGCGCGTTATAAAGATTACTTGACCGACGGCGTAGCGGCAGACTATACCAAATTAAGCGCAAAACCCGCCTTAAAGGGTGTGGCTTACGTTAAAGACGGCGTATATGGAACAAGCGTAACCGAAACAGGCTGGGCATATTTTGCTTGGGACAATACCAAAGGCGGCGCTGTTATGGGCAAAGGCTTTACGGGTAGCGCTTACGGTTGGGAGCCTGCTGAACAGTCTATAAAAAATCAGGTTGCCGCCAAACACAACGGCTACGTTGCTGCAACTCAAAATCACCCCGTTGGCAGTATAAACGAAATCGGTTGGACGGCATATTCCAACTTTATTTTAAGAGATAATGACGGCTATGCTTTAGTTCCAAAGGCAAATACAAAATATGCCGTTACCGTTACTTACGAACTTTTAGAAGAGGGCAATTTAACACTTTTTCTTACCGCAGACAGAAAACTTGCTCAAATAGATAAAGGCGCTAACGCTACCGCAGTATCGGGCTATAGTACCAATTACGTAAAAGCAGGACTTAGTACAAAGGGTATAAAAGCGGGCGAACAGCTTACCCATACCTACTATATTACCACTGAAGAGTTTAATGACAGCGTTCCCATGTTTTCTATTCACTGTCAGGCAAGTTCTTTTATGGCAGAGCGTGTAGCAACAGCGCCCGGCTCCGACGGAAACAATTACGCTTCTTATACTGTAGGGGAAGCTACCTATTATCCCTATAAAATCGTTTCAACTCCGCAGGTTGTTATCAGACAGGTTGCGGTAAACGAGGTTGAAGAGGGCAACGTGGTAGTAAATTACCAAACCTATGATAAAGAGGTCGGTTTTTCTACTACGGTAGTTGACGGCGCTCCCGAAACTTCCGTTGAAAAAATGAATTCCTTAAGCGCAACACCCGACCTTTGGTATAGCGAAAAGGACGCGCTAAAAATCGTAAACGCCTCACTTTTCCCCGTGGCAGACAGATTTTATTACAGTGTTTCCTATCTTGCAAATAACGGCGAAGAATTTAAAAACGGCAAGCTTTATTTTGACGCTACCGAAGAAACCGTTACAAAGGACGGCCAAAGTGTAAAAGCCGTAAGAAACTTAAATAAAATAAGGGTTGGCAACGTAGTTGACGGCAATAGCTATAAACTGTCATTTTCTCTTATGGCGCAGTCCTTAACCGACGATATTGGTATCGAGGTTGTTTCGGCAGGCTCGTGGGATGCGCAAACCCTTAAAAATACCGCAAACTCACGAGATTTTCTAATCAAAAAGGACGAAATCACCGCTAACGGCGTTACCTGGTATGATTTTGAATACTATTTTACCGCTGATACCCTTGACGTAAACGTTGACAGCGAGGAAACGGGTCTTGATTATAACAAAACGTGTAACGGCGCAAACGCTGTCTTTATGTTAATAAACAGCGAGAGCAAAAAGGACCTTTACTTTACCGATATTACTCTTACCGATTTAGGTCAGGTTATTTCTTCAAAGGGCGCTTCGGTGCTAAAGGAAGAAGAGGCTGAAAACATCGGCGGTCAGGCTATGCGTTTTTATTTCGATTACGAAACCGCAGACGGTTCTACCGTTACCCTTGACGGCAAAACCTTTAAGGTTATAGAACGAGGCTTTATCTACCGCAAGGGAAATCTTGAGTATTTTCAGCAGGAAGAAGCAAACTTTAATGCTAATGCCGACGGCGTAGTTAAAACTCAAACCACTCTGCTTAACGAATGTTGGAGTTACGATGACCAAACACAGCGATTGACATTTTCTACCTTCGTTAAAAACTTTAATAAAACCGATTTAAGAAAGCTGGAAGTTAAGGGGTATATCGTAATTGAGGACTCCTACGGCAAACAGCATCTTATTCACTCTGCGCCTATCAACAGAACCATAAAGGGCATTAAAGACGGCAAAGAGGATAATCCGAGGGAAAGAAAGCTTGTTTGGAACGAAGAGTTCGACTATTATAGCTCAATTACTCAGGTAAGCAACTTTACGCAGGAATTTGATGCTATGACAAGCCTTGACGATAATCTTAAGACCACAGAAAGCGAAGATAACTACTTTATAGACAGCGCTACGGGTGAACTTGTATTAAGAGTGACTTCCGACGGCAACAAAAATTATACAACGCCGAAATCGGTAACAAGTCAGGGTCTTATGGCATTTAAGTACGGATATTTAGAGGCTCGTATAAAAGTTCCCAGAAGAAACGGCACGTGGCCGACCTTTTGGACGCAAAGCGATAAATCAGCCCTGAATAATTTCGAATACAAGGGCGAGGTTGATATTGTTGGCACGGGCGATACCCCCGACACTATGTCTATTGCGCTACATAAATGGTATAAAACGGCAGACGGCGGATATACCAACACCGCAATAGGAAAGCACAATATCGGCAAAGCAGGACATTACCTTTACGGTCAGCCTATTTATGATTTTGAAAGCAAAGACAATGCCAACGATTATCATATTTACGGCTTTGATTGGACAAGCGAATATATGGCGTTTTACATCGACTATCAGCTTGTCTGGAAGGTTGATATAACCAACGAAACAGGCGAATTTGATAAAAACGTTCCCGGTATGGAATGTTTCCACGGATACCACTATTTGTGCCTTAATAACTGGGTATTTACCGAGGATAAAACCTGGGCAGGACCACAAAACTTTGTTGAAAATCTCCCCGATTTTGCTCAAAACGGCGTAGATTACAAGGTTGACTATATCCGTCTTTATCAAAACAGTAACGAAAATATTTATGTTTACTAATTAATTTTTGTATCAAAAATGTTAAAAATAATCGATATTGCCATTGATTACACCTATAAAAATATAATATAATGTAATCAATAATGTAAATATTGGAGGAAACTTTTATGAAACCCACATTTTTAACCTATCAAAAACCCCTTCTTTGCGCTATGATTCAGGCGCACACTCCCGAAGAAATGCTTTGCCAAATCGCTAATGCAGGATATGACGGAGCCGATGCTTACGGTATTCACTTAGAGTATTTAGAAAAAGAATATCGCACGGTAGAAAAATTAAAATCCATATTTAAGGCTTGCGGTGATAAGCCTATTTACATTACCAGTTACCGTGGTCATAGCAGCGCCGGTTTTACCGATGAACAGTGCGCTGAACTTTTGCTTTTAGGACTTGAGGCAGGCGCAACCCTTTGTGATATTATAGGTGACCTATACTGCAAAGACGAATTTGAATTAACCTTTGATGAAGAGGCTGTAAAGAAGCAAAAAGCTTTAGCGGCAAAAATTCACGAAATGGGTGGCGAAGTGCTTTTCTCAAGCCACCAAAAACAGTTCATTGACGAAGAAAAGGTTATGGAAATCGCATTTGCTCAAAAAGAGCGTGGCGCAGACGTTGTAAAAATCGTTAATCATTCTTACGACAGAGATATGCTTATGAAGAACCTTAACATATGCACTCGCTTAAACAAAGAACTCGGTTGCGAATTTTTATACCTTGCCAACGGCGATGATTGTAAACTTTTACGTCAAATAGGACCTGCACTTGGTTGTTGTATGTATTTGTGTATTCAGCACTATTTACCCGTAAGCCACAAAGTTCAGCCCAAGCTTACCGCAGCAAAGGCTATCAGAGATGCTATGTTTAACTAAGGAGAAGAAAATGAAAGCAATATTAGTTGGTGAAAATCAGGCTCTTTCTTGGAGCGACGTTCCCGATCCCGTTATAAAAAGCGAAGAAGTATTGGTTGAAATACACTATGCCGCGCTAAACAGAGCCGACCTTATGCAGAGAGCAGGAGATTATCCTCCCCCTCCCGGTTGTCCCGAATGGATGGGACTTGAGGTATCGGGCGTTATAGTAGAAATGGGCGAAGAAGCCAAGGCTAAATCCGATTATAAAATCGGTGATAAAGTATGCGCCCTGCTCGGCGGCGGCGGTTATGCCGAATACGTTGCCGTAAAATACGATATGCTTATGCCTATTCCCGAAAATTGTTCTATGATTGAGGCTGCCGCAATGCCTGAGGCTTTTGCTACGGCTTATCTTAACCTCTTTATCGAAGGCAAAATTAAGGAAGGCAATACTCTGCTTATGAATGCAGGCGCCAGCGGTCTCGCCAGCGTAGTTATTCCCATGGCAAAGGCGTTCGGAATAAGAGTAATTACCACAATTATCGACGAAAACAAACGCGCTGCCGTTGAAAAACTTGGCGCCGACATAGTCGTTAACACCTTAACCGAGGATATCGTTGAGGTTCTTAAAAATCAACTTGCCCTTGGTCACAGCGTTGACGTTGCTATCGACTGTCTTGGCGGCGAAATTATGGGCAAATGTATTCACTACCTGACCCACGGCGCCCGTTGGATTATGATTGCCGCTTTGGCAGGACAGTTTACTCAGATTGACCTTAAAAATATATACGTAAGAAACGTGAGAATAATCGGAAGCACCCTTAGAAGCCGTACTCCTGAAGTTAAGGCGCAAATCCTTGCCAGTCTTGTAAAGGACGTTTGGGCAAAGGTATCTACGGGTGAGGTTAAACCCACAATTGATACCGTTCTTCCCATTACCGAAGCAGAAGCCGCCCACGCGCTACTTGCCGAAAACAAGAGCTGCGGTAAAGTTGTGCTAAAAGTAAAAGAATAATTGAACAGTAAAATTAACGATGTACCAAAAGGTGCCTTCTCTAAATCAAGAAGGCACCTTTCAATATAATATTTTTTGCAAAGACACTAATAGTTTCTTATTCAATCGTAATAATGTGATTTTCTGTTTTTGGGGTTTTAGAATTATCCCAACCATCAATAAAATCAGTATTGTGAGGAAATTTGTTTATTAAATCATAACCTCTAAAAATTTCAATTTCTTCTGAGAAAGGACAGGTATCCTTTTTAAACGAAATTTCTCTATCACCCAAATCAAAGATAATACCTCTTGTTAACCAAACATTGTATGTTTGAGTTCCGTTTTCAAAAATTTGTTGGTTTTCGTTGATTATGGTGATTTTTTTGATAATTTGATTTACAGGGGTATCAATTTGCTCTGTATCGTCAAAGAAAGATTTAATTTCGTTTTCAGAACATTCTGTTATGCAGAATACAGCATAGTCATCCTGCTCACCAAAATAATCTACCGATTTTTGTTCGTTACGAAATTCATAAACCTTTTCATCAACAAATATGCCGATGATTCCTGTAACAGAATTGTTAAAAACAAATTCATCAGAGCGATATTTTTTGAAAGTTTGTCCTATCATCTGTTTAAAGATAATAGAATCAAATCTCATATCAATAGTTTTCATAAATTACCTCAAAATTATTCAATTACAGTTATTTCGCGCCTGATAGTAGGAGTATATCCTTCGCACTCTTGCCATTCTTCTAAAAAATCATCGGTCGGTGTAAATTTTTCAATAAGGTTATAGCCACGTTGTATTGTTATCATCTCGGAAAACCAAGTTCCGATTTCAAAAGATATCTCACGTGAATCTTCTAACATAAAGATAAAACCGACCGTAGAGGAAAACTCGTAGTTTTCGCCATTATATGTTACGGTCTGAAAATCATTAACAATAGAAATAGACTTTATTTTACTATTTACTGGTGTTTCTATCAATTGACCATTGTCCATAAAGGTTTTGATGTTATTGTCAGTTGTTTCAGTAATTTTGAATTCTGCAACATCATCGCGTGTTAAAAACCTTTTAACTTCTTTTAAAAGAGAAGTGAATTTAAAAGGCTGACCGTCAATGTATATCCCTACAATTCCATATACCATAGGACTATTAATGAACGGGTCGCATTTGTACTTATTGAATGTTTTGCCAATCATATTTTTAAGTATATTCATCTCGTTTTCAGAAATGATTGTTGAAATATCCATTATTTTACCTCCTCAGTAAAATGAATTTTTTGTTGCTTTACTCCACCGGTATGACTACTGTTTGATATGTTGATTTCAACAACTGGTGTTCCATCGGATGATGATATTTTTCTCCAAGTAATTACAGAACCATCAGACATCTGAGTAATACGCATATTGCCGTTGTTATAAACGGTTTCGGTTCCACCTAAAGCAATCTTATTATAAAAATCTGTTGCAGTTGAAACACTATCACTTGATACAATGTTTCTTGTTTTACTTCCGGTACTAGGACTTTTTTCGCCAAAATATCCATTTGTGTATTTATAAGAATTAGATGTGATACGTACATTTTGACCTATGCTGTGATATTTTATAGTGCCACCTTTAAAACCAGTTCCCATTTACGCACACTCCTCTTTAGGATGTGTTTGTTCAAATAAGCTGGGATAGCGGTGAAAATTAGTTTTATCTTCTAAATCTTTAAACACCACATCAGGCATATATCCGTGAACTAAAACATCAGTGGGATTTAATACTTTTATCATTTCGTTCAAACCTTGCTTAAAGATTTCTTTTTGCTTATTTGAACGAATGCAACCGTGTGTGCTTATAGATACAATAGAGTTTTTTGGAACTCCGAGAAAACAATATTCAAAACTGCTTTCATCGCTCCAACGTATATTAGGAATAACTGGTATTCCTTGCTTTTGTAGATAGTAACCTACGGCACGGTTGAAATATGTATTTGTTTGTTGAAGACAAGGAGATTGACCAATCAGCATTGTACAATCGGGGGAAATAACTCCGTCAAATTCCTTTAATAAATCTACATATTTTGTAGTTGATGTTAAAACATCAGCAAAGAATTTATCGTGCATATAAAAATGTACGTACTGTCGTTTGTTGCTTGTCTGTTTAGCTTTTTCAAAGGGTATTAAACCTTTGGGAATCTGAGTGTTTTTTAAATTCATAAGTGCCGGAATCCCTGCAGCACCTACGAATGATGCGCCTTCAACAAGATAACTGTGAAAACCATCATCTAAAATAGTTTTACGCATAAGTTTGCACCTTTCCGTCATCTGTGTGACATGATTTTTAAATTTTCTTTGATTTTTCTACAACAAAAATTTTGACTTATATTCAAATTTTTGTTGCATTTTTCTCCGAAAGGTGCTATTATGTACTTAGCGAGATACGAATGGCAACATTCGGAGAGAAGCACTATATTGATTGCTGGAACAATCTTTATAGTGCTTTTTCTTTTTTTGTAAAATTTTACGGGCAATAACTGATCATTGCGGAAAAGTTTCCTTTTAAGAGGGCTTCACCGTGGTCGGCAGGAACAAAGAAGGTATCGAATTTATTAAATTTCATACCGTCGATTTCGCCTTGGCCTTCAATAATAAATACGCAAACGAAGCTGTCATTAGGCATTAAGGCATATTCTCCGTCAATATCTATTTTAACCGCTTCAAAATATGGGCAGGAAGAAAGCAATGTTTTTGTTCCGCCTTCTGTTTTTTCTGCAATTTTTTCTTTTTCATCGACCATAGGACTAAGATTTGATACCTTTAGCGCCTTTTCGGTATGAAGTTCTCTGGGTTTTCCGTCTGCGCCAACTCTGCCAAAATCATAAACTCTATAGGTAACGTTGGAATTCTGCTGAACCTCTGCAATTAAAAGTCCTGCGCCTATAGCGTGAATGGTGCCTGAGGGTATAAAATAACTTTCACCCTTTTTACAGGGTACGAAACGAAGTACGTCCTCGATTTTGTTTTCATCAATAGCCTTTTGAAGTTCTTCTTTAGTGCAGTCCTTTTTAACTCCGTAGTAAATTCCTGCGCCTTCTTTAGCGTCAAGGATATACCACATTTCAGTTTTTCCGTACTGACCTTCATTACCCAGCGCATATCCATCGCTTGGATGTACCTGAATGGAAAGGCTTTGCTCGGCATCAATGATTTTAAGCATCTGCGGAAACATTTCAAAAGCGGCGGCTTTTTTGCCGAGAGCTTTTTCTCCTAAAATACCGACGGCTTCGGTAAGGCTTTTTCCTGAAAGGACTCCGCCGTCAACAATGCTCTGTCCGTCTTTGTGGGTAGAAAGCACCCACGCTTCCGCAACAATATCCATATCACTTATGCCGAATTTATTTTTAATAATGGTACCGCCCCAGATATAATCCTTAAAAGCGGGAGAAAGTCTTAAAATTTCACTCATTTTATTACTCCTTTGTTTTTATGAGTAAATTATACTATAAAACCTTCCCGCTTTCAAGATATAAACTATTTATACTCACCGGTTTTTTCGTATTCCTTAACCGCCATAAAGAAGCGGTCTGCTTTTTTTGCAGCCTCGGAAAAACTGTTATTATACCACCACGCGCAGAATATTGCGCCAATTTCAATAACCATTTCCACAAATGCGGCAACGGTGTTTTCGTCGGTATTGATTATATCAACACCGAATTTTTTAAGTATAATATTAATAACCACAATGGCTATCATAATTGTTCTGACAATGGTTCCTTTTGTAATTTTAAACTTCATTTCTTTTCTTCCTTTACTTCTTTTTTTATGTTTTCTTTTTGTTTAGTATAATTTTCTCCCTCGCCAAAAACATAGGAGTAAGAAAATAAGGCAAAACCGTTTGTAAACGGATTTTCTTTTATAATTTTTATCTGCCTTGCAATAATATCGGTGCCGTTTTCCCATTCAATGCTATCGGGATTTTGGTCGGTATCAAGTTTATAGGGAGCAAGTACGGGATATAAAATAACGTCACTTCCGCTAAGATATTCTATCCATCCGTTAAGTAAATTTTCGAATTTATTGTGGTCGTTCGGGTAGTCAAAACCAAAATAAAGTTGAGGCATCACCGCGTCTATAAAACCTGAGCGGCACCAATAATCCACGTCTGCATAAAGGTGATTTTCATTATTTTCTATGTTGGCGGCAGGCGAAATACTGAAAAGCACGGGTCGGTCTGCATTTAAAAGCACCGTCTTTACTCCGCTTATAAGAGAATTTACGTTGGCTCTGCGAAAATTATCAAGGGATAGAGGTTTTACCGTCTGACTGCAATAACCGTTATAGGATAACAGGTCAAAAAAGGGGCTGTCGGTAGGGTAAAAATAATCGTCAAAATGTATCCCGTCAACGTCGTATCGATTTATTATTTCCCTTATGGAATCGAGTATCAGCCTTTTCACCTCTTGGTATGAAGGGTCAAAATAAAGACCCTTTTCGGTATCTCCTATGCAGTGAGAAAGACTGTGCGCGGGACTTTCGGGACTGATTTTTTCAAGGTCGCTTAATGAAGACGAAATTCTATAGGGATTAATCCACGCGTGAAAACGCATATTTCTTTTATGACAGGCTTCAATCATAAAAGCAAGTGCGTCAAAGTTCTGGTCTTTTGCCCAATCGGTCAAGGGATAATATGCAGAAGGATAAATACTGTCACTCATTGCCCTGACGTGAATAAACATATCGGTTACGTTAAGTTCTTTGCAGTTGTCCGCCGCCAAGGTAAAACTTTCCTTAAAATCACCGCTCAGCGCCATACCCAAAAGCTCGGTATAACTAAAATACATTCCCGCAAAGTCCTCTTCCTTTTTTTCCTCTACGGCTTCGTTTTTACCGCAGGAACAAAGAAATAAGCAAAGGCAAAGCAAAATTGCAATTATTTTTTTCATATCAGTAAATTCTCTCCTTAAAACTGCAGACTAAATCTTTTAGCACAAAAGGACCTCTTCCTTTTATTTTTATGCCGATTCCGCCTTTTTTATAAGGAGAAGAAAGAATATAACTCTTAAAATCCTTATGGGGAGTAATGGAAAAGGTGCCAAATTCTCTGTTTTCATCAAAAAAACTAAGTTCTGCCTTTTCTTTTAATTGGGCATTAATGCACACTCTGTCTATAGCAGAAGAGGATTTTCCGAATATGGCGGTAGAAAAAGAAAATTCGGGAATTTTTTCTTCGGTTTCGCCGTCGTTTCTGATAAGGTCGGTTTCTCCGCTCATTTGAGCCATATAAAGAAGACGTGAGTCATTTGACGACATAATAAAATATTCCTTACCACCAATTAAAAAGCCCGAAACAAAATGGCTTTTCTCCGGAGCATTCCATAAAAACCAACTGATATTGTTGTTTTTCCTATGCTTTTGAGTGCCAAGATACCGAAATCCGCTGACTCTTACGTCCATAAGAAAAAGTTTGCCGTAAAGTCCCAATACGTAATAACCGTTAAAATCTGCCGCAAATGCATATTTTAATTCTTCTTCACTTATATCAGAAAGTAAATTCGATATATCGCCCGACAACTCGTAAATACTGCCTTCGGTATAAAGATTACTGCCGTAAAGGGTATATACGGCGCCGTCACTGTGAAACCATACCAGTCGGTTAGCGCAGGTCACTATCGTATCGGGCAGGTCGCAGCCAATAGTATCGTTTATCTGAGTCACGGTGCATTTGGGTTTTTCGAAAACAAGCCCCTTATTATCCAGTTCGATTTTCTGCATAGAAATTTCGTCGGTACAGGTAATGGAAAGTCTATACATTTCTCTTTCCTTAAAGGCGATAATATACTTACTTTGCATAGATAAAGCGGTTAAATCATAACTTTTATTTCCTACCGACACGGAATAATCTTCGCAAAAATACAAATGCTCCGTTTTGCTTGAATAATAAACCTTATTGCCTCTGTTTTCTCCACCTGCAATAAATAGTCGGCTGTCAAAAAGAATTGGTGTAACGCTGCTGCTGAATATCTCATAATCATCCCCCGTTACGTCACAAGATGAATAAATGCGCAGGGATTCAATATCGGCTACCTTTGGCATAACGAAAAAATCGCCGTCTTTTCTAAAGAAGATTTTTCCGAGTTTTCGGTTTACGGTAATATAGAGTTCTAAACCCATATAGGTAAAATTGTCAGATCTGGTCGAGCCCCCCGCCACCGTAACGGTTCTGTGACTTGCATCAGAGGTATAATACCTTATTTCAATAGGAGCATCCTCAGCAAAGGGCACCCCGCAGGCAAAGCTATAAGACGTACCATCTATAATAAACCTTGCTTCGAATAAACCGTTTAAAAGACTTACTCCTTCGGGGCGACTTTCTTTATATTCTCTGCGAATATCACCGGTTGCAAGATTTCCGTAGCCATTTTTTATAATTATGGGTCGGTATAAGCTTTCGGGCAGTATTTTATTAAAAACCAAAAAATCCTCGCTCAGTTCAAAATACTGCACTTCCTTTACTTCTTCCAAAGCAACTGTTTTTTTGCATATCGGAAGTACAACAAAAATTCCGCTTCCGTTAATCTTTTTTGATTTTATAAAAATAAGGTTTTTAATATCCTGACTAATTACATTTTCATCACTTAAATCAATAGAAGAAACCGTGTGAACGGCGCCAAGCTTATCAATTGCAAAAAAATCAATTTTCGGATTTCCCTTGCCCGAATTTTTAACTATAGCGCAAAACTTATTATATCCGTCAGTATCGGGAGCGGGAAAATCAGAATAATACACCTTTTCGTCAGAAGAAGAAAAATCCTTGCCTATAAATCCGCTTTCGGTTGCTTTAATGCCCGGACGGGAAGAAAGCATACCGTTTTTATTCCAGACGTTAAACCCGTCGGAAAGGCGGTCACTTTCTATAAACGAAGGATGCGCAGAGGTTACTACACCGCCAACGTTTCCCACCGTTACGTTACTTATTTCTTTGTAAATGGGATTTTTAAATACCATAAACTCACCTCACACTTTATAAAAGGGGGAATTTTTCACCCTGCTGACGTTACTTAAAGCTATGGCGCGCTTACTGTTATATAATTCCGACAAAAAGGCGGCTGTTTCGTGTCTGCAGTATTTAACGGCAATATAATAGGCAACTCCGCATATAATTGCGTCAATGGTTTTTTCATTTGCTATTATATCAGCAGTCATTTCATAAATTCTTACTCTTCTTAAATCCATCAGCGCCCGATTAACAAAGAAAAGCTTATCCACGTTTTCTTCTCCCAAAACGTATTCTCCGTTAAGCTCTCCTCCGCAAAGCACCGTTGCCTCGCGATAAATATCAATGGCTCTCACTTAGTTTTTCCTCCTTTAATATAGCCTTTGCATAAAAGCTTAAATTTGTATAACGGGAAGCATCAAAGGGAAAATGCCAACATCCGTTATCGTCATTAACCAGAATATCTCTTTTTCCGTACTTATTTAGCCAGAAATCAACAAAAACAAGAGCAATATCTTCTAAAAAGCCTTTATAGGACAAAGAAAGACTTAAAGCTGAAATTTTCTGAGAGTCATTAAGCGCCTCAACAGCGGTAGTGTTACCTGCGCTGATTTTATCAATAGCAGTCATATTTGCTCCGCTTGACTCAAGGGTAGAGTCTATAAGATTTGCAACCGATATATTAAAACCGTTTGAAAAATCAGGAGGAGATACGTAATGCACCGCGCCTGCCACGTCCTCGTTGGTACCGTAAACCCTTATTATCTGACCGGGGTCATTGGTAATGTCCTCTGTAACGGTATCGCCGTTAACGGTCATAATAGGCATTCCCATATACATAGTTGACCAGACGTTAGCGGAAAGTAATCGGTTAATTGCTATCTGATTGGGAATAAGATAGGTGATTTCGCTGTCACTATAAATGCAGTCTTCCTTTTTGTCCCACGAAAAAAGACTTATGGGATAACGGTTTAAATTGGTGCAGTATTCCTTTCTGATAACCGCCTTTTCGGTAACCGATACAGCCATCACCTTGCCGTTTTGCTTATAAAGTTTAGTCAAAAGCAAAACCTTGCCGTCATTATAATCGGGCGCAATGCGAATATCCTTTAAGCCGTATTTTGCGGCGGTTTCTTTGGCTTCTTGAAGGGTTATTCTGGAAGCAACAATTATAAAGGGCTGTTTTTCAACCGTTTCCTCTTTTTCGTCGCCAAAATAAACGTTTTCAATCGGCAAAACCTCACAGGCAATGTCGCCGCTTCCGTCTTCAAGAAAAGGGTCCCAATAGGTATAGATAATTCCGCTTCCCGTAATAAAACTGTTCTTTATGGCAGAAGTAATTTTCTCACTTAACTTTAATCGGTCAAAGGTTACGTAAAAATAATCGGTCAAAACCTTGCTCAGCAATCTCTTTTCATTTTCATCGGCAGTCTTTAAAAACTCAATTTCACCGTTACTTGCATTTTTACAGGCAAGATTTAAGTCGGATAACTGTTTATTGGTATAGTTGATTCCCTTAACACAAAGCTTTATGCGGTAATCATCCTTTAGAAGACGTCCGATTTTATATTCACCCACACGCTTTATAACGTTATGACGCACAAGGGGACGCTCACTTGAAAGTCCTGCTCCGTACCACTGATCCCCGTAAAAAAATCTGCGGTTTATTATGTTCTGCTCATAAATACCCTTCTCGCCTAAAGAAAGTTTAAAATTTCGAAGCCGTTCATATTCTTTAAAAATTTCTGTTGGTGTGTTCATTTTGACCTCCTGTAAATTTTAGTCATCGTCTAAAAAAGGGAGAGTTTCCTCTCCCCCAAAAAGTTTTTCCGTTAGTTTACAGTGATTTTTGCTTTGGCAGAGGTTACTTCTGCAAGACCGTCGGCAGTAACTACTGCATAGAAGTAGTATTCACCTGCCACCAAATCCTTAGGAATGGTAAGGGAAGCGGCATTTGCGCCTGCAACCTTTACGGCATTGGTGCCATTAGCATCACATACGTACCACTGATAAGTAAGAGTTGCATTTGATTCACTGTTTGCGGCAACTGTTAGGGTGCCGGTAATAGAACCTTCGGTAACGGTGGCATCCTTAGGCTGAGTGGTAACGGTTACTGCGGGAGCAATCCAAGCCCAGATAGCATCAAGACCGCTTTTCTTTACAAATACGTCGTAGTAAATACGGTAGTCAAACTTAAATGCGTCGGCATCGGGATTCTGGTCGGGCGCAAAAATACGCATCTTTTCGGTTTTCTTCATAAGATGGGCGCTGTCCTTTGCGCATACCAGCATAAAGGTAGTTTTTGCATTATTCTGAGGAACAAAACCGCCTGCCGCGCCGGAATTAAAGGTATATGCAGTCTTCATTCTTTCGCTGACAACGGGAATAAGAGCAACACCGTTAAGACTCTTTACGGTAAGATTAACGTCACCCTGCTTAAAGTCGGATACGGTAATCATCTTTGAAAGCTCTTCGCTGTTTGCAATGCGAGCATACATTCCGCAGTCGATAAAAGCAACAAGTTCGCTGTCGAAACCAACCTTTTTCTGAACGTTAGCAATAAGCTGATTAAGTGCAGAAATAGGCTTATCGGTATCGCCTGTGATGGTATTGCCACGGGATATTGCAAGACCGGAAAGCTTAGAAAGACAGTATGCGTCACATTCGGGAACTACCTTTGTGCGAACGTATTCGCCAAGAATTTTACCCGCAAGATTTGCTATACCTGTTTCGTCAAGGTCTTCTCTGTCAATCTGAAGTGAACGTGCGCGGTCCATCTGCATGGTGTAAGAGGTGTTGGATACGGTAATCGCGCCTCTTGTAAATCCTGTATCGCGGTCATAATCTGCAAGACCCTGAAAATCAATGTCAGGCACAATTACAGTTTTTGCGCCTACAAAACGTGCGCCGAAAGCGTTATCTGCAAAAAAGCCCGTTACACTTTTCTGTGTAAAAAGACGGTCAAGCTCCTCGCTATACATACTTGCGGCTTCTAAAGTGTTAATTGCCATAATTTTTTCTCCTTTTGTTTTTTAAAATTTATTTATTCCATAGTCCCCTAATAAACTGTTCGTTTTCGGGGGTGCGGTATATACCGCCGTCATTAAGTGAACCGACAGAACTTTTAATATTTTCTTTTTTCTGTCGCTCGTTTCTTAGAAGAGCATTAGCTTCACGCGCCTTAAAGCGCAGATATTCGTCAAGTATTTTAGTACCCGTCTGCTCAGCGCGGTCAATTACCTCTTGAGGCAGCTCTTCTTCGTTAAGCTCGGGAAAATATTCCTTTAACTCTTCTAAACCTAGTAAAGAATTTTCTTTACCTCTTTCAAGGTCGATTATTCTTTGCGCTATTTCGCTGTTTCCTCCGCACTCCTTAGTGAGCTCGTTTAATCTTTTTTGTGTTCTCTCTTTCTCAAGCGCGTCAAGGAAATCCTGCGCAGAAGCGCCGTCTTCCTTAGCAAAGGCAAGAAGTCTTGACCACTGTTTTTCAATGGTTTCATACTTTAATCCCTTTTGCGAAAGAAGGGATGCTTCATCCAGAGTTAAATTCCTTATCTCCTTGTTAAATTTAATGGGTATGACCCTGTCGTCTTCGGGTATGGTGGCCCCTTTTTCCTCATCGGGTATGATTTCGGTTTTTTCACTCATTGTCATTCTCCTTTTTATTTTCTGACAGTTTTACCTGTCGGTTCACCGGGTGTATAATAGAGAAGGGAGAGCAAATCCTTATTTTTCGTAATCTGCTTTCTTCTCTTTATATATTTTCGCCTTTTCTTTACGGCAAGACCTAAAGCCAAACCGATAAAAAAGGCTGAAAAATCAATTAAAATAATTAATAAAATTTCTATTGCGTCCATCTCCCAAAAAGTATTTCTCTGCCCTTAAAGCCAAAGGTATCGTCCTTTTGATGTTCAAGGTATTTAACGTCCTCAAAAGCGTACCTGAGCGCATCCATCAAATGATTATCCTTGTCTTCGGGAAGTCTTAAACCTCTTTCGTTACATTTATCAGAGTAGCAATAGGTTGAAAGCTCCTTTATAGTGGAAATACAACTAGGCTCCACGGTAATTTTATATTCGCTTATTCGCGCTATTCCGTTTAAAATACTGTCCCTTCCCTTTGCCGCGGCGGTTATGCGGTGAATACCAAGCCTTCTCAAATCCTCGTTAGATTTTGGTTCGGCAGAGTCGGCTCTTATTCTTTCCTTTGCGTAACCGCGTTTTTTAATTTCTTCTGCTATATCGCTATTTAGCATACGCTTTTCATAAAACTCATCAAAAATATGAATTTCTTTTTCTTTTACGCTTACCAAAAAGGCAATGAAGGCTGTGGGATCGTTTACGTAACCGTAGTCAAGTCCGAAAAAAGCTTTATATCCTTTTTCTAAAAGAAGTTTTACGTTTCTTTTCTCAACCTCCCAGTTTTCATATACAAGTCCCTCCGCTATTCCCCATTCCCCCAGACCTGCAACGGCATATTTTCGTGCGTTGGTTTTCTTCATTCGCTCGAAAACTCGTCGGTCTGTAGCGTCTAAAAATTCATTTATAAGATAATTGGTTGAAAAGGTTGCAGTCTGATTATCGGGTAAATCAAAAAATCTTTTTTTAAGCCAATGCTCCTTGCTCCACGGGTTAAAGGTAATGGTGGTCTGCTTAAAGTATCCTTTTGGCACCTCGCCTCTCGGTACGGTAAGGTCAAGCTTTTCAAAATCGGCTTCACTGGCAATTTCAAAGGCTTCCTCTATCCATACAAAATTAAAGGTTCCCACCGAAACCTGAATACCTGCAAGCTTTAATACGTCGTCCATACCACGAAACAAAATTTTCTGCCCCGTCGGCAAATAGGTCATCTCCATATTTGAAACACTGTTGTTCCACAGGTCGCTGACCCCTAATTTATTTTGCGCCCATGTTAGCGCTGCAAAGGTTGAATTTCTGTGGGTGTTCATTACCGCCCTTATTACCAGCAGATTACTTTTATCGTATTTCATAAGTCGGTAAATCATATTAAGCGCGGTAACGCTCGATTTCTTACTGCCTTTGCCACCCTTAAGTACGCGGTAACGCTTTTCGCAATTCCAGTATTCGTCATAGCCTTTTCCTATAAGCTCAGCTATCTTTATCTCTGACATCGTCTATAATGGTCACCCCGTTTTCAATAGTTTCGGTTTTCTCGCCCACAAGGGAAAGCACCTCTTTTATGGCGCTCATATCACCCGCCGCCGCTTTTTTATAAAGAGCGATTACTATTCCGGTAAGTCGGGTAGCGTTAGTCACCTTATACCCCTTTTCCTTAAGCTCCATAACCTCGTCTTCGGGCAATTTTGCGTTTAAAAGTTTTCGCATTTCAATTTTTAAATCACGCTGTTTTATGGCTGTTCCCTCCTGTCGATAAGCAAATAATATGCACGCAATATGCGACATTCACCGACATAATTTTACCCATTCGGTGCATAACTATTGTGTATAACTCGGTGTATAACCTTAATAACTCCCTATTTATAAGCAAAAATGCCTGTCATTACGCTGACAGGCATTGTTCATAACTTTTTATTTAATTTTAAAAATTTTGCATATTTTTTTAAGTTTTTTAATGATAATCAAAAAGGGTTAGCGGGTCTTTATACTGTCCGTCCACCATCAGTTCAAGGTGCAGATGAGGTTTGTCTGCGCTTTCATTTAAAACTGTACCGATTTCTCCTATAATCTCTTCTGCTTCTACCATGTCACCGCTTTTAACGGTAACGTTTTTAACTCCGCAGTAACTAAGCACTATGCCGTCGCCGTGGTCAATGGTAATCACCGTTCCGAAATTAGTATTTTCATCCACTCCGATAACGGTACCCGAAAAGGCGCTGACAACAACGTTTGCAACTGTAGGCGCAATATCAACACCCGTATGAATTCTCATATCCTTGTACGTAGCGCTGTAGGTCAAGGTATCCTCGCTAAAGGGTTTTAATATATTTCCTTCAATAGGCATAACAAAAACGGGAGGATTTGTTTCCTCGGTAACGTCGGTTGCCTCGCTGACGGGCGCGTCGGCATCATCGCTAAATGTCAAATCTTCTTCATCAGGCATTGAAGGAATAATAAAATCTTCATTATTTTCTTCAAATTGTCCTTCTTCTATAAAAGGTTCGGGCTCACTTTTTTCTAAAGCCGTATATGCCGCGACACCGATAACCGCCATACAAATAGCCAAAACCACGTAAAAACCTTTTCCCGCAATAAATTTCGCAGCCTTTGATTCATAAAACTTCATAAAAATCACCATTTTTTAAAATTCTTTTCTATGAAGTATTATTGACTGAAAAATTTTGTTCTATTCACAAAAAAGTTAAAATTTTGTTCACAGTATGATAAAATTTTCCTTTTATAATAAAATTGTCAAAAGGAAGCCGCAACCTTTTGACAAGGTTTTTTCGAAAGAAAAAACTCTCTCCTCAAACCCCTTTAAAAATAGGCAAACACTCCGTGAAAACGGAGTGTTTGTCTTTTATATTACATTAATTTGTCGCTTAACGCTGCTAACTGTTCAAAGGTTAACGCTTCGCTTCGTACGGTTTCGCTAAGTCCCAATTCCGTAAGAGCATTTGCGATTTTTTCTTTGCCTATTCCAAGGGTATTTGAAACGGTATTGCAAAGAGTTTTTCTGCGTTGCGCAAAACAGGCTTTAATAAGAGAAAAGAAAAATTCCTCATTCTTTACCTTTGACGGCGGATTTTCAAGTACGTCAAGTCTGATTACCGCTGAATCTACGTTAGGCGGAGGCATAAAGGAGTCCCTTCCCACCTCAAAAAGAAGTTGTGCCTTTGCGTAATAGGCTACCGCCACCGTTACCGCGCCTGCATCTCTGCTTCCAACCTCGGCGCAAAGCCGTTCGCCCGCTTCCTTTTGTACCATTACGGTTATGCTTTCTATAGGTAGCTTAGAGGTAAGAAGTTTCATAATAATAGGCGAGGTTATATAATAGGGCAAATTAGCGCAAATAGCCACCTTTTTGCAATCACTAAATTTTTCTTTAATAAGGGCGGTTAAATCAAGCTCCATAGCGTCGCCGAAAACCACCTCGGCATTGGGATAATCTGCAAGAGTTTTTGCAAGAACGGGCTTTAATCGGTTGTCAAGCTCAATAGCCACAACCTTTTTTGCCACCTTTGCGCACTCTACCGTCAAAACTCCTACGCCGGGGCCGATTTCTAAAATACCCGTTTCACCGTCTGCCGCGGACTCAGCCATGGCAGGACAAACGTCGGGGTCTATAAGAAAGTTTTGTCCGAGGGATTTTTTAAAGGAAAATCCCAACGGAGTCAGTAATTCCTTGACGGTTTTTATATCAGCTAAATTCATAAACTATTCCACACTTACACTGCCGTCTTCGTTTACGGTTATGCTCATTCCCGTTTTTACGTACTCTAAAAATTCACTGCCCAAAGAATCCACAACGGGCATTTTAACGTCATTTAGCCATACGTCTGCAAGAATAACACCTGCAGCCGCAAGAGAGTCGATAGGTTCGCTAAAGAGCATACAAGCAGGCTGTCTTTTCATAGCGCAGGCGCAGTAAAGCACCAAACCGCCTGTGGTAGAGCCGATAGTCATAGGAAGACATAAAGCCTTTCCTACCATTTCCTGTCCGTAAAGGTCGGGGTTGTTCTGATCGCCGCAGGTGGCTTTTTTATCGCCGAACTGCAACGCTTTTTGGAAAGAAGCAAGAGTATTAAGTCCGCCGCGACTAACAAGAGCCTCGGCAGTAACAGTACCGGGAGCAACAATTCTTCCTTTAAAGGTTTTCATTATTTCTTTCCTCCCTTTGTAATCTGCATTAAAATTTCATCATCGGTATAGTATCTTGCCGTTGTGTAGGTGCGAAGCTTGTTACTTGAAGTAATAACGGGCATCTTTGCGCACAACGGATTGTTCATATACATAAGCGGACAAATGTAAGAAGTAATAACGCCGGTAGCCTTTAAACGCTGGGCACAATCGGTTTTGTTAAATTCTTCCAGAACCTTTGGCGCGGCGGTAAATACGGTAGGAATGATAACCTTCTTGTTTCCTGCCTCTTTAAGAGCAGTTTCAACCCTATCGGTCCAACTTTTAAGCTGCTCTAAACTCATATGAGGACATCCCATAAAGCAAAGCTTAGGAGCGGCATCCTTATTTTTCCATATAACAGGATAGTTATCATATACTCTCTTAAGCTCTGCGTCGTCAATAACGTAAACCTGAGCATCCTCTTTAATAAGCTTTTCGCCAAGCTCCTTTGCCTCGGGGGTAAGACCGTCGATATGATAGAGTCCAACCGCGCCGTTTGAAGCGGTAGCGGCGCCAAAATCCTTAAGATAGGTACAAGCGGCATCATCAAGCTCATTTCCAAGCCACTTGTCAAGACCCTTAACGTAAGGAACGGCTTCCATAACGTGCATACCGATAGCAGAACCGAGCAACTGTGCCTCAGGCTTTTTGGTGGTCTTAATTTCAACTATGAAACTTGCCTTTCTGCCTTCGTCTGTTAAAAGACCGAACTCGGGAACGAACCCTGCAATAGAGCCCATAATATCAATAATACCCGAATTTCTGTTACAACGTGCGCCAAGCACGGAGTTAGCGTAAACAACTGCGCTTGACTCTGCCCACGAAAGCACGTCGCCCTTTGAGGGTTTATTACCCATTTCTTCCATATAGCAGGTACAGGTAAAGGCGTCATCACTCATAAGACCAAGACTTTTAAGCTGATTTTCATAAAAATCCTGCTTTGAATACATAAAATTATTAAAAATAAACTTCTGTAAAAAATTTGCAGGAACGTTTTTGTCAAGAGGTCGGGGGTCAACCGAGAACTGCTGACCCGATACCACACCCGCGTCAATCAACTGTTGCATTAAATCAAAAACGGGGGTCATCATTTTAAGACCGAAAGAGGTTACAAGATGGTTATACTTGCTCGTTACCTTTACAAGACGCTGAGCGCCGAAAAGTTCGCCGTAACGAACCACCGATTCCATAACCTTTGCCATAACCTCACCCTTAGAGCCGTCAAGTATGGCTTTTTGCTCGTCGGTAAGAATCATTTTATATTCCATATCAGTTATCCTTTCCTGCAAGACGCTTTGCGAAATCGGAAAGCTCTTCCTTGCTGTAAAATTCTATGGTAAGACTGCCTTTTCCGTTCTTACCGCCTGTAATCTTAACGGGACGGTGCAAAACTTCCTTTAAAGAAAGGGCGACCTCTTTTTCAAAGTTCGAAAGGTTCTCCTGTTTCTTTTTAGCAGTAGTCGGTTTTTTAGAAGCCAATGCTTCAAGATTTCTCACCGATGCGCCCTTTAAAGCAAGGAGGAAAAGCTCGTCCCTCTTTTCGCCCTCAACAGAAAGCAACGCTCTTGCATGGCCTGCGGTGATTTTGCCCTCTCTGAGTGCTTCAAGCATTTTCTTGTCTAATTTTAAAAGTCTTAACGCGTTTGCAACAGCGGCGCGTGATTTTCCCACGCGTGAAGCGGCGTTTTCCTGAGTAAGTCCGAACTTTTCAATTAGAGTGCTGTATCCCAAGGCTTCTTCGTAAGCGTTTAAATCTTCGCGCTGAAGATTTTCAACCAAAGCAACCTCGGCTGCCGACTGCTCGTCTAACTCCTTTATAACAACGGGAACGCGTGTAATTCCTGCAATACGGCAAGCGCGCCAACGGCGTTCACCTGCGATTATTTCATATCTTCCGCTTGCTCTCGGACGAACAACTATAGGCTGTAAGAGTCCGTGAACCGAAATACTGTCTGCAAGTTCATTTAAAGCCTCTTCGTCAAAATCCTTACGGGGCTGTTCTTTGTTGGGTTCGATTTCGTGAATATCAATTTCTAAAAGTTTGCCCTCATCGGTTGCATTTTCGCTGAAAAGCGTGTCAAGACCTCTGCCAAGTCCACCTTTTTTTACTGCCATCTGCTCACACCCTCCTGTTTCTCTTTAAAAATTCTTCCGCCAGCTTATCGTAAGCCTCTGCGCCCTTGCCTCGCTTGTCGTAATACTGTATGGGCATACCAAAACTCGGCGCTTCGCTCAGCCTTACCGAACGGGGAATGGCTGTTGCAAAAAGTTTACCTGAAAAGAATTTCTTTATTTCGTTTACTACCTGATGGGTTAAATTAAGCCTACCGTCGTACATCGTCAGCACCACACCCTCAAGCTCAAGTGTGGGATTATACAGTCTTTTAACCTGACGTACCGAAGCCATAAGCTGAGAAAGTCCCTCAAGTGCAAAGTATTCGCACTGAATGGGCACAAGCACGGTATCACTTGCCACAAGAGCGTTTATGGTTATAAGCCCAAGAGAAGGCGGACAGTCGATAAATATATAATCGTAATTGTCGCTAACCCTTGCAAGAGCCAATTTTAACTGCTCGTGACGGTTCTGAATTTCTATCATTTCCACCTCGGCGGCGGCAAGATTCATATCCGACGGAATAACGTCAACGTTCTGAAACTCGGTATGTATGATAGCCTCCTCGGCAGAATACTCTCCAATTAAAAGCCCGTAAGCCGAGCGCGATATTACCTTTTTACTGATTCCGTAACCGCTGGTGGAGTTTCCCTGAGGGTCACAGTCGGCAAGAAGCACCTTTTTGCCCATAATACCCAAAGCGGAAACAAGATTAACGGCAGTAGTCGTTTTTCCGACTCCGCCCTTTTGATTTACCACCGCAATAATTTTACCCATGGTTTCACCTCTGATAAACACATATACATATTTATTTTATTATAACAAACTTTTCACTAAAAAACAATCTATAATTGCAATTAGCAAAACTTTATGGTACAATAGATTAAGAAAATTTATACGAGGTATTTTTATGAAACGTATTTTATTAATTTTAACAGTTCTTGCTTTGTTGGTCACTTTGGCAGGTTGTGCGCCAAGCGGTTACCTTAACTCTACCGACGGCGATATTACCGTAAGCCTTCCCGAGTTTACCTATGACGATGAATTTGTTTTACCCGAAGAGGGCAAAGCGCTTATCGGCAAATGGAATCTTGATTCCATAACCATTAACGGCGCTGAGCAGACTTATGAAAATTCCTATTATATTTTCTATGAAGACGGCAACGTTACCCTGAAGGTTGGCGACCAAAAGGATACGAAGCAAAAATTCAAATTCGAGGAAAACGTGCTTTACATTGCAGGAAGCCCCGTTACCTTTGTGATTGAAAACGATACTTTAACCATAACCACCGCCGGCGAAAACAAAATCCACAAACTTACTAAAATGGCAGAATAAACTAAAGGGGCTGTAAAAAAACAGTCTAAAAAATCCGAGGTTCACGGTAATCCGTGAGTCTCGGATATTTTTTTAACAGAAATAGAATAAAATGTGTATAAATCAAGCAAAAAACCTGTTTTCATGGCAC
>SVPZ01000033.1 GCA_015065605.1 Oscillospiraceae bacterium | reverse complement strand
CAGGTACACAAAAAAGTTTTTCACGCAAAAATCAGAGTGAGATATATGAGATTAACTACCATATCCGCTATGGATGACACCCAAAAACACGGGTGAAAAGAAACTCAAAACGGAGTGGGAATAATTTAAAGTATTCATAAACAAAGAGCTAACAGATTTTAGTAAAATCCGTTAGCTCTTTTCTTGTATAAATAAAAACGGGCGAACAATGTTCGCCCCTACATTGTAAATTTAATTGGTTTGTGTAGGGGCGATTAATAATCGCCCGTTTTGTTTTTTACTCAAAATATATATTAATAATTTTCAGCGTGGATTTCAAAATAGCTTTGAGGATGGTCGCAGGTGGGGCAAACATCAGGTGCCTTTGTACCAACTACGATATGTCCGCAGTTGCGGCATTCCCAAACCTTAACCTCGCTTCTTTCAAATACGGCAGCTGTTTCAACATTCTTAAGCAATGCACGGTATCTTTCCTCGTGATGCTTTTCTATTGCTGCAACAAGGCGGAATTTGGCTGCAAGCTCTGGGAACCCCTCCTCCTCGGCAGTTTTTGCAAAGCCCGAGTACATATCGGTCCACTCATAATTTTCGCCCTCGGCGGCATCTAAAAGATTGTTTGCGGTATCACCTATGCCGTCGTGAAGCTCCTTAAACCACATTTTTGCGTGTTCCTTTTCATTATCGGCAGTCTTTAAGAACAAAGCCGCAATCTGTTCAAAGCCCTGTTTCTTAGCCTTTGAAGCATAGTATGTATACTTGTTTCTTGCCATGGACTCGCCTGCAAAGGCAGCCTCTAGATTTTTCTCGGTTTGTGTGCCTGAATATTTGGATTTTGCCATAATCCTACCTCCTAAAAAATTTGATTAAATGAAATTATCTTGCCTCTTTTAAAGGCTTTAACATTCTATAAATTATTTTATTATCTCCACCCCAAAAAGTCAACTAAAAAGTAAATTTTTAGAAAAAAGGTTGACAAAATGCGATGCCTCGTGATATGATGTATTGCACAAAGGGAGGTATGTTATGGACATTCAGTTAAAACGTGGCCTTTTAGACGTATGCGTATTGGCTGCAATTAAGAACGAGGATTCGTACGGCTACAAAATAATTAAGGATATGAAACCGTATATTGAGCTTTCGGAATCCACCTTGTATACCATTTTAAAACGCTTGGAAACGGCTGATATGCTGACTGTTCGCACAGCTGAACACGGCGGCAGACTTCGTAAATATTACCACATTACCGACGCGGGACTTAGACGTATTGAGGATTTTAAATGTGAGTGGAAAGAAATCATGTCGATATATAAATTTGTAACAAAGGAGAGTGACACTGATGAATAAACAAGAGTTTTTAATAAAGCTCGAAAAGGGGTTAAACGGTCTTCCAAAGGCTGATATAGAGGAAAGGCTGGTCTTTTACAGCGAAATGATAGACGACCGAATAGAAGACGGTCTTTTAGAGGAGGCTGCTGTAGAGGAAATCGGTCCTGTGGATTCAATTATATCACAGATTATATCGGACATTCCGCTGACTCGGCTTGTAAGGGACAAAGTAAAACCAAAAAGGTCTCTTTCAGCGTGGGAAATTATACTTTTAGTGTTAGGCTCGCCTATATGGCTTGCGGTTTTGTTGGCGGTTTTTGCCCTACTTGTTTCAGTTTATGCAGTAATGTGGTCGGTTATAATCTGCTTATGGGCAGTTTTTGCTTCGCTTTTAGGAATTGCTCTCGGCGGTATTTTATGGGGTGTTGCAAATATAATTTTGGGAAACGGCATTATTAGTATTGCTGTAATTGGTTTGGCATTTATCTCTATCGGTCTTTCTATTTTTGTGTTCTACACCTGCAAAGCGATGACAAAAGGACTTTTATTACTTACCAAAGAGATTATTTTAAGTATTAAAAACTCTTTTATTAAAAAGGAGGCGGCGTAATGAAAAAAGCAACAAAAATATGGCTTATTATAGCCACTTTCCTTATAATTTTGGGTTCTATAATGTTTACAGCCGTATTAGCCGATAATAATTGGGATTTTTCAAAAACCGGTAGCGTAAAATACGAAACTAACACCTATGAAATCGGTGAAGATTTTGATAATATATCTATTAATACCGAAACGACAGATATAATTTTCAAATATCACAGCGAAAAAAACTGCAAGGTGGTTTTATTTGAGGAAGAAAAGATAAAACACTTTGCTAAAGTGGAGGATAAAACCCTTAAAATAGGCGAAACTGACACTAGAGAATGGTTTGATTATATACAGCTCTTTTCTTTTAAGAATACAAGCATAACGGTATACTTGCCGAGAGAAAATTATTTATCACTTAATATAGATACCGATACGTCAGATATTAAAATACCAAAAGAATTTAAATTTAAAGACCTTAAAATTTCAGGCGATACAAGTGATGTTAAGCTTTATGCCTCGGTATCAGGACTTGCAGAAATAGATTTAAGCACTGGCGATATAGAGCTTGACTCGGTAAATCTTGGTAACTTAAAAGCAGACACAACAACAGGTGATATAAACCTAAATTCTGTTGAGTGCGAGGGAAAAATATCGGCAAACGTCAGCACAGGACATTTGAATTTTTGCGATGTTACCGCCAAAAATTTATCCTCGTCAGGCGATACGGGTGACTCTGCCTTTAAAAACGTTATTATTAAAGAAAAGTTATCTATAGAACGAAGCACCGGCGATATAAAATTTACCGACAGTGATTCGGGCGAGATTTTTATCAAAACCGATACGGGAGATGTCAGAGGAAGCCTTATTTCTGAAAAAATCTTTATAACAAAAACCGATACGGGTACTGTATTAGTACCAAAAACAACCTCGGGCGGTAAGGCAGAAATTATTACCGATACAGGTGATATTAGGCTGTCGGTAAACGGATAAACCCAAAAAACTTTAAATTTTTTAAAAAATCCCCTTGCGTAAGGTATTGCTTGTGACGCTACGTAATGCTTTAAAATGGCATTACAAAGGAGGTGAATGCTATGTCAAAATACACAACAGGAGAAATTGCAAAACTTACTGGCGTATCGGTAAGAACGGTACAGTATTATGATTCGAGAAACATTTTGGTGCCTAGCGAATTATCCGAGGGCGGACGTCGCCTTTATTCAGAGGACGATTTAAAGCGTATGAGAATAATCTGCTTTCTTCGTGAGGCAGGAATTTCAATAAACAGCATTGGCGAGCTGTTTGCCGATAAAAATCCCGAAAAAATTATTTCAATTCTAATCAATCAGCAAGAGCAATCGCTACTCGGAGAAATGAAAGACCTTCAAAATAAACTCGATATAACAGAAAACATTAAGCGGGAGCTTAAAGATGTTGAAAATTTCTCGGTTGAATCTATCGGTGATATAGCACACATTATGAAACAAAAAAACAAACGTACAAAAATGCTTTGGACAATGGTACTTACAGGTATTCCTGTGACTTTACTTCAGTGGGCATCCATTATTCTTTGGATAACTAAGGGTATTTGGTGGCTTTTTGCTGTTTGGGCGTGTGTTGCAATTCCTTGGGGAATCGCAGTATCAATCTACTATTACAGACGTGTTAAATATATCTGTCCCGAATGTCACGAGGTGTTTAAACCCAGCTTTAAAGAAGTGTTTTGGGCGTACCATACGCCTAAAATGCGTCGGCTTACCTGCCCTAAATGCCACCGCAAAGGTCTTTGTGTCGAAGTGTATGATGAAGACAGAGATAAAAAAAAGGATTAAAGATAGTTAAAACAAAAGAAGCTATTAGATTTTTGAAATCTAATAGCTTTTTTATGCTAATACGTATCCCTACACTTGAAAATTATAGCGCATAGCGCTATAATAAATATAAAACAGTGTTTTTTGGAGAATTATTATGATTACTATCGATAAACAATACTTCAAGGGTTGGAAATTTATTGATTTGTTTGCCGGCCTTGGCGGTTTCAGAATTGCTTTTGAATCCTTGGGTGCTGAGTGCGTTTATTCTAATGAATGGGATATTCCTGCACAGGAGGTCTATTTTAATAATTTTGGCGATATTCCTGATGGTGACATTACTAAAGTGGACGAAAAGACCATACCTGCCCACGATATTTTGTGTGCCGGTTTTCCTTGTCAGGCTTTTTCAATTAGTGGCAAACAACGGGGTTTTGAAGATAGCCGAGGAACATTGTTTTTCGATGTGGCACGCATTGTTAAAGAAAAAAAGCCTAAAATTGTTTTTATGGAAAATGTTAAAAATTTTGCTACGCACGACGGTGGAAAAACACTAGAAGTAGTAAAAAACACAATGGAGGAATTAGGCTATACTTTCAATCAACGGGTATTAAATTCTGTTGATTACGGTGTGCCGCAAAAACGAGAAAGAATTTATATGGTTTGTTTTAGGAACGACGTGATAAAAAAAGAGTTTTCCTTTCCTAAAACCGTAAAGCTTACAAAGCACGTTGAAGATTTTTTGTTAAAAGATGTTTCCTTGACAGAGCATTTGTATGTAAATCGACCTGACACTTATTATAACGGTTTGCAAGACAATGTATACAGTAATAAGTCTATACGACTGGGAATTGTAAACAAGGGCGGACAGGGAGAAAGAATTTACAGTACAAAAGGTATTGCAATTACTTTTTCGGCTTATGGCGGTGGTGTGTTTGCCAAGACCGGCGGTTATTTAGTTGATGGAAGACCAAGAAGACTTCACCCAAGAGAATGTGCCAGATTAATGGGCTATCCTGATTCATATAAAATAAGCAATAAAGCCTCTCAGGCATATAAACAATTTGGAAATTCTGTTGTCATAGACGTTCTTCAATATATAGGTATTGAGATAGGAAAAGCTTTAAAATGAATGAAGTTGAATTTAAAAATTGGATGGCAAGAAAAAACATCAATAAAAAAGTTCAAAGCGATATGATATCACGCCTCAAAAAAATTGAGCGAGAAATAGAAAACTGCGATATTGACGAACAATACCGCAGTGATAAATGTGAATATTTGATGTCTTTATTTCTTAATATGGGCATAAACGAAAAAATGAAAAAACATCCAAAAGCAAAATTTCCTTTTGGAAAATATTATATTAGTGCATATAAATATGCCGTTAAAAATTATGTCCACTTTTGTGAGGACTATGGCATTTGATTTTTATATTTCTGACTTAAATTCTATTAAATCGTTTTCGTCCTGAGCTTTAATTAATTTAATTGCGAATATTACATTCATATTATATGTGTTAGATAATCTTCTAACCTCAAAATAATTTGAACTCTGTTTTGAAAGCTGATAAGTATAATTTTTTATGATGAGTTTATCTTTTTTAAAAGGCTCGTTTATTTCGACATATAGTTTTTTCCCTGATTGAATAAATTTTGCGGTCGGGTATATTGCAAGAATGTTTTGCTTTACTAAATCTATATCTTTTTTTGCCACATATCCGGAACCGCTTTTCTTTACTCTAAAATTTGCAACAATATCAAAATATTCCGGAAATTTTCTAATTGGAAAAATAACATAATCGTTACCCTTGCTAATTACGTATTTTACATTTTTTTCTTCATAATGCTTAATAATCCACTTTGCAAATATCTTTTTATCTATATCTATGCTTTGCCCTGCTGTTCCGGCGTTGTTAAAGCGATGAAAATCATTATTCATATAGTCTATAATCATATTTGTCATTTCGTTTGGAAGACTTTTATTTCTTGGCGAAAAAATAAATGTTTCGGTATTTTTATTAGGTAATAATACGAACTGACCTGACTGAGCTAAAGCATCTTTTGCCTCAATAAAAAAGTCCTTTTTTCCGTTTTTTATTACTTCAATGTCTGATTTGGTGGAGTCCATACCGCCTTCGTGATAAAAGTCAGTATTCGCTGTTTTATAAACCTTTTTTAAAAAATTATAGCATTCCGTTTCAAATTTTTCTCCTGGTCTCATTTTAAAATGTCCTTTCTTTATAAAATAAAAAGCTATAAATTAAATGCTCTGTTAACAAACAGAGCATTTAATTTTTTACTTTCTAGCAGCCTTTACAATTTCAACCGACTGTTTGCAAAGGTCGGTAATTTCGGTCCATTTTTGATTATCAATAAGGTCTGCGGTTACCATATAAGAGCCGCCGCAAGCACAAATTGTGGGACAAGAAATATACTCGCTTAAATTTTTAAGAGAAATTCCGCCTGTTGGCATTACCTTAAACATAGGAAATGGTGCTGCCATCGACTTAATTTTAGCAAGTCCGCCCGACTGTTCTGCAGGAAAGAATTTTATAACCTTAAGACCTAGTCTATAGGCTGTGTGGTAGTCAGTAGGTGTGGTACAGCCAGGAAAAACCGGCACGCCTTTTTTCTGACAGTATTTTACTATTTCAACATCAAGACCGGGGGTTACTATAAATTTTGCACCCGCGTTAACAGCCTCATCAACCTGTTCCTCGCACATAACGGTGCCTGCACCTACAAGCATTTCGGGGTATGCTTCAGACATAATTTTGATTGCCTTTGCGGCACCTGCGGCACGAAAAGTAACCTCTGCTACAGGAACACCGCCGTCTATTAACGCTTTTGCTAAACCCTCTGCATCTTTTTCGGGATTATTAAGCTTTATTACAGGTACAACACCGATTTCACTTACTTTTTCTATAACTTTATCCATTTTTTATTTCTCCTTAATATTTTTATTAAATTATACTTTATATTCTTATTTCCGTCAAGAATAAAAGACTTTGTTTTTTGTCTTAAAAAATATTAACAATGTCGGGTTTTAAGTGTTGAAAATTATGTATTATTATGATATACTATATTAGTATTATTATAATATATTAATAATTATATAGATAAAAAGGGAAATTTAAAAAATTTGGGGTGAAAATAATGGCAATAAATTCTTTAAACGACGTTTGGTATGCAGTTTGTGAGGAATGTAAAAGTTCTATTTCTGAAATTGCATTTAATTGCTTTTTAAAGGATTTAAAGCCTGTATCAATTGATGCAGGGGTTTTTACGGTTTCTATTGATAACGAATATATGAAAGGTTTAATAGAACAAAATTATACAGAAATTCTTAATAACGCGGTAAGACGGGTTATGGGAATTGAAATGTCTATTTTTATAATTATTGAGGATGACGACAACGAAGAAAAAATTATGAAGGCAGAAAAATACAGCGAAGGACTTACATTTGAAGATTTCTTTACCTTTGATAATTTTATTGTTGGTTCTACAAACCGTTTTGCCCATGCGGCATCTCTTGCTGTTGCGGACAACCCTAACATAATTTACAATCCTCTTGTAATTTACGGACCGTCGGGTGTTGGTAAAACCCACTTGATGCTGGCTATAAAAAATTATATAAGAAAACGTTTTCCTGCTAAAAGTATAGAATATACTCGCGGTGAGGATTTTACAAACCAGTTAATACAAGCTTTACAAAGCGGTAAGCTTGGTATGGGTTCTATTGAGGATTTCAGAAACAAATACCGCAACGTAGACGTTCTTTTAATAGACGATATTCATTTTATTGCGGGTAAAGAGCAAACACAGGAGGAATTTTTTAATACCTTTAATACCCTGCTTCAAAACAATTCTCAAATAGTTGTAACTCTTGACCGTCCTCCGCGTGAAATTAAAACCCTTGATGACCGTATACGCTCACGCTTTGAAAGCGGACTTTTTGCAGATATTGTTCCACCCGACTTTGAAACAAGGGTAGGAATAATAAATAAAAAGGCAGAGGCTGCAGGAATAAACATTGATGAAACATTAGTTTATTACATTGCAGAAAATATTAAGGTTAATACCCGTCAGCTTGAGGGTGTAGTTAAAAAAATACAGGCTTTAATAAATATACAAAATAAAATTCCTACACTTTCTTCTGTTCAAGGCTTTATTCGTGACGTTATTAATGACACAAAGCCTGAGCCTATAAAAATCGAGAAAATTATTTCTGAGGTTGCACGTACATACAATGTTTCCGAAAATGATATTCTTTCAAACCGACGTACTGCACATTTAGTACTTGCACGCCAAGTTGCAATGTATATTGCAAGGGAAACTACAGGTCTTTCTTATAAAGCTATAGGCGAAAGCTTTGGTAAAGACCATTCTACTGTTCTTTATAACGTAGGGCAGATAGAAAAATTTTTAAACGAAAAGCCTTATGAAAAATCTCTTATTGAAGATATTATTAAAAATTTAAAGGGTTAATATTTAAAAAGTTATCCACATTTTAAATGTTAATTAACCCGACATTTATTAACAAGTAGGTTAATAATAAAAATTTATTAAAATTATCAACTTTTTATAAAATTTTATTTTAACCTTTAAAATTGCTTTATTATGGTAAGTATATCACTTTTACACATAATTAACACCATATATTACTACGGTTATTTTTAAATTATTTTTTATTAGCACGGGAGGAACAAAAAATGAAATTTACTGTTGAACGTTCTGTATTTTTAGATGCAGTTTCACGTCTTCAAAGAATTGTAGGTTCTAAAAATTCTATGCCGGTATTAGAGGGTATTTTAATCTCTGCCGAGCAAGGCAAGATAACAATGATTTCTTATAATCTTGAAATGGGTATGAAAAAGGAAATTTATGCTCATACAGAGGAAGAGGGAGATATTGTTATAAATGCCCGTCTGCTTGGTGATATTATCCGCCGTATGAACGGTGTTCAGGTAGAAATCAGCACCGATGAGAAATTAATGTGCCATATTAAATGCGAAGATTCTGTTTTTGATATTATGGGAATGGCGGCTATTGATTTTCCCGAAATGCCGTCTATAGGTGAGGGTAAAAAATTCTCTCTTGAAAGCAAAATTTTAAATGATATGGTAAAGGGTACACTTTTTGCAGTATCTCAGGTTGAGGGTACCCGTCCTATTTTAACAGGTATAAACGTAACCGTAACAGACGGAATTTTACAGTTTGTTGCAATTGACGGTTATAGACTTGCTATAAGACGTGAAAAAGTAAATTTAAATGATGAACTTAATGTTATTATTTCGGGTAAGGCTTTAGGAGAAGTTGTAAAGCTTATAAATGAAAATACCGAAGAAATAGAAATTGCTGTTGCTGACAGACTTATAATGTTCTGTATAGATGGATATTACTTTATTTCCCGTCTTTTAGAGGGTGAATTTGTTAATTACCAAAAAACTATTCCTACTGAGCATAGACAGACAGTAAGCGTTAAAACTAACGATTTTATAAATGTAATTGAAAGAGTAGCTCTTTTAATAAGCGATTCATTTTCAACTCCTGTTCGCTGTATTTTTAATGAGGACCATATAGTTTTAAGCAGTGCCACAGCAGTAGGCAGAGCAACAGACACATTTATGGTAACTCTTGACGGTGACCCATTTGAAATAGGTCTTAACAGTCGTTATTTACTTGAAGCCTTGCGTGCTGTTGACGATTCTTCAGTTAAAATTTTATTTAACGGGGCAAATGCAGGCGTAATAATATGTTCTGACGATGATAATAATGAAGATTATCTTTATATGATAATGCCTATGAGGTTAAAATAATGAGTTTTAAGTCTATTAAAATTAATGAGGATTTTATTCGTTTAGATTCTGCATTAAAGCTTGCAGGTTTTGTAATGACAGGCGGTCACGCTAAAATATCAATACAAAACGGTGAGGTTAAGGTAAATAATGAGGTTTGCACTATGAGAGGTAAAAAGCTTCATATAGGTGACACCGCAGAGTTTGAAGGAAATACCTTAAAAGTAGAAAAATGAAGATAAAAAAATTAAAATGCTTTAATTTTAGAAATATTTTAGATACCGAGATTATAGCTGATTCAGGAATGAATGTAATTTGCGGTGAAAATGCCCAAGGAAAAACAAATTTAATTGAAGCAATTTGGCTTTTTTCGGGTGCTAAAAGTTTTAGAAATACAAAGGACAGTAGCTTTTTAAATTTTGAAAAACAAAAAGCACGTACAGAAATAGAATTTATATCGGGCGGAATTGAAAATACCGCCATTATGGAATTTAGTGATAAAAGAAAAGCATTTTTAAATGAAAAACTGCTTAATAATCCTTCAAAGCTTGCAGGGAACTTTAATGCTATAATATTTTCCCCTGCAGATTTAAGTCTTGTAAAAGACGGACCGCAGGCAAGAAGAAGATTTTTAGATGTAGCTATAGGTCAGCTTTATCCAAATTATATTAATATTTTAGCGGATTATTTAAGGGCAGTAAAACAAAGAAATCAAGTAATAAAAGAACTTAGGTTTGACGGCAGTATTGAAATTATGCTTGATGTTTTTGAAGAAGAAATTGCCGACAAAGGAATAAAGCTTATTAATTACAGAAAAAAGTACATAGAAGAAATAAGCGGTTTTGTTTCTGATATTTATAATGGATTATCTTCAGGCAAAGAAAAACTTTTAATAAAATATTTAACAAGCGTAAATGAAGAAAATTATAAAGAAAAATTAAAAAATTCAAGAAAAGAAGATAGTTTTTCGGGAATTACCTCAATAGGTCCTCATAGAGATGACATAATTTTTAATTTAAACGGAATAAATGCTAGAAATTATGGCTCGCAAGGACAGCAGAGAAGTATTGCAATATCACTTAAATTAGCACAAGCTCAGGTTATTAAAAATAAATCGGGCGAATATCCTATTTGTCTTTTAGATGATGTTATGAGCGAGCTAGACCCCTCAAGACAAAGCTATATTTTAAATCATATAAGGGATTGGCAGTGTTTTTTAAGCTGTTGCGACCCATCAAATATAGCAAATCTTAAAAGCGGTAAGGTTTTTGAAGTTAAAAAAGGTGAGGTAAAAGAGAATGTATCTTCATTTGGGTAACGATATCATAGTTAATACTGAGGATATTATAGGAATTTTTGATATGGATAACGCTACCCTCTCACGTCACACAAGAAAATATTTAAATTTGAGTGAAAAAAATAAAGAGGTTATAAATGTTTCTTATGAACTTCCAAAAACCTTTATAGTTTGCAAAAACAAAAAAGAAAAAAGAAAAAAAATATATATTTCTCAAATATCGTCGTCAACTCTTTTAAAAAGAATGAGATATATTGAAAATTTAATTTAAGGAGTAAAATATGAGTAACGAATTAAATTTGCCTGTAACCGAAAATTATGATGAAAATTCGATACAGGTACTTGAAGGTCTTGAAGCAGTTAGAAAACGCCCCGGTATGTATATTGGCTCTACGGGCGAACGTGGTCTTCACCATTTGGTATATGAGATTGTGGATAACTCTATAGACGAAGCACTTGCAGGATATTGCGATAAAATTACCGTTGATATTTTGGACGACGGAATTATAAAGGTAACCGATAACGGACGCGGTATTCCTGTAGGTATAAACCCACAAAAAGGAATACCTACCGTAACTGTTGTATTTACCATACTTCACGCAGGCGGTAAATTCGGCGGCGGCGGATATAAGGTATCGGGCGGTCTTCACGGTGTTGGTGCTTCGGTAGTTAATGCTCTGTCAAGTTGGCTTGAGGTTGAAGTAAAAGACGGTGAAAAGATTTACCGCCAAAGATATGAAAAGGGTAATATAGTAACCGATTTAGAGGTTATAGGAGAAACAAATGAAACCGGTACTACCGTTACATTTAAGCCCGACCCCACAATATTTACCGATACTACTACTTATGACTATGATATTTTACTCTCCCGTCTTCGTGAGCAGTCCTTCTTAAATGCAGGTATTCGCGTTATTTTAACCGATAAGAGAAGTGATTCGCTAACTAAAGACAGACAGGACGATTTATGCTTCCAAGGCGGTATAAAATCCTATGTAGAATATTTACTTGAGGGTATAAAGAAAGAAAGTTTAAATAACGATGTTATATATCTTCAAGGCTCTAAAGGCGACGAAACTGCTGAAATTGCACTTTTGTGGTCTACCGCTTATGATAATAAGATTTTATCCTTTGCAAACACACTTCATACTATTGACGGTGGTACTCATGAACAGGCATTCCGTCAAACAGTTACAAGGGTTGTAAATAAATATGCTCACGATTTTAAAAAGCTTAAGGAATCAAGCGACAACCTTAAGGGTGACGATATTTTAGAGGGCTTGGTTGCGGTAGTTTCGGTAAAGCTTGCCGATGCACAGTTTGAATCGCAGACTAAAGCAAAGCTTGGTAATACCTCTGTAGGACAGTTGGTAAGGGATATTGTAAACGACCAGCTTTATAAATTCCTAGAGGAAAATCCAAACGAGTCTAAAATTATAATAGAAAAGGCTATTGCCGCATCTAACGCACGCGAAGCCGCACAGAAAGCCAGAGATGCTTCAAGAAATAAAGCAGGCATAAGCGGAAAAACTCGTATGCCTGAAAAGCTAACCGACTGTATTTCTGACGACCCGACTAAAACCGAGATATTTATTGTCGAGGGAGACAGTGCGGGAGGAAGTGCAGTTGAGGGAAGAAACAGTACCTACCAAGCAATTTTACCGCTTTGGGGTAAAATGCTTAATGTTGAAAAGGCAAGAGAGGATAAGGTTTACGGTAACGATAAATTAACACCCGTTATAGTAGCATTGGGAACAGGTATTGCCGAGAATTTTGATATAAATAAGCTTCGCTATGACAAAATTGTAATTATGGCCGATGCCGACGTTGATGGTAGCCATATCAGAACACTTTTACTTACATTTTTCTTCCGTTATATGCCGCAGCTTATAGAAACAGGTCATATTTATTTAGCACAGCCTCCTCTTTTCCGTATTTCAAAGGGTAAAAAGCATTTTGATGCTTTTACTGACGAAGAAAAGGCAAAATATATAGAAGAATTAGGCGGTCAGGCTGATGTTCAGCGTTATAAAGGTCTTGGTGAAATGGACCCCGATCAGCTTTGGGAAACTACTTTAGACCCCGAACGCAGAACAATGCTTCGTGTTACTATGACCGATGCAATGCTAGCTGACGAAACCTTTACAACACTTATGGGTGAAGAGGTTGAGCCAAGACGTAGATTTATTGAAGAAAACGCAATTTATGCGACAGACTTGGATATTTAAGAAAGGAGAGAGTAAAAAATGGCTACAAAAGAAAATGTATATTGGCCTTCAAATGAAGAAACTAATATAGTTCCAATAGAAATTGTTGACGAAGTTAAAAGCAGTATGCTTCAATACTCAATGTCGGTGCTTGTAGGACGTGCTCTCCCCGATGTAAGAGACGGCTTAAAGCCTGTACACAGAAGAATTCTTTATACTATGTACGAAAACGGACTTACGCCCGATAAAGCATACCGTAAGTGTGCTGATACCGTAGGTTCGGTACTCGGACGTTACCATCCTCACGGCGATAGCTCGGTTTATGATGCTATGGTACGTATGGCACAGGATTTCTCACTTCGTTATCCTTTAATTGACGGTCACGGTAACTTTGGTAATATAGACGGCTACCCTGCCGCTGCTTACCGTTATACCGAATCTAAAATGAACCGTTTATCACTTCATATGCTTGATGATATAGATAAGGAAACGGTTGATTTTACACCTAACTATGACGACCGTCTAAAAGAGCCTGAGGTTTTACCCGTACGCTTCCCACAGCTATTGGTTAACGGTTCAAGCGGTATTGCGGTTGGTATGGCTACCGAAATTCCGCCCCATAACCTTGGTGAAGTTATTGACGGTATGTGCTGTCTAATAGATAACCCCGAGGCTGATTTACAGGAAATTTGCCAACATATAAAAGGACCTGACTTCCCAACGGGCGGTATTATTATGGGCAGAAGCGGTATTCGTGCCGCATATGCTACGGGCAGAGGTAAAATTATCGTTCGCGGTAAGGCAGAAATCGAAGAGCTTAAAAACGGAAAATACCGTATAGTTATAAGCGAAATACCCTATAAGGTACGCAAAAAGGACCTTGTAAAACATATTTACGACCTTGCGGCAGATAAGAAAATCGAGGGTATTGACGATGTAGTTGACTACTCAAGTAAGCGTGACGGCGGTATTAGAATTATTGTTGATGTTAAGCGTGACGCTAATCCGCAGGTAGTTCTTAATAAGCTTTATAGCTACACTGCATTACAGTCTACCTTTGGTGCTATTTTGTTGGCTATTGTTAACGGAAAGCCACAAATTTTAACACTTAAAGAGATGCTTCAAAACTGCATTGACTTCCAATGCGAGATTATTGAACGCAGAACTCGTTTTGACCGCAGAAAAGCGGCAGAGCGTGCCCATATTCTAGAGGGTCTAAAGGTTGCTCTTGATTTTATTGATGAGGTTATTAATATTATCAGAAGCAGTAAAACTATACCCGAAAGTAAAGAGGCTTTGTCCGAGCGTTTTGGTCTTGACGATATTCAGACCACCGCAATCGTACAAATGCAGCTAGGTAAGCTTGCAGGTCTTGAAAAGCAGAAAATTCTTGACGAGCTACAGGAAAAGCTTGACTTTATTAAGGAATGTGACGAAATTTTAGCAAGCAGGGATAGAATTCTTGACATTGTTAAAACAGAGAGCCTTAATCTTCGTGATAAATTCTCTGACGACCGCCGTACCGAGATTTCAGATGTTTTAGGTGAGGTTGATATTGAGGACCTTATTCCTGAAGAGGATGTAGTAATCACAAAGACACAAAACGGATATATCAAGCGTGTTCCTGCCAGTGAATACACCGTTCAGCATAGAGGCGGTAAGGGCATTAAGGGTATGTCTACACGTGAGGACGATATTATTGAAAATATGTTTGTATGCTCGTCACACGATTCTGTTATGATGTTTACAAATCTCGGCCGTGTTTACAGAATTAAGGCATATGAAATTCCTGAGGGTAGCCGTCAGAGTAAGGGTATGAATGTTATAAATGTAGTACCGCTTATGCCTGACGAGAAAATCACCACAATTCTGCCCTGTACCGTTAAGGATGATGAGGAAAGATTTCTTTGTATGGTTACCAAAAAGGGTATCATTAAGAGAACAAGGCTTTCCGAATTTAAGAATACAAGAAAAAGCGGTATTATTGCCCTTTCTATTGACGAAGATGACGAGCTTAAGTTTGTTCGTATGACAACAGGCGGTGATAATCTGTTGCTTGCAACCAAAAAGGGTATTGCTATTCAGTTTAAGGAAAGCGACGTTCGTCCTATGGGTAGAACAGCCCGCGGTGTTAAGGCAATTACAATGCGTCAGGGTGATAGCGTTGTTGATATGGCTATCTGTGACGAAAACACCAAGGTGTTAACCATTACCGAAACAGGCTACGGACGTGTAAGTATGATTTCTGACTATAGACTTCAAAGCCGTGGCGGTAAGGGTATTAAGAATTACCGCAGTGACAAGTACGGTGATGTAGCTGCCGTATTGCCTATTCCTGAAAACACCGATATTATTATGATTGCAGATGACGGAATTATTATCCGTATATTTGCAGACGATATTTCTCTGTTTAGCCGTCCCGCAAAGGGTGTGCGTGTAATGCGTACAACAAACAGCGACGGTGAAACGGTTAGAAAGATACTGTCAGTTGGTATGGCAGAGCATGACGAGGAAGAGGTAAACGATGCTCCTGAGGCACCCGAAGCGGATGCATCAGAGATTTCGGCAGAGGATATAGCAGAAGAGGAAAATGAGGCTATAGAAACGGAAGAAACTGCCGAAGAATAAATTAAAAATAGATAGTTGTCTATATATAGTGCCGTTTGAGGAGAGCAAACGGCACTATGCGGTTTAAATTACCTGATACAAATAAATATTTTGTGTCAAAGGGAGAATTAAATGCAAGAAAACAACCAAAATAATTATCAAAATTCTGATTTTCTAGAGGAAACAGAGGAAAACACGCCAAATACACAGTTTGTACCGGTGTATATTCCTGTAAAAGTTCAAACACCTCTGGAAAAAGAAAAAAAGCAAATCAGAAAAAACGCCTTGCTAGTTGGACTTTCGTGTCTTTTAATGACGGGCATAACGTATATTTGGGGTGCTGTTTATTTTGCTGTTATGTCGGCACTTGGTGTACCGTACGAACAGGCATATAAAATGGCAAACGACCCCTTTGTGCTTCAAATTTTGCAGATAATTATATCTGTTTTGATGTTTACCCTGCCATTTATAATAGTGTTTAAGCTAGGCGGATATAAAATCAGCCGAACTGTTATGCTAGACTCACCTAAAAAGGAATACAATCTGCCCCTTATACTTATGGGTATAGGTTTTTGTGCCTTTGCTAATATTTCGGTATCTATTGCAGGAAGTATTTTTAGTGGGTTTGGTATTGATTATAATGTAGACTACGGTGAAAACCCCAACGGAATACTGGGATTTTTAATTTCTTTCATATCAACCGCAATAGTACCCGCTTTAGTAGAGGAGTTTGCCTGCCGAGGTCTTATGTTGGGAAGTCTTAAAAAGTATGGCGAGGGTTTTGCAATTATTGCATCATCGGCTATATTCGGTTTGATTCACGGTAATTTTGAACAGATACCATTTGCCTTTTTAATAGGTATTATATTAGGCTTTATAACCGTGAAAAGCGGAAGTATTTGGCTAGCCTTAATTATACATTCCTTTAATAATGCGGTTTCGGTAGTTATGTCATATATAACTAAAGGAATGACAGACGATTTACAGGTTATAATTTATAATATTTACCTAATGGTAGCTTTGATTATCGGAATTTTAGGTATAGTCATTTTATCTAGGCGTGATGAAAACGGTTTTTCGGTTAAAAACGTAAAAACCGATTGTAGCGAGTGGCAAAAAAACAAGTGGTTCTTCACCCACCCTACAATAATAATTTTAGTGTGTGTATGCTTAATAGAATCTATTTTATTTTTCTTTTAGGAGCGATTGAATAATGACTTTGACTGATTTTGGCATTACTGAACCCAAGCTTTTTGCATTAATAATTCTTTACTCGCTGTTATTTTTCTTAATTTTGGCGGCAGTATTGGTGCTTTTCTATTTAAAAGGCTATGGAATTTATAAAATGTCACGAAAGCTTAATATAAAGCGAAGTTGGTACGGCTTTGTACCCTTTGCAAATATTTTTGCTTTTGGTAGGTTAGCGGATATTTCTGCTAAAGGCAAGGGTATGTACCGAAAAGCTTTGACGGTTACTTATATATTAAGCTTTATATTTATGGTTGCTTATTCAGTTTTAAGCATTAATTTTGCCGTAAAGCTGCTTTTTGCTGCAGATGCCGCTGTTTTTGCAGAAAAAAGTCTTGACCCAAAAATTTTTAATGCTTTTATTCCCGCATTAGCATTTTTAGGTATAGCCTTAATATTAACGGTTGTCTATAGAATATTATCTGCCGTTTGTGCTGTAAAAATCTATAAACGCTTTAACACAAGGGCACCTTATATTAAGGCAGTGTTTGGCTTTATAATTCCATTGTTATTACCTTGCTTTTTATATTCTGTTTGTAAAAACGACCCTATTGACAAAAGCGTTGCCGACAATGATGACGGATACAACGCGGTTTTTAAGATAGATGGATAAAAAATTTATGAGACTCGCTATAGAGGTAGCTCTACAGGCGGGTCAAAGAGGCGAAATTCCCGTTGGTGCGGTCATTGTTAAAAACGGTGAGGTAATAGCTGTAGGCAGTAACCGACGCGAAGAAAAGAAAAGTGCAATTTCTCATGCAGAGATTGAGGCAATAGAAAAGGCCAACCGCCGACTTGGCGACTGGCGTCTTGACGGCTGTGAAATGTATGTAACATTAGAGCCTTGTCCTATGTGTACAGGAGCTATTATTAATTCACGAATTAAGACGGTGGTTTTCGGTGCTTATGATTTAAACTCGGGTAGTATGGACAGTGTTATTAATTTGTGCGATTATCCTTACGAAAAAACGCCCGAAGTTTACGGCGGTATCTGTGAGGATGAATGTGCCGCACTTTTAAGTGAATTTTTCGGAAAGGTGCGAAGCCGAGATGCGTGAAAAAATCGAAGCTATAATAAACAAAGTCGGCATTAAAGATGTCGGCTTTTGTGCTTATAATAAAGTATTAGAAAACTTAATAGAGTGCAGAGCAAAAGAACGGTTACCCAAGAACGCCAAAACGGTAATAGTTTGTCTTTTCCCTTATAAAGTAAAGGAAACACCTCCCGAAAAAATAAGCAGATACGCGGCTGTACCAGATTATCACCGTGTATGTGGGGAATATCTTAAAAAAGCGACCGAGGAGCTTAAAAAACAAATAGACGGATATCAATTTGAATGGTTTATAGACAACTCGCCTTTGCCCGAGGTTTACACTGCCGCTTGTGCCGGAATGGGTGTTATAGGTGAAAACGGACTGATAATAACCGAAAAATACGGAAGCTTTGTGTTTTTAGGTGAAATAGTTACCGATTTAGAGCTTGACCTATTAGACGTAGAGCCAAAACACTGTAAAAAGTGCGGTAAATGCAAAGCGGTATGTCCTAAATATACAGACAGTAGCGAATGTTTATCTAAAATCAGTCAAAAAAAGGGCGAGTTATCCTCTGCTGATGCCGAAATTTTAAAAAAGCATAAAATAGTTTGGGGTTGTGATATTTGTGCAGAGGTCTGCCCCGAAAACAAAAAGGCAGAAACTACATATATAGAAGAATTTATAAACGGTTACCGAAACTGCTATAGTGACGCCGAAGACATAACGGGCAGAGCTTACGAGTGGCGAGGAGAAAAAACGGTACAAAGAAATTATTTATTGCAAAAAGAAAAGCCATAAAGTTAACTTTGGTTAACTTTATGGCTTTAAATATTTTTAATTTTAAATGCTAATTGAATCAACAATAAAATCAGAGCTTACAATGTTAAAACCAAATGCAGAAGCAGGGTTTTTAACAAAGAGAGTAGATGCCTTAAATGTTTCTGACTCCCCGTCGTGATTTTCTACCGAAACCAGTGTTGTAACGGTGTAGCTGCCGTCTTCATTTAAACTAAACTGTGCATTTGTGTGCTTGTAAACGGAAATGCCTTGAGGAACAATGTAAAGGTGTCCTGCTTTTTCGGGCAGGTCGGGATTAGGAACGGTGTCAACAATCTCAATGCCGTACATATCGTAAACATAAGAATAAACGATATCCGATTTTACAAACTCACGATTTTCATCAGCATGTGCTAAATTAGCGATTACCGAAAGATTAACAATCTTTTCAACCGAGCAGAAATCCTCACCATAAACAAGGTTATGATTTAGCATGTTCAAAAAGCGAGCGGCGAGGACATTTGAAGAACTGTCACTATTTGAAAGGTTGATAGTAACATTTTCTAATACTTCAGGTTGAACTTGTGCTGTAGAAACCGACGGTTTAATTGCAACTGCCGACAAAAGCAGAATAGAAAGCAAGCAAAAAGCCAAAACGGTTTTAAGCTTCATTTTTGTCCCCACCTTTCTGTAATAATTTCACTACAATCATTATACACAAAAGATGAGAAAAAAGCAGATACAATTCGGTTACAAATAATTTCAAAAATGTTACATTTAAAGGGATTTATCTACGCTTCCAGGTTTTTGGAGAAAACAGCACGAAAAGCGGCAAAAGCTCAAGACGGCCAAGCAGCATATCTGCTGAGAGAACAAGCTTTGAAAAGTTAGTGTAGGTAGAGTAATTTCCAGTAGCACCAACTATTTCAAGACCGGGACCTATATTGTTAAGAGTGGCGATTACGCTGGTTGTATTACTTACAATATCCTTATCTTCAAGGGATATAAGCAAAAGCGAGATTACAAACACAATCATATAAATTGCAAAGTATGAACAAACACTTCTAACCATTGCTTCGCTTACAGGCTTGCCGTCACAACGAATTGGGCTTACTTTGTTTGGTTTTGTAGCAAGTTGAATTTCGCGGCGGCCAACCTTTGCTAAAATAATAACACGAATAACCTTTATACCGCCGCCCGTACTGCCCGCCGAAGCACCGATAAACATAACAATAAGCATTATCATACGGGAAAGCTCGGGCCAAGCGTTAAAGTCGGTAGTGGTGTAACCGGTAGTTGTCATGATACTTGAAACTTGGAAGAAAGAATGATGCAGGGCTTCGCCAAAGCTTTCGTACATTTTAGCGATATTAAGGGCAACAATTAACACCGAGCCAAGCATTATAAAGAGATAGGCACGCAGTTCTTCGTTTTTGAAGAAATCCTTAAATTTTTTGACAAGCAAAAGGTAATAACAACTAAAGTTAACACCGAATGCCGCCATAAAAATTGCAATTACCGTTTGTGCGGCAGGATTGTTTGCGGCAGTAAAGGAATTGCTTATTCCAAAACCACCCGTACCTGCTGTACCGAAAGAGATGGTAAGGCTGTCAAACAAAGAAAGTCCGCAGAAAAGCAAAGCAATAATTTCTATTACGGTCATTACAAAGTATATTATATAAAGAATTTTTGCAGTACCCTTTGAGCTTGGAACTAATTTTGAAACCTCGGGACCAGGGCTTTCGGAACGAAGCAGATAAATGTTGCCGCCGCCCGCCGCCATTTTCATAGTAGCAATTACAAATACAATAACACCCATACCGCCAATCCAGTGGGTGAAGCTACGCCAGAAAATAGAGCTTTTTGATAGTGCTTCAACATCTGTTAAAATACTAGAGCCTGTTGTGGTAAAGCCCGAAACGGTTTCAAAAAAAGCGTCAATGAAAGAGGGGATTTCGCCTGTAAGGCAGAAAGGAACGGCACCGCCTAAACTTAAGACTACCCAGCCGAGTGCTACAGTTACAAGTCCCTCTTTTGAAAAGATGGTTTTATCTTTGATTTTTATAAGGGACATTAAAAGTCCTAAAAGTATAAGTGCTAAAGCACAGCAAAGATAGGTTAAAAAAGTGTTCTCTTTATAAATTACAGCAACCAGTGTTGGAAAAAGAAGTAAAATACCCTCAAAAGAAACAAGTCTTCCGAGCATATAAACAATCATTCTTTTGTTCATAGGCTAGCCCCTAATATCTTCAAGACGGTCAAGCCTTGCACGAGTGGTAACAACTATTACGGTATCGCCTTTTTCCATTGTATCATTACCGTGGGGGACAATTATTTTTCCCTTGCGGTTAATGCTTGCGATTACTATGTCATTAGCAATATTTAACCTGCTTATCGGTGTTCCTGCAAGTGAGCAATCCTCATTAACTGCAAATTCAAGAGCCTCTGCCCTTCCGTTTGCAATTTTATAAAGGGTTAAAACGTTATCGGCATAATAGGAGTTTTCCATAGCACGAACATAACGCAAAATTATATTTGCCGCAATCTTTTTAGGGGTTACAACACTGCCGACACCAAGCGGCTTTGCTAGGAAGGTAAGCTCTGAACGGTTGATTTTAGTTACCGTTTTTATATTATCGGAAGCGGTTTTTGCATAAAGAGATGCAATTATATTTTCCTCGTCAACACCTGTCATAGAGCAAAGTGCATCGGCATTGTGAATTCCCTCTTCAGCAAGAAGCTGATGGTCGGTGCCGTCGCCTAATATAACAGTAGCCTCAGGTAAAAGCTCGGCGATTCTTTCTGCACGCGATTTATTAAGCTCAATAACGGTTACATCAATGTGTGTTTTTAGAAGCAAACTTGCAAGATAGTATGCAGTGTTGCCGCCGCCGATGATTATTACATTTTTAATAGATGTAGTTTTAATTCCTGCCTCGCGGAAGAATGCCGTCATACGCTCGGTAGAGCCTACAAGTGTGAGCAAATCCTTTTCTTCAATGCGAAAATCACCGTAAGGAATTATAACCTTTCCGTCACGTTCAACCGCACAGGCAAGCAGAGGGTTTTTCATACGCGAGAAAATCTCAATAATCGTACGGCCTGCCATTGAGGAATTTGCAGTAACCTCATATTCTATCATTTCTACCTTGCCTTTGGCAAACGGCTCAACATTTTTAGCCAATGGGAATTTTAAAATACGGGCAATTTCTGATGCGGTCTCTCTTTCGGGATTGATGGAAAGGGATAACCCTAAATCGTCCCTTATAATGTTAATTCCGTCAGAGTATTCGGGCTTAATAACACGTGCAATGGTGTTTTTTGAGCCTAGCTTTTTACTCATAAGACAGCTGGTAAGATTTATTTCGTCGTTTCCTGTGAGGGCGATTACTAAATCTGCCGAAACCACCCCTGCTTCACGCAAAACAGTGTGGCTTGTGATACTGCCCGTAACACCCGCAACATCATAAAGACCTACAGTTGTTTCAATTCTTTTGGGGTCCTTATCAACAACCGTGATAGAGTGACCCTCACTGCAAAGCAACTCGGTAAGTTCAACGCCTACCTTGCCAAGACCTAAAATTACAATATTCATAAATTTCATACCTCGAAAAGCAATATTGTTAATAGTTAAAACAGAAAAACTTTTTAATCACATTATAACACTTCAAAAAATTTTTGCAACTGTTTATAAGACCTATAGAATAATATTGAAAAAAGTTTAGATAGAGGATATAATATAAAACAAGAAGACATTAGGAGGAAAGACTGATGACATCACCTCTAGCAGATAGAATACGGCCTAAAACCTTAGATGAGGTTTCGGGGCAAAAGCACCTTTTGGCAGAGGGTAAGATTCTTCGCCGAATTATTGAGTCGGGCGAGCTTCCAAACCTCATATTTTACGGGCCTTCGGGTGTCGGCAAAACTACCGTTGCCAATATAATTGCCTCAAAAACAGGCAAAAAGCTTTGTTATCTAAACGCCACTACTGCTTCAACTTCGGATATTAAGGATATTGTCGCATCAATTGGCTCTATTGAAGCTTCGAGCGGTATACTTCTCTATCTTGATGAGATTCAGTATTTTAATAAAAAGCAACAGCAAATTTTGCTTTCCTACATAGAAAACGGGGATATCACCCTTATAGCATCTACTACCGAAAACCCCTATTTTTATGTTTATAATGCTATTTTAAGCCGTTCCTCTGTTTTTGAATTTAAACCCTTGGGAGCAGAAGATATCGCTGAGGTTATAAACCGTGCCAAAGGTATTTTAGAGGAGGAAAAAGGCAAAAAAATAACCCTTTTGGAGAGTGACTGTAAAAAGCTTTCGCAAGCAGCGGCGGGTGATGTCAGACGTTCTTTAAATATGCTTGAGCTTTGCTGTCTTGTAGCAGAGGGCGATAATGAGATAAATATCGATTCCGATATAGTTGAACAAATTTTATCGGGCAACTCTGTCCGCTACGACCGCGACGGTGATGAGCATTATGACCTTTTGTCTGCCTTTCAAAAATCTATGCGAGGCTCTGACCCCAACGCCGCAGTATATTATCTTGGCAGAATTTTGGCGGCAGGGGATATGCCTAGTGCTTGCAGGCGTTTGCTCGTTTGTGCCAGCGAGGATGTAGGTCTTGCCCATCCGCAAATAATTCCAATAGTAAAGGCGGCGGTAGATACCGCAATGATGGTTGGTATGCCCGAGGCTAGAATTCCGTTGGCAGATGCGGTTGTCCTAGTGGCTATCAGTCCAAAATCAGCTACAGGACACGATGCCATAAATGCCGCTATGCGTGATATTGAAATGGGCTTTGTGGGTGAAATACCAAGACATCTTCAAAACAAGCATTTTGACGGCGAGGATGCCGAAATAAAGGGACAAAATTATTTTTACCCGCACGAGTTTAAAAACCACTATGTTGAACAGCAATATTTGCCTGATAAAATTAAAAGTCGTAAATATTATAATTTCGGGGATAATAAAACCGAACAGGCATATCGCGAATATTGGGAAAATGTCAAAAAATGTCAAAAAGACAAATAAGGGGTAAAAATATGCAGCGTGAGGCTTATCTTAAAAGATTAGTATTTCTTTGGCAGATAAGAATCACGCTTTTTTGTTTACCAATTTTAATAATAGCTTTTTTAATTAATAAGTTCGTTTTTATGGGGACTCTAGTGTTTACGGTATTTATAGGAGTATTTTTGACCGTTTTTTTAAAAAGCTGCAAAATTACCCTATTAGATGACTTTTTAATGTTCGAAAGCGGTATAATTTTCAAAAGAAGCTTAATAGTTCCGTATGAAAAAATAATTTATATAAAATGCTTTAAAACGCCCTTGTCAAGCAGATTTGAACTAACTCTTGCTATAATAAAAACTATAGGTGGAACCCTATTTTTGCCCGAGTTTACTGACGATGATTTAAAAAACTTTAAATCAATGGTTGAGGAGGCGGCTCGCTAAATTGATAGAAAAAACACACCCATTAATGTTTTTTAGATTTTTAAAGCCGTATTCCTTTGTTTTAATACTGCCTTTTTTAAGACTGTTATTAAAATTCGGATTTCAAGTAATTTTAAGCGGTATGTTTCTTTTTGAAACTGCCGTTTTTTTAGTAGTTATATTGCTGGCTTTTTTAAAATGGCGGTTTTATAGGTTTTATAAAAAAACGGACGGTTTTTTGCTATGTTATGGAATTTTTATAAAAAGGGAAATTTATATACCCTTTGTGCGAATAGCAAGCATATATGAAAGACAAAATTTAATAGAACGCATCTTTTCGGCAAGAAGTGTCTTTATTAGCACCGATGCAAAAGGGAAAAAGGCAGATATAAGGGTATGTCTTAAAGAAACGGTTTCCTGTGAGCTTTTTGCGGACAAAAGTTTACAAAATAGGCACAAAATAAAAAGATATAAATTTAAAAAAATTGTTTTGTGGGCGGCGGTTTCGGGCGGTGCTTTTTCGGGAGCTTTTATATTTGTTCCGATAATAAGCAAAACCGCAGAGCTATTGGGTATCGGCGTTTACGAGCTTTTAATCAGGCGGATAGCCGCCAACACCGAGATTTTGGGAAGTTACATGCCAAAAGCGGCGAATGTTGCCATATTTATTTTGCTAGGCTTTTATGTTACTGCATTTGTTTATCGTATTTTTAAAGGATTTGGCTTTTCGGTAGCCTTGGGACAAAAAGATATAGAAATTTCTAACGGAATAATAGCAAAGTACCGTACGCATTTTAAACGGTCCGAGATAAAAGGACTAATTTCTGAACAACCGCTTTTAATGTGTGTTTTAGGGCTTTTTACGCTTAAAGCATCTGTTGGAGGGTGCGACAGCAAAAAACTGTTTGGTAATTCTATAATTGTTCCTATATTTTCTAAGAAACGGGTAGACCGACACATCTTTGAACTTACAGGAGAATTTGAAAGCAACGCTACTTTATCAAAGGCGATTGCGAGAAAAGGCGTGATTTCAGCAATAACACCGGCTATGTTATTAATGTTGGCTTTGTTTTTATCGGCTTTATATCTCTTTTTTTTGCTAGAAAATTTTAGACGTTTTATTGTTTTTCTTGCAATAATAGCTTTTTTGGGCGTTTTATGGTGGGCAGACCTCTTAATTTACAGCTATAAACGCGGCGGTCTTATTTTTAGTAAAAAAATCACTGCTAAAGGCACAATTGGTCTAAAACGAAAAACAGTTTGTTCGGATTTTGAAGATATAGGCCTTATAAAGCTTATAGAAAGTCCTTTTGACAGGCGACGTGGCAGCTCTAAGGCAACGATTACACTTTTTTCTAAAAACGCCGACAGGGTAAGGGTTAAATGGTTGAAAAGAGATGAATTATTAAATATTTTTCTAAAAAGGTATAATCCAAAGCAAAAATGAAAAACTATTAGAAAAATGTTTCACGTGAAACAAAAGGAGAAATTTTATGTTTATGGATTGTCTAATCGCCTTTTTGGTTGGTGGCGGAATATGTGTTATAGGTCAGGTGCTTATAGATTATACCAAGCTTACCCCTGCACGTATTTTGGTCACCTATGTAGTTGCAGGCGTTATTTTGACCGCCATCGGTGTTTATGAGCCGTTTGTAGAGTTTGCGGGTGCAGGTGCTACAGTTCCGCTTACGGGATTTGGCTATAGCTTGGCAAACGGTGTTAAAGAGGCGGTTGACCAATACGGTATTATAGGAGCGTTAAGCGGAGGCTTGACCGCCACCGCCGCAGGAATTACCGCCGCAATATTTTCGGGCTTTATAATGGCAATATTCTTTAAATCGGATGCGAAAAAATAGGGTTCTGCTTGTTGCAGAACCCTTTAATGCGAAAGTTTTTATTTACATTTTATGTTCCAGTTGATATAATAAATTTAGATTTAAAAAAATCTAAATGTTTCACGTGAAACATTTAAAATATAATTAACGGTACAATATATATTAAATTATATAATATATATTTATATACATATAAGGAGGCAATCTCTTGGGCAAGATAATTGCAGTAGTAAATCAAAAAGGCGGTGTGGGTAAAACCACAACGGCTGTTAATCTTTCGGCGGCGGTGGGTATGGCAGGCAAAAAGGTTCTGCTTGTAGACTCTGACCCGCAGGGAAATACCACCAGCGGATACGGAATAAGCAAAAAACAGGGCGGCAACTCTTGTTATGAGCTTTTAATTGGTAAATGCCGTATTGGTGATGCTACCATAAAGACACAATTTAAAAACGTTGATATTGTTCCCGCCTCTATGGATTTGGCGGCGGCAGAGGTTGACCTAGTATCTACCGAGCATCGTGAGACACAGCTCAAAATGGCATTGGCACCAATAAGAGAAAATTATGACTACATATTTATCGACTGTCCGCCATCGCTTGGACTTATCACAATTAACGCTTTAACTGCAAGCGATACGGTGCTTGTACCTATACAGTGTGAGTATTTTGCACTCGAAGGGTTATCACAGCTTATGAATTCTGTTCGTCAGGTTAAAAGACTTTATAATCAAACCCTTGAGATTGAGGGTATAGTGCTTACTATGTTTGACGGTAGATTAAAGCTCACCCAACAGGTAGTTGCAGAAATTAAAAAATATTTTGCTAATAAGCTTTATAAATCGGCAATACCTAGAGCCGTTCGTCTTTCGGAGGCACCAAGCTACGGTATGCCCATACAGTATTACGACCGCCGTTCAAAAGGAGCCGCGGCTTATGACGATTTAGCAAAAGAATTTTTAAAGAGAAATAGGAGGGGTTAATTATGGCAGCAAAGGGAGGACTTGGCAGAGGACTTGACACTCTGTTCGGCGAAAATACCGCAGAAAATGAGGGTGCGGTCTCAGTAAAGCTTGTAGACATTGAGCCTAACCGCGACCAACCCCGTAGAGATTTTGATGAGCAGGCTTTATCTGAGCTTGCCGATAGTATTGAAAAGCACGGACTTTTACAGCCTATTATTGTGCGTCCACTTTCTAACGGTAACTATCAAATAATAGCAGGTGAACGCCGTTGGCGTGCTTGCCGTATAGCAGGTCTTACAGAGGTTCCTGTAATTATAAAGGAGCTTGATGATAAACAGTATATGGAGGTGGCTCTTATAGAGAATCTTCAGCGTGAGGATTTAAACTCGGTTGAAGAGGCTATGGGTTACCGTACCCTTATGGACAGTTACGGTCTTACACAGGAGCAGGTTGCTGAAACGGTGGGAAAATCGAGAAGTGCCGTTGCTAATGCTTTAAGACTTATGAATTTGCAGGAAAACGAGCTTGAGGCTCTTCGCATAGGTGCAATTTCTGCAGGTCACGCAAGGGCTTTGCTTTCGTGTGACGATATCGAAATCAGAAACCGTATGCTTCTTGCCGCTGCTGACGGTGCATCTGTACGCGAGCTTGAGCGTATGGCAAAAGTCAAAAAGACGGCTAAAAAGGAAACGGCACCTAAGCTTAAAAATAGTTTTTACAGCGAGGTTGAGCTTTCGCTTAAAAACGAATTGCATAGAAAGGTGAATATCGTTTCAAAGGGAAAAGGCAGGGGAACAATAACAATCGAGTTCTATAGCGATGAAGAATTGACAGATTTTGCCAAAAAGCTTGGTGCAGAATAAAATATGACAAAAAGACTTAAAAAAATAATGCCATCTAGGCATTTTAGAAGAAGACCGCCTCCGAACAGACACAAGAAATAAAATTTTTGTGATTTACAGGAGGACAAAATGTTATATTATTTTCTTTCAATTTTAGCTTTACTTTGTTGGAGTGGCTCTGACCTGTTCTCCAAAATGGGAACAAGAGAGCGTGATAAAAACAGTCATTGGAAGGTTGTTTTTTTCGTCGGTTTAGTAATGGGAATCCATTTCTTTATAACCCTAATCGGCGGTGCGATAATCGATAATACGGTAGGCGTTGACGGCGTTCATAAAATAGTTGCAAGTCTTTTCTATACTGACTTTAAGCTGATTGATTTTGTAAACTATCTACCTGTTGCGGCACTTTACATATTGGCAATGGTACTAGGCTATGTCGGTCTTCGTTATATCGAACTTTCAATTTCGTCACCTATTTGCAACTCGTCGGGTGCGTTGGCGTTTCTTTTGTGCTTAGTCTTCGGCATTTTTTCGACACAGGATATCACAACTACAACCATCGTTGGTATTGTAATGATAACCGTCGGAATATTGGCACTAGGCTTTGTTGAACAAAGGGAAGACGAAGAAATTAAACAAGCAAGACAGGAAAGAGCAAACCGCAAATATACAAAGAGTATACTTGCATTCTTGTTACCGATTTCTTATCTTGTAATTGACGCTTTCGGTACTGTTGGCGACGAATATATATTCGCTAATTCCGATATTACCGATTATGCCGCAAACTCTGCGTTTGAGCTAACATTCTTTATTCTTGCAGTCTTTGCGTTTGTTTGGCTTAAATTCGTTAAAAAAGATACCGTATTTAAGGGCAACCGCAATCTTCTTTGGGGCGGACTCTGCGAAACGGTAGGTCAAGTATTTTATATGGCAGTTATGTTCAGCGATTTTTCTGCCGGCATGGTAATAATCTCTGCATACTGTGCTATCTCTGTTCTTTGGAGCAGAATTTTCCTCAAGGAAAAAATGTCTTGGAAGCATTACGCCGCTATTGCTCTTGTAATTGCGGGCATTGTTGTGCTAGGATAGTAAAAATAATAAATCGGTGCATCTTTTTCGGTGTGCCGATTTTTTATTAAAATTAATCCAAAAAAGATATAATAATTTTTTAAAAACGGGGAATAATTAAAAATAACCAACATCGCTCGCAATATTTGTTGATAACTTTTGGTAGCAAAAACACAATATATTGTGCTATTAAAACGCCGAAACACAAAACAAAAAAATTTTTGAAAAAAACGAAAAAAAGTGTTGACAAACGGGGTTTGGTGTGGTATTATAATCGGGCACCCTTGAGAAAAGGAGTGCGAAACGGACCTTGAAAATTAAACAACGACAATAATAAGGACCCGACAATTCTTGAGAGAAA
>SVPZ01000057.1 GCA_015065605.1 Oscillospiraceae bacterium | reverse complement strand
CGGGGATTTTCAGTCCCCTGCTCTACCAACTGAGCTACAGAGGCAAAACTGGCGACCTGGATGGGGCTCGAACCCACGACCTCTAGCGTGACAGGCTAGCGTTCTAACCAGCTGAACTACCAGGCCATAAAAATGGTGGGAACAATAGGGCTCGAACCTATGACCCTCTGCTTGTAAGGCAGATGCTCTCCCAGCTGAGCTATGCTCCCACATCGAACCGCTACCCGTGTGTTGCGTACCGGCGACTTTGATATAATAACACAACGGTTATCATTTGTCAACACTTTTTTTAACTTTTTTTAAAAAAATTTTTTAAGCCTCTTTTTCCTCTGCGAAAGCCTTTATTTCGTTTGGTGAAAAGACGTATGATTTATTGCAGAAGTGGCATTCCACCTTAATTTCAGGAAGTTCTTCAGCCATAGAAATAAGTTCGTCTTTGCTTATAGAGGACAGAACACCCTTTACCCTTTCTCTGTTACAAGGGCAATTATAATGGGTTTCGGTTTCATAAAGAATTTCGGTTTCAAAGCCGTTTAGCATCGTGAAAACGATATCCTTAATATCCATACCCTCGTCCATCATAGTTGTAACGGGACGAACGTGTTTTAAATTTTCTTCCAATTTATCTATAGTAGAGTTATCGGCACCGGGAAGAAGTTGAATAAGAACTCCCCCTGCCTTTTTAACGGTAAGGTCAGGATTAACCAGCACACCAAGAGCGCAAACAGACGGTATCTGTTCGCTAACCGCATAATAAGCGGTTATATCCTCTGCTATTTCGCCCGATACAAGCGGCACGGAACCGCTATATGGTTCTTTCATTCCGATATCCTTTATAACGTAAAGAAGACCGTCGGTGCCCACTGCGCCGCTGACGTCAAGTTTACCGTTTTCCTTTAAAGGTATTTCTACTCTCGGGTTGGTCACGTAACCTCTGACGTTTCCCTTTGCATCGGCAACGCAAACAAGAGCGCCGATAGGTCCGTCTGCATTTATACGAACGGTTACGGTATCCTTTTCACCCTTCATCATATTTCCCATTATGGAAGTGGCTGTAAGCAGTCTTCCAAGTGCGGCGGTAACAACTGCGCTGGTCTTAAAATATTCTTCAGCCTTTGCAACTATATCGGTTGAGTCAAGAGCGGTTGCCATTATTGCTCCGTCACTTGTTATAGTTCTTATAAGTTTTCCCATTATTTTACCTTTCTGCAGACAAAAATCTGTCTTTCTTCGGTTTTCTTAGGCTTATTAAATGAATTTTCGCCTAAAACATCAAGCACCTTAAAGCCCGCTTTATGAAGCATTTCGCTAAGCTCCTCATCACTATACGCGCGTTCCGAAAATTCTTCGGTTTCTCTTATATATTTTCCGTCTTCACTAATAAAGAAATCAAGATAAATATCGGTAATCTTTCTTTTTTTATCATAAAAATTCTGCCATACGCAATAAAGGCTATCGCCTTCAAAGACGAAACAGTTATCAGCCAAAACCTTTTCGTGCTTATAAAGAGTATTTGCATCAAAAACAAAAAGTCTGCCCTTTTCCAAAAAGAGAGATATCTTTTTAAAAAATTTCAAAAGTTCTCTTTTATCGGTAACGTGATTAACGGTATCAAGACAGGCTACCGCGCCGTCCACAGTACCGTATAGGTCAAGTTCCTGACCCGACTGATTTAAAAAGAGAATATCAAGGTTTTCCTCTTTAGCCTTTTTCTCGGCAATCTCCAACATTGAAACAGAAGGGTCTGCGCCTATTACGTCTATACCACGTCTTGAAAAGCAAAGAGAAAAACCACCCGTACCGCAGCCAACGTCAAGCAAAAGAGACGGAAGCTTATCGTACTTTTCAAAAACCCGACAGAGATAGTCTGTCGAGTTTTCATAATCAACGTTTTCAGTCAGGTTATCGTAAAAGTTTGAAAAAACACCGTACTGCATTATTCTTTATTTCTATCAATAAGGTCAGAAATAGCGCCTGTGCCATCCATTAGTACCCTTTTAACACGGCTTACGGTTGCGGTGGAAGCACCCGTTTCATTAACAATTTCACTATACACACGTCTTTCCTTAAGCATTTTTGCTACGGTATAACGCTGTGCAATCGCCAAAATCTCCTTTGAGGTACACATATCGGTGAAGAAATCAATACATTCATCCATATCCTTTATGCTAACTATGGCTTTAAAAAACTCTTCTGTAGTTTTGCCTAATTTTTCGTTCATAAAATTTTACCTCGTATGTTATTTTTTAACATTTTAACAAATTAAAGCGTGAAAGTCAATACAACTTATATAAAATAAAAAAATTCTTAGAATTTTCACTAAACTCTTGACTTTTACAAGAAAATATTGTATTATCTTTTTGTTATGAATAAGCCGCTGTGGTGGAATAGGCAGACACAAGGGACTTAAAATCCCTCGGTAGCGATACCGTACCGGTTCAAGTCCGGTCAGCGGCACCAAACGAAAATCCGTTCACGAAAGTGGACGGATTTTTGTTTGTATTATTCATTTTTCAATATTCATCATTCATTATTCATTAAATAAAGAACGGATTTTCAAATGAATAGTGAAAAATGAAGTCGCACAGCTAACGAATAATGAATAATTCTTGCGCCATCACCGCTTTTATGCTATAATGCATTTAAAGGTCGGTGATGATGTGTTTGGTGCAATATATGGTGATATCATTGGTTCGTATTATGAAACTTATTGTACAAAGGTTTATGATTTTGAGTTTCATAAAGACAGTACCTTTACTGACGATACCGTTTTAACGGTTGCAGTTTGCAAAGCAATATTAAATAATCCCGATGAAATTACCTACCGGAATATTCGAAAACGTGGCTTAGAATATGCAGGACAGTTTCGCCAATATTATTCATTTTATCCGAAGGCCGGATTTGGAAACATGTTTTCTGAGTGGGCAAGATCCGATACATATAAGATAAACCGAAGCTATGCTAATGGTGCTGCAATGCGTGCTGTGCCAATCGGCTATGCGTATGATACTGTTGAGCAAGTGATTCTTCAAGCAAAAGCAAATTGTTTTTACACTCATAAAAACAGCGAAGCAATAAAAGCATCCCAAGCTGTTGCAACAGCGGTTTTTCTTGCGCGAAATGATAAAAACAAAGATGAAATTCGTGGTTTTTTAGAAAATAAGTTTCATTATAATCTTTCAAAAAGTCTTGATGAAATTAGAAAAAATTACGTTTTTGATAGTAGAGCGTCTTATAGTGTTCCACCTGCAATTATTGCTTTTTTGGAATCTAACGATTATGAAAGCGCGATTCGAAATGCGATATCTCTTGGTGGTGATGCAGATACCGAAGCATGTATAGCCGGAGGAATCGCAGAGGCTTATTATAAAGTGATACCAAAACACATAGTTGATTTTTGTGATAGAAAAATAGACTATACTCTTAAGAAAGTAGTTTTTGATTTTAAAAATAAATTTTGTGAAACATTATAAGAAATTTATATTTTTAACAGTTTTGTTTTTGTTGTCAATAAAAACAAATCCCCTAGACTCGAACTAACGACTTAAATATTAAAATGTTGTGTTCGTATTTTATGCTATATAAGACAAAAAACTCTCGTTCTTCGGAACGAGAGTTTTTTTATCCAAGCCGACAGGCTTGGCATATACAACGGCAAGCCGTTGATTTTATTTAAAATTTTTTAGTATAATATATTTGAACCTTAGTGTAAAGATGGAAAAAACACATACAATAGCAGAAAATCTCCATTGAAAGAAATAGTTTAATCTATTATAATAATTAAAATTATTTATAAGGAAGTGGTTTCTTATGCAGAATTATCTTTCTCCTAACGATGAAAGATTTATTGGTGAAAGTGATTCAAAATCTATTCAAAATGCAATAGACGAAGCAGAAAAAGGTCCTGTTAAAACGGTA
>SVPZ01000032.1 GCA_015065605.1 Oscillospiraceae bacterium | reverse complement strand
GCCTTTAAGCGTTTTATCACGAAAATTACAGGTTGGAATTTCCATAGTAGAGATTTTCAGCAATTTTACGCTTTGCAAAAGAAATTTAATGCAAATGGTTGGACAACATTAGATTTATCATAAAAATTTAAGAAAATCAGGTTTTTCACCCAGTTCTTTTTCGGACACGAATGACAAAAATCCCGTTCACGTAAGTGGGCGGGATTTTTACTTCTTACTTCTTACCTCAAAAGTTCTTGGGGCTTTGGGAAGTAATAAGTAAGAAGTAAGGGGTAATAAGTTCGGTGTGGCTTTGCCACAAATTATATATACAATGCTTCGCATTGATTTTTCGCCGCTTTTATGCTATGGTCGAGGCACAATAGGGACAAAAAATCTGCCGAAGAAAAATCCTCGGCAGATTTTTGTTAACCTAAATGTCTAATGGTATCTAACATATCAGAAAGAATTTCTGCACCTTGTTCAGTTTCGTAGAATCCTACTTCTGTTACGATTTTAGAAAGCATTTCTAGTGCTTTGTTTTTTGCACTTTCTTCCTTAGGCTTCAAATCATCATACATCTTCTCGTAAAAAGCGATGAGCTTTTGGTTTGTTGCTTCTCTCGCTTTAATAATCTCTCCTACTGCTTTTGCTTGTTCCTGAGTTCCCACATCGCCAGGTCCACCTGATTTCATTTTACCAAGTTCCAAAATCGCATCGGTGGCAAATGCCTGGCCGAGTGATATCTCTTCAAGTTTACCTAATATGTAATCAATGGTTAACTTTTCTGAATGTTGTTCTGCTGTAGGAGTAAGCAAATTAGCCATAGCATCAGCAACTCCCGTGGAAGTTCCGCTATTATTAGGTATATTGTTATTAATAGAATCAACTTTTTTATTTTCTGACATTATTTTGTCCTCCAATTCGACATTTGGCGGACACGCAAGGCATATAGTGTTTTCGTCTATGAAGCGTGCCCTGCCATTTTTTACAAGACCTTTTGCCCTTTTTGGGTAGGTCGCCTCATATTCATTTCCTTGTTCATCTACAACAAAAATGTTTTTTTCGATGGGTATCATCCCCTTTTTGTAAATGTGTGATACTGTTTTTTGTTATGGGTGCCACCCCTATCACAAGTTAAGTATACCATACTTTATTTCCCATTTCAATATAAATATTATAAGGCAAGGCAGGAATAAATGTCATACTTTTGGCGGTTTTACTGCTTAAAAACAAAGTTTTCATCTGCCTTTTATTAGGTATGATTTTCAATGTGTCGGTATGATTTTTCTCATACCATCAAAAATAGAGTTATCTCGTGGTTTCGGGATAACTCTATTTGCACATATAACTTGAAAATAACAATAAAAAATGTTATATTGAATTAAAGAAAAAGCTTGTTGTTATGCGGAAAATTCAACTTATGGAAATGACTTCCACAAGTTGAAAACGGGAGCCTCCCTTGCCTAAAGGGAGGTGGATTTGCCAAAGCGCCCCTTGCCTAAAGGGGCGCTTTGCGGTCCCCCGCAGTTTTCATTTAATGATGCAGTAAATTATCTTTGTGAATTTGAAAAAGAATTAGAAAATCTTAATAGTAAAATCATATCTTGCGGAAATACGTCTGAACTTTTAAATAGTGTTCGTATTTTATAGTATAAAAGACAAACGAAAATCCGTCCACGCAATGATTTCCCACTGCCTTTATATCTTATCACACCATAAGAGGCATATATCTTTTTGTATTTCAGCTGCTATTTAAAATAAAAAGCATTGACTTATATATTTGCTCTTGCTAAAATATAAGCGAAAAAGGATTTCAAAAGGAGAAATTAATATGATTAAAGACGTTGTTGAAACTTTAAAAACCGCAAGAGTCGGTCAAAGAAAATCCCTTAAAAAACTGGGAACCATTAAAATCAATGCAGTTGAAGCAACTCCTGTTATATGGAAGGATAAACTTCTTCGTTTTGAATGGATAAGAAGTGAAGAATACGGAAGTGCCGGCGGTATTACACGCAAAGACGGATATTACGCTTTTATTGATATGGAAACCGAGGAAATTGTTTCTTCTTTTGCTTTATGTCACTCCTTTGGTTGTTGCTATGAAGAAAACGGAAAAATGTACGCTTTCGGCCCACAGGGTAACGGTGGCGGAAGGGTTGTCGACAGCTTTGTATCAAGCGACCTTAAAAATTGGGAACAGCGCGAAATCCTTACCTTCCCCGAGGATATTAAGGTTTATAACAACTCGGTTTGCAAGGGCGACGGCAGATATATTATGTCTATTGAAATCGGCGGAAAAAACCAAGCCGTAGGAAATCCCTTCACCTGTGTTTTTGCCGAATCGAAGGACCTTATTAATTGGACTATGCTTGATATGATGGAATATTCTTATTCAAGACACACCTACACTGCCTGTCCCGTTATAAGATACGTTGACGGATATTATTATATGATTTGCCTTATGTGCGCACCCTATAACCGCTACGTTCCTTATATTGTAAGAAGTCGCGATTTGAAGGAATTTGAAGTTGGCATCAGAAACCCGATTATGTGGCCTGACGATTCAGACAAGCAGGTAATCCATCCCGAACGTTTTAGCGCAGAGGAACTCGACTATCTCGAACACGCTGTAGATTGTAACAACAGCGATATTGACCTTTGTGAAATCGACGGAAAAACGCTAATCATTTACAGTTGGGGAAATCAGCTCGGAAAAGAATTTTTGGCTCTTGCCGAATACGACGGCAGTATGGCTGAGTTTTTAAAATCCTTCTTCTTATAATATGTATAAAACCTTAAACGAACACTACAGAGAAAAGTTCAATGATAAGGTGTATAAGCTTTCTCTTGACGGCGGATTCACCTGTCCTAATCGTGACGGCAGATTAGGTACTAAGGGTTGCATTTTTTGTACAGGCAGTGATGAATTTGCTGAAAAAGGATGCGAAGATATTACCGCACAGTTGGAACGGGCAAAGGAAAGAGTAAAGGCTAAAAACAAAAGCGGAAAATATATCGCATATTTTCAGTCCTTTACAAATACCTACGCCCCCTTAAAGCGACTAAAAGAACTGTTTTATTCAGCCATTGAGCCTGATTATATAGTTGGTCTTTCGGTAAGCACCCGTCCCGACTGTTTAGAACAGGAAAAAATTGAACTTTTAAAAGAAATCAATAAAATAAAACCTGTATCGGTAGAACTTGGGCTTCAGACGGTTCACGATAAAACCGCAGAATACATTCGTCGCGGTTACAAAAGTGAAGTTTATTTTGATGCGGTAAAACGTCTTAAAAAAGCAGGAATCGAAGTAGTTACACACATTATTATAGGGCTTCCCGATGAAACTGCGGAGGATATTTTGGAAACGGTACGGCAAACGGTAAATGCCGGCAGCGACGGATTTAAATTTCATCTTTTACATATACTTAAAGGCACCGACCTTGAACAAGAATATACCGAAGGCAAAATAAAGGTTTTGAGTTTAGAGGAATATGCAAAAATCTTAAAAGAATGTCTCGGTGTTCTTCCCGACTCTGCCACCGTTCACAGAATAACGGGCGACGGTGCAAAGAAAAAACTAATCGCTCCCCTTTGGAGTGCAGACAAAAAAAGAGTATTGAATTACTTAAACCAATATATAAAAAGTTCCGATTAATCCGTCGGAACTTTTTTCTTTAGAATTATTACGGTTCTTGCTATAAGCGCCGAAGCTGTTATACTTAAAAGCACTATAATAAGGATTTTATAAATTTTATTTTTCTTTTCAGGTTTTTGATTATCCGGTACGGGTTTAGGGTCAGGCTCGTTTTCAGTTTCAGAAGAATTAGTTTCCAAACCCGAAGAAGAGTTATCTACACTTTGTTGACTCTCGTTTTTTTCGTCCTTTTCCGTAGTTTCTTCACCAAAAATAACTTTTATATTTTCGCAACCCTCAAAAACGTTATTTCCTTCTTCTATCCCTTTGGGAAGCGTTATTTTCTTAAGTGAAGTACAGTTTTTAAAGGCGCCGTCACCTATTGTTTTAACATTTTCCGGAACGTTTATACTTGTAAGCGAAGAACATCCTGCAAAGGCATATTCTCCGATTTCGGTAACAGTTTTCGGAAGAACTATTTTTTTGACCTTAGAACAATCATAAAAGGTATTTCCGGGAACGGATACAATATCCTTTAAAATAACCGTTTCAATATTCGTCGGCATTTTATCTCCGAAAATCGAGGCAAACCCCGTAGAAAATTCTCCGTTACGCTCGGTGCCGATAAAATTAACGGTTATGCTTTTAAGATTTTTGCAACCTTCAAAAGCGCCCCAAACAACCTTTTCAACGGTCTTTGGCATTACGAAAGACTTATCGGTTTTACCTGAAGGATACCAATAAAGCGTGGTTACGTCCTCATTATAAAGCACGTCGTCAACAGACGAAAAAATTTTATTGCTTTCGTTCACCTTTATTTTTTCGAGCGCACTGCAACCGCCGAAAACGTCAGAGCCTATATAATTTACCGACGAAGGTATTGAAAATTCCTTTAAGGAAGAACAACCGAAAAACGCGCTCTCGCCTATGGTTTCAAGTGAATCGGAAAAAGTAACGTCACTTAGTTTTTTGCAATTTCTAAAGGCGCTGAATTCAATATCATTCACACCGATTAAATCTATTTGAGTAAGAGCCGAACAATTAAAAAACGCATTACCGCCTATTAAAGTAACGGTACCCGAAAAATTAACCTCTTTTAAAGAAAAACACTGTGAAAAAGTATCTTTTTTTATCTCTTTAACACCTAAAGGAAGGTTGATTTTTTCAAGTTTTTCACAATTAATAAATGCGCCCTCACCTATAAAGGTAATACTGTCGGGAAGTTTTATGCTTTCAACTTTGCTTTCCCTGAAAGCGTAATCAAGAATAGAAACAACGGGAAAACCGCCCAAGGTTTCGGGAACGGTAATCTCCCCCGTCAAATTATCCTCCACGTCTTCAATAAGCGCCTGATTTCCTATTACGGAATAAACGTATCCTTTTTCGGTTTCAGCGCAAACCTTTAAGGAAAATAAAGAAACGGTTAAAACTATGCAAATAATTAAAGATACTATTTTCTTCATACTTTAAAATTCCCCTCTTCTACCATAGTTATATATATTTCTTCAGCCGCAAGTCGCGCCTTGGTAACCGAACTGCCATCTTTTATAAAGCAGTAGTAAAGAGCTTCCTTATCACCGATACCTATAACATCGCCTATCTGATACCAAAAATAATCGGCGTTAAGACTGTAGGACGTTTTATGTGACTGACTGTAATTAAGTTTACCGTCACACCCCTTAAGAGTAAAACCGTTTTGATTTTGAATAAGAGTACCGCTTCCAACCATATATAGCGCCTTATAATCTCTTATAATTCCTATATCAACCTGCATTTCACTATTATAGTCGCTGTTTTTAATTTCCTCTTTCACACAGCTTCTTTGCCAATCATACCAATCGGTAATATCTGAAAACTGTGTTTTGCCGTTTACGGCGCCAAGTCTTCCCAAGGTATCCATATAATAGATTTTACCGCATTTATTGCAGCGGATTTTTTCACCCTTGCCCTCCATTTCACCTTCGGCTAAACACTCGGGGCATTTGTAAAGAATTCTGTGAAGACCGTCTGCCCTGAATTTTTCGGTGATATGAATTTTATTTTCATACTGATTTTTAAAACTATCAAAGGAATATTCCTTATCTAAAATTTCATCGATTTCTTCTATCGTTTTGCTTCTTACCTCTTGTAAAGTTAAAAGACATTTAACGTGGGCAGAAACCTTTATCTTACGGCTTTGAAGTCCGTTATATAAAGGTTCTCTCAAAAAAGCGCCGTCGGTTATAATACTTAAAACAGGCACGTCAAGTTTTTTGAAAAGTTTCCCCATACCTCTTGGAAGTTTAGTTGCTCTGCCGTCAAGGGTATATCCTGCTTCGGGATACATAAGCACACTTGTTTTATTCTTTTTTACGGCAGTTATAATATCCTTTACAAGCGTTACGTCGGTAACAAATTTTTGAGTTGCAATGCAACCGAGATTTCGCATAAGCCATCCTTTTCCGACAAATGCGTCGGTTGTAGCAACTATATTAAAAGGCTTTGGATAGAGGATTTTAAAAGCAATTTTCAAATCAATAAAACTCGAGTGATTCATCAGAATGAAATACGGTTCTTTTCCGATTTTTAAATTCTCATCTAAAGTATAAGAAAAACGGGTATTAAGCATATCGGGTATGGATAAAAGTCTTACCAACGTTCTAAAAAGTATATTAGGTTTTTTAGGAGCTTTATGACGTGGCTTATCGGTTTGCAAAGCAAACGATAAAGGCACATTTTTCATTTTTATTTTCACTTTTTCCACCCCTTTCGGTAACATAATTTTAACATATAAAATTCCACAGCGCAATAGCAATATTTTGATTGCAATTTATTTTGAACTATGCTATTATTTACCCAAAGGACGTGATTCTATGAAATATAGCAAAAATTTAAATAAAAAATACGAATGTGACGTATTTGTTGCAGGTGGCGGTGCCGCAGGTGTTGCAGCCGCAGTAGCATGTGCGCGACAAGGCAAAAGCGTATTTTTAGCAGAATCTCAGGGTTGCTTCGGCGGTCTTGGTACAGCGGGAATGGTACCCGCTTTCGCCCCGTTTGACGACGGCGTAAACTGTCTTGCAGCAGGTATCGGTATGGAAATAAGGAAAAACGTTTCAAAAGACGTTCCCCTTAACTCGTATTGGACAACAATCAACGTTGAAGAACTAAAGCGCGAATACGACAGAATAATACGTGAAGCGGGCGTTAAATTCTCCTTCTTTACCACTCTTTACGACGTTATAACCGACGGCGATAAAATAGACTACGTAGTGTTAGGTTCCAAAAGCGGTCTTTTTGCGCTTAAAGCAAAAGTGTATATCGACTGTACCGGTGACGGTGACCTTTGCGCTTTTGGTGGCGGCGAATTTGAATTAGGCGATGAAAACGGCATTGTAATGCCGCAAACCCTTTGCTCCATTTGGGACAACATAAGTCCTGACCGAGAACGCGCCGCATATAACAGAAACGTTGAAGAAGCCTTTGCCGAAGGTATATTTTCAAAAGAAGACCGTCACGTTCCCGGATTTTTCCATACAAACCATGGTGTAGCGGGTGGTAATTTCGGTCATACCTTTGACAAAAATCCCATTGATGAAGTAAGTTTAACCGAAGCAATGCTCGAGGGCAGACAACTTATTACAGAATACGAAAAATACTTTAAAAAATATTTCAAGGGTTATGAAAATATGCGGCTTATTGCCACCGCTAATCTTCTTGGAGTAAGAGAATCCCGCAGAATCACCTGTGACTATACTTTAAACGTTAACGATTTTTTAAACAGAAGTGTTTTTGAGGACGAAATAGGCAGATACTGCTACCCCGTTGACATTCACGTTAAAAACACCGACAAGGCTGAATTTGAAAAATTCTGGAAAGAATACACAAAAGATTTACATTATGCTAAAGGTGAATCCTACGGTATTCCGCTCAGAAGCCTTATCCCCGTTTCTTTTTCCAACGTGCTCGTAGCAGGCAGATGTATGGGTACCGACCAAAAAATGCAGGCTTCTATCCGTGTTATGCCCGGTTGCTTTATAACGGGTCAGGCTGCAGGTGTCGCCGCCGCCTTGGCTGTTGATACGTCAGATACACGAAAAATTGACGTCAAAGAACTTCAAAAAAGCCTTAAAAAACTCGGCGCTTATCTTCCTAATTCATAAAATTGTACAAAAATTATTATTTTCACGTTATCTAAACAGTACAAAACGAAAATTATTTAAAGGGCAGTTGACAAAAAACTGCCCTTTGTTTATAATAGTATAAATATATTTTTAAAAATCAGAGAGGAAGGAAATTATGGCTTTTTATTTTGAAGAAGTATCTCATACCTTTAACGAATACCTTTTAGTACCCGGATATTCCTCCGAGCACTGTATTCCTGCAAACGTTAGTTTAAAAACTCCCCTTGTCAAGTTTAAAAAGGGCGAAGAACCTGCGATTACGATGAACATTCCCCTTACCAGTGCTATTATGCAGTCTGTTTCAGGTGAGCGTCTTGCAGTTGCTCTTGCAAAAGAAGGCGGCGTTTCCTTCATCTTCGGTTCTCAGACTATTGAAGAAGAAGCTGCTATGGTTGCCAGAGCAAAAAATTACAAAGCAGGTTTTGTAGTAAGTGATTCTAACATCACTCCCGACGCTACCCTTGCCGATATCATCGCGCTCAAGGAAGCTACCGGTCACTCTACCGTTGCAGTTACAGACGACGGCACCTGTTGCGGAAAACTTCTCGGTATCGTTACCGGCAGAGATTACAGAGTAAGCCGTATGGACAAGGCTACAAAGGTTAAAGAATTTATGACTCCCTTTGATAAGCTTATTTGCGGTGAAGAAAATACCACTTTAAAACAAGCCAACGACATTATCTGGGATAACAAATTAAATTCCCTTCCCATTATAACCAAAAACGGAAATCTTAAATATATGGTATTCCGTAAGGACTACGACACCCATAAAGAAAACGTAAACGAGCTTCTTGATAAAGAAAAGCGTTACGTTGTAGGCGCAGGTATCAACACCCGTGACTATGAAAAAAGAATTCCTGCTCTTATTAACGCAGGCGTTGACGTTCTTTGTATCGACTCTTCCGAAGGATTCAGCGAATGGCAGAAACGCACTATTGCTTTCGTAAGAGAAAAATACGGCGATACCGTTAAAATCGGCGCAGGTAACGTAGTTGATAGGGAAGGCTTCCTCTTCCTCGCTGAATGCGGCGCTGACTTTATTAAGGTTGGTATAGGTGGCGGCTCCATCTGTATCACCCGTGAAACAAAGGGTATCGGTCGCGGACAGGCTACTGCTCTTATCGACGTATGCAAAGCAAGAGATGAGTACTTTGAAAAGACAGGTGTATATATCCCTGTTTGTTCCGACGGCGGTATCGTACACGACCATCATATGACCTTGGCTTTGGCTATGGGCGCTGACTTCCTTATGCTCGGCAGATATTTCGCACGTTTCGACGAAAGCCCAACAAACAAGGTTAACATCGGCGGCAACTACTTCAAAGAATATTGGGGCGAAGGCAGTAACAGAGCAAGAAACTGGATGCGTTACGACCTCGGCGGTGACAAGAAGTTATCCTTCGAAGAAGGCGTTGACTCCTACGTTCCCTATGCAGGTTCTCTTAAAGATAACGTAAACCTTTCTCTTATGAAGGTTAAGTCCACTATGTGTAACTGTGGCGCACTTACCATTCCCGAACTTCAGCAGAAGGCAAAACTCACTCTTGTTTCTGCAACAAGTATTATTGAAGGCGGCGCTCACGACGTTATTCAGAAGGACACCACCACAAATAAAATCAAATAATTAAATTGAAAGTTGTGTTAAAAAACACATAAAATATATCATTTTTTCCATTTTAAAACATCCCTTTATGCTGTATAATGTAAGTACAAAAATACAGTATAAGGGGATTTTTTTATGATTATAGAACAACGCGTAAAAGATTTTGAAAAGTTAGGCTTTGGTATGTTTGTTCATTTCGGTTTATACAGTGTTCTCGGAAAAGGCGAATGGGCAAAGTTTAACCTCGGTATTCCTTGGGATGAATATCTTAAAACCCTAAAAATCTTTAATCCTAAAAAAGATTGGGCGGACGAACTGGTTTCAAATGCAAAAAATGCAGGTTGCAAATACATAACTCTTACAACCAGACATCACGACGGTTTTTCGCTTTATGATACAAAGGGTCTTAACGATTATGATGCCGTTCACGTTTGCGGCAGAGATTTAATAAAAGAATTTGTTGACGCTTGCAGAAAGCAGGACGTTATTCCCTTTTTCTATCACACACTTCTCGATTGGCACGAAGAAAGCTACAAGGAAAACTTTAAGGAATATCTTGTATATTTAAGAAAAAGTGTTGAAATCATTTGCTCTAACTACGGCAAAATCGGTGGCATTTGGTTCGATGGCAAATGGGATAAACCCAATGAAGACTGGGAAGAAGACGCCCTTTATTCTCTTATCAGAAGTTATCAGCCCGATGCTATGATTATCAATAACACAGGACTTAGTCAGCGTGGCGCTCTCGGTCATATTGAACTTGACAGCGTTACCTTTGAGCGTGGCAGACCTAAGGCTATAAATCTTGAAGATTCTCCCAAGTATATCGCAAGTGAAATGTGTGAAACCCTTGCTGACCATTGGGGCTATGCTAAAAACGACTTCAACTTTAAATCCTGCGCCGAGTTGATTCAAACTTTTGCTATTTGTCGCAGATACAAATCCAACTTCCTTCTTAACGTTGGCCCTAAAGAAGACGGTACCCTTCGTTCTATAGATAAAGCATATCTTGAAATTATCGGAGATTGGTATAAGCTTAACAGCGAAGCTTTACACACTCCCGCTCCCGTTGATATTACCATTAACGGCAAACCCGATAACTTCTTCCTAAAAGATGGCAACAACTACTATCTTTTCTTCTCTGATTTAGACACCAGCGGTGACGAAAACGTTACCTTTAAGCACGATACAAACCTCAATAATATTTTCACACTTGACCAAAAGGTTAAGTCTGTTTGTTGGCTTGACAGCGGTGAAGAATTAAGTTTCACACAAGAAGGCAACACGGTAAACATTCAGGCAAAACCCTATAAATACGGCGAAAGTTACGTTGTAAGAATAGCCAAGATTACAGTTTAAACCAAAATAACCATTGAGTATTTTATCTCAATGGTTATTTTTTTGCACTTTTTTGTAACTTTCTATTGACAAAACCATAGGTTTGGTGTGATAATATAATATATATAATTATATGTAGGAGTTTTGTTATGCGTGTTATAACCGGAAGTGCGGGAGGCTTAAAGCTTCGCACTCTGCCGGGAAACGACGTACGTCCCACAACCGAAAAGGTAAAGGAAGCAGTTTTCAGCGCAATTCATTTTGAACTTGAGAACAGCCGCGTATTAGACCTTTTCGCAGGTTGCGGTCAGATGGGTATTGAAGCGCTGAGTCGTGGCGCCGCATCTGCCGTATTTGTTGACAGTTCCAAGGATTCTGTGGATATTATCAACGAAAACCTGAAAAACTGTAAGCTAACAGAAAAGGCTAAGGTTATAAAAAGTGATTTTTCTGCTTTTCTAAACAGCACTGCCGAAAAATTTGATTTTTGTTTCCTTGACCCTCCTTACTACGAAGGACACTATGATAAGGCGCTGACCCTTTTAAACGGTGTTATGAAAAGCGGCGGTAAGGTTTTATGTGAGCATCCCGACAGTGTTAAGTTGCCCGAAACCTTTAAAGGTTTCAAAAAAATCAAGGACTACCGTTTCTCAAAGATTATAGTCACTAAATACGTTTTGGAGGTGCCCGAAAATGAAGAATGACGTAGCAATTTATCCGGGCAGTTTTGACCCCATTACCATGGGACACCTTGATATTATTCACCGCGCCTCTAAACTTTTTGGAAAACTTATCGTTGTAGTAATGGTTAACCCTAAAAAACAATGCTCCTTCTCCCCCAGCGAGCGTGTTGAACTTATAAAGCAAAGCACCAAGGATTTAGATAACGTAATCGTCGAGTTTTCCGATGGACTTCTTGCCGATTATGCTAAAGAAAAAAATGCTTGCGCTATTATAAAAGGTCTTCGCGCACTCTCAGATTTCGAGTATGAATTCCAAATGGCGCTTACCAACAGCAAGTTAAACCCTGACGTAGAAACTTTGTTCCTTACCACACGAGCAGAAAATATGTATTTAAGTTCAAGTATGGTAAGACAGATTGCTTCTATGGGTGGTGACATCAGCGGATTTGTTCCCGAAATCATTCACAATGAAATAATTAAAAGATTGAAAGGATAGGTAACTTATGAATCTTGAAGAATTACTTGAACAGTTTGACGAAGTACTTGAAAGCGGTCTTAAAATGCCCGGCAAAAAAGCTATTGTTGACATTGAAAAATTAAGAGCAGTAGTAGATGATATTCGTCTTAACATCCCCAACGAAATCAAGCAGGCTCGCGGAATCGTTACCGACAGAGCAAACATTATCAGCAGTGCTAAGCAGGAAGCAGACAACCTTATCCGCGCTGCCGAAGAACAGGCTAAAGCAAAGGTTGCTGAACAGGAAATCGTTCGTCTTTCTCAGGAAAAAGCACAGGAAATCATTGCAAACGCTCAGGCTAAGAGCCGTGAGATGCGCAAAGCCGCTCAGGACTTTGTTGACGACATTATGCGCAGAGCCGATGAAAATCTTACCGCTAACCTTGGCGAAGTAAGAAAAACAAGAGCTGCTCTCAAAGCACAGATTCCCCAGAAATCCGAACAGTAAACAAAAAATCTCACTAACAAAAGTTAGTGAGATTTTTTTATTCTTTAAAGAAGTGTTCTTCACACTGGGCGCATATTGCGTGGTAAACGGGAAGATGAAGTTCCTGTACCTTAAAGGTTTCTTTTTCGGGAACGGTAATTGAGTAATCACAGTTTTCCTTTAAAAATCCACCCATACCACCTGTAAGACCTATCGTAGTAATACCCATAGCCTTTGCAAGTTTTACGGTTTCTGCAACGTTTTTAGCATTACCCGACGTACTTATGCCAAGAAGCACGTCACCCTCTTTTCCAAGTCCGAAAAGTTGTTGCGTGTAAATAAGGTTCGGGTCAACGTCGTTGGAAAATGCGGTATTCAAAGCATTAAGGTCGCTGAGCACCACAGTAGGAAGACCTTTTTGAAGTTTATTTAAAGTATCGTCAGAAAGCTCGGGGGCTTTTTCTTTAAGTTTATTTTTCTCTTCTTGGCTTAAAGGACGTTTTTTCAAAAATCCCTTCATAAGTTCCCCTGCTATATGACTTGCATCTGCACAGCTTCCGCCGTTTCCGCAAATAAGAAGTTTATTTCCGTTTTCATACGCTTTAATTAAAACGTCGGTAACGGTGCGAACGTCTTCTTCGATACATTTTAGATTTTCGTATCTTTCGGTCAGTAATTTAATATGATCCATTATTTCTCCTCCAAATTAGCAAGAGCAATTGCTATTGCCGCATAATCGCCTATTGATTCATTAAGTCCTGCAGGTAAAATCTTGCAGAAATTTGCCGAATGAGGCAACGCCTCTCTTTTAATAACCGTTTCCATAGCGGGAACGAGTAAATCCTGACAGCGTGTAAATATACTGCCTATAACAACGCGTTCAAGGTTTAGTATATCTATCATAACGGAAAGCCCTTCACCAAGCTTTGTTCCACAGATATTAAAAACCTCTTTTGCCGCCTCGTCGCCGTTTCTTGCCGCCTCGGCAATATCCTTTGCCGAAGCAATTTTTTCCTTACTGTAATAAGATGGTGTAATTCCTCTGCCAAGATATTCTTTAGCAATAATATCGCCAAGCTGAGCAATACCGTTGCCACTGCAAAAGCCTTCAAATGAACCTTTTTTGCCGTAGCCGACAGGGCCAAAAGGAGCAAGTCGTATATGTCCCACCTCACCTGCCATATCGGAAATTCCTCTATACAGTCTGCCGTCAAGAATAAGTCCTGCGCCAAGTCCGGTACCAAAGGTCATAAAAGCCATATTATCGCTTCCCCTACCTGCGCCGAACTTCCACTCTGCAAGAGCGCAAGCGTTTGCATCGTTCTCGAGAAATACAGGGCAACCAAGTTGTTCCTTTATTATTTTTACAACCTCGACATTATCCCATCCGGGAAGATTTGGCGGTGACATTACCACTCCCCTTTTAGAATCAAGCGGTCCACCGCAGGAAACACCAACGGAGTCACATTTTCTGCCATTGAGCAGTCTTTTTGCGCTGGTCACCATTTTAAGACACATATCTTCAGCAGATATAGAAAAATCGGTAGGATAACCTTCCTTTGCTTCAATACTAATCTGTCCGTTTTCATAAGTGCCTATACTTACGGCACATTTTGTGCCTCCAATATCAAAACCTAGTAACAACATTAAAGAAATACTCCATCCTTTCTCAAGCTCGATTTAAGCATTTCAACGTTTAATTCATCACAGAAAACGTTGTTCTTTAAGGAGAGCGCGGCTGCAGTACCCGCCGCTTGACCTGTCAGAATACAGGTGCCTTGAATACGTGTGCTGGAATGTGCAACGTGGTCAACCGATATACACCTGCCTGCAACAAGAAGATTCTTTATGGTTTTAGGGACAAGACAACCATAAGGAATATGGTAATAATCACCCTTAAGCATTCCGCCTATCGCCTTACTTTTACCTTGTGGGTCATGAATATCTATACCGTAAGAGCCACAGGCAACACCGTCGTCAAAGGTTTCACAGTTAATTACTTCTCTGCCTTTCAGCACGTATTTACCCACAAGTCTACGGGTTTCTCTTACGCCCAGAGTATGAGAAGAAGTATATAGATATGCGTTTTCAAAGCCGGGAACAAAACGGATTAAAAAATCGCACAAATAAAGAATTTGCATTTGAGCAATTTCTTCCGCCTTGCTTTTTTCTACCGCATCGGTACCGTCAATACCAACCACCCTTGACATATTGACAAGGGCGAATTTGCCGTCAATTCCAAATTTAACTATAAGTACTCTGCCTTGTGGAATGGGTATATAGTCACCGTTTTCTTCGAAGCCTACCGTACCGAAATACGGAAGCTTCATAACCTCTTCCTTAGTTATACCAAGGTCATCATAGGTAAGCATACGGTTACAGTATTTCTGTGCAAGAGCACAATCAACGTTTCCCATAGAAAACATTACCGATACAGGCTGCATAAGCCCGTTACTCTTATATGCATCGTATTTTTCTAAAGTACCGCTCTGGTAATGAATTTTATCTAAATTACCCTCACGTAATTCGTCAAAAACTCCCGCTTCACTACCCTTTACAAATTCTTCACCTGAAAAAGCAATAAGGTCACCGTCACCGGTAGCGTCAATAAAGCGCTTTGCCACAGCAACCTCTATTCCGCTTTTAGTTGACAGATAAATATGGCTGATTTCATCTTGGCTTTTTTCCACACCTATAAGGTTGGCGTGGAAAAGTATTTTTACTCCGGCTTCTTTAAGCTTTTGAAGTAATACAAATCGAAGCATTTCCGGCGCTACCTTCAGCGCATAATAATTCGGTCCGCCATAGGCTTTATTCAAGTTGCGTGTGCTTTCTACAATTTCTTCCGCCAACCCACCGAAGGATTCACCGTTACGTTTGGTAGTTGCATCAAGAGGGCCAACGTAGCCTAAGGTGGCAAGACCTCCTACCATACCCGTTTCTTCAACAAGCATAGTATCAGCACCGTTTCGCGCAGCAGCAATAGCAGCGGCACAACCTGCAAGGCCGCCACCGACAACTATGACTTCCGCTTCATATTTTAAGGATGCTTTAACACAAAAATTGTATTCCATAATTACCACCCCTGTCTTAATTTTAAACCATTTATTGCAGATGTCAAGAATAACAAACAAAAATCCAAAAATAATGTAAAAAGTGTCAAAAAAACGCAAAATCCAAGTTGCAGAGCAACTTGGATTTTGTTTATTAACCGTGCATACGGAAGTCCAGAGTCTTAGGCAATGGGTATTTTTCAAGAAGGATTTTTTGTACTTCTTCCTCGTCGGTAATGCCTGTATCACGCTTAATGATAAGCTTATAAAGGTCAAACCAGATTTGAGAAACAGAAAGTTCGCCTTCCTTAATATCAGCCATCTTGAAGTCGGGAGTAAGCATTGCGGCAGCCTCATCAAGTTTGCCAACGTTAATAAGAGAAAGAATTTTGAGAAGATTAAGTCTTCCGTCTTCCTTAAGGATAGAATTCATACCCTCAAAGATTTCGAGCCATTCTTTGTGTTTGCCTGCAGCCTGAAGCATCTGAGCAACCTCAACGAAAAGACCGCGGAAATCATTAACGAGTTCAATAGCCTTAAGCATATAAGGAATACCGTCTTCAAGGCGATTTCTTTCCTTATAAAGAAGCATACCGAGGTTTCTAAATGCCCAAGCGTTAGGAGTGGCTTCAATAGACTTTCTGAATGCTTCTTCAGCATTATCAATATCTTCGGCAATATAGTAGTGAACGCCGAGTTGGTTATATGCATACCAACGTTGTTCCTCACTTCCCTTGGTAGCCTTGATAAGAAGGTCACGCCAGAAGGAGTGAGATACGTAGGAATGAGGACGGGTATCAACACTGTATGCGGGGAATTCACCGTTTTCAAGAAGATATTTCCAAGGAGCCTGATCACAGTCGGTATTACTCCAATCGCTAATAATGTTACTGATAGGAGCCTTGCCGGTAAGTTCTCTGATTTTATTTTCAACCTCGCCCCAACCGGAACCGTACCAAAGCTGTTCATCCTTAACGATTTCGCCATCGGGGAAAAGACCGTACATAGCATCATCAAGATTTTCGGTATCAATAAGGGTTGAAAGCTGAGCCTTTACAGCGTTCTGAGCTGTGTGCCAATCGTTATGTAAGTCCTCGGGAGCGCAGTTAAGAGGAGTATAAGCCTCGATAAACTGCCAGGTTTCTTTTGCCTTCATGGGAATATGTTCAAGCTGAGTATGAGCAAGACCTGCCTGAATTTCGATATAAGGACGGTCATCCTCGGTAAGCCAACTATTCCAGTTTCTTCCGCCGTTAGCCTGACCCCAAAGGAACATCTTTCTGCCTATAAATTCGCTGGTTGAGAAATGTAAAAGACCGCTACCGTCTTTATGAGCAGAAGCTATCCATTTATTTTCAGCCTTGGGTATTTTATAGAAGAAGTCAAAGCAACGGTGAGAATTTTCGGGATAGGTTGCGTCAAAGCCCATACACTCGGGAAGATTAACCTTATCAAGAAGATATCTGCCTTCGTCATAGAAGCAGAGGAAGGATTCGTCGGTAGGAACAATAACTCTTATACCGTCTTCTTCGGTAACGGCAATGTTAGACCACCAGTACATATACTTGTCGTCATCGCTTGTATTTTCAATTCTGTTCTTTATGTAAAGCACCTTGCTGTCTTCAGGGAGATATGCGTTTATAGAATAAACAACCTCTCTGATACGCTCGTACTCATACATACAAAGGACTTCTTCCCCGCCCTTATAGGTTAGTTTTTTAGCAAAAAGAGGAGAACAGGTTAAGGGGTTGTGTCCCTTGATACCTACGTTAAATTCAACGCCACCCGAGAACCAAGCGTTACGAAGCGCAAGGTTACAAGGCTGATATACGCAGTTTTTATAAAGAACCTCTTTACCGGTTGTTTTGTCTTCAAGCGACCAAAGACGTCCGCCGAGTTCGGGAAGGAAAACAGCCTTTATATACTTGTTCTCGAGAATAGCCGCATTAAATGCTCTGTCGTTTCTGTTTCTGTCGTAGTTATCCTGATTGGTGTAAGGAAGAAGAGTGTTTATTTTACCCTTTCCAAGTCCTGCTCTTTCTTCTTCGGTTACTCTGTCGGTAACCTCAAAGCCTGCGTGGATATAAGACACGTTCTTAATATCGGGCAGAGGATTTTCAACACCCAAAGATGCGCTTCTGATAATGTATTTTTCAAATCTTAACATAAGTACTTCTCCTTTATTTTAATTCGGAATTAAGCAGAGATTTCATTATATCTGATAAATCTTCTCTCTTTTTAGCGCCGAAATTTTTTATCATTTTAGCCACTCTGTATTTTATGGCTCGATCGGTAAGTTTAAGTTTTTCAGCCATTTCGGTATAGGTGAGATTTTCGGTAAGACAGTAAAGAATATCTCTGTCAATATCGTCACAGTTTTCAAGAAAGGCTTCTATTCTGATTATACTTTGAACGTCGGGGTCGTAGTAATAAGCCTCGTTTCCGTCACCGAAATCATAATCGGAATCAGGCTTTAAATCGTTAAGACTAAAGTTGGCGGTAGAGCCTCTTATAATAAGTTCGCAAGGAAGAGATAGAGTAAGCCTTGCAGAAACGTTGTTTTTTCTCACAAAGCGCCATACCCTTATTGCCTGACGTCCCATTTCCACGTAATCAAAATTAACCGAAGTAATGGGAATCTCGTGGCGTTGTCCAAGATTGGAATTACCTATTCCCACAACCATTATATCTTCAGGGACTCGTATGCCTAAACTTCTGAGTTTATTTATAAGGAAAATAGCCACAGTATCGTTTACGCAAAGGACGCCGTCATAGTGGTTTTGCTTATAACTTTCAATAAAACCGTCAACACAAAGTGAAAGAGATTTTTCGCATACAAAAACGTCACAAGCATCATTGTGCATCGAAATAATAGTCTTTTCTTTTTCTCTGTCTGCTATGGAACTTCTGTTTACACCTAAAAGTGCAGTTCTCTTACAGCCTGCCTGTTCGAGATAAAATATAACTCGTCGAACTATTTCAGTAAGTTCAAAATCAACACCGTTACAGTTTTCCTTTAAATCGGGATGAAGACAAGCGCCTACAATAATAGGCTTTCCTCCGTGATTAACAACTGCCTCAGCCATTCCCTTAACCCAACGGTAAGTATATCCCACAATCAGAATGGGTGCGCCCTTTTCGGTTTTTGACAAATCAGATTCATCAATATTTTTAAGAACACACTCCTGACGCGTTGCCATTTTAAGCATACCGCTGAGTATATTATTTATCCAGAAAAACTCTTTTTCACTGGGTTGAACAGTAACGCAAATTTCATTTTTTTGCATACCTTTTCCTCCATTGAAAAAATACACTTTTCATACATTATAATTCTAACATAAAAACGCACATTTAACAAGGAAATAAAAAAACTTTTTTCCACCGTTTTTATTCCTTAATGCTAAGTAAAAAAATAACGGCGAAAGCCGTTATTTTTTTAAGATGCCGATTTTTTGATTTTAACAGTAAACTGAAGAACGATTATAAGAGCCACAAGAGCAAGTCCTATAGTATCGGTAACTATACCGGGATAGATAAGACAAAGACCGCCCACCGCACTTATTATTCTTTCAAACCATAACATTTTACGTTTAAAGAAGCCTTCAAGCGAAGCCGAAACAGCAAACATTCCCACAAGCGAAGTAATGCAAATAAGCACAACTTCCCAAACGGTAGTATCTATAAACAGCATTGCAGGACTAAGGGCAAACACGTAAGGAACTATAAAAGCGCCTATAGCAAGCTTAGTAGAAGTGAATGCCGTTTTCATCGGGTTAGCTCCCGCAATAGCGGCGCCTGCATAGGCAGCAAGTGCTACGGGAGGTGTAAGGTCGGCAACTATACCGAAATAGAACACGAAGAAGTGAGCGGCAATAATCGGAACACCCATCTGAACCAAAATAGGAGCGCAGGTAGCCGCCATAATACAATAGTTTGCGGTAGTGGGAACACCCATACCAAGCACTATACAGCAAAGCATAGTGAGGAAAAGGGCAATTATAACCTTTCCGCCCGCAAGAGTAACGATACCGTTAAAGAGCATATACGCAAGACCGGTAGAACCGATAACACCTGCAATAATACCTGCAACACCGCAAGCGGCCGCAACGGTAATCATTCCCTGTCCACCTGCCGCAAGAGCCTCTAAAAGACGCTTGGGGGTAATTCTCGTTTCCTTGTTGAACATACTTACAACTATAGCAACAACAATAGCGATAGCGGCGGCATAAGCAATAGAACGCTTACTTGTAGCAACAAGATAAATAAGAAGAATAAGAGGTAAAAGTAAATAGGTCTGCTTTAAGAGAGGCTTAATTCTTGGAAGTTCTTCCTTTGTAAGACCTCTGAGTCCCTCTTTTTTGGCTTCGAGATGAACGGTGATAAATACACCTGCGAAATAAAGAACTGCAGGGAGAATAGCGCGAACGACTATGTTAGAGTAAGGTACGCCTACGGTTTCTGCCATAAGGAATGCGGCAGCTCCCATAATAGGAGGCATTATCTGTCCGCCCGTAGAAGCAGATGCTTCAGCGGCGGCGGCAAATTCAGGTTTATAGCCCGTACGCTTCATAAGAGGAATTGTAACGGCGCCCGAGCCTACGGTATTGGCAACGGAAGAACCTGACACCATACCCTCAAGCGCAGAAGCCACAACGGCAACCTTTGCGGGTCCGCCTGAAAATCTACCAACCAAGGCATTGGAAATTTTAATAAAGAAATCAGCAATTCCCGTTCTTTCAAGGAAAGCGCCAAAAATTATAAACAATGCAATATACTTAGAACATACGTTAATTGGAGTGGATAAAATACCCTCTTTAGAATAGAAAAGAACACGTACGTTTTCGGTAACACGGGCAAAAATATCGGGATTGGTTGAGCCCCAGATAAGCGCATAACAAAGAAGCGCCGCAGCAACGATAAGTATAGGAAGACCAACACTTCGTCTGCAAAGTTCTGCCAGACACAAAATACCCACAATACCTATAATAACTTCAATTTCGGTAATCTTGTATCTTGATACAATTTCGGTAGCTCTGATACAAAAATAAAGAAAAGAAGATGTGCCGAGTATCATAATAATCCAGTCATACCACGGCATAAAGTTTACCTTTTGCTTTCCCTTTCTTGCAGGGAAAACGAGATAACCGATAAATATTATAAATGCCATAAAGGAGGTAAGTCTTACCTCGTCAAGCCAGGTAGCAAACAACGTTACGTAAATACAAAAAACAGAAAAGAGAGCAAGAATGGAGCTTACTATCCATTTAGGTGTGCCTTCCCAGACTCTTGTATTTGATTCCCTGTCAAACTTCTTCATGACATCGTCAAGATTAACCGGCCCATCGGTTACGGGGGCGGTTTTCTTCTTAAACAGTGCCATAATTTCCTCCGACTAAAATGCGAATTTGGTTGCAGATATTTCACTGCAACCAAACCAATATACTTAATTAAGATTTTACTTAGTTTCTACAGTAATACCTTTTTCTTTGAAATACTTAGCAGCGCCTGCATGGAAAGGAGCAGCCATACCGCTTGTTGCGTTTTCAAGAGAAAGTTCTGCACCCTTTGCGTGAGAAGCGGTGATAGCATCAACGTTATCAAAGATTGCCTTTGTGATGTTATAAACGTCGTCTTCACTCGCTTTTGTGCTTACGATAAGAGTAGCCTTAACGGTTACGGTAGTAACGTCAGTGGTCTGTCCCTTATAGGTTTCAGCGGGAATCTTATATTCGGTATAGAAGGAAGAACCCTCCATAAGCTTTTTAGCAATATCGCCGTCAATAGGAACGAGATAAGCGGAAGCAGATGTGCAAAGTTCCTGAATAGCTGGAGTGGGAGCGCCTGCAACGATAAATGCGGCGTCGATTTTGCCATCCTTTAAAGCGTCGGCAGAATCAGCAAAGGACTGATACTGAGGAACGATATCATTTTCGGTCATACCTGCAGCGGCAAGAATATCAACGGCGTTGAAATAAACACCTGAGCCTGCGGCACCGATAGAAACTTTTTTACCGCGAAGGTCTGCAACAGATTTAATAGAAGGGTCCATAGTAACGAGCTGAACAGCTTCTGCGTAAAGACCGCCGATTACACGGAAGGATTCAATTTTGCCTTCCTTTTCAAAAGAACGGGAGCCTGCATAGGCATAGGCCATAACGTCGGACTGAACGGTACCGAGCTGATAGTTACCTACGTCAATACCAAGGATATTAGCTTTACTGCCATCGGTAGAAACAACGTTTACGGTAATTCCGGTGCTTGTTTTAATCTGGTTACCTAAAATTCCGCCGTAACCATAATAAGTACCTGCAGTACCACCTGTACCCATGGTCATCATAGTGCTTCCATTACCACCGCAAGCAGCAAGGGAGAACACAAGAACAAATGTAAGTAATAGGGCAATTAACTTTTTCATTTTTCTTTCCTCCAAAAAATTATTTAAGTCAATTATATACCAAAAATCCATTTTTTGCAAGAAAAATATGTTAAGTTCGGTTCCACGCTATTTCAATTTGACAAAATAGCACCTCTATTGTATAATTATAAAAGTTTATTTAAAGAGGCTCTTCATTATGAATTCGTTAAAAATCAAAGGTTATATTTACGTAATACTAAGCGCCGTAATATTCGGTTGTATGCCGCTTATGGCAAAACACATTTACGCTGACGGAGTAAATTCTTTAAGTCTTGTGTTTTTACGCAACGCCCTTTCAATGCCTATGTTGGCAGTTATGGCGTTACTAACAAAAAAGACTTTAAAGGTGCCGCTTAAAGCCATTCCCTCAATTGCCGTTATCGGTCTTGCGGGATGTTGCTTTACTCCATTGATGCTTTTCGCATCATACAATTATATACCGTCGGGAATTGCCACAGTTTTGCACTTTGTTTACCCTGCCGTCGTACTTATTATAAATATAATAATAAGCCGAAAAATAAAGACTCATAATCTTATAAGCGTTTCGCTTTGCGTTATCGGTATATGCTTTTTCTATAATCCCAACGACCCCCTTAATTTTGAAGGAGCATTACTCGCCGTTTTGTCGGGCGTTATGTACGCAATATACATAATTTTACTTTCCCACTTTAAATATAAAGGGCTTTCGGGCTTCCTATTCAGTTTTTACATATCGCTAACAAGCACTATTGTTTTATTTATAGTATGCCTTTCACTCGGTAAGCTCGCCCTTCCCCAGTCTGCATTTGGTTGGATGCTTACAACCTTCTTTGCTTTTGCGGTTAACGTTGGCGCAGTAGTTTTGTTCCAACAAGGTGCAGTGCTGATAGGCAGTCAGTTATCTTCGATACTGAGTACCTTCGAGCCTATTACGGGAGTTTTAATAGACGCACTTATAATTTCAAGGGTTTTACCAAACGTACCGTCGATTATAGGTTGTATTTTAGTAATCGCGGCAAGTATTTTAATAGTAGTTTTTGATATAAGAAACGAAAAAAAGCATCAGACTTAAAAACCTGATGCTTTTTTGTTATGCTAAATATGGGTCGTCCCACAAGAGCAGTTTTTGACCAAGCCCTTTCTTTAAGGCGTTTTCATAAAGTTCATAACCCCAAGCAACGTCCCATACGGGCATACCGCTTGCAATGAAGCAGATTCTTTCGTCTTCACTTTCTCTGCCTTTTTTCGAGCCGCATATTACGTCGCCAAGACTTACGCCCTCGGTAATGGGAGGCAGTTTTCCTTCAAACATAAAGCGATAAATCTGTACCGCAATTCCGTTTATAAAACGCTCGTTTTCAGGGAGAAGCATATGCTCGTCATAATAAACCTCGTGCATTTTGGTATTATCCCAAATAACCTTTGAAGTGGTAAAGTATTCTTCATCAACCTGTCCTCTTCCCGAGAAAATAAGAAGAGAACCTTTTTTGAGCCATTCGTTTTCAAGTTTTATCGGTTTAACCGAAGAAGCGGCAACGCTCACAATATCGCCTTTTCTTACGGCTTCCTCAAGGTTGGTGGTTGCATATGCCTTTAAGCCGTATTTTTTCGCCATTTCATCGGCAAAGGCCTGAGCTTTTTCTAAAATCAAATCACAAACAACAATTTCTTCAAGATTTTCGGCTTCGCACATAATGCCCTCAAAACACGCCATACTTACGGGGCCTGCGCCGATACAGGAACAAATCTTAGCATTTTTATTTGCAAGATGTCTTACACCTACTCCGGGAACACAGCCCGTTCTTACCGAACTGATAAGATTTCCTGCCATAAGTGCTAAAGGCTCACAGGTATCTGCATCATTAAGCATTACCATAAGAATAGAACGCGGAAGTCCACGCTGTGGATTTATAATATTGGAGCCGTACCACTTTTGTCCCGCAACGTTAAAACGTCCACCCACGTATGCAGGCATTGCCATAAAACGTCTGTCAGGCGCGTCAACAGGCATATTGGGGAAAGGACTCTCTTTAGGGAATTTCATCATTATTCCGTGAGAGTTGTGCTTATCGCCGCCCATTACGTAATCGCCTACGCTAAGCAGTTTAAACACTTCTTCCTCTACGTCAATACAGCGTTTATAATCCAGTACGCCTGCCTCTATCATTTCTTTTTCGTTAAGATACAAAAATTCAGTTTTCTTGCCCATTACTGTTCTCCTTGTATTTTTTGATACATTTCTATCGTGATTATAACAAAGGTTCTCAGCATAGTCAATGGGTTATTCAAGTTAATTTTAATACATTTTTGTATTAAATAATACATTTTCATTGTAAAAGAACGAAAGATATGCTAAACTGATATGGGTGATAATATGAACACAGCAGAAAGAATAAAAACAAGTCTTGACGATATGACCAAATCCGAACAAAAGGTAGCCGCTCATTATTTTAAAGCGCCCGAGGATTTTGCTTTTAACACCTTAAGCTTTATGGCTGACAAAATAGAGGTCAGTACCACAACCGTTATACGTTTTTGTTATAAAGCAGGCTTTGACGGATATAAAGATTTTCAGGAATCGGTAAAAGAAAGCCTTAAGTTTTTCAAAACGCTTCCCGACAAATTTTTAAGAACCGTTGACAATGCAGAAGATAATCCACATTTCAGAAAGACCATAAACAACACGGTTTACTGTATTGAGAAAACTTTTGAAAATATAAGTGAAGAAAAAATAAGCAATTCTGCAGAAATAATAAAAAAAGCCGACAGAGTTTTTTGTTTTGGAGCAAAAGAATCCTTTTGCCTCGCCCACTACACCTATACCAGACTTTCAAGCATAAGAAACGACGTATTTATGCTTATGGCGGGAAATAGCGGAGAAATCGAATCCTTACTTAGCCTTAAAGAAAACGACTTTTGCATATTTTTCCTGTTTCATCGCTATACGCGCCTTTCGGTAAAAATACTTGAAACCCTCAATAAGCTTGGGATAAAAGTAATTCTTGTTACCTCCCCTCCCGTTGATGAAATCGAAAAAAATGCCGAAATTATTTTTGAATGTTCAGTAAACGTTGAATCTATTAAAAATTCTTACGCCGCCCCTCTTACACTTATAGACTGTTTGTGCGACAGCCTTGCAATTAAAACGGGAGAAAAAGCGCTGGACCATATGAAAAACTGTGAAAAGCTTTTTAAAGAATTTACGTTTTAAAATGCAAACGGACGCTTCTTTGTGAAACGTCCGTTTTTGTTATTTGAAATCTTCTGTAAAATAAGCGTTTGTATAGGCGTGTTTGCCGTATTTATCTGTAACGGTCACTCTCACGTAAGACGGAAAATCCGTTTTAGGAAGTTCAAAGGTTGCAGTATTTAAAGTCTCGTTTTCATTTGCTTTAAAACGTTTTGCGACCCTAAATCCCATAGAAAATCTTATTTCTTCTGCGTCGCTTGTTTCTATTGTAACCTTTCCGTCCTCGTAATAAAGGTTTTTAATTTCAGGGCCTTCAGAAGAATAAAAGTCACCCTTCATCAAAGATTCCATTACAGTTTTATATTCAAGTTTTTGAGCATTTACCATAACGTAGCACATACCCATAGGAATTTTGCCGTGAGCATCGTCTGCGCCTATGCAAAAAAGTTTTTTACCACCCCTGAGCATATCGTCAAAAACTCGCTCGTTATGTTCTTCATACCCCCCACAAATACAGGTACTGTTCATAATTTCAAAGGCGTGCATATTTTCGTAATTCATATAATCGGAATAATCTTCGCAAGACCACGTCGGATGATTATATATTACGAAAAAGCCATTTTCACGGGCAATTCGCATTATTTCGGAAATGCCCTTACCCGAATATTCTCTTTCATAATCGGGAACCCTCTCGTCAACCTTTACAAGCTTTCTGTTATGTTCGCAATATGAAGGCACGTATTTTGTTCTGTGCCAACAAATAGGAGTTTCCATATCGGGAGAGGTAGCAATTACGTTTATATGACAAACCTTTGCAACGCCGTTACGCTTTGCAAAATCGTCCCAAGGGCCGTCAATACCAAGTTCACAACCGTTAAGCATTAAAAAATCATCGTCGGTCAAATCGTTATGAGTAACAAACAGGTCGTGGTCGGTAAGACAAAGTATGGAATATCCCATTTCCTTATAAAAAGCCTTAAACTGTTCGGGAGTATATCCGCCGTCGGAAACGGTAGAATGAGTATGCAAATTAGCCTTGTAATAGTTTCCGTTTTGAGGCAATAAATACTTTTTCATAATAACCACCCTTTCTTTACAACATTATTATAGCCCTCACTTTTTAAGTTGTCAATGCAATTTAATATTCCGTTCTGTCGATTATCTCTTTACAGTTGTTACCAACAGCCCCGACGTACCAAAAATGCTTGCAGGCAGTGACGTTACCGTTTATAGCACAGGCGGCAGATTTTTACATCATTCTAATTCTTACGTCGGCGAATTTGCCAGAAAAATGCTAAACGGCATCAATGCGGATATTATGTTCTTTTCCCCTCGAGGAATAAATTCAAGCGGAAAAGTTACTGTTTCATCAACCGAAGATGACATACATAAAGCTATGATGGAAAATTCATCAAAAATATGTATGATAGCCGATAATTCAAAATTCGACAAAGCCTTTCCCTTTACGATTTGTAATATTACGCAGGTTGATTATTTAATCACCGATAACCCCATCCCCGCTCCACTTGAGCATAATGGTTTGATAGTTGCTGATAAGTAGAGGACGTGAGGGGCGCAAATCATTAACTTGCGTATGAATTCGAACCACTACAGTTTTTATAATTCGTGCCGAAGGCACACCGAAACTTCTTCACTATTCACTATTACCTATTACTTAGCAAAATCGACAGTAGAGAATAGTGAAAAGTGAAGAGTTAATAGTGAAAAAGTAAAATCGACAAGCTTCTGACGAAACTTGTCGATTTTGGCAGAGCGGATGCAGTTAAATCCGAACTTAAATCTGAGTTTTCAATTTCTCTCAGACTGACGGTTTCAGAGCCGTCCTTATAGTTAAAGGTTATCACCATTTTATCATCATACAGATAAATTGTGTTAATAAAGCTATCAATCAGTCTGCGCTTATGATCTAAACGGCGAGTATTGTATTTACGGAAACGGTGGAACCAAAATAGAATTTGGTCTTTTGTAAGCAACGGCTTTGACATTTCCTCTTTGATAATTTGAACAGAGATGTCGCTCTTTTGCTTTTCCAAATCTTCAAGGCGTTGCTTTGTGGACGGAGTGACGATACCTTGCTGAATAGCATTGAGAAGATTATCAATACCTCTTTGAATATCCGCATACTGCTTCCGAAGCATAGGCAAAACAGTATTTTCTTTGCCTTGAATTTCCATTATGGTATCTGCGATCTTTTCAAGGAGAGCATCATCAAAAAGCACCTTTTCGATCTGCTTTACAACAAAGTCTTCTATCCAATCTTTCTTAACGGTTTTCTTATCACAACCGCTGTGCTTTTTGACACCAACACATTTATAATAGCGATATACGGTTGAGGTCTTGCTCGTTCCGCTTTCACCAACCATAAAACACTCGCATTTACCGCAACGCAATTTTGTAGTCAGCAAATATTCATCTTCGGCTTTATGTTTCGCCGGAGCTTTTTTTATTGGAAGCCATACGGCGTTGCACACGGTCAAACAACTCATCGGGAATGATAGCGGGAATACCATGCGGATGAATAATATCACGGTATTTGAACTCGCCAATGTAACGGCGGTTTTTAAGCATTCGGGTAATCATATCAACACCAATTTTACCACCGAATGCAGAGCGCAAACCCTTGGCGTTCATTTCCTGTGCAATCTCGGTCATCGATGCACCTTCAGCATAACGCTTAAAGGCTTCCAGAACGGCAGGTGCAACCAAAGGATCTATTTGGAAATGCTGTTCACTATCGATGGTATATCCTAACGGTAAAGTGCCACCGTTAAATTTGCATTTATAAGCGTTTTCGGTAAGACCGCGAACAACCTTTTCAGAAAGTTCAGCAGAGTAATATTCCGCCATACCTTCGAGTACCGCTTCCATAAGGATGCCTTCCGAACCTTCGGAAATCTTCTCGGTGGCGGATATAACCTTAACACCGTTTTTGCGGAGTGCAGCTTTATAATGAGCAGAGTCATAACGATCACGGGCAAAGCGGTCGAGTTTCCATACAATGATAAGCTCAAACTTTTTGCTCGCACTATCTTTTATCATTTTCTGAAAGTCAGGACGGTTATCCGTTCTGGCAGAGAAAGCACGGTCGATATATGTACCCACAATCTGAATGTCGTTCTTTTCAGCAAAAGCCTTGCACTCACGCAACTGACCTTCAATAGACTCTTCACGCTGATTGTCACTTGAATATCGCGCATATATTACAGCTGTCACTGTATCACCTTCCTATTTTATTCTAATTCTTTTTATTTTTTCTTCTCGCTCTTTTTTAGTTTGAATTAATTCAGGTTCCAAGGCAATAAAATGTTCTGGCAACTTAATGCCGTGATGGTCATTATACACGGCTCTGAACTCTTGTCTGTAGAAATTATCTCCAATATCTTTATAATCGAAAAAATAATATTCTGTTTTATCTAAATTCATGCAAAAATCAATGGTAAACTCTTTGTTAGCGGCAATTGCAAATCTATTACCATATATCACGGCGTTTTCGGTATCGTCTTGATCATTTTCTAAAACTCTGATTCCACAGGCGGCATGCAACCCCAAATTTTGTATTGTAAGCGTAACTTTTAGTTTACCTCCTGTATGCACGGCCGAAACTTTATTAATATAAAGATATGGACGCATAGAAATAATTTCATCTATATATTTTTCATTTTTATTGTGCTCTATTTCAATTGTAATTGCAATAAGTGTGGTCAATGCACCTATTATTGCACCAATATACCCACCGAAAAACCCAGCCCAGCCATCATTACTTACTTTTGACGCAAATGAGTTTTCGAAAACAAAAAAATGAAAAAACACCGGCAATAATAATATCACCAGGGTAAATATTATGCAAAACTTTTTATGCTTTTTAAACCATTCCACTTTATTTCTCCTCCGCTTGTCCGCTGTTTACCCACGCATCAATTTCGGAAAGCTTGAACTTCCACTTCTTGCCGATTTTATGCGCCGGCATACCTTTATTCGCAATCCATTTTAATGCTGAGTCACGACTGATGCCGAGATATTTACAAATCTCAGGCATAGAGTAGTATCTATCTTCAAAATCGGCCATATTGTACACCTCATTTATTTTTCTTTATTATACCATATAACAACAGATTAGTAAAGTTAATTGTCGGTTATTGTATGGTATAAATTTTGAATTTCGTATTGTGGAGAATAATAAAATATGCTATAATATTTAAAATATAGAAAGGAGATTTATTATGACACACGTTTTTATTGTTGATACAAAGACTTTTAAATATCATCTTGAATATATGTTTGCAGGAACGGGTGCTTCTTGTGATGCACCATTTCTGGAGGATTTCAATTACCAAAACCCAAAGAAAAAGAAAGATGGCGTACCTGCCACTTCTGAAAAAAACATTGTAGCAATGATTGCGGATATTTCACGAGTTAGACCTAATGACAAAATTGTTTTCTATCTTCAAGGAAATAATGGCAAAGGGAAATTTTACGGCGTATTTAAAGCAGCAGGAACTCCTTTTTACGATTCTAACTATAATAATTATCTTTCGTCAGAAATGGGGAAAGATTTGAATCTGCGCATTAGGATCGAACCGGATGAAGTTTATGCAAATGGAGTTTCTGAACATAAAGCTTTAGACCTTTTGGATGGAATTAATCATCCAAGCGAAATGTGTTGGAGTCTTATTTACAGAAAACTCAAAGGTAATCGTGGCTGTACTATGATTACTGACTATGAAGCAGATAAACTAATTAATAAAATAAGAAACGAGAACTCAAACACTGTTTTGGATGGAACAGCATTTTCTTATAATACAAATCAAGATAAAATAATTACTATTAATGAATCCTCACAATATGAGGGAGATACGAATTCGGTTTCCATTAAAGATAGATTGTTGGTAAAATGTCACCGTGGTAATGCCTTTGAAACGCATTTGCAGGCATACATCGTTCAAAATTGTTTGGAACAACCATTATGTGATATTCTCCTTATTGAACAAGAAAAAGCCACTTGGATCGGCAATGAAGTTTCTTGCGGTGTGGGAATGCAAAGAATTGATGTTGTTACAGTTCAGGAAGATAATCGTTCTGTAAGAATTAATATAATTGAACTAAAAGACGAAGAACCATACGATAGCATAATTACATATCAGTTGCCTTGGTATATTGATTGGGTAAAGAACTATTGGTGTCCCTTATATACCGGCAAAGAAATAACGATTTATCCTATTGTTATAGCTAAGAAAACAAATGATAGAAATCGAGAAAGATTTCATAATTTATCTAATACTCTTGTATATC
>SVPZ01000031.1 GCA_015065605.1 Oscillospiraceae bacterium | reverse complement strand
TTATATACTCGTGGGTTATATTTATTTTTCATCAACTTAATTATACCACAAAAAAGACTACATTCCTATCCTTTCGGATTGGTTTGTAGTCTTTTTTTATTTGGGTCGTTTTTTTACAGCCCCTTTTGCAACTAAATCCGACGATACTGTATGTCATCACATATTATAAATTTATATCTTAAATTTTCCGCTTTCTAAATCGTAAATCACTTGAGCGATTGCATGATTATCATTACTAACGGTTACGTAGTCGGCAACCGATTTTAATTCATCAATAGCGTTTTCTACTGCAACACCGATTTTTGCCGTTTTTATCATACCCAAATCGTTATTGTAATCGCCTATTGCAATAGTTTTATTAATATCAATATTGATTAATTCTGCCAGTATCGGCAAAACTGCACCTTTATCGATACCTTTCGGCAATATTTCGTATAGAGTTTTATCCGAACGTATGAAATCAAACTCGTTTGCTCTGCTGTGATTTTGAAGCATAAGAGAAAGTTTATCAATATTATCTGTATTTAAATCTGCAAATAATATTTTAGCCATCGGCTCGGATATTTCTCTATAGTTCTTTTCAAGATTAGGAAGTCCCGTTTCTTTTCTAAACTCAACCATAGCTTCGTTATTTTTACAGAAATATACATTTTCATAAGCACTGACCTGAATACCCATTTCAGGAAGGGACTTATCTATGTATTCTACTAGTTCTAATACCGATTTATCAATTGGATTAGTGTAGAGATATTCACCCTTTTTATGATCGTAAATGCCACCGCCGTTTACACAACCGAAAGGCGCGTTAGGATTTACCTTATTATAAATATCAGAAACGTAGGACGGCATACGTCCCGTTATAAAAGTAAACAAACCACCGTTTGCTTTAAAATACTCAATAGCATCTAAATTTTCTCTTGAAATTTCTTTATTTGAGTTTAATAACGTTCCGTCCAAATCCGAACAAATTAAAATTCCTTCAAATTTTTTCATAATAAACTCCTTACCGACTATACAAAACATTAATATTGGATAAAAATAAAGGACTTCAAATGAAGTCCTTTATTTTTTGGTCCGAGTGACAGGAGTTGAACCTGCGGCCTCTTGAACCCCATTCAAGCGCGCTACCAAAACTGCGCCACACCCGGATGTTACTATGGGATTATAACACACTCTTTTAATAAATGCAAGTGTTTTTTTAAAAAAAGCCGATGAAATTTTCATCGGCTTTTAAAAACCTGAAAATTAATCAACAAAACCTGATTCAACAAGAGAAACAAGTGCATCAAGAGCATCCTTTTCATCGGTACCGTCAGCAATTATTTTAATTGAAGTTCCGCCAACTATACCAAGAGAAAGCACACCGAGAAGACTTTTGGCATTAACACGACGCTCGTCCTTTTCCACCCAAATGGAAGATCTGAATTCGTTAGCTTTTTGAATAAAGAAAGTAGCGGGACGGGCATGAAGGCCAACCTGATTCTGAATTACAACGTCTTTAACGCACATAGTTATATCTCCTTATTTTTAAAAGTTGTTATTAGTTATTATAACACATTTTATTCAATAGTCAATAAATGTTTAATAACTTCCATTTTTTAACCAAACGGCGAAAAAAATAGATATAATTATTTATGCAATTTTACTCTATTCGGATTTAGATTTAATATAATTTTCAAGAAATTTCTTTTCTTTTTTATCTAAAACTGCGTTTTCTAATATATCGGGACGTCTATTATAGGTTATTTCAATGGCCTTTTCTTTTCGCCATTTTGCAATTTCGGCATGATTGCCTGATAGTAAAACCGAAGGCACTTCCCTATCATTCCAAATGGCAGGACGTGTATATTGAGGATATTCGAGTAATCCTGCAAAATGACTTTCCTCGGTAAAACAAACCTCATCCGATAAAACTCCGGGCAATATACGGCAAATTGCATCAGCGCAAACGAGAGCCGGCATTTCACCGCCTGTAAGAACGTAATCACCTATTGAAATTTCCTCGTCAACGATTTCATCAATAACACGCTGATCTATACCTTCGTAATGACCGCATAAAAAAACAACGTGCTCTTTTTTAGAAAGTTCAACTGCTTTATTTTGGTTAAAGGTAGTCCCCTTTGGTGACATATAAATAAGATAAGGCTTAGTTTCTCCGTCAAAAAGAGAATTAAAGCAGTTATATATAGGCTCTGCCGCCATTACCATACCCATACCGCCGCCAAATGGTGCATCATCAACTTTATTGTGTTTATTATTGGCAAAATCGCGAATATTCACGCATGAAAGTTCAACCTTCCCCGCTTTTCTGGCTCTGCCGATAATACTTGTATCAAGAACCGTTTCACACATTTCGGGAAACAAAGTCATAATATCAATCTTCATCATCAAATATCCCCTTTGGAGGCAGAATATAAATTACTTCTTTTTCGATATCTATGCTTTTAACGAAGTGCGGAACCGACGGAAACAAAAATTCTTTATCGCCGTTTTTGATTTGCCAAATATCATTAGCACCGGTATTTGAAACGTCAACTAAGGTGCCATAAAATTCGTTTGTATCTCCGTCGTATATTTTTGAACCAATTATTTCATCTATGAAATATTGTCCGTCATTTAATTTTGCGTCATCTCTGTATATATATAAAAGGTTGCCACGCATGGTTTCAGCCTGCTCAATAGTATCAATGCCCTTAAATTTTACGAGAGCAATATTTTTATGAGCAGAAGCTTTATTCACTTTCAGAGCAGACTCTAAATCCATTGAAGTAAAAAGTCGCTTAAATTGGCACAAAAACTCAGGTGAGTCGCACCAACATTCAACCCTTACCATACCCTTTATACCGTGGCTACCAACGATTTTTCCAATGTTTAAAAACGTTTTTTTCATACTTAACTCCAATATTAAAAGAATACCCCCATATTGTATGGGGGTTTTTCTGTTAGTCGATTTCAACCATAATTTTTTGATTATCGCGGTTAGCGGCAGCGCGCATTACGGTACGAATAGCCTTAGCAATTCTTCCCTGTTTGCCTATAACTCTGCCCATATCACCTTCAGCAACGTGGAGATGATACACGATAACGCCATCTTCATTGATTTCATCAACTTCAACGGTAATTTCTTCAGGCTTTTCAACAAGTCCCGAAGTAATTGCGATGAGAAGTTCTTTCATAAGTATATACTCCTATGATAATTAAAGTACACCGTTTTTCTTAAGAAGAGCTTTAACAGTATCGGTAGGCTGAGCGCCGTTAGCGATCCACTGTTTAGCCTTCTCGCCATCAATGCTAACAACTGCAGGATCCTTAGTGGGATCGAAGTAACCGATTTCTTCGATGAAACGACCGTTTCTGGAGAAACGAGAATCAGCAACAACTACACGATAGAAAGGAGCCTTCTTAGCACCTAAACGACGAAGTCTGATTTTTACTGCCATAATTACACCTCCACGTTTGAAATTATATTTAAAAAGATTAACTTTTTAAAGCGTTACATACCGGGGAAACCACCCGGTGGCATACCCGGAAATCCGCCACGGGCGAATTTTCTCTTTCCGCCCTTAGTGTTCATTTGTTTGAACATTTTTTTCATCTGAACGTATTGCGCCATAAGACGATTTACGTCCTCAACCTTTACGCCTGCACCTGCGGCAATTCTTTTTCTGCGTGAGCCGTTGATAATATCAGGCTTTGCACGTTCTTTTTTAGTCATAGAAGTGATTATTGCTTCTATTCTGAGCATCGCTCTATCATCAATATCAACGTCTTTAAGTTGCCTGTCCATACCCGGAAGCATCGATAGAATATTTTTCACAGAACCCATTTTTTTGATTTGCTGGAACTGTGCAAGAAGGTCGTTCATATCGAATTTATTTTCTTCTAAACGACGGGCGGTTTCTTCCGCCTGCTTCATATCAATTTCATTTTCAACCTTTTCGATTAAGGACAACACGTCACCCATACCGAGTATTCGGGAAGCCATTCTGTCAGGATGAAATTCTTCAAGTGCATCTAACTTTTCACCGACACCAGCAAAAAGTATTGGTTTACCCGTAACAACTTTAACCGATAATGCGGCACCGCCGCGAGTATCACCGTCAAGCTTAGTAAGAATAACACCGGTAATTTCGAGTATATCGTTAAAGGCTTTTGCAACGTTTACTGCATCCTGACCAACCATTGAGTCGATAACAAGAAGCACGTTATGAACGTCAACCGCTTTGGTTATACGCTGAAGTTCTTCCATAAGCTCGGTGTCAATATGCAAACGGCCTGCAGTATCAAGAATAACGAAATCGTTGCCGTAATCTCTTGCGTGTCTTACGGCTTCTTCAGCGGTTTTTTCGGGCTTTTGTGTTCCTTTTTCAAATACGGGAACATTTACCTGAGCGCCTACAACCTTTAACTGTTCAATAGCGGCCGGACGGTAAATGTCACAACCTACGAGTAAAGGTCTGTGTCCTTGGGACTTTAAATATGCTGCAAGTTTAGCGCAATGGGTAGTTTTACCTGCACCCTGCAAACCGCACATCATAATAACGGTAGGAATTTTAGACGAGGTATTAAGGCGTTTTTGTTCACTGCCCATAAGCTCGGTTAATTGGTCACGAACAATTTTGACAACCATTTGAGGAGCAGTAAGCGATTCCATTACGTTTTCACCGATACACTTTTCGGCAACGCTGTTGGTAAAATCCTTTGCAACTTTATAGTTAACGTCTGCCTCAAGCAAAGCAAGACGAACGTCACGCATAGCCTGTTTTACGTCTGCTTCGTTAAGTTTGCCTTTAGAACGCAGATTTTTAAAAACTTTAGCTAACTTATCACCCAAACTGTCAAAAGCCATTATTTCACCACCATCATAAATCTTCTATTATTTTATAAATTGTATCAATATCCTTATTATTTGCGGCTTCTTTTAAATCGTAAACCGTTCTGGAGTAATGAAGTTTTTCTTCGTAAAACAGCAGAAGCTGTTCGGTACGTTTAATTATTTCGTGCGCTCCCTGTCTGGAAATATCTTCGTTTTCGGAAATTTCAGACAAAGAAAGGTCATCATAAAAATAATCACGTGCTATTCTCTGTTGTCGGTCGGTTAACAAATCACCGTAAACGTCTAAGAGCAGTGCGATAGATAAATCCTTCATTTTACACCTCTGTCTGTAAAGCAAATCACTTTACAGCAAAGATTATAACACAACCTTATTCGTCTGTCAAGTATTTTTCTTTACATCAAAATTATTGTTGAAATAAAAAGAAATATGTATTATAATAATCTAGAATTATTTTTATTATAGGTGAAATAAATGAATATCATTAAAAAATTAATTTCAGTTATTGTTACACTCTTTCTCGTATTGTCACTTCTTTCGGGATGTGATTCGGTAAACGACAATGCAGTTATATATTTCGAAGCCCCCTTAAAAGCAAGTACTCTCGATCCTCAGGTTGCATCGAACGATACCGAACTGCTCATTATCCGAAATATGTTCGAAGGCTTAATGAGGGTTGACGAAAACGGCGAAATCGTTCCTGCCGTTGCTACCGAATATACCGTAACCGACAACGTTTATACCTTTTACATATCCGATACGGCTATGTGGAACGACGGTCAACCCGTTACGGCAGGCGACTTTGTTTTTGCCTTAAGAAGAGCCGTTGACCCCAAAACCAAATCCCCTTATGCCGGTAAATTACGTTCAGTTTTAAACGCCGAACAAATAATGTCGGGTCAGGTTAGCCCTGAAAGGCTCGGCGTTGTTGCAAAATCACCTTCGACCTTAGTAATCACCTTAAGTGAAAATGACAGTGACTTTCTTTATAAATTAACAACTGCTGTTTGTATGCCCTGTCGTGAAGATTTCTTTAATGAATGTAAAGGTCAGTACGGATTATCAAAAAATCATATAATGGCCAACGGTTCTTATAATCTTACAAAGTGGAATACCGAAGATTTTGCGGTAAGACTTCACAGAAACGATAAGTATTACGGAAATTTCACCGCATCCAATTCTGCAGTATTTATTTCCTACAAACCCGACAAAGACAATTTTGAAAAACTTTCGAAATCTTCGGTTGATATTGCATTTATTGAAGCTCCGAAAATGGACGAACTTAATGCGGCAGGACTTAAAACTGCCCAATATCAAAACGTTTTATGGGTTATGGAAATGGGCGAAGTTTATTCCTACGATTTACGACGCGCCTTATACTTAACCTTTGACCGAAGCAACTATGCCGGTGACTTGGGAATCGGTTATAACGTAGCTTATTCCTTCTTTCCCGACTCTATGCTTAACGAAAAACTTGATTACGTCGGTATGGAAGAATACGACCTTACCGAATCAAAAAAACTTTACAATACTGCTTTGTCACAATACACGGGTCAGCGTCTGCCTTCAACAAAGCTTTATTATTTTAATGATACTAATATGACAAGACCAATAAGCAATATAGTAGGACATTGGCAAAAAGAATTAGGCGCATATATAAACACAAAGCCTTGTGACAGTATTGATGAAGTTAAACTTGCCCTCAGCAACGGTGAGTGTGCAATTGCGGTATATCCCATCACCATCACCGATAAAGACCCAAGTGTTTTAGCATATCAACTGGGTTACGACTTCTCAAAAACCTCGGTTAAGCAATTGCCCGAAGTACAAAGAAATATTTTAGGTGATAAGAAACTTATGCCGTTAGCATTCGAAAACTCAGTAGCCGCTTATTCAAAAGACATAGTTGATTTCAACTTTACAATAGGCAACGGATTAATCGACTTTGCATACGTAACCAAAAAATAGAAACAAAGCTTGAGAATCACTTCTCAAGCTTTTTCTCATGTCAGAGTTTTTTCTATTTGCTTTTTCAGTTTAGCGATTATTTTCTTTTCAAGACGTGAAATATAGGACTGAGAAATTCCCAAAGCGTCGGCAACCTCTTTTTGTGTCAGTTCCTCATAACCACATATTCCAAAACGCATTTTCATTATTTGTTGTTCCCTTTTAGATAGGTTATTAATTAAATTAAGTAGTAGTATTTTTTCGTCTTCCCTTTCTACCTCTTTTCCTACTTCTTCACCATCACTGCCGAGTATATCCGATAAGAGCAGTTCGTTTCCATCCCAGTCCACGTTTAACGGTTCGTCCAGTGATATTTCGCATTTAAGTGAAGAAGTTTTTCTAAGATACATAAGTATTTCATTTTCTATGCATCTTGAAGCGTAGGTTGCGAGTTTGATATTTTTATCAGGCTGAAAAGTATTTACGGCTTTAATAAGACCAATCGTGCCGATTGATATCAAATCTTCACAATTAGCAGTGGAGGTTTCGAACTTTTTGGCAATATAAACCACAAGACGTAAATTGTGTATTATCAACTTCTCTTTAATTTCCTCTTTGTTATCTTCAAAGTGAAGTAAAAGTTCCTGTTCTTCTTTAGCGGTAAGCGGCAAAGGTAAAGTTTCGGCTCCGTGAATATAATAAACCTTGCTAATAAGTCCTAATTTAACCAATAACTTATTAATAAAATTAAATAATTTTTTCATTACTTTCACCTTCATTTAAAATTTGTGGATTAACTATTGCTCTATAATCCGAGTCATTTATTATTTTGTCTGTCACTGCAATTAATGCAGTTCCTATTTCTCTGTTATTGACTTTAATGCGGTTGCACTTATATGCTGAAATCATTCCCTCACCGTCAACCGTCGAATACGGCAATAGAATAGGTGCAAGCGAAGAAACGTCACCGAAAATTTCTTCTGCGGTCATAAAATCTACGATAATAACCTGTTTGCCCGTATATATATCTATAAGCGAATTACCCGTATCAATCAGCGCCACAAGTTCAAAGGTTTTATCATTGTGAAACAGCGTTATTCTGCACCGAGATGCCAACGGCGAAGAACGTCTTATTATCAGCAATATTAATTTTATAATTATGTATGAAATTATTGTCCAAAAAATCATCTCTATAGCAGATACGTTAAAATAAAACACAGAATTTCTGAGAATCATTCCGTCGGGTTTAAAGACAAACCATATTATTGTCACAATACCGTTAAAGGCAACGCTAACAGCGATAAAGGATAGAAACAGTTTAATAAACAGTTTTTTAGCGCATCTGCCAAACGCCAAAAATATTGTTAAGAATGCAGAAATCAGCATTACAGCGATTTCTAAAATCTTCGGTAAATTTGGTGCAAATATCAACAAAGAGAACATAGAAGCAAATAACGACGCAAAAACTATTCTTATTGTACCTTTATTTCTACCGACAATAAATGATGTCAAGTTTAAAAGGCAGAAATCTATAATTGCATTTAAAAAAATAAGTACGTCCAGATACACAACCATATAATCACCATATTAATTATACAACCTTTTAACTGCAAAATTTGTCAAACCGTGCAACTCGAATAAAAAAATTTCCCACAGAAAAATCTGTGGGAAAATTTTATTCAATTAATGCTTTAACGTAACTTGATGATCCTGTATCGGGTAGTAACTTACCTTGAACGGTTTTATAAGAACCCGAAGCGGTATATACCGTAAAGGTCAACGTATCCCCCGGTTTTGCACCTTCAATCTGATCAAGAATTACTCCGTCGGAAGTAATATCAATACCGTTTACCTGTGTTATTATATCGCCTACGTTTACCTTACCGTATAGGTCGCTGTCACTATTTACCGAAACAATTAAAATACCCGTACTGGGATATTTTTTAACAGCCATAGCGACTTTATTGATAACTTGATATGAAACACCAAGTCGGGCTCTGTCGGCAACGTAACCGTTTTTAATAAGTGATTCAACGATAAACTTAGTAATTCCCGAAGGAATGGCAAAGCCAATACCTTCGTATTCTTCGCCTGATATTTTTGAAGAGGTTATACCTATTACCTGACCGTACATATTAACAAGAGCGCCACCTGAGTTGCCGGGATTTATGGGAGTGCTTGTCTGTATCATTTTCATAGAATAACTTGAAGTAGTCGAAACTCTGCGCTGCGTCAAAGAAATAATACCCTCGGTAATACTGTTTTCTTCAATATTATTGGGTCTGCCTATAGCTACAACGTTTTCACCTATTACAAGTTCCCTGTCGTTTCCAAATACGGCAGGAACAAAACCTTTTGCATCAACTTTAAGAACCGCTAAATCACTTCTTATATCACCGGCAACAAAGGATGCCGGAAACTCCTCTCCGTTATAGGTTTTTACGATAAATTTTGCGCCTGCAATTTCGTCGTAAATATGGTCGTTTGTAATAATGTAACCGTCTTCAGAGAATACCACACCTGAGGCTACCGATTGAGCGCCGTCGCTACCGTAAGCGGTTATACCTACAACCGACTTATTAACCTGTTCATAAACCTGCGCTGCGGTAAGTTCGTCGGTTTCAGGCGGTTTAGAGGCAAGATTAAGACCTGCCAAATTATCTTTAGAGTATGATTTTGAATATTTATGAAGCCCAAGCAAATATCCGCCAACGCAGGAACCGGTAATTAAAACCACTGCAGCCATAATTACCGTAAACACTTTTATTCCGGTAGAAACCTTATTTTCAGCCTGTGTCGGAGCATATTCTATAGGTTTATAATCGGTAATCACTGTAAAATCAGGCTCTTCGTAAGGGCTGGTCTGAACACCTTGCGTTACTGTCTCTTCAGAAAAAACGTTATCGTTGACTTCGTTTTGAGAAGAATTTTCATTATTTTGATTTTCATATATATTATTCTCTTCCATATAAAATCCTCCGTGGATTATGAATTAATAGGCAGACGAATACCAAACTGAGTGAACTCATTTTCAATGCTTTTCACAAAAGCGGTACCGCCGTGTATCTTAATAATAGTTTTTACAAGATTTAGCCCAAGACCTGTACTGTCCTTATTGGCAGAACGTGCCTTATCTCCTTTATAGAACCTTTCAAAAATTAACGGTAAATCTTCTTTAGGAATACCGACACCCGTATTTTTTATCAAAAATTCAAAATGCGTAGCATCGGCAGTCAACGAAAACTCAACAACGCCTCCATCATTAGTAAATTTAACGGCATTATCGCATAAATTATAAACAACCTGATGAAGCAAATCTTTATCTGCACGTACGATACATTTTGGCAGCAAATCAAGACCGACAATTTCAAGATTTTTATTCTCAATACGTTGCTCCTGACTTAACACCACGTCGATTATAAGTTGCTTAAAATCAAATTGAATAGGATTAATTTTGATTTCACCTGCTTCAAGCTTAGAAAGATTCAGCATACCTTCAACTAATCTCGTCATACGCTTAACTTCACTGGATACAATAGTCAAATACTGTTCTTCTTTATCTTTTTCTATCGTTCCATCTATAATTCCATCAATAAATCCACCGATAGTAGTCATAGGAGTACGAAGTTCGTGGGATACGTTAGCAATGAAATTGCGTCGCATATTTTCAAGTTCTACAAGCGAATTGGTCATTTGATTAAAAGAAGAAGAAAGCTGACCGATTTCGTCGTTACTCATCACGGGAATACGCTTTGAAAAATCACCGTTAGCCATCGCTTTAGAAGCCTCAGACATAAGTTTTAACGGTTTAGTCCATCTGTACGTTATCAAATATAATATCACAAACAGTACCACGATAGGAATCGTAGCAGAAACAGCATATATACTATATAAATCCTTATAAAAACTTGTAAGGGTTGATGCGGGAGCGGCAGCAAAAACATAGCCTAGTTGTTTACCGTTATCATTAACTATTTTTTTACCCTTTATAAATTGAGCTTCGTTAAACATACCGTCAAAACGACCTATTTCTTCATAATCACTGACAGCGGTTTTGTTGATATATTTTTCACTTATTCTGTTAACCGAATGCTCACACACCATATCAATAGAATAATCGCTGCAAGAACATGCGATAACACTACCGTCTTTGTCAGTCAGTAATATAAGGTTATCACCAACTCTTGACATTACCTGCGCCATTTGAAAAACAGTAGTAGAAAAATAGGGATTTTTATAATCCGATTCAACGTAAGAAGACATAGTATCGCAGGATATGGACAAGGAATCAAATTTTTCTTTAGACATATAATAGTTGGTAAGAAAAGTTATGATAAGAACTATTCCGGTAATACAGAATAAAAACGTCAAAGAAACTGCAATAAAATATTTCTTGAATGTACTTAATCTGGTCAATTATTTTACCTCAAATTTATAACCTACGCCCCAAACGGTTTTTAAGCACCATTTTTCAGACACGCCTTCTAATTTTTCGCGTAGTCGTTTTACATGTACGTCAACTGTTCTTGAGTCACCGTAATAATCAAAGCCCCATACTTCATCAAGAAGCTGATCTCGGGTAAAAACTCGGTTCGGATAACTTGCTAAATAATATAAAAGTTCCAATTCTTTCGGCGGAGTGTCAATCTGTATACCGTTAATTTTAAGCTCATAGTTAGTGAGATTTATAGAAATATTTTCATAGCTTACCATTTCTATTTTTACGTCATCATTCACAGCTGTTCTGCGAAGTACGGCTTTTATACGAGCGACAAGTTCTTTGGCTTCAAAAGGCTTTGGAACGTAATCGTCCGCACCAAGTTCAAGCCCTAAAATTCTATCAAAGGTATCCCCCTTTGCAGTTAGCATAATTATAGGAACAGTTGAGAATTTTCTGATTTCTCTGCACACCTGCCACCCGTCGAGCTTTGGCAACATTATATCAAGCAATATAAGAGCAGGAAAATACAGACGCGTAAATTCTACGGCCTTTTCACCGTCGTTAGCAACAATTGGCTCAAAACCTTCTTTGCTTAAATATAAGCGTAATAATTCGCATATATTTTCGTCATCATCAACTATAAGTATCTTTTTATTTTCCATATAAAAACCTCCAAAAACAAGGGTACGATTAAAGTATATAACAATAGTATTACAAAAATATGAATAATTAAATTTTAATAAAAAAATTCATAATAATTAAGACGGAAGAAAGCCGCCCATCAAAAGTGGGCGGCAATATATAAATCATATATATTATTCAGCAGAATTTTCTCTCATCTTTGCGAAACAGTCGCTGCAATAAACAGGGCGATCCTCACGTGGTTGGAAAGGAACCTTTGCGGGGTTACCACAAGCACTGCAGGTAGTTTCGAACATTTCGCGGGGAGCTCTTCCTGCATTTTTACGCTTATCGCGGCAGGCCTTGCAACGCTGCGGTTCATTCGCAAATCCTTTGGACTCATAGAATTCCTGTTCTCTTGCAGTGAATACGAATTCTTCTCCGCAGTCCTTGCAAACTAATGTTTTGTCTTCGAACATGTTTTATACCTCACTTGTTTTTGTTTAGCCCCGGTCGGAATTTCACCGACATCTTTGAGAAACAACGCTCTGAACATTGAGCTACATGGGCACATATAATCAACGGAAATTTCCGATTGATTTTTTAATTTTCTTTCGTGCTCTCTGCAGAGCGTTATTAACGTCCTTTTGAGATACCGAAAGAGCCTCGGCAACGGCTGAGTAACTTCCGTAAGTAAGATACGCCGTTAAAACCTTATATTCAAGTTTTGAAAGAGCTGTTTTGATTTTACTGTTAAGCATCTCCGCATTCTCTTTATCAATGAAGGATGATTCAGGATCAATATTATCAGCAATTTCATAATCACTGATATCAACCAAAGCAGATGAAGGAATTTGCTTTTTTGCAAAAAGTCGACGAAGTTCTGAAAGCAACGCTCGTTTAACGCAAACACCTACAAACGTAGAAAATGACGAGGAATTAAAATCATAAAGATCAACACAACCCGAAAGCGCTAACAGACCAACCTGAAGAAAATCTTCTCTATCCATTTCTGAACAATCAAGGCTCGAAACGTAATAGTTGATAAGAGGCATATAGGCTGTGCAAATATAGGAAAACAAATCCTTTTCACCGGAACGTATCCTCAAAATCAATTCATTTTCACTAATCACTTCGTTAGGTAAAGTATAGGTTTTCACATCCATTACCCCAATGTACATATATTAAAGCACAGAATAATAATAACTTATTAAAAAATAAAAGTCAAGAGTTTTTTCTATATTTTTAACAAAAATTTTCAAATTTTAGCATATTTTTTCTACAAAATATAAAAAGCATTGCTAAACAATGCTTTTTAAGGTTTCTATTATCTCTTTATACATATACAAAGACCCCAACGCAACTATCGGTAAAGAATTTTCCCTTGCATATTTAATAGCGTTAATCATAGCCGATTTGACGTCTGAACACGCCACCGCATCTACCCCGTTATTCATAAAAACAGTCGCGTAACTTTCAGCAGACAATGCGCGAGGATTATCAGCAGTTATACAGTAAACCCTTTTTCCTACCGAACCGATTTTTTCAGCGATATAATTATAATCTTTATCCTTCATAACTCCGGTCACAACAATAACCTTTTGGTCAAAGTATTGTTTGATGCTATCTACGGCAACCTCGACGCCTTCAGGATTATGTCCGCCGTCTGCAATAATAAGAGGACTATTATTAATAATTTCAAAACGAGCGTGCCATACAGTATCAAATAATCCTTCTCGCAAGGCATATTCGCTGATTTTGAAGCCCGAATCGTTTAAAATCCTTACAGCGCTTATAACGTTACAAGCATTGAACGGCTGAAATGAACCTAAAAGTTTAATCTTAATATTTTGATATCGGTCATAATCAAAATCGGTGCCGTTTAAATCCATATTATTTATTACTAACGAGTGCTTATCCACGGTAAAAAATTCTGCCGTCTTTCTTTCTGCTTCTTTTAAGATAACGTTTTTAGCCACTTCGCTATCACCACACCAAAGGCACTTACCGTTATCTTTTATAATGCCTGCCTTCTCACCCGCGATTTGCTCAACGGTATTACCCAAAAATGAAGTATGGTCGATAGAAATGCCCGTAATAACCGATAAAATTGATTTACTAATTATATTGGTTGCATCATATCTTCCGCCAAGACCACACTCCAAAACAACTACGTCGCAATTTTGTTCTTTAAAATACTCAAACGCAACGGCAGTAATCAGTTCAAATTCCGTTGGTTTATCCTCCATCAAATCGGCAGCCAATTTCACTTTTTCTGTTATCCTGCAGAGGTCATCGTTAGATATTGACATACCGTTAATACAAATGCGCTCGTTAAATTCAAGAATATACGGTGAAGTATATAATCCAACTTTATAACCCGCTTTATAAAGAACGTTTGAAAGCATAGAACAAAAGGAACCCTTTCCGTTTGTTCCTGCAACGTGAACGTATTTCAAATCGTTTTGAGGATTTCGTAACCGTTCACACAACTGACCTATTCTATCCAAACCGGGCTTACAAAAGAAATTGCTTACGGAATGAATATATTCTAAGGTTTCTTTATAATTCATACGCTCACCTCTTAATTCGCTCAATCTGCGCTATAAAGGCTTTATTTTTAACCAATAATATCAGCACAAAGGTTTCAGCCAAAAAGACAATTAAATAATTAAGACTCCTGAGAATCAATGTTTCGATAAAAGGCATTTCGTAATATAACGTCAGGCCTATGGTTTTAACAATCACAGAACCTAAAGCGTGTGAAAAAAACGTTGAAATCGAAACACGCCAAATTTCAGACGTATTTTTTAAAATATTATAAAAAAGACCTGAAACGAATCCAATTAAAGCTGCACCTACAGTCAAAATCGGAATTATGGTATATCCTCGCAAAATACAACCAAGTATATCAGCGCATATTCCCGAAAATGCACCAACTAAGGGGCCGAACATCATACCGGTCAGCATTATAGTAAGATTTTCGAAACTTATTCTAAAAGCATCGCCTATAGATATAGCGAGAAACTTACCCAAAACAATACTGATAGCCGAGAACAGTGCAACACACACCAATACTTTTAGGTTTTTTAGTTTTCTGATTCCCCAAAAATCGTTTTTTTTCGTAAACAAAAAAATTCCTCCTTTCCCACGTCACAAGGAAAGAAGGTTTAATTTCTATCCGTTGAAGCGGGATGCAAAAAACAGACCGCAACCATAGGTTTTCGTCTGACCGGCAACTCCCCGTCCCGTCAGCACTTCACGCCTGAATTTTTACTCTTCACATACACATTAATAGTATTAAAAAAACTAGTGATATTATAATTCTTTAAATAACTTTTGTCAAGAATTATGTTTTTGTGGCACAAACAGGGTAACGTTCATAGTATATATTGAGTTTTAGAAAATCTAAGACCAATATTTTAAGGAGGATTTTAATGGCAGATTATAATTTTAAAGATGCAGTTTGCATTGATGCCGGCAGAGTATATGACTCTTGCTGTGACAGAGATTGCATTGAAGATTTAAGATGTTACTTTTCAAAAGAAAATCAAAACCTTATAGACGACGCAATAAGCGTAAAATTAAAAAGCGCAGAAGTACTTAACGTATATGTTGACGTGGAACCGGTTAATTTTAATCGCGGTTTTTATTCATGTGATTTAACCTTCTTCTTTTTATTACAACTCGAAGTATTTTTATCTCCTCATTCACTTCCGACCGACGTACGAGGAATCGCAACGTTTAACAAAAAAGTTATATTATTCGGCAGCGAAGGAACGGCAAAGGTTTTTTCAAATTTAACAACAGTCGAAAACGCTCCCGATACACAGTTACCCGAAACTAAAAATTCGCCCAGATGTGTGGTACAAACGGTAGATCCTATCGCACTGTCAGCAAAAATTTGCGAAGAGAAACGACATAATGATAACTGTTGTTGCATACCCAAATGTATTTGCGATGCCGTAGGCGGTATAAATTTAGATGCAGAATGCAAGAAAAACGTTTACGTTACCATCGGACTTTTCACAGTAGTTCAGTTAATTAGAAACGTACAAATGCTTGTTCCCATTTACGATTTCTGTATTCCAGAAAAACAATGCTGTGATAACTGTGCCGCTGATGAGCCTTGCGACATCTTCAGACGCATTGATTTTCCAACCGAAGATTTCTTCCCGCCTTCCATTACAAAGGACTGCGAATAAAAAAACGCCCCTATTGGGGCGTTTAAATTTAATTATTATTTTTCGATAATCGGAGGAAAATATGCGCATAAGAATATTAAAATCCAAATACTGTTACGTTGCAAATAATCTTAAAGAAATATCGCTGTTATTAGACCAACTCAAAGCGAAAAAAGCAAAAGAAAGTAAGTTATATTATAACGGCAATTACTATTATCTCTTAAGCGAAAAACTCCTATTATCAAGCAACAGAACGTCATGCGCATACATAACGGGATATTTGGATGAATACGCAACGATTATTTGTGAAAACGCTATCGAAAAAATCAGAAAATTATTATAAATTCTTTATTTCCTGAACACGTCCGGCCATATCGTCGGCAGAAAAAATGTAGTTGCCGGCAACTAAAACGTCTGCCCCTGCTTTTACTGCAAGCGGTGCGGTATCGGCATTAATACCACCGTCAACTTCAAGTAACACGTTAAGATTTTGTTTGGCAATTTCATTTTTTAACGCATTTAATTTATCGAGTGCCTCAGGCATAAATTTTTGACCGCCAAAGCCCGGTTCAACAGACATAACGAGTACCATATCACAAAACGGCAAATATTCAAAAATTTCTTCGGGAGCAGTACAAGGTTTAATGGTAAGGCAAGATTTTACACCATAACTTCTAATCTCGAGGAGGGTTTCCTTTACGGGAGAACCGGCCTCATAATGAAAACCGAGATAATCCGAAACCTTTGCGAACTCTTTTATGTATCTATGGGGTTTATCAATCATAAGATGAACGTCGCACAATAGGTTCGTATGTTTTTTAATGGAAGAAATCACGGGGATACCAAACGAAATATTAGGCACGAATATGCCGTCCATAACGTCCAAATGAAGCATATCTACGCCTGCTTCTTCAAGTTTTTTTAAATCATCAGACAAAGTGAGAAAATCAGCGGTTAAAACTGACGGTGAAATTTTTGTCATAACAGCACCTCCTAGTATTTTTATTTTACAATATAAATTATTATATGTCAATTTGCTATTTAAAAAAAGCAATTATTTGAAACAACAATACTGTAATTATAACACATTCTGCAATATATTTTAGTACGAACGAGAATATTTTTCTGACAAAACCGCTTTTTATTTCTTTATTCAAAAACTCACCGATTAACTCTTTTTCCTTTAAAACACCAAAATTTAATGAAGATAAAAATGCTGTCAATGGTATAATTATTCCTTCTCCTAATAACGAAATTTTTCTGTAAAAAGCAGAAAAATTCTCAACAGTTATATATACAGCGGGTATTAGTACTATAAAAAGGCACAAAATGAGTATCTTCTTTCTTTTAAAGGTCGAAACTTCAGTAAAAGCGTAAATCGGTACTTCCACATAAGATACCGCCGAAGTCAATGCAGCTATTATTAGTGCAAAATAAAATAAAGTGCCAAGTAAATTACCTCTATGCCCTCCATTATCAAAAACTCTTTGCATTGTATCAAAAATAAGTTGCGGACCGTTACCGATAAACGACTCGTTTATTGAAGCAGACATAACAACAACCGACATAGCTAATGCAAATAAAGTATCAGCAATAACAACCGAAACCGAACTTTTAACCGTATTTTGATTATCAGGCATCATTGAACCATAGGTTATCATGCTTCCTACCGCAATAGATAATGAAAAAAACATCTGATCCGACGCCGTAGCAAAAATTTTCAAACAATGTTTCATGCTATAATTATTATTTTTGAACACTTCTTTAATAATATCGTCAAAATTTTTACCAAATATCAGAATAACTGCCCACGTAACAATTGACAGCATCAGCAAAGGAACGGCAATGCAATTAAATCTTTCTATTCCGTTACCAACCTTCAACCTAGAAAGCCAATAAATCAAAACAATGAATACTATTGTATAAAATCCGTCAAAATTCAAAAGCAAATTAATTTTTTCGCACTGAAAAACCGAAATTATATTTTTACACAAATATTTTATGCACATACCTCCTGCTGCACAATAATAGGTCAGAATAATCAAAGGCGAAATCATCGTTAATACACCTATAATTTTAATTTTAGGCGCATTAACCCTATACAACGATATGACGTCAGTTCTTAAATATTTTCCCAAAAGGAACTCTAAATTCAAAAGGACAAGCCCTACTGAAAAAGCCAATAATAAATAAAAAATTAAAAACGTTCCTCCGTATTCTTTCAACTTACAAGGAAACATCCACACGTTTCCAAAACCGACAGCGCCACCTATTGCCGAAAGCAAAAATCCTTTGTTGGAAGTAAATTTATTCTTATTCATTTTATCACCATAAAATATTTATATTAAATAATAAAATACTTTTTGTTGATTTATTCATAATTTTCATATATAATATTTTAGACTCTAGACTAACGGAGGTTAGACAATGCAGATATCCCACTTAGTCCGCAACTTAAAATTACCGGTAGTAGCGTTAAGAGGCCTTGTTGCCTTCCCTGCTTTACCTATTCATTTTGAAGCAGGCAGAAAATCATCCATTACCGCTTTAAGTACTGCAATGGACAAGGATCAATTGGTGTTTTTAGTAACCCAAAAAGATATACGTGACGAAGAGCCGTCTGAAGACGGATTATATACTATTGGTTGTGTTGCGCGTATTCGTCAGTTTTTAAAAGCAAGTGATAAAAGTATAAAAGTTCTTGCAGAAGGTTTGTATAGAGCAAAACTAATCAATTATGTAAATACGGGACGCGTCAATTTTGCTGAAATTGAACGTTTGGATGACACGTATACAAAGCACAGCTATAACTACCGTGAAGCATTACTCAGAAAAGTTAAAGACGAATTTGAACACTATTCTTTAATACTGCCCGGTGGTATTTCTAACGATATTATGCTTCAGGCAGCCGCTAATGATGAAATAGCAGGTCTTACCGATTATATTGCAGCAAACATTCCCGCTCCGTATGATGACAGACAGTTTATATTAGAGCAACTTAATCCTTATACCAGAGCAAAAATGCTTTTAAAACTTTTGTCAAAAGAAATTTCTCTGCAAAAAATAGATAATAAGATCAGTGAAGCCGTAAAGGTACAATTAGATGATAATCAAAGAGAATACTATCTTAAAGAACAGATTAAAGCTATAAACGAAGAACTGTACGGTGAAACAAGCGACGAGAGTGATGAATATTTTGAAAAAATCAGCAAGTTAAACGCAAGCGAAACCGTTAAGGAAAAATTACTAACTGAAGCAATAAAACTTCAAAAAATGCCTCAGGGTTCACAGGAAGCAGTCGTAGTACGCAATTATCTGGACGAGTGCCTTTCTCTTCCGTGGAATATTCTAACTCAAACAAAAAACAATATTGCTAATTCTGCAAAAATACTCGACAGGGATTTTTACGGTATGCCAAAGGTTAAAGAAAGAATTCTTGAAATGCTTTCGGTATATTCCCTTGTTAATGATATAAACGGTCAAATCATTTGCTTATACGGTCCTCCGGGTGTCGGCAAGACTTCTATAGGAAAAACCATTGCCGAATGTATGGGCAGAAATTTTGCGAGAATTTCACTTGGCGGAGTCAGTGACGAAGCTGAAATCAGAGGACACAGAAAAACCTATTTAGGTTCTATGCCCGGAAAGATAATATCAGCGGTTAAACAAGCCAAAAGCAGTAACGCTCTTATACTTTTGGATGAAATCGATAAACTCGGTTCCAACTATAAAGGCGACCCGTCATCAGCTTTATTGGAAGTTCTTGACGGCGAACAAAACAGCGCGTTTGTTGACCACTATATTGATATTCCGTTCGATTTAAGCAAAACGGTATTTATCACAACTGCAAATTCTCTGGACACTATCCCCGCCCCCTTACGCGACCGATTAGAAATAATTGAACTGTCCAGTTATACTCGCGAAGAAAAGTTTAATATTGCTAAAAAGCATTTGGTTAAAAAGCAACTAAAACGTCATGGACTTACTACTTCGGTATGCAAAATTACCGATAAAGCCATTTATGATTTAATTGATTTTTATACTCGTGAAGCAGGTGTTCGTAATCTTGAGAGATATATTGCTTCTCTTTGCAGAAAGACGGCAAAGGAAATAGTGGAAAACAAATCTGTTTCCGTCAAAATCACTTCTGAGAAGGTTGTCCAAATGCTCGGCAGACATAAGTACAAGCCCGAAAACATCCTTGAAAACGACGAAGTCGGTGTTATAAACGGTCTTGCCTGGACGTCTGTCGGAGGCGAAATAATGCAAATTGAAGTATCAACTGTTCCCGGAACAGGAAAACTTGAACTTACCGGTTCGTTAGGCGACGTAATGAAAGAGTCTGCTCATGCAGCATTAACCTACGTTCGTTCTAAAGCCGATAAATTAGGCATTGACCCTTCGTTCTACAAAAATCAGGATATACACATTCACGCTACCGAATCTGCCATACCAAAAGACGGCCCATCTGCCGGTGTAACTATGACTACCGCTATTATTTCAGCACTAACCGACAGACCTATTCGCAGAGATATTGCCATGACAGGCGAAATTTCGATACGAGGCAGAGTATTGCCTATAGGCGGTCTTCGTGAAAAATCAATAGCTGCTTACAGAAGCGGCGTGAAAACCGTTTTTATTCCTAAAGACAATCTACCTGATCTTGAAGACGTAGATCAAATAGTAAAAGATAATCTCGAATTCATACCCGTTTGCTATGAAGACGAAATAATTGATAAGGCTTTGATATAATATGAATTATAATATTGCAGAATATGAAAAATCGTTCGGTACTGCTGAACAATTACTCCCCTCTTCTTTCCCCGAATTTTGTTTTTCGGGAAGATCAAACGTCGGCAAATCATCACTTATAAATAAAATTGTCAACAGAAAATCATTAGCAAGAGTAAGTTCCAGTCCGGGAAAAACCGTAACAATAAATTTTTACAAAATCGACACTATCAGATTAGTGGATCTGCCGGGTTACGGATATGCTAAAGTACCCTTTGGGGAGAGAACGCGTTGGTCCGATTTAATGGAAAGTTATTTCAGAACGGGCAGAAATATCAAAATAGTATTTCAGCTAATAGATATGCGCCATCCTCCCACCGATTTTGATATATCTATGCTTGATTTTCTTTATCAGATGAAAATCCCGTACTGTGTAGTCCTCACCAAATCGGACAAGTTAAATAAAACTGAATTTAATTTAAGAATGGATTCTATTAAAGACGAATTAGGTATTTACGGCGAAAATATCAAAATAATTCCTACTTGTGCTACTAACGGTCTAGGAATTGATAAAATCAAGGAAATTCTCGAAGGAAATTGACTTGACTTTGCTTAAATTAAGGTATATTATAAAATCAAATAATTAAATGAGGTGTTTATATGAAACTCGGTGTACTCACTAATATGCTCGGAACTGAACCCTTTGATGAAGCGCTCAGTTATTTCAAATCAATAGGTATTGAAATGATCGAAGTTGGAGCCGGCGGTTATCCGGGCACTCAACATGCCGATCCTGACGTGCTTTTAAACGACGAAAAAGCTTTGGAGGAATTTAAAGCAACCGTTGATAAATACGGTCTTAAAATCAGTGCTTTAAGTTGTCACGCCAACCCCGTTCATCCTGACAAAAAAATCGCAAAAGAATATGACGAAGCCATAAAAAAATGTATTCTTCTTGCCGAAAAACTTGGTATTGATACTATCAATACTTTTTCCGGTTGCCCCGGTGACTGTGAAACAAGTGAAAATCCTAACTGGGTAACTTGTGCTTGGCCACCCGAATACGCTAAAGTCGTAGAATGGCAGTGGAACGAAAAACTTATCCCCTACTGGAAAGAAACCGTAAAATTTGCTAAAGAACACAAGGTAACAAAAATTGCGTTTGAAATGCACCCCGGTTTTTGTGTATATAATCCCGAAACCCTGCTCAAGCTTCGTGCTGCCGTTGGTCCCGAAATCGGTGCTAATCTTGACCCCAGCCACCTTATTTGGCAAGGTATGGATCCTGTTGCCGTTATCAAGGTTCTTGGTAAAGAAAATGCTATTTATCATTTCCATGCAAAAGACACCAAAATCGACCCATACAACACAGCAGTAAACGGCTGTAACGATTATAAATCTTATACCGATTTTGCAGGTCGTTCCTGGTCCTTTAGAGCCGTTGGTTACGGAAACAGTGAAGCTTACTGGAAAGATATAATCAGCGCACTTGCAATCGTGGGTTATGATTATGCTATCAGCATTGAACACGAAGACGGTCTTATGTCCCCCAAGGAAGGTCTTGAAAAGGCTGTAGAGGTTCTTAACAAGAATCTTATCAGAGAAAGCAACTGCAATATGTGGTGGGCTTAAGCACGTAACACCAACAAAAACCGAGGTTCACAAAACCAGTGAATCTCGGTTTTTTTAATTCAATTTTATTATTATGGATAGGTCGATGTATAAAAAAACGTACCCGACGGTATGGCAATACTATCAGAATATGCACAGTATTTCTCAAGAAATAGAGTTGAAATTTTTGAAAGGTATTTTTAGGGGGATACTGTGCAATAAGCATAGTAAAATTATGCAAATCGCATAGTAGATTTTTGTAGAAATAAGTTGTATAATGATTACACTAGTGGAATATTTTTACAAAAGAAGGTTTGTGAAATGAAAAAAATAATAGCAATCATATTAACTTTAGCAATAATATTAGCAGCGATACCGTTTGTTGCTATACCCGTTGCTGCGGCCACAAGTGGTACTACAGGTGACTGTACCTGGACGCTTGACGGCACAGTGCTTACAATCAGCGGTAATGGTGCAATGAAGGATTACTCATTAAATAACTATAATGGATCGTATGTAACTACTGCACCGTGGGGCACAGCAATAACAGAAGTTATTGTTGAAAATGGAGTAACAAATATTGGCGTTTATTCATTTTATCATTGTGGTTCACTAACGTCCGTTACCATTGGTGATAGTGTAATAAGCATTGGTTATTCTGCATTTGATAATTGCAAATCCCTTACAAATGTGACTATCCCTGATAGTGTATCAAGTATAGACGGATGCGCATTTTATTTTTGTAACTCCCTTACAAACATAACCTTCGGCAATAATGTGACACGCATTGGCTCTAATGTATTCACTAACACTAAGTGGTATAATAATCAGCCTAACGGACTTGTTTATGCTGGCAAAGTTGCCTATAAATACAAAGGCACTTGTCCTGAAACTATCACTATAAAAGACGGTACTTTAGGTATAGCAGATATTGCATTTAAAAATTGTACTTCACTAACCTCAATAACTATACCTGACAGTGTAACAAATATTGGAAGTTCTGCGTTTTCTAATTGCTCAAAACTAACCTCAATAAACGTGGATGAAAATAATCAAAATTATTCATCTATCGATGGAGTTCTATTTAATAATGATAAAACCAAACTTAGTTACTATCCTACCGGTAAAAATGATACAAGTTATATCATCCCTGATAGTGTAACAAGTATTGGTAGTAGTGCGTTTGAAGATTGTTCTTCACTAACCTCAATAACTATACCTGATAGTGTAACAAGTATTGGTAGTAGTGCGTTTGAAGATTGTCCTTCACTAACCTCAATAACCATACCTGACAGTGTGACAAGTATTGGAAGTGATGCATTTTATAATACTGCTTGGTATAATAATCAGCCTGACGGACTAGTTTATGCAGGTAAGGTTGCTTATGAATATAAAGGCACTTGCCCCGCAAAAGTTAAAATAAAAGACGGCACTTTAGGAATAACGGATTATGCATTTTATAATTGCGAATCTCTTACATCAGTAACCATACCCGATAGTGTAACAAGTATTGGAGATAGGGCATTTATGTATTGCACCTCACTTACATCAGTAACCATACCCGATAGTGTAACAAGTATTGGTAGTTGTGCATTTAGTTGTTGCTCAAAACTTACATCAGTTACCATACCCGATAGTGTAACAAGTATTGGAGAGGGTGCATTTTATGATACTGCTTGGTATAATAATCAGCCTAACGGACTTGTATATGCAGGAAAGGTAGCTTATGAATATAAAGGCGCCTGCCCCACAGAAGTTATAATAAAAGACGGCACTTTAGAAATTGCAGATGAGGCATTTTATAATTGCGACTCTCTTAGATTAGTAACCATACCCGATAGTGTAACAAGTATTGGAGATTCTGCTTTTAAATATTGCGACTCCCTAACCTCAATAACCATACCAGATAGTGTAACAAGTATTGGAGGTTCTGCTTTTAAATATTGCGACTCCCTAACCAAAGTGAAAATTATGGATATAGCCGCTTGGTGTAATATTGATTTTGCAGATATGTCCGCTAACCCATTAAACAGTTATGGCAACTTATATTTAAACAATAAACTTGTAACCGATTTAGTTATTCCGGATGGAGTTGCTGAAATTAAAAATTATGCTTTTAGTCGTTGCTCAAAACTTACATCAGTTACCATACCCGATAGTGTAACAAGTATTGGAGATAGTGCATTTAGTCGTTGTCCAAAACTTACATCAGTTACCATACCTGATAGTGTAACAAGTATTGGTAATAGTGCATTTAGTGGTTGTTCTTCACTAACCTATGTAGCCATAGGAAATAGTGTAACAATCATTGGAAATCATGTATTTTATAATTGCGACTCCCTTACCTCAGTTGCCATACCTGACAGTGTAATAAATATTAGAGATTATGCGTTTTCCGGTTGTTCATCACTAAAAAAAATATTTTATAAAGGCAGTAGCGAAGAGCGAGAAAAAATCACAATATACTCGGGCAACTCTACAATCTACGATGCATCATGGTATTATAATGCCGATGGTGGGAATTTTAGCGGACCTTACCATTATACATTTTCAAACGATAAAGCAACTATAGTAGGGTGTGATTCTTCTATTAGTGATGATATTACTATTCCTTCAACTATTGACGGGTACTCTGTAACAAGTATTGGAGATTACGCATTTTCTCATTGCTCTTCACTAACCTCAATAACCATCCCTGATAGCATAACAAATATTGGAGATCATGCATTTTCTCATTGCTCTTCACTAACCTCAGTTACCATACCTGATAGTGTAACAAGTATTGGGAATTCTGCATTTTATAGTTGCTCTTCACTAACTGCAATTACCATACCTGATAGTGTAACAAGTATTGGTAATAGTGCATTTAGTGGTTGTTCTTTACTAACCTCTGTAGCCATAGGAAATAGTGTAACAATCATTGGAAATCATGCATTTTATAATTGTGACTCCCTTACCTCAGTTGCCATACCTGACAGTGAAATAAATATTAGAGATTATGCGTTTTCCGGTTGTTCATCACTAAAAAAAATATTTTATAAAGGCAGTAGCGAAGAACGAGAAAAAATCACAATATACTCGGGCAACTCTACACTCTACGATGCATCATGGTATTATAATGCCGATGGTGGGAATTTTAGCGGACCTTACCATTATACATTTTCAAACGACAAAGCAACTATAGTAGGGTGTGATTCTTCTATTAGTGGCGATATTACTATTCCTTCCACTATTAACGGGTACTCTGTAACAAGTATTGGAGATTATGCATTTTCTTATTGCTCCTCTTTCACCTCAATAACCATCCCTAATAGCATAACAAATATTGGAGATCATGCATTTTCTCATTGCTCTTCACTAACTTCAATTACCATACCTAATAGTGTAACCATTATTGGATGGTGTGCGTTTTACGGTTGTGATTCACTAACCTCAGTTATCATACCAGATAATGTAACAAGTATTGGCGATAGTGCATTTCGCAATTGCTACTCCATTACCTCTATTACCTTAGGAGATGGTGTAAAAAGTATTGGAGAATATGCATTTTACGATTGCTATTCACTTAAAATCGTATATTACCGAGACAATAAATCCGAAAAAGATAAAATATTGATGGGCTCGTATAATTCTCGTTTAACAAATGCTACTTGGTATTATAATTCCTGCATAGATAGTGCTGAACACAATTATATATTAAATGATACATTATGTGATGGCTGCAATACTTATAAAGCACCTACTGTACTTATGTTTGATGACACTTCCGTTACTCTAAAAAAAATAAACGGCATTGAATACAGTATTGACAGTAAGAATTGGCAAGAAAGCAATGTATTCACAGGTCTTTCCCCTAACACAGAATATTCTTTCTATCAAAGATATTCACAAGACGGAAACATTTATCATAATGCAACTAGCCCTGCTTTGTATGTTACTACCGACAGGAGTTTACAAACTTTAATACCGTCTGCACCTACTATTTATGAGATTAAAGGTGATAAAATTACACTTACTCTTATAGAAGGTTGTGAATATAGCAAAGACGGTATTAATTGGCAAAGCAGCAACGAGTTTGCAGAGCTTACTCCTGTAACAGAATATACTTTCTATCAGCGTTATGCACAGAATGATACACATTATGCAGGTAAAAAGAGTGTTGTTTTAGTAATTAAATCTGATAAAGGTATCCCTAATGTTCCAAATGCTCCTACTTTAAAAAGCAAAAACCACAATAGTGTTACTTTAGCATATATTGAAGGTTATGAATACAGTATGGACGGTGAAACTTGGCAAAAGAGTAATGTGTTTACCGGGCTTGACGAGTTTAAAAATTATGTGTTTTTCTGTAGAGTGGCAGAAACCGATAAATATTATGCAAGTGAGTGTAGTGATAGCTTAATTGTTAAAACTGATGTTAAACCTGAATACATTCTCGGCGATTGCAATGGTGACTTTAAAGTTGACACCACCGACCTTGCAAGTCTTAAGTTGTTCCTTGCCGCTATCAGTGATTTATCCGATACGGGTAAATTAGGAGCAGACATCAACAGCGACGGCAAAGTCGATACAACCGACCTTGCTGTACTTAAATTAAAGTTAGCCGGAATTGAATAGTTCAAAAAAAGATATGGGAGGAAACTCTCATATCTTTTTTAACTAAATTATTCGGTTTTTCCGTATTCCTATACACTAAAATATTAACAAAACCGCATTTTGTAAAGTAAATACAGTTATTAAAAAGGCAGGGTTTTCCCTGTCATTTTGTTTTTTACAGACGTTGGCTACTATTATGTAGCGCTTATATCATTATTTTGATTTAACCCAAAACTGACGGACAAAGCCATATCAACTTCACCCATACTGCGCAAATCGAGGGTGCCCATTTTTTCTTTCAATCTTCTTTTATCTATAGTTCTGACCTGTTCTAAAAGAACAATTGAATCCTTGGCAAGACCCGATGCTACGGCATTAACTTTTATATGTGTAGGAAGGTCTGTTTTATCGTGTTGACTTGTAATTGCTGCAGCGATAACAGTCGGACTATATCTGTTTCCCACGTCGTTCTGAACAATTAAAACAGGTCTTACACCGCCTTGCTCAGAACCTATCACAGGACTTAAATCAGCGTAAAATATATCTCCGCGTTTTATGGTCATTTATGTTTCACACTCCATTAGTTTGTAATTTTATTGTTTCCCTAAATTTATTTTTTTAATCACGAACTAATACAATATATGTAAAAAAACGCAAACTGACCTAAAAAAACCTGCTCAAACGAGCAGGTTTTAAATTTTATAATACTTTTGAAAGGAAATCCTTAAGTCTTGCGGATTTAGGATTACCAAAAAACTCATCAGGAGCGGCTTCTTCGGTAATTACACCTTCATCAATAAAGATAACTCTATCTGCAACCTCACGGGCAAATCCCATTTCGTGAGTAACAACAACCATTGTCATTCCTTCAGCAGCCAATTGCTTCATAACGTCCAAAACTTCGCCAACCATTTCGGGATCAAGGGCGCTTGTGGGCTCGTCAAAAAGCATAACTTCAGGTTGCATACAAAGTGCTCTGACAATAGCAACACGTTGTTTCTGACCGCCTGATAATTGAGAAGGATAAGAGTCGGCTCTATCAGCAAGACCAACTCGTTCAAGTAGATTCATAGCGCGCTCTTCTGCTTCTTCCTTAGCAATACCCAAAACTTTAATAGGAGCAATAGTCATATTTTTAAGTACGGTCATATGGGGAAAAAGATTAAACTGTTGGAAAACCATACCCATTTTCTGACGGTGTAAATTTATATCGGTTTTAGGATCGGTAATATTTACTTCATCAAAAATTATATTTCCGCCGCTTGGCTCTTCTAAAAGATTAAGACAACGCAAAAAAGTGGATTTACCACTACCGGAAGCACCGATAATGCATACAACCTCACCACGTTTGATATCGGTATTAATACCCTTTAAAACGTTATTTGAGCCAAAAGATTTTTTTAAATCCTCAACTTTTATTAAAATATCATTAGTGGTCACTTTTTCTCAACCTCTTTTCAAACATATTTAAGAAGAAAGTAAATATAAGCACAACTACCAAATATACGGCTGCCAAAGTTAAATAAGGAACAAAAGCGTTATAGTAATCGGCAACAATCGAACGAGCCGCACGAGTTAAATCAAAAACAGTTATAAAACCGGCAACAGAAGTTTCTTTAACCATAACGATAAATTCATTACCTAAAGCCGGTAAGATATTCTTAATTGCCTGAGGTAAAATAATCTTCATCATGGTCTGAGAATATGTAAATCCAAGAGAGCGTCCAGCTTCCATCTGACCTTTATCAATTGACAATATACCGGAACGTATAATTTCAGCAACGTAAGCGGCGCTATTTAAACCGAATACTAAAATTGCAATTATAAGAGCCTTATTGGGATATCCACGCATAGCATGAGAGAATATACCGAAATAGAAAAGCAACAACTGTACCATTACAGGTGTACCACGGAATATACCTATATAAACGTTTGCAACTGAGTTAAAAATCTTTGCAATTATATTTTTCTGAGGAATTACTTTGCAAACTGCTAATAAAGCGCCTAAAAATATACCTAATAAAACCGAAAATACGGCTATAATTAAAGTATATCCCAAACCGCTTAACATCAGCTTATACGCCTTATTTACGACGAATATATCGTAAAATATTTCAAAAAAGTTATCAAACAAGTTATTACACAACCTTTATTAAATTCTCAAAAACAAAGCACCGCCTTTACCGACGGTGCTTTGTCAGCTTTAATTATTATAAACCGTATTTTTCAAGAAGTTTAGCAACAGTGCCGTCTGCTACGAGTTCAGCAAGTGCTGCATCAATTTTTTCCTTAAGTTCAGGATTGGTCTTGTCAATAGCAATACCGTATTCTTCAACGGTAAGCGGAATGTCAATTACCTTTGCAACGTCTGCATTAGCGTTAGCGGCTTCTTTTGCAACAGAGTCGTCCATAATGATAGCATTGATGTTACCTGCTTTGAGGTCTGCAATAGCAAGACTGATGTTTTCGTAAATCTTTACGTTAGCGCCTTCAATTTTCTTGAAGCCCCAGTCTTCAGAACCTTCAGCGTAGAACTGACCGGTATAACCGGAACATACGCCTATATTCTGACCCTTGAGCTGTTCATCAAGAGCAGCCTTATCGGTACCGGTATAGTAAGCATCGTCTTTGCCAACAATAAGAATCTGAGCAGCGCCATCATAATAAGGATCAGAGAAGTTAACAGACTTAGCGCGCTTTGCGTTAATGGTAAGACCGGAAATAGCGAGGTCGGTAGTACCGTTAGCAACAGCAGCAACTACACCGTCGAATTCCATATTCTCATACTGAACTTCATAACCCATCTTAGCAGCGATAGCATTCATAAGATCAATATCGAAACCTACGAATTGGCCATCAGCAGTTAAACTTTCAAAAGGTTCGAATTCTGCATTGGTAGCAACCAATAATTTTTTGTTTTCTTTGCTGCCGCAACCTGCACAACACAAAACTAAAAGTGCGAGAGCAAGAACAATAGCTAATATTTTTTTCATATTAAATTCCTCCAAATTAATGTTGTACCAATAATATAGCATTATTTATTTCATTTTTCAAGTATTTTTTTGCATTTTTAAGCATAAAACGATAAAAACTCTTGAATTCAAGTATAGAATATTCATTTATGCACAAAATCAATGCATAAACAGTTTTTTGTCAATCGAATTAACTTGACCAAAAGATCAAAATATGATATACTCACATAGCAGTATTTAGAAAGGAGCATTATAGTGGCTGAAAACACAAAAACAATAACAACCAATAAAAAAGCTTTTCACGAATATTTTGTCTTAGAAAGTTTCGAAGCCGGAATTGCTCTTTTCGGAACTGAGATTAAGTCCATCAGAAACGGCAACGTTAATTTAAAGGATGCTTGGTGCAGTATTGACGACGGCGAACTTTTTATTAAACAAATGCATATAAGTCCTTATGAATTTGGCAACATATTTAATAAGGATCCAATAAGACCCAGAAAACTTTTAATGCACCGCCGTGAAATAATGCGACTTTTAGGTCAAGTCAAACAGCAAGGTCTAACGTTAGTTCCCCTTTCACTTTACTTCAAAGGTTCTATTGTAAAAGTTCAAGTGGGCCTTTGTAAAGGTAAAAAACTCTACGATAAACGCGCTGATGCCGCTAAAAAAGATGCAATGCGCAACATTGACCGAAGTTTGAAAGAGCAAAACAGATAGATATGGGGGCGTAAAGGTTTCGACAGGGACCGTGAAGTACGGGAAGCGAGCGGTGGCGTGGGACCACCTTAAAACTCACAATTTTAAAATTAAACGACAACAATAAAGTTGCTCTTGCTGCCTAATTAGGCAGCCGTCCGAACTGAGAGTACCGCGGCTCAGCCAGGGCGTCGATTAGCGGTGAACATGAACGGAAGGTCGCTCATCCTTCCGTCACGACTTTGAGCTACCAATGATATTAGAGCGACATTTCTCGAATAACTGCGGGAAATCAAACAAATGTCTGCGCTCGGAGATGCCTGTATGAATCGATCTTTGGACAGGGGTTCGACTCCCCTCGCCTCCACCAACAAAAAAGCCTAATTTGTCTACTTGACAATTTAGGCTTTTTTGAATGATGTTTGCCTTCGGCAAATGATGTCGTTTCACTAATGATGCCGCTGACGCTAATGATGTCGGCTTCGCCTAATGTTTTGCGGCAAACATCGCATCATTGCGAGTGAAACGAGCAAC
>SVPZ01000030.1 GCA_015065605.1 Oscillospiraceae bacterium | reverse complement strand
AAATTTTTAGTGGAATAAAAGGCGAAAAGCCGTGGTAATGCTGACGCATACCACGGCTTTTTAACACATTAGAACGCAAAAATTTGCTTTTTTAGGCATTTTATCCCTAAGAACAACTCCCGTTATGGAAGTGCGATTTTCTTTTACAGTTTATCTACGTCTTTGTCGGTTATAATGTGGAAACCTTTTTCTTCCAGTGCTTTTTCTGCCTTTTCGTTGTCGGCAACTCGGAGAACCACGTAAGCGTGTTTTTCGGTTCTTGTCATAAATGCGTAAAGATATTCCATATTAATATGGTTTTCATCAAGTACCTTTAAAGCCTCTGAAAGTTTACCGGGCGCATCGCCTATTTTAACACCAACAACGTCGGTGGTTTTAATGAGATAGCCTTCGTTTTTTAGGGTATCAAGGGCTGTGGCGGTATCATTTACAATAAGACGGAGAATTCCGAAATCTTCAGTGTCTGCAATGGAGAGCGCGCGGATATTTACATTATGTTTTGCCAAGGTATCGGTAATGGCTACCAAAGAACCTTGTTTATTCTGAACGAAAACAGTAAGTTGTTTAAGTGACATAGTCTATTCTCCTTTAATGTAAGTTTCTCTTATCAATAACTCGTACGGCTTTGCCTTCGCTTCGTGCGATACTCTTGGGAGGCACCAGATGTACGGCGGGATTAATACCGAGCATAAGCTTCATAGCGTTTGCAAGCTGTTTTTCAAGACTTGTTATACCGCTTACGGTATCGGTGAACTGGTCGGGATTCATTTCAACGTTTACGTCGAAGGTATCGTTATTTTTAACTCTGTCAACGATAATCTGATAGTTGGGCTGATAGCCTTCGTTAAGTAAAACCGTTTCTATCTGACTTGGGAATACGTTTACGCCTCTTATAATAAGCATATCGTCGGTTCTGCCCATAGGCTTAGCCATTTTAATAAGGGTTCTTCCACAGGAACATTTTTTACGTGAAAGAACGCATATATCGCGTGTTCTGTAACGGAGAAGAGGGAATGCCTCCTTATCAAGAGCGGTGAATACAAGTTCGCCCTTTTCACCTTCGGGGAGAACCTCGCCTGTGTCGGGGTCGATAATTTCGGCAATAAAATGGTCTTCGTTAATGTGCATACCGGTCTGCTCACAGCATTCGAAAGCAACACCGGGGCCGCTTGTTTCGGTAAGACCGTAAATATCGTAAGCCTTAATACCTAAATCCTTTTCAATGTTTCTTCTCATTTCTTCGGTCCAGGGTTCTGCGCCGAAGATACCTGCTTTTAGCGGAATCCGGTCGGGGGTCATACCCGATTCCTTTAAGGATTCTGCAATATAAGCCGCGTAAGAAGGGGTACAGCAGATAATGGTAGCACTAAGGTCATTCATAAACTGAATTTGTCTTTCGGTGTTGCCTGAGGACATAGGAAGAGTAAGACAGCCAACCTTATGGGAGCCTCCGTGAAGTCCCATACCGCCCGTAAAGAGTCCGTAACCGTAGGCAACCTGACAAACGTCTTCGTTTGTACCGCCTGCCGCAACGATAGCTCTTGCGCAACAGTCATCCCATAAATCAACGTCGTGCTGAGTATAGAAGGCAACCACTCGTTTACCGGTAGTGCCTGAAGTAGAGTGAATACGAACGCAGTCCTTTAAGGGAGAACCTAAAAGTCCGTAAGGATAAGCATCTCTTAAATCAGCCTTGGATAAGAAGGGAAGCTTGTGTAAATCTTCAATACCCTTAACGTCTTCGGGTTTAACGCCCTTTTTGTCCATTAAATCGCGGTAATAGGGAACGTCTTCATAAACGTGCTTTACCTGTTTAATAAGTTTTTCCGTTTGAAGTTTTTTTATTTCTTCAACGGGCATAGTTTCGATTTCTTTTTGATAATAATTTTGTGCCATAGTAATCATCCTTTCTGTTTATTTTGTCTGGTACAAAGTTCGGAATGAAAGGAAAAACAAAAAGTCCTCTGCATTCCGATTAGAATACAGAGGACGAGAAAATCGAAATCCCGTGGTACCACCTCAATTCGCCGCTATCTCACGGTAACGGCCTTTTCAGGTACTAGCATACCTTAGTTCTGTTACGGGAACACCCGTTGCATCCTACTTAAAATTGCTTTTGTTCAGCGCACTGCTAACAGAATGAATTCAAAATGGATGTTTTTCTTTGTCTTGCACCAACCGACAACTCTCTGGAGAAAATTTCCAAATTTACTACTTTCTGCTCATCGCATTTAGTGGCGTGTTTTAACACGTTGATTTATTTTAACACGGCAATTTAAAATTGTCAATGTTTTTTTGTTAATTTTTATAGCCTAGTTCAAATGCCTTTTTGTTCATTTCAACAAACTTCGGAGCAACGGTATTTTCAATGGCTTTTATCCAATTTTCATAAGGAATATCAAAGTATTTTGCCGCTTTGCCCATTAAAACGATATTAACCGCCTTGCTTGAACCTGCTTCTTCGGCAAGTGAAAGAGCGTCGAGGGCTTCAACCGCTACTCCCTTTTCGGTAAGCTCACCGAGTACGTTTACAGGGTACTCTGCGGCGCCGATAATTACGGGCATGGGGTCAATCTGTTGAGTATTGACAACAATTTTGCCGTCTTTCTTTAAGAATTTTGCGTAACGTGCGGCTTCAAGTTTTTCGAAAGAAATAATAATATCTGCTTCGCCCTCGGCAATAATGGGGGAATAAACCTTTTCGCCAAAGCGAACGTAGGTGACAACGCTTCCGCCACGCTGACTCATACCGTGAACCTCGCTTACCTTTACGTCAAAGCCTTCATCCATAAGAAGTCTGCCGAGAAGTTTTGATGCAAGCAGGCTGCCCTGACCGCCCACACCAACTATCATAACACTTTTAGTCATTTTCGCGTCCTCCTTAATTAATAGCGTCAAATGCGCAAAGCTGTTTACATACGCCACAGCCAACGCAAAGAGTATTGTCGATTTTTGCCTTGCCGTCCTTAAGACTTATAGCGGGGCAACCAAGTCCCATACAGCGTTTGCAGGATTTACACTTATCTGCATCTACCGTTAAGGGTGCTTCGTGCTTAACCGATTTCAAAAGTACACAGGGTCTTCGGGATATAATAACCGAGGGTTCTTCTGCGGCCAATTCTTCCTTAACCGCCAATTCGCAAGCCTTAAGGTCATAAGGGTCAACCACCCTTACTCTGTTTATGCCGAGCGCCTTGCAAAGAGCCTCTAAATCAACCTTTGCGGCAGGGTCGCCCTTAATGTTAAAGCCTGTGGTGGGGTTCTGCTGATGGCCCGTCATACCGGTAATGGAGTTGTCGAGAATTATTACGGTAGAATTGGTTGCGTTATAGGCAACGTTTACAAGACCGGTCATACCGGAATGCATAAAGGTTGAATCGCCGATAACGGCTACACTCTTCTTTTCTGCATTTTCACCTCTTGCGGCGTTAAAGCCGTGAAGTCCCGAAATTGAAGCGCCCATACAAAGTGTGGAATCAAGGGCGTTAAGGGGAGCAACTGCGCCTAAGGTGTAACAACCGATATCACCCATAACGGTAATTTTGTTTTTGGAAAGGGTATAGAACATACCTCTGTGAGGACAGCCTGCGCACATCATGGGAGGACGGGGCGGAATTACGCTGTCGGCAGATACCGAGTATTTATCCTCCATACCGAATGCTTTTGCAATAGTGCTTTGAGAAAATTCGCCCAATATAGAGAAAAGGTCTTTGCCTGTGCAGTCAATTCCCATAGCCTTAACCTGATTTTCAATAACGGGGTCAAGTTCTTCGATAACGTAAAGTTTTTTAACCTTACCTGCAAAGTCTTTGATAAGTTTTTCGGGCAGAGGATTAGGCATACCGATTTTAAGAATACTTGCGGTATCTCCCAAAACCTCTTTAACGTACAAATAAGAACAACCTGAGGTTATAATACCTATTTCATCGCTGTTCATTTCAACCTTATTATAAATGCAGTCGTTTGCAAATTCTGCCAAATCGGCGGTTCTTTGCTCAACAACGGGGTGACGCTTAATTGCGTTACCGGGCATCATTATAAACTTCTGAGGATTCTTTTCATAGTCTTTAAGTACGGCAGGTATAGCCTCGCTTACGTTAACTACCGACTGGCTGTGAGCAATACGGGTGCACATACGAAGAAGTACGGGGGTATCGAATTTTTCGGAAAGTTCAAATGCGGATTTTGCAAAATCGTAGGCTTCCTGAGAATCACTGGGTTCAAGCATAGGAACCTTGGAAGCTATGGCATAGTGACGGGAATCCTGCTCGTTCTGAGAGGAATGCATGGCAGGGTCGTCGGCAACGCATATTACCATACCGCCGTTTACACCTGTATAGGAAAGGGTGAAAAGAGGGTCGGCGGCAACGTTAAGACCTACGTGCTTCATAGCGCAGGCGCTTCTTGCTCCCGCAAGACTTGCGCCAAATGCAACCTCACAAGCAACCTTTTCGTTAGGAGCCCATTCGCTTTTTAAATCATCGTATTTGGATAAAAATTCAGTAATTTCGGTAGAAGGAGTGCCGGGATAACTGGACACAACTCCAAGTCCGCCGTCGTGAAGACCTGCGGCAACAGCGGCATTACCAATCATAAGCTTTTTCATATTTTTTACCTCTTTTTAAGATTTGTTCTGAGAATCAACAAGACCTTCTGCGCCGTAGATTTTGCGGAGCTTGGGTTTTTCTATTTTACCCGTAGGATTACGGGGAACGTCTGCAAAAATAATTCTTCTGGGACGTTTGTAACGGGGAAGCGCCATACAGAATTCGTTTATTTCTTCTTCGGTACAGGTCATACCCTTTTTAACTTCGATAATAGCGGCGGCAATTTCACCAAGACGCATATCGGGAAGACCGATTACGGCAACGTCCTTGATTTTTTCGTAACCTGCCATAAAGTTTTCGATTTGTACGGGATAGAGGTTTTCGCCACCCGTAATAATAACGTCTTTCTTTCGGTCAACAAGATAAATAAAGCCTTCCTCATCCTGCATTGCCATATCGCCTGTATATAGCCAACCGTCCTTTAAGGAGTCTTTGGTTGCCTTTTCATCTCTGTAGTAGCAGACCATAACGCCGGGGCCCTTAAGACAAAGTTCACCAACCTCACCCTGCTTTACGGTATTGCCTTCGGGATCAACTATTTTAATTTCCCAACCGTAGCCGGGGATACCGATAGCGCCAACCTTATGTACGTTTTCAACACCAAGGTGAACGGCACCCGGTCCGATAGATTCGCTAAGACCGTAGTTGGTATCGTACTGATGGTTCGGGAAAACCTCAAGCCAACGTTTTATAAGACTTTGAGGTACCGGCTGAGCACCTATGTGCATAAGTCGCCAGTTTGTCAGGTCATAATCCTTAAGGTCGATTTCTCCGCGCTCGATAGCGTTTAAAATATCCTGAGCCCATGGAACAAGCAGCCATACGATAGAGCATTTCTCACTGCTTGCGGCTTCTAAAATGCTCTTTGAAGCGGTGCCTTTGAGAATAACGGCTTTACCGCCCACGAGAAGACTGCCGAACCAGTGCATTTTCGCGCCCGTATGATAAAGGGGAGGGATACAAAGAAAACAGTCGTCCTTTGTTTGTCCGTGATGCGCCTGTTCAACTCTGCAGGAATGGATAAGGCTTCTGTGTTTATGTAAAATAGCCTTTGGAAAACCGGTGGTGCCTGATGAAAAATAAATGGCGGCATCGTCTTCCTCAGTGAGAGTACATTCGGGGAAGGAACCGGAAAATTCACTGATAAGGTCGTTATAGTCGTCTGCAAAAGCAGGACAGCCTGCGCCTAAATAAATAAGGGTACATTTTTTACTGATTTTTTCTGCAACTGCTTCCACACGTCCTATGAATTCGTTACCGAATATAAGTACGTCGGCTTCGGCTAAATCAAGACAGTAGTCGATTTCGTCGGAAGAATAACGGAAGTTAAGGGGGACAGCCAATGCGCCTGCCTTTAAAATTCCGAAATAAATAGGAAGCCAGTCGATACAGTTCATAAGTAATATAGCAACCTTTTTACCTTTGCCTATTCCGTTGGCGGTAAGCATATTGGCAAGACGGTTTGATTTTTCATTAAATACTTCCCAGCTTATTTCTCTGCGGTAGTGCTTCTTATTTGTGGGCTGAACAAGCTCGTATTCGTTCCACGTAAGTTTTCGGGTTTCGGGCTGGTCGGGATTAATTTCCACAAGCGCCGTGTCGTTTGCAAATTCTTTTGCATTTCTTTCAAGAAGATGAACAATAGTCATTAATTTTACCTCGATTTTTTGATATATAAACACTTTAACACTTTAAAGCGTGTTTGTCAACAAGAAAATGGCGGAAAAACCTAAAAAACGTGTTTTTTTAACTTTTTTAAAAAATTTTTGAAAAAACTCTTGACATTTCTGCTTTAAAGTGCTAAAGTGTTTAATGTCAATTCACCACTTTAAACCTTTAAAGCGCAAAAGGAGATGCAAAAAATGAATAACACAGCGCTAATTACCATTCCTATGCTGATATTTTTCTTCGGTCTTATGATAGGTGTGGGACTTTATTGCAGAAAAAATTCCACCAACGTTGACGGCTTTGTACTTGGTGGCAGAAACGTAGGTCCGTGGCTTACCGCCTTTGCTTTCGGCACTTCATATTTTTCGGCGGTGATTTTCGTAGGCTATGCAGGTCAGTTCGGTTGGAACTTCGGTCTTGCTTCCACCTGGATAGGACTCGGTAACGCCTTTATCGGTTCACTTCTTGCATGGGCGGTGCTTGGCAGAAGAACAAGGGTAATGACTCAGCACCTTGGCAGTAAAACAATGCCCGATTTTTTCGAAAAGCGTTATGACAGTAAAAAGCTTAAGGTAATTGCTTCCTTTATAGTGTTTATTTTCCTTATTCCATATACCGCCTCTCTTTATAACGGACTTTCTTCGCTCTTTAATAACGTGTTTAACATTGACTATTGGGTGATAGTTGCGGTTATGTCGGTACTTACGGGTGTTTACGTAATTTTCGGCGGATATATGGCTACCGCGATTAACGATTTTATTCAGGGTATAATAATGATAGCGGGTATTATTGCCGTAATTGCTTCGGTGCTTACCAAAAACGGCGGTTTCAGTGCGGCGGCGGAAAGCCTTGGTATAAAAGCAGGTAGTGAGTACACCTCTATTTTCGGACCTAATCCCGTTTTCCTCTTTATAGTTATAATGCTCACGTCACTCGGCACCTGGGGACTGCCTCAGATGGTCGGAAAATTCTATTCCATTAAGAATGAAGACGCTATTAAAAAGGGCACCGTTATTTCTACGGTTTTCGCCGTAATCGTTGCAGGCGGATGTTACTTTTTGGGCGGATTCGGAAGACTGTATGAGCCTGTAATTAAAAACGGCAAGGTGCTTTTCGATTCCATTATACCGACAATGATAAAGGATTTACCCTCGGTTATAGTGGCTTTGGTTATAGTTCTCGTTTTGTCGGCATCTATGTCAACCCTTTCTTCCCTTGTTTTAACCTCTGCTTCTACGCTGACTCTCGACGTAGTAAAACCTGCCTTAAAAAAGGAAATAGGCGAAAAGAAAAGTCTTTTAATTTTGCGACTTTTTATTGCGTTTTTTATAATCGTTTCTGCAGTTATCGCAATTTTAAAGGATTCTATATGGTCTGATTCGGTATTTATTCCGCAGATGATGGGCGTTTCCTGGGGTGCTTTGGCGGGTGCGTTTCTCGCTCCGTTCCTATACGGTCTATATAGTAAAAAAACCACGAAGGCGGCTGTTCTTTCAAGCTTTATTTTCGGTGTAGGTCTTGAAATAATTCAGCTTTTAATAGGTGTCGGACTAATAAACGTCAGCGGTATTCCCGTTTTAAGCTTTGTATTTGCAAATTCCCTCTATTCAGGAGTATTTGCAATGGTGGGCGGACTTGTTCTGGTGCCCGTTATCAGCGCCTTTACGCAAAAAACGCTTCCCAAAAATATTGAGGAAAAATTTAGTTGCTATGACCATACGGTAGTGACGAGTAAAAAGGATTCATTAGGATAATAAAAAGAACTTCTTTCTGCTGTGAAAGAAGTTCTTTTATGTTGATTTTGTTATTCCTTTATGGTAGAATACTAGATAAGAAAGTCGAAAACCAAAGAATAATAGTCCTCAAGGGTTTTACCTGATGAGAAGAATATGTTATGCTTTGCGCAGGGAACGGTAACGAATTTCGAATTTTTAATAAACCTTGCTACTTTAGGATGAAACTCATTTTTGACTATAGTTTCCTTTTCGGCGCTGATAATAAGCACCTGCGATTCGATTTTTTTAAGTTTGCTTTTGCGCATAAGCTTATCCTGAACGGCAAGCGCGTCCCACATCCATTTGTTTGTAGAGGCTGCAGACTGATATTCCTTTTTGCTTTTTCTGATTTCCATAGTTGCATAAAAGCGAGAAGGAGAGGTATCAAGGGTATCCTTGATTTTTACGTCGGGGTCAAATTTTCCTGCAAAAACAAACGGCCTTTTCCAGCCTAAAAATATTCCGTGAAAGGCGACCATCAGCATAACGAAAAATCTTGGAACTCCTTTTGTGACGGGACTTATCATCGGAGAAGAAAGTACCGCTTTTTCAATTTCACTGCAGTTTTGCATCATATAAAGTAGTGAAACAGCGCCACCCATAGAATGTGAAAATAAATGTATGGGAAGGTCTTTGCCTTTGATTTTTACCAAATTTTCGATTATAAAGTCAAGGTCTTTGACGTAATTTTTAAAGGAATTGATATGAATAAGGGTTAAATCCTCGGCTTCTCGGTGAGAAAGCCCGTGACCGCGTTGATCAAAAACAAAAACGTTGTATTTAAGCTTTAAAAAATAATGAACAGTTTCACGGTATTTGGGAGAAAATTCAGTAAAACCGTGAAGAATAACCATATTTTTATCAGCGTTATCCTGAACGTAACATTCACAGTAAATAGGATTTGCGTCGAAGCTATTAAGAAAAACGATTTCTCTTTTTTCTTCAAGCTCCTTTTCAATAATGGGCATTTCCTTTTCATACTGTTCTTCGGTTAAAATTTTTGGATAGTCGGTTTTCATATTTTATCTCCAGTATTTATTAGTAAAGAAGGGAATAATAATGGTATCTTCAAGTAAGAAATCTTTTAAGAGGATATGGAAAACTATTATTATTTCGTTCTTCGCATTTATTATTATATCACTGACTTTAACGAAAGTCATCTATGATTTTACCTTCAGCCGTTATGACGTGGCGGCGAATATCCCCGAAAGCCTTTCACAGTTTTTAAGTGATAGGCGGGAGATGAATTTTAAAAGCGGTGAAAATAACCTTTGCGGATATTTTTACGAGGGTAGTTCAGAGTCGCTTATAATTCTGGTTACGGGCTACAGAGCCGTAGCAGACGATTATATATGGCAGATAAAAGAGCTTACCGATAAGGGCTACGGAGTTTTTACCTTTGATACTACCGGTTATTTAAAAAGCGAGGGGAAAAGTGCGCGAGGCTTTGCGCAGACCGTATATGACCTTAAGGGTGCTATCGAATTTTTAAATGAAAATAATAATTTCGGATATAAAAATATATATCTTTTGGGACACAGTCGGGGAGCGTACGCCGTTTTAAGCGTTTTGGACGACGGATACGATATAAAGGCGGCTGTAAGCGTCAGCGGAGTAAACAGCAGTATGGAAGCAATAATTCAGCCCGCCGCCGATAAGGTTGGGTTTATAGCCTATATAAATTATCCTTTTCTGTGGCTCTATCAAAATGCAATTTTCGATAGAGAAACACTCAATACAAAGGCTGTAGATAATATTTCAAAGTCGAATATTCCCGTTTTGGTGGTGCAGGGAGAAAAAGATGAAACCTATCCGCCCGATAAATATTCGGTATATTCATATTTAAAAAAGGATAGCGAAAATGCTAAAGTTCTTGTTATGGAACAGGACGGAAGCGACGGACATACAAATTTATTGTTTGATGCCGACGGCACGGCAAATAACAAGCTTATAGACAGTATAGATAATTTTTTGAAGAGTGAGGGGGAGAATAAATGAGCGTTGTGGTAATACCTGCCTATCAGCCCGATGAGGAACTTATAAAGCTGGTGCAAAACTTAAGCGACAACGATTTTTCCATTCTTATCGTGGATGACGGCAGCAGTTGTGCTTGCAATCCTATATTTGAAGCGGTTTCGCCCTATGCCCGTGTTATTCATTCCAAAGAAAACGAGGGAAAAGGCGCGGCGCTAAAAAAAGGCTTTGCGGCAGTAATGGAGCATTTCCCAAATGAAGAACACATAATAACTGCGGATGCAGACGGTCAGCACAGGGTTGAGGATATCATCCGTGTAAGAGAAAAACTGGAAAGCGGAAACGATTTCGTTTTAAGCGTAAGATATCTTCAGGGAAAAATTCCTTTCCGTTCGAAATTCGGAAACACCCTTTCAAGAATAGTTTATACAATACTTACGGGACACTATTTCGACGATAATCAGTCGGGACTCAGAGGTTTTCATAAAAAACATATCGACTGGCTTATAAAGGTTAAGGGCGATAAGTACGATTATGAAATGAATATGCTTTGTTTTGCCGATAAGCAGGGAATTAAAATTTCAACTATGCCCATAAAGGCAATTTACATAGACGGCAACAAAAGTTCTCACTTTAATCCCGTTAAGGATACCGTAAGAATTTACAAAAGGCTCTTTTCAAGCCTTTGGCCTTCCTTTGTAAGCGTTCTGCTTATGCTTGTTTTCTTTTCCTTTATTTCGATATTTCTTTCTTACGGTCAGGCATACGTGGCAACGCCCTTTGCAGTAATGGTTTCTACCCTTGTATCAATTTTCCTGCAACGCTTTATCGTGTTCAGAAAGGTTACATATAAAGATTATTTCAGAACTCTTTTGTTCGGCGCTATAAGGGCAAGCGCATATACCGGTATTCTAAAATCGGTTGGCGCCTTCACTCAAATTATTCCCATATTTGCTCTACTTTTTGCAGGTATGCTTTTGGTTCTTTTCGTAGAATATCACATACATAAAATTATGCACAGAATAATGTGGATTGGATAAATTTACCGACCGTGAAAACGGTCGGTTTTTTTATTTTTCCATAGCCTTTTTTATTTTTTCTCTAAATCCTGCTTTTTCAAGTCTTAATAACTGCTCAATACAGGAAACAACGGTATCTTCAACCGCGCAGCCGTGCATTTTAATGACGGTTTTTTCGGTGCCGAGAAAGGTTGCTCCACCGCGAGCGTTATAGTTAAAGGTCTGGTTTATATAATGGGAAATGGCTTTTATAAGCGGGTCGTCGCTTCGGTTTTCTCTTTTTGCCATTTCATCAACAATGCCCTTTGCAACAAGACCTGAAGCCTCGGCACATTTTAATATAATGTTGCCTGAAAATCCGTCGCTGACAACAACGTCGGCATAGCCTGTTACAAGGTCACTGCCTTCCATATTTCCGATAAAGTTAATGGGAAGCTCTTTTAAAAGATTATACGCTTCTTTTGTAAGGTCGTTGCCTTTGCCTTCTTCTTTTCCTACCGATAAAAGCGCAACTTTTGGCTTTATATCGGGGTATACGCACTCTTTAAAGGCGTTACCCATAAGGGCGAAACGTACAAGGTCGTGGGGAGTGCAGGCGATATTTGCTCCACAATCCACAAGACAAACAAGTTTTCCGTTAAAAAGAGGTAAATCGGAGGAAAGGGCAGGGGTGCGAAGTCCTTTAATAAGACCTAAATGACGAATAGAGCCTATAAGGAGTGCGCCCGTACTTCCGGCGCTCAGCATACCGATGCAGTCGTCGTTATTTTTAAGATTTTTAAGAGAAAGCACCAAAGAACTCTGTTCTCTTCCGCTGAAAACAACCTGCGGATTTTCATCGTTTCTGATAAAATCGTCGGTTTCGATTATTTCAATACGCTCGTTTTCGCCCGTAACCGATTTGATAACCTCTTTATTTCCTACGAATACGACACCTAAATCGTCGTATATTTCCATAGCCTTTAAGGCACCCTTTATTATAAGCTCGGGGCCACAGTCGGCGCCGTAAATATCAATTATAACTTTTTTCAATTTATTTCCTCTATTCTATAGCGAAAATATAGCGGTAAACGTCCTGATTGCCTTCGATAAATCCGATTTCAATAAGGGGGAATTCTTCTCTGAAGGCTTCTTCAAGTTTCATAATCTCTTCTTCGTCTGCGCCTTTGCCGTAAAAAGCGGTAATAACCTGCTTTTCTTCAATATCGGGCAGTTTTCTGAAAAGTTCCATTGCGGCGGCCAATGGATCGTCCACGCTTGCGTAAACGGTGTCGCCTTCAAGACCCATCCACTGTCCTTTTTTGATTTCTACACCGCTGATACAGGCGTCTCTCGTAGAGGTGGTAACGTAGCCCGAACTAACCGAGTCAAGACAGGAAGTCATATCTTCAATAAGCTGTTCTACGCTGTCAACCGATAAATCCATCATTGAAAGGGCAGAGTAGCCTTCTGCCAGAGATTTTGTTTTAATAACGCGAATGTCCGCACCCTCGTAAAGCTGGGCCGCCTGAAGCGCGGTAAGAACCACGTTGGAATCGTTGGGGAGAACTATGATATGCTCGGCATTAACCTTTTTAAAGGCATCCATAAAGTCTTCTGCGCTTGGGTTGTTGGTTCTTCCGCCGTCGATAATAACGTCAACGCCGATTCCCGTAAAGAAACTGCTGAGTCCTTCGCCCGTTGCGGTGGCAACTACGGCGAATTTCTTTTTTTCTTCAGCCTTTATTTCGCTGTGCTGAACCGACATATTTTCTATTTTTACGGTAACGAGTTCACCGAACTGACGAACGTATGCAATAACCGTTTCGGGAGAAAAGGTGTGAACGTGTACCTTTACAAGACTTGAATCCTGAACGGTCACTATTGAATCGCCCATTTCTTCAAGTTTTTTGGTTAAATCTGTAAGAGAAAAGGCGTCAATATCGGTTTTGGCTTTTAAGAGCTGTAAAATAAATTCGGTACAGTAGCCGTATTCAAGTACGCTGTTCTCGTCAAATCCTGAAGAAAGTACGAATTCGTTAGAACTTTCGAGTGTTTCGGTATCGTCGATTTCCTCGCCGCGAATTATAGACAGCATACCTTCAAAAATACAAACAAAACCTGCACCGCCACTGTCAACAACGCCCGCTTCCTTTAATACGGGAAGAAGCTCGGGTGTGTGCTGAAGAGAACGGTGAAGCTCTTTTATAAGAGAAGTGAAAAGCTCTTCAAAATCATCAAAGGTATGTGAATTTAAAAAGTCACTGCCCTCGCGTATAAGGGTAAGAATGGTGCCTTCGGTAGGAACGGCAACGGCATTATATGCATATTCTTTTCCCGATTCAAATGCGGTTTTAAAGGAATTATAGTCAAAACTTTGGGTATTTTCGCTGCCAACAGCAATACCTCTTATAAACTGAGATAGAATTACACCCGAATTTCCGCGGGCAGAAAGAAGGCTGTTTCGCGAAAAGCTTTTCATCATTTCACCGATAGAGGAAAAATCACCCTTTGTGCCGGTGACACCGCCCTCTATGGTCATGGTCATATTTTTCCCTGTGTCGCCGTCGGGCACGGGAAATACGTTAAGCTGGTCGATTACCGTCATATTGCGTTTAAGGTTAAGGTAACCGCCTTTTAACATTTTTTGCCAAAGAGATGCGTCTATAGAACTCAGTATCATAAATTAATCATCACCTTTTATGGTAACTTCTTTTCCGTAGCAGAAACCAATGATGGTTCCGGGGCCTACGCAGGAGCCTACGATAGGAGCAATATATCCGATATTACAGCCTGCAAAGGGAATCTGTTCCATGGCTAAGTCACGAAGCATAATTGCGCTTTCTTCGTCGTCACCGTGGGAAATGTAAAGAATCTGGTCTTCGGGCTTTTCTACAACCTCTGCAAGATGTTCAACTATAGCGCGTTTTGCGTTAAGAGAACCCTTTGCTTTTTTAAAGGCGTAGTTTTGACCTTTAATATCGGAAATAATGATAGGCTTAACACCGAAAAGATTTCCAAAGAATGCTTTGGAAGCCTTAACTCTGCCTGCTCTGCGTAAATATTCAAGAGAGTCGCAGGTGCCCGCCTGATTCATCTTAAGTCTGTTTTCGGTAAGGAAATCCGCAACCTCTTTTATAGTTTTACCTTCTGCTCTGAGCTGAGAAGCCATAATGGCAAGACCGCCCTGACCGAAGGAACTGATAAGAGAGTCGATACAGTAGATTTTATTGTCGGGATATTCTTCCGCAAGTTCTTTTGCAACAAGTGTTGCAAGGTTATAGGAACCCGAAAGGGCAGAGGAACAGGATATGTAAAGAACGTCTTTGCCCTCTTTAAGATATGCGGTGAATTTATCAATAAATACCTCTCTGGGTACCTGTGTGGTGGTAATGCGGGTACCGTTTCTCATAAGGTCGTAAAATTCCTTTGGAGAATGGTACTGCCAGTTAAGCATTGCAGGATATTCTTTATCGTCGATTACGTAATTCATAGGAGCGTAATCAATATCATATTTAGCGCGTAATTCATCGTTAAGGTCGCATGTAGAGTCGGAAATTATTGCAAAATTCATTTTTGTTTCCTCCGATTATTTTTCTTTTTTGCTTTCGATAATTTTTGCTATAAGTTCTTTTTCGTAAACCATATCCTTGCTGGTGGGTTTGCCCTTATAGAAGGCGGCGCAAAGTCCGGGGCCTATGGTTGCACCGCAAGCGGTACCAACTACGGTTAATATGATTTCTTTAGGATTAAAGCGTTCTTTGATTTTATCGGCTAAAAGCTTGGCGGCAGCCTCACGGTTTGTATGGGCAACGAATACCGTCTGATTTTCAATATCAACGGCGGTTTCAGCCATATATTCGATAAAGGTATCGATAGCGTCGCGCTGACCCTTTATTTTTCCTATAACCTCACTCATACCGCGCTCGTTAAAGTCGGCAAGGATGTTAAGTCCAATCATCTGACCGAAAAATGCTTTGAAGTTAGTAACTCTTCCCGTTTTAACAAGGAAGAAAAGGTCGTCCATAGAGCCTATCTGATGAATGGTATGCTTTACTTCGTTTACGTAATCGGCAACCTCTTCAATTGAAAGACCTTCAGCCTGTTTTTTTGCGGCTTCTATAATTAAAAGCGCAAGGGAGGTGGAATATCTCATAGAGTCAACGCAAATGATTTTTCTGTCGGGATATTTTTCCATTAAGTCCTTTGCTACCGCTACGTTGCTTTCATAAATGGATGAAAGCCCTGCGGAAAGACAGATATTTAAAATGTCTTTTCCTTGCTTTAAATATTTTTCGAAAACCTCGTAAACCTCGCCTATAAGGGGGGTGGCGGTTTTATAAAGCGCCTTTCTGCCCTTCATAGAATCATAATATTCTTTAGGTGATATTTCTTCCCAGTCGAGATAGGAAAGAGATTCTCTGCCGTCGGGATAATAAAGCGCGCCGTGAAGATAGTCGGGTATATTATACCTTTCTCTTAAATCTCTTGTTAAATCGCAAGAGGTATCGGGGATAATAACAAAACTGCTCATAACACTTCTCCTATTTATACAATATATAACCTAATATAACACATTTCTTTTCAATTTTCAACAAAATGAAACATTTTACAAAAAAATAGTGCAATTTTTTTTAAAGTTTGATATAATAGGCTATATTACTATACTGGAGAGAGTTATTTATGTGGTGGATTTGGCTTATAATTGCCCTTTTAGTTATACTTTTGCCGGGAGTGGCGGTAATGCTTATAAAAACCGTTCCCATTGCAAAAAGGGTTTATAAAGAACAACTTGTAAAGACCGACAAGGAAAAATGGGGCAGAGTATGCTCTTGCCTTGAAAACGAAGAACAGGTGGCTATGTGGGAAAGCGGTCTTTTATGGGGCGACAAAAACAAGGATAAAATGGAAGAGGTTCATATAGTCAACGACGGTCTTAACCTTTATGGTGAATTTTACCGCTTTAACGACGGCAGTAAATGTGTTATCATACTTCCGGGAAGATGCGAATGTCTTAAATATTCCTACTACTTTGCTTTGCCCTATCAAAACGCAGGCTTTAACGTTTTGGTTATCGACTCCCGCGCTCACGGGTTAAGCGACGGTATCTATAACACCATAGGTCTGAAAGAAGGCAAGGATTTGCTTTGCTGGACCAATTTTATTATAGAAAAATTCGGTATAAACGAGATTTATTATCACGGTATATGCGTAGGTACGGCGTCTTGTCTTGTGGCTATGACCGATAAGGAGTGTCCTAAGGAGGTTAAGGGTCTTGTTACCGAAGGGTGCTTTACCTCCTTTAAGGAAACCTTCCTCCGTCATATGAAGGAGCTCGGAAGACCTACCTTCCCCGTGCTTAATCTGGTTATGTATTTCATCAAGAAATACGCAGGGGCAGACTACAGAAAGGTAGCCCCCATAAAACTCTTTAAAAAGGTTAATCAGAGAGTGCTCTTTTTGTACGGCGAAAAAGACGTATTCTCAGTTCCCGAAAAGAGTAAAGAATTATTTGCGGCTACCGCTTCGGCTCATAAACAGTTAAAGTGGTTTTCTAAAGGCGGACATTCACATCTGAGAATAAATAACACGGAAGAATACGATAATACCATAATTGAATTTTTAAAGGCTGACTGAGGTTTTTGCGGATGATTAAGGGGAGAAAATTTGCGATATTTACAATGGACCTTGAAGACCTTACCGATACGGGATGTATAAGGGAAAGCGACCTTGATTTACACGAGGATATGCTGGACGGTCTTGATGAGTACGTTAAATTGCTTGATAAGCACAGTATAAAGGCAACGCTTTTTGCCGTGAGTGACGCGGCGTTAAAGGTAAAGGATAAGCTTAAGGACTATATTAAAAGCGGTCACGATTTAGCCCTTCACGGCTATGACCATGCGGCTCCTATTACGTTGGATAAAGATGAATTCAGAGAAAAAATAAGACTGGCGAAAAATAAACTCGAAGAAACCTTCGGGGTTAATATTACGGGATACAGAGCGCCTTATTTCAGTCTTGATAATTCCCGTCTTGAAGTACTCAGAGAACTTGGATTTACTTATGATTCAAGTAAGTTTGATTTTCCTAAAAGAAACTATGCCGCCCAAATAGATACTGCCGATTTTAAAAAGGTGGCGGAAAATATTTACCGTCGCTCAGGCTTTTATGAATTCGGTGTGCCCCTTAAGAAATTTATGGGAATCAGAGTTCCTGTTTCGGGCGGAGGATACGTAAGAATTGGGGATTGGGGCTTTTTCGCCTCAATGCTTTATAACTATTTGTCCAATAATAATTATTACGTTTTCTATCTTCATCCCTTTGAACTTTCGAAGGTAAGAATGCCCCGTACGCCAAAGCTTAAGAGCTACGATAAATACTATTTAAGGGCAGGAATAAAAAGTTACCCGAGAAAAATAGAAAGAATTATTAAAATGCTGAAAAAACAGGGTTACGAATTTATAACCTTCAGCGACCTTGCAAAACGTCTTGAAGCAGGCGAAAAGATGTTTGAATAATAAAAAACACACACGAAAAAATTCGTGTGTGTTTTTACGTTACGGTGGTTATTAAAATTGAGCCTTCTCTCTTATGAGTTGCCTTTATATCTTTATAGGAAATGCTTTTAAAATCAGTTATTCCCGTGCCGATTTTTTTGAAATAGGCTTCTTTAGCCGTCCATATTTCAAGAGTTTTAAGGTTTTCTTCGATTTCATTGTCCCAGGAAAGTACGTATTTTAAATCACTGTCGGTACATATTCGGTCTTTGAGTTTTTTGTGTACGGGCTTTATAACTTCGACGTCAATTCCAACGGGTTTACTTTCTATTGCGATGGCGGCAAAATCTCCCGAATGGCTGATGCTTATATAAAGAGGGTTGCCTTCAATATAGGGTTTGCCCTTTTCTTCCCTTAAAATCACTACTTCTTCTATAGGTTTATTAAGAATTTTTGCAACATTTTCCTTAACAAGCCATTCGGCAGCAACGCTTAAAAGTTTATTCTTTGTATGTTTTAGGGAATTTAAGTAAAGTCTTCTTTTTTCGTCCATAAGAGAAAGACAGAGATTAAATTTATCTTCGGTAAAATCATTAACGTTTATTAAAAAAATCTGCAAACGTTCTCCCTCCTTGACTTTAAGAAAAATTACATATATAATATCTATGATTATACTTATTATACCAAATAATACGGATGGGTACAAGGAGCAAATATGAAGAAATTTTATAAAGATATAGTATTCGGTTCAATAAAACTGCTTAAAGAAGGCGAACCGTCTTTAAAAACGATTTACGACGTTACCTTTAGTGAACCGTCTTTAATTATGGCAGAGGAAAACGACGGATATAAAATAACTACGTATAGCTACGGTTTTGTTAAAGAAAAAATCGAAAAAACCGCCGCCGCTATCTACAATATCCTTGGCGCTACCCATAATTACGTAGGTCTTGCCATGGAAAACAGTATTGACTGGGTGGTTGCTTTTTGGGCAATTCTTAAAAGCGGTAACAAGCCTTATCTTGTAAATTTGCGTCATCCAAAAGTTTTAAGCGAAAGAATTATAGAAACCCTTGGAATCAAAAACGTTATTTGCGATAAAAAGAGTAGCCTTGACGTAAATTATATCGAATTTAACACCCTTGACGGCGGTGCGCTGAATATCGACGAGTTTGAGGACGAAATTGCTCTTGCTTCTTCAGGAACCAGCCTTAGTGAAACGGTTTGTTTTTATAACGGAAAAAATGTCTGCGCTCAGATTTTTAATACCGAAAAAATAGTTAAGGAAAACAAGGAAATATACGCTCATTATAAGGGGAATTTAAAACAGCTTGCGTTTTTGCCCTTGTATCACGTGTTTGGTCTTTTTGCAGTGTATTTTTGGTTTACTTTATTCAGAAGAACCCTTGTGTTTTTAAAGGATATGTCGGCAGATACCATAATTTCAACCTGTAAAATGCATAAGGTGACCCATATATTCGCCGTGCCTATGTTGTGGCATACGGTGGAAAAAAAGGTTTTGAAAACTGCAGAACAACAGGGAAAGACCGAAAAACTTAAAAAAGCATTGGCATTTTCTGAAAAAATGCAAAGTGTTTTGCCTCATAAAATGGGCGCGTTTTTTGCAAGGAGAATAATGAAAAGCGTTACCGATAAGCTTTTTGGCGACAGTATTAAGTTTTGCATAAGTGGCGGCAGTTTTTTAAAGCCGTCGGCATTAAAACTTATCAACGGACTCGGTTATCCTCTTTATAACGGATACGGTATGAGCGAAATCGGTATTTCTTCGGTTGAACTTTCAAAGAAAATTAAAGAAAGAAACAAAAATTCAATAGGAAAACCTTTTTTGTCGGTTGAATATAGCATAGATGAAAATTCCGTTTTGACGGTAAAGGGTGACTCTCTCTGCTTTAAGCGTCTTCACGACGGCAAAGAAATTTACGATAACGGTGTTTTTGTTACCGGAGATATTGCCGAAAGGGACGAAAAGGGAAATTATTTCATTAAAGGCAGAATCGGCGATACCGTAATAGGCGAAAATGGCGAAAATATCAACCCCGATATAATCGAAGCTATGTTTGATTTAAAGGATGCTTTAAATTTCAGCGTTTTAGGAATAGAGGATACTCTTTCCATGGTTGTTCAGATAAGTCCTTATCTTCCATTGAAAAAAAGGGAAGATATGCGTCTTTATATCGAAGAAACCAACGAAAAACTTCCTTTGCTTTCAAGGATTAAAAGAGTTTATTTCACAAACGACAGCATTGTGGCGGCTACCGCTATAAAGGTCAGCAGAAAATATCTTATAAGAGAAATTGAAAACGGCAATGTAAAAATTACTTCCTTGGAAAAATGCGAAGTAAGTGAAAATGAAGGGTATGAAAATACTGCATTACTTAAAAAGGTTACCGAAATTGTTGCAAAGGTATTAGACGAGGATATAGAAAAAATTAAGCCTGATACCAATTTACTTGTTGACCTTGAAATTTCAAGTATTCAGTATTTTTCCATTCTTTCTGCCATTGCGGAAGAATTCAGTCTTATTGCAAACAGTGACGATAACTATTGCTATACAATCAGAGAAATGTGTGAATATGTAGAAAGGCATCTTTAATTTATGAAGCAAAAGAAAGTAAATAAAATTTTCCTTGGATTTGTAAAACTGACCGGCGCCATTCCCGCGTTAATCTTTTTTAAACCCAAGGTGTATAGGGTAAGCAAAAATTCAAAACTTAAAAAAGGTATGATACTAGTTTCAAATCACAAATCTTTAATGGATTTCGTGTTGTATCTTATACTCTTTTTCGGCAAAACCATACGCTTTTTAATGGCAGAGGTGCTTTTCAATAAAGGCAAACTTTTTGCAAACTTCCTTTTTGCAATAGGCGGTATCTACGTAAACCGAGATGCCTGTGATTTAAGCTTTATGAACGAAAGTGTGGAAGAACTTGAGAAAAACGGAAACGTTGCGGTCTTCCCCGAAGGCAGACTGCCCGTAGGCGGTAAATCCTTCCCCTTTAAAGCGGGAGTAACCTATATTGCAACAAAATCGGGCGCGCAGATTCTTCCCGTTTATACCGACGGCAATTACGGACTGTTTAAGCGCGCAAGGGTTGTTATCGGAGAGCCTTTTAATATAACCGATTATATCGAAGGTGAACTTAATGAAAAAGAATACGAACGGTTAACCCTTATTATCAGAGAGAAAACCTATGCTTTAAGGGAGTATATAAAATAATATGAAAAAGGGCAAAAAAGGTTTTTGGCATTATCTGCCAATGGACACGGGAAGATTTATATACTGGCTTATGCACGGCTACTACCGTTTTAAGAAAATCGGTACGGACGGCAAAAGGTATAAAAACCCAAAGGGCGGGGCAATAATAGTATCTTTTCATAAGGGCTTTTCCGACCCCTTTATACTTGGCAGTATGTTCTGCAAAAGACGTCTTTATTTCCTTACCGCTAAAGAGGTAATGTTTAATAAAATCGTCGAAACTCTGCTTAAGGGTATGGGATGTATAAAAATCGATAGAGAGGCTTCCGATATCGCCGCCATAAAACAAAGTGTCGAGGTGTTAAAAAACGGAAATCTTTTGGGAATGTTTCCCGAAGGCGGAATACACCGAGATGGCCAAGGCGATAAAATAAAGGGCGGCGCAGTGCTTATTGCTTTAAGAGCAGGCGTACCCATAATTCCGGTATATACCGAAAAAAGAAGCAGTATATTTAAAAGAAAACTTGTAATCGTCGGCGAGAAGTTTAACTGTAGCGATTACTGTACGAAAAAGTTTCCGTCGGTAGCAGATTTGAATCTTGCCGCCGAGAAGCTTTATGAAAAAATGGAGGAGTGTAAAAAGATTTATGAACAGTACGTTAAGTAAACTCACCGAACTTTTTGAAAACGTTTTTGAAAACGAAATAGACGTAAAGGGAATAAGCGAGGAATCCCGTCTTATCGAGGACCTAGGTATGAATTCTATCGGACTTTTGTATATGGCAATGGCGGTGGAAGAAGAATTTTCCATTTCCTTTACCAACGAGGATTTTGCTATTTTGCATACCGTTGGCGACGTTATAAGAAAGATTGAAGAAAACTGATGGAATGGGTTATAAAACAGCCGAAAAAAGGCGATATCATCAGAACTAAGGTTAAATTCTATCATCATTACGGAATTTTTGTCGATGAAGAAAATATAATTCAGTTCGGATTTCGCGATAACAGCGGTGTTGACCCCGAAACTATTGAGGTTTTATCCACCGATATAAAAACCTTTTGCGACGGCGCGCCTTTCGAAACGGCAGACCTGTCCGTTAAAGAAAAACTAAAACGAAAAAGCGTAAAGGAAACCGTCCAATCGGCTCAAAGCGCCCTTGGTCAAAGGGGATATAATATTTTGCATAATAACTGCGAGCACTTTGTCAATAGATGTGTTTTCGGTGAGGCGCAATCTTCATTTTTAAACAATGCCCGAGATGAAATAAGGGCAAAGCTTTCTAAAACAAAAATTGACACAAAATGATTTTTTTAGTATAATTAATAATAGCAAATACGAAAGGAGAATATTTTATGTTTTGCAGTAAATGTTCAGCTCAGATTCCCGATAATTCAAAGTTCTGCGGAGTATGCGGCGCACCGATACAAACTACCTACGGCCAGACTTCTTATACCCCACCCGTAGCCAAGGAATACACCTTAGCAGAGGAAAAAGAAAGTTTAGATAACTTCGCGCGTTTCTTTAAATATGAAAGACTTGCCTGGAAGATAGAAGGAATAGTTATTTTGGTTCTTTCTTGCCTTTTTGCAGGACTTGGTTTTATTTTCTTTATGGCAGCAACAGCAGAAGAGTTTTTTGCGAGTGTTGGCGCTATTTATATGCTGTACGGTTTACTTTTCCTTCCTGTTGCCATAGTGAATCTTAAAATGGTTAGCAGAGCAGAACACTATATGAATATAGTTTATACCGATGCCGCCGCCGTTGAGGAACGGGCAGGAAATGTTGGTATGATAGTTCTCGCCGCTTTCTTCAATAGCATCGCTCTTATCTTTATTATTATAAACTTCGTAAGAAGTAAAACCGAAAAGGACGTTCTTAAAAGCGCAAAAAACCGTCAGGAAGAATTTAGAAGAAACAACAATATGTAATAAAAAATCCGCAAGACTTCTTGCGGATTTTTTATATCACTGACATAACCAGTGTGAGTATTATAACGAATGAAAAGTTGAAAGCGGAGAACAGTTTTATATAGTAGCCTTGTTTTTTAGGGTTATGCTTCGTATATTCTCTGAAGGTTATAAGACTTGCAAGGGAAGCAATAAGCGTTCCCGCGCCGCCTATATTAACACCAAGAAGTAAATCGTGATAATTTTCGGTGAAGCCCGACAGCAGTATTGCAGTTGGCACGTTGCTTATGCACTGACAGGAAAGGGTGGAGAATATAAGAGTGTTTTTACTTAGCAGAAAAGAGAAAAACTCTCGTACCGCTTCTATTCTTGCCATATTTCCCGAGAAAATAAAGAAGAAAACAAAGGTTAAAAGCAAGGGATAGTCAACCTTTTTAAGAGCTGATTTATCCATAAATAAAAGAACTGCGGGGATTATAATAAGACCGAAATAATAGGGAATACCTCTGAATACTATGGCGATAGAAAAGGCGAAAAGTAAAAGATAAACAGCAGTTCTGCCTTTTGGAAGCGGTTTTGCCTCTTCCTTTATTGAAACCTCTTCCTTTTTGACGAATATAATACAGCAAAGGGTTATAAGAAGTATGGAAATGACAAAGGGTAAAGCCATAATACCCATAAATTCTAAAGTGGGGATTTTGAATTTTGAATATAGATATAAATTCTGAGGATTGCCAAAGGGGGTAAGCATACCGCCGAGATTAGCGGCAATATTCTGCATAATAAAGGTAAACGCCATCAGTTTTTCTTTGCCCGTTTCCTTTAAAACAAAATAACCCAGCGGCAAAAAGGTTAAAAGCGCCATATCGTTGGCAATAAGCATAGAACCTATAAAGGTTATATAAACAAGTACCAGAATACTTGATCTTGTAGTTTTAAACCTTTTGACTATTGAAGAAGCAAGGGTATAGAAAAACCGAATGTTTTTAAGGGCGCAAACCACCGCTAAAACGCAAAAAAGGCAGGTAAGGGTTTTGAAATCAAAGTAGGAAAGATATTTAGCATCAACCGGCACGAAAATGCTCGTAATAAGCGCGGCAACAAGCGCAATAACCATAACGGCGTTGATTTTTATAAACTTGATTACGGGTGCAAAGGAAACGTTAGGTTTCTTAAAATGAAAACCGCGCTTTATAACGTGAGTAGCCATATCTTTTCCTCCTTTCACAAGGAGAGATTATATCACAAATTTTTCGGTATTTCTATTGACAATAATTATAAATATTCAGTGTAAAAAGACAAAAAACCGCACCTTTTTAACTAAGGTACGGTTTTAATTTTAAAATTCAAAGGAAATGGTCAGCTTTTCGTTTTGATAGGTATAGGGGATTCTTTTTTCTTCGCCGTTATTTAAGGTTACCAAAATAACCTTTTTTCTGACAGAGTAGGTGCCTTTAAGGGTTTCAAAGGGTTTTTTGGCATCCTTTTTCGTTTTGGTTTCTTTAAAACTTCCCTTACTAAAGGTCATTTCACTTTTTATACCGTCGTATTCGTATTCCCAGCTACCCTCAAGCGCTTTTTCGATAAGGGTTAAAAGCTCACCGTCGATTTTTTCAATTTCCTGTTCTTTAAGCAATTCTTCTTCGGTTTTTCCGTCGGGAGAAATCTTTCTCGCAAGAACCTCGGCAGATTCAATATAGTTTATTTTGCTTATTGCTATTTCTTGCTGCTCAAAGTATCCGTCTTTGGCGACGAGGGTTAAAACGGCTTTTCCGTCAACGGTAAGGTCGTCTTTATTAACCAAAAATACCGAAACGAAATCAACCGACGAACCTTTTTTTACTGTCTGACCGAGGGCGGTATTGGTAAGCTTTGTTATTTCAAAGGGTTTATTTGCAACGGGGTTGGCGGTATATAAATCCTCGTATTCGTTTCGCGAATTTATGCTAAGCGAAGCACCGCTGCCTATTGAACTTCCGTTTTGGGTGTAGTAAAAAAATTCAACGTCCCGTTTAGTTGCCTTTACGGTATAAAGACAGTAAACCATAAATTTTTCGCCTTTATAGGAATTATTAACGAAAAGGCTTAGATTTTCTATGTCGGCGCTTTCAAAAATCTTTGATTCTTTTTCCGTGCAACCGCAAAATGAAAACAATGTTAAAAGGCAAAGTAAAAGTGCAACAAATTTTTTAACCATTTTGCTCACCAAACTTTACGGTTTTTGCGCGTTCGATAAAGTAATCTTTATACTCGGTATAATCCTTATCTTCGCAGGTGAACTGTACCATATAAAAAGCACCGCTTGATTTATAAAGCGCGGTAAGATATTTATAGGTTTTGTTTACTTCGGTATTTTTAAAGCTGTATTCAATATAACTTATTCCGTCTTTTTGATGAAAAGAGGGTAACTTATCACTGCAATTATACATAACGATATTTGCATACTGTTCAATAGTATAATCGCTGAAGCCTTCCATAATATCAAAGCCTTCCTTAACTACGAAAACGGCAACCGTGGCAGAATCAAAACAAGCGTAATAACCTTCATATTCGCTTTCGATATAGGCTTCGTTAAGGGTAATTGAAAATTCGTTTTTGGTAAAAACCTTTTCTTTTGTGTCTTTAACGGCGCAACCGCCGAGAGTAAAAATAAAAGCAAAAAGTAAAATAAAAGAAACTAATTTTTTCATAATTTCGCCTCCATACGATGATATTCTACCATACAAAATGTCGGCTTACAAGGTTTATTTATCCAAATCAACAAAATAGTCAAGTTTTCCGTTGATTGTGTGGCAGGGAATTTTGAAGGTTCTTGAATTCGTATTCGTGAGTTTTTGAAGTTTTCGTACTAGTTCTCCCGTTTTGTAAATACAGTTAATTCGCTATCACTTAAAATTACGGTATTATGAGCGATAACGGGGTTATCGGCTAATGCGTAATGTGCCTTTTGATTGGTGTGAAGCGAAAAATTGGGGAAGCAAGAGGAAGAAATATCAATTCTCAACTTTTCGCCCTTTTTGACGGTAAAGGCAATAGGGTCAAAGGTGAAATCAACAGTGATTTCGCTATTCTTTTTATAATGGTCCGTGAAGTTGGAGATTTTAGTGATATCATCGCGAAGCCCCCAATCACCTTCTGCTTTACAAAGTGAAATGCGCATATAAAAACAGGTGTCGTCACAGTTGGATTTTACCTTTAATTTGGCTTTCATTTTTCCTTTAATAAAAGTGTCTTCCTTAAACTTATCGGTATAAACTGTGATTATATCATCGCGCTGATTAGGTTTATCTTGCCAATCGGTTCCGCCAAAATTATGGGATAGACCGCCTTTAAAGGAAGCAGGGGAAAGAGGGTCATAGTCGTAAGACCTTTCTCCATTGCCTAAAGTAAAGGTTATAGGTGTTTCTGCTTTAAAGTCATCGGTTCTCCAACCGTCGCCAAACATATTATAATAGGTAATTTTTCCCGTTTCCACCGGTGCTTTACTAAGTCCGCGCACGTATGCAAACCATTTTCCCACAACGTCGGGAAAAACCTCGTTAACGTCTGAATCGGGGAAATCGTAAAAGGTGTCCTTTCCTGCAATACGGTGGGCATAAGGATGAATTATAAAAGCAGATTTGCTTCGTACTTCTTCGCTTAATTCTTCCCACATAGAAAGCATACCGCCAACGTAGAAGTCGTACATTCCCGTCATAAACAGTACGGGAAATTTTGTAGTCTTGGGGACGTCTGTTGAATAGGGCCGCGCATAAGGGTGCGTCTGCCAGTATTCATCATTTATATCGGGATGCATAAGTTTTGAGTTAAAGGAATCCGACTCTTCGCCCAGAGCTTTATTCATAACGTCTTTAAGAGGAAGGGTTTTGAGCAAATCGGAAGAAAAACTCTTTTTGATATTAAGGTTTTTCTTGTACATATCAACGTACCAATTATATCTTCCGCCCATTTGTAAAAAGCCGTTAAGAAAGTAGTGACGGTGAAAATTGCAGTCTTGAATCTGGAAAACTGCGCCCTTTATATCATCGGCGAATGGAGCGCAAGAATAATTGACGGTACAACAATAGCTGCCGCCAGAAAGATATATTTCGCCGTTATAAAAGGGTTGCTTTCTTATCCAGTCGAGCAATAAAAGACCGTCTTTTCGTTCGTTTACGTAGGGGATACAGTCGCCCGTGCTTTTTCCTGTACCTCTGCAGTTTTGATAAATTGAAACGTAGCCTGCCTTAAGCCGACCTTGATGGTCTTTAAGCCAGTTTTCAACCGATTGCTCGTCGCTGACGTCTTTTTCATAATCGCAGTAGGGTGTACGATAAATGGTAACGGGAAATTTTCCAACCTTATTTGGTGCGCAAATTACCGTAAAAAGCTTGGCACCGTCAGCTTTTATGTATTCGTAGTAACAATGAAAGTTTTCCATGATGTTACCTGCTTTTTGATGAATTATAAGTTTATGGATACTCCGTCGGTAACAAGAGAAACGTCATTGCCTTTGTAGGCTTTTATAAACTCTTCAATAAGAGGAATACGCTGGTTAGTGTAGTGGGTAAAGCGGATTCTTTTGATGTTGTTTTCCTTGCCGTCAAAAACCTCTAAAAGATCGGGAGCGTCAAAGTGAGCGCTTTCCAAAACAAGCAAATCGTTTTCTTTTTCGAGTATTTCTACGGGGAAGTCGTCTTTTGGCCCCTTATAGCTCATATCTCCGCTTAAGAAGGCGCGTTTTCCCTCTGCTTCAAAAAGAAAAGCGTAGGAAACTTCACAGTGCTTTGTTCTGAACGCGGTAACCTTTAGTAATCCGTCGTCATAAATCTGTCCTGCTTCAATTTCGATAAATTCGTTTTTGAAGTTGGGATCAGTTCCGCCCGTTGCCATTTTCATCTGACCCATTGCGTTTATAAGTTCGTCTTTGGGAGCGGGAAGGTAAATAGCGGTATTTGAAAAACGGTGCCACCAACAGTTAAGACCTGCTAAAAAGGGATATAAACCACCTGTGTGGTCACAGTGATTATGAGTAATAAAAACAGCCTTTACGTCCTTGCTGTCAAGGTCATAGTTTTTAAGTTCTTCAAGGGCGTTAATACCCATATCTACAAAGTAAATGTTACTGCCAACCTGAATCATGGTGCAGGAGCAACGTCTGTTCTTTTCGGGAACTCCGTGGCTTGTGCCTAAAAACGTAATTTTCATATAAAACACCTCTGTTTTTTTGTTTGTTTAATTGTATATTATATGTATAAAAAAATCAAGTGTAAAAAGAAAAAAGACACGGAAATTCCCGTGTCTTTAAAGGTATTATCAGGGCTCGTGACTGCCTACGTCTCTGGGCAGAGCGCATTTTAAAACGTATTGCTTTGGAATACCGTTTAGCATATGGAAGTTCTGCTCACCCTGAATTAAAGGCAGACAGTATTCAATAGCCTCTTTTGTGACACCGTTGCCTGCTTCGTTTATCCACTCATTTGGGAAATATTTAACGCGGTTAGCAACCTTTTCTACGTCAACAAATTCGATTTTTACGTTGTAGGGACGGTTGGCAACACGTTTGAATATCATCATTTTGCCCGAATGTCCGTCCAGCGCAACCTTTACTGCGGCGCCTGCAATTCTTTCGGCTTCGGTAATATCACGCTTTGAGCTTAAGTGAGAGGAACAGCGTTGCATTACGTTAAGTTCAATAGAACGAACCTTGCATTTTAGTTCCTTAGCAACGATTTTTTCAAGGGCTTTGCCTACACCCGAAAGATATTTGTGTCCGAAGTTATCAACGTTGCCCGACTGGAAGGCTTCGCCGATATCCTCTTCACTAAGGCTTATTCCCTCAGATACTGCAACGATAACTGCGTAATGCTTTTTCTGAGCCTCTCTGATGTCTTCAATAAACTGTTTAATTGAGAAGGGTTTTTCGGGAAGATATATTAAATGAGGAGAAATTTCACCGTTAGCGTGAAGTATTGCAGAGGAAGCGGTAAGCCATCCCGTATCTCTGCCCATAATCTCAACGATAGTAACCGAAGCTATAGAATAAACGCTGCTGTCACGGGTGATTTCCTGAATAGAGGTTGCAACGTATTTTGCAGCGGAACCAAAACCGGGGGTATGGTCGGTTTCGGGAAGGTCGTTGTCTATGGTTTTGGGGATTCCTATAACCTTTATATCTATACCGTTTTCCTTAAAATGTCTGTCGAGCTTCATTACGGTATCCATCGAGTCGTTACCGCCGATATAGAAGAAGGCGCCGATATCGTATTTTCTTAAGGTTCTTAAAATAGCCTCGTAAATTTCGGGCTTTTTATCATAAGCGGGAAGCTTATAACGGCAGGAACCGAGCAGGGTAGATGGAGTCTGTCTTATAAGTTCAATTTCTTCGTCGTCGGTGATAATATCAAAAAGGTTTACGAGATTGTCGTAAATAAGACCTTCGATACCGTTTACCGAGCCGTAAACCAAATCAATTTCATCATATTTTACGGCGTGACTGAAAACACCCAAAAGAGAAGCGTTAATGGCGCAGGTAGGGCCGCCTGACTGAGCAACAGCAATGTTCATAATTTTATCTCCTCGCTTTTAATCTTTAATTATATTATCACAAAAACAGACCTAAAACAAGCGAAAACAGACAAAAAAGTAGATTTTGCGAGAAAAAACACAGTTTTTCTTACAAAATCTACTTAAACGTGGACAAAAACGGATTTGTTTTGTTCTTATGCGGGAATACCGCTGTCTAACGTGCCTTTCTTTTCGGCATATTCTTCATCAGACATTTTTAAAACTTCGATACCGAGGATTATGCCTTTAACCACGTTGATAATAGCAATGATACCAAAAGTGATTATACCGAATATAATACGCTTTATACCCTTGCTCTTATCGCCTTGCATAAAACAGGGAACGCCGTAGCTGTTGAATAATATACACATTATTCCGAATAAAATACGATTATCCATTTTTTCACTTCCTTAAACGTATTATAGTAAAAATTTTTCGCTTATTTATGTAATTAGTAGGCGAATCTCTAATACTATAACTTCAGTATATCATTAAATTTAAGAAAAGTCTTATGCTCAGAGCATAAAAAAGGCTTTTTTTGAAAAAATTTTGACTTTCGGGAGTTGTTCTTAGGGATAAAATGCCTAAAAAAGCAAATTTTTGCGTTCTAATGTGTTAAAAAGCCGTGGTACTTTGTGTCTTACAAGTTTTCAAAACAAGAAAGCGTACAAATTTATCTGAAAAACCTATTTGTCCCTAAGAACAACTCCCGTTTTGTTGATTTTTTTATATTTCTATACTCAGTCCGTCAAAAGCGGCGATAACGTCGTACTTTTTCATTTTTTCGCTGAGTGTATTATGGTCGGTGTGCAGATTTTTATAATATAATGAAGGGTGCCTTCACTTGTGGCGTGGTTGCCGTTAAAAGCAAGTATTTCGTAATCGCCGACCGTTTTTTCTTCACCTGTAAAAAATTCTATAAGAGAAGCGCCGCCATCTTCAAGAGCCTTTAGAGTATCGGCGTTAAAATGGTCTTTGTGACGGTGGGTAATTATAACGTACTTAATCTTAGAAAGAGATATGCCGAGTTCTTTTAAAGCATCTAATACTTGAGGGCCGGGGTCGATAAGTAAACTGTTGTCAATTAAAGCAGAAGAAAGTCTGCGAAATTCAGTATAGTCAGAGGGCTTTTCTAAGGGCCAGTCAGCCGCGCCCGTACCCAAAAAAGTAATCTTCATAAACGTCACCTCTTTAAAAAGTATAGCACTTTTTAAAAAAAGACGCAAGAGCGGAAACGAAAAACCACCCTTTTGGGTGGTTTCGGATAAAATGCTTTGACTGGGTCAAAAATTAATATTACAGCTCGTACGATAAATCCTTGAGTGTGCTTGCGAGTTCTTTCTTAAGTGTTTCCTTGCTTGCAGAGAATGAGTTAAAGGAACCGCTTACGTTGACTACGAATTCATAATAGTCGCTGTATGCAGACATTACTTCTTTAATGATAGAGCCGCATTCTTTGTCGTCTTTAACAGATTTGAAAAGCTCTGCGATTTCTCCGTCCAAAACCTCAATTCTGTCAAGGTCTGCTTCGTGGTCTGCCATTGCTGAAGCAATAGCAAGGTTAATGTTTTCGTTAAATTCGTCATCATAAATTGCACCGTGCCAGTTGGAGTAGACGTCGTCTGCGATATCGTCCAATAATTCCTGACTTTCTGCAACTTTATCGTGAAATTCGGTAAGCTTTTTGTTGCCTCCAAGCAAAGCACAGCCAGCAAGACTGAACACAAGTGTCAAAACTAAAATTCCTGCTAAAATTCTTTTCATAAAAATCCTCCTCAAAGTTTATGTTATAAAGTATAACATATATTTATAACATTTGTCAAGGCATAATATTGGTGAGGTGATTTTATATGAAAGAAAAACTCATCATAAACAAAAAATCTTTAAAAGGAGAAGACGGTTATAAAACCTTTTCAATCAGAATTAAAGATGAAACAGTAGCAAATCTTGATAAATTAGCAGAACAAACTAACCGTTCAAGAAATGAACTTATAAATATTTTGCTTGATTATGCAATAGAAAATAGTGAAGTAAAATAAATTTAAGCACCCAATTCCGTTTTTGGAATGGGTGCTATTCTTTTATTGTTTAGATTTAACTGTGTTTACTGATGAAATCAGCATTACACGAATACTTGTGCATACTGAATCAAGATTCATATATGTAACTTCATCAATATAATTTGTTTTGTATAAAAGCTCAAGCCAATAACTTGTTTCGTTAGCTTCTTTTAAGGCAATTTGTTTCGCCTACAAATCGTGTCGTAGGCATACTTCATATCCGCAGGATGCTTCACGCCCAACAAAGCTTTATTGCAATATGCGGAGCATCAACTCCAATTGGGCATCCATATCTTTTTGCGTCAGCGGAAAGAGCAAATTGTGTTTACCCATTCCTTCCAGACTCCAAATGATGTGCAAGGCGGTT
>SVPZ01000029.1 GCA_015065605.1 Oscillospiraceae bacterium | reverse complement strand
CAAAGGTTCAGAGAATCATAAGGCCGCTGTAGTAGGCGATACAGTAGGTGATCCGTTTAAGGATACAGCAGGTCCGGCGATAAACATTCTTATTAAATTACTTTCGATGGTTTCGATAGTGTTTGCAACTTTGGTAACATATTATTCGATTTTATAATTATTGCGACTTTGGCTTTCAGGCACATTTTATTCATGTCATTAAGTTCAAAACACCCAAACGAAAATCCGTTCTCGCAAGAGGACGGATTTTTGTTTGTATTATTCATTTTTCATCATTCATTATTCATTAAAAGAAAACGGATTTTCAAATGAATAATGAATATTGAAGTCGCCTTCGGCTAATGAATAATGAATAATTATTGCGGCTCCGCCGCTTTTATGCTATACTAAACCCAAGGTCGGTGATTTTATGAAAAGAATATTTGTGTTAATAACAGTTATTATTGTGATTTTAAGTTTGTCTGCTTGTGATTTGAATCCTATTGTAAATAAATTAAATGGCAATGAAGAAGCCGCAAAAGCTCAGCAAGAAAAAGAAAAATACACAGAACTTGCAGACGGGACATATTTATATAAGCAGTCTGGGGTTTCTACTGAGAACATAATACAATTTATAGATGAAGAGAATAATGTTTTGCTTGATTCCTCTGATATTATGTTTGTCTCTGCGAAATGGTCAGAATATAACAGTTATTATATACAACTCGAATTCAATGAACAAGGAACTATTGCTTTTGCAAACGCAACAAAAGAGAACATAGGTAAAAAATTGTATATTGTTTTGGATGAACAGATTTTATCTTCTCCAACGGTTGTTGATGAAATAACTGATGGTATTGTAATAATTTCTAATTATAATAATTATGACGAATTAATTTCATTTTTTAATAAACTGGTTAAGTAAATCTTGGTTTTTAGGCGCATTTCATTCGTGCCACTAAGTTCAAAACACTCAAACGAAAATCTGTTCACGAAAGTGGGCGGATTTTTGTTTGTATTATTCACTATTCATTTTTCATCATTCATTATTCATTAAAAGAAAACGGATTTTCAAATGAATAATGAAAAATGAAGTCGCACGGCTAACGAATAATGAATAAATCTTGCTCCTCCACCGCTTTTATGCTATACTGCTCTTAAAGGCGGTGATTTGATGAAATTTCGGTTTAACGTTACTATGGATGACAAGGCTTATTTGGAATATAACAAATTTATGCTTTCTAAATCGTATTATGGAAAGAAATCGACTAACTTACTCAGAATTACTATTCTTTTAATTATGGTAATTTACGTTGCTGTTTCGCTAATTATAAGCGGGTTTACATTGGAATCTTTCTTGAGCACGGTGCCTTTGTTAGCTTGTTTGACAGTGCTTTTGTTTACAGTAACTTTATTACTGTCGCTATCAGTAAAATTTGCTTTAAAGCATCAAAAGACTACCGGCAAAATGGCTTATTCGCCTGAATCGGTTATAGAATTTTATGATGAAGCGTTTGTGGAAATCACTCCCGAAAACAAAACGGAAAATAAATATATAGCAATTGAAAGAATCAGTGTAATTGAAAATAAGAACATTTATATACATATCAATAACGCTATGTCTTACGTTTTGCCTGTTTCTTGTTTTGAATCTATAGAACAATATAATGAATTTTTGGAATTTTTAGCGACAAAGTGCGCAACTATTGATAGATATTAGAGGTGTCTTATGAAGGGAAATAATGCTTCGAAAATTTCTTGTGATTTACTTTTATATCCTAAGGATGAAAAATACTGTGAAAAAATAAGAAAGTTTCAGGGATGTCCCACCATTGCCATTTCAAAGGGCGGCAGAATTTTTATGGGTTGGTATTCGGGCGGAACAAAAGAGCCTCATATGGATAACTATAATCTGCTTATATATAGCGATGATTTTGGAAAAAACTGGAGCGATAACGTCTTGGTAATACCAAGTAATAAGGAATTACTTATTCACGCTCTTGATATACAACTCTGGACCGCTCCTGACGGAAAACTTTACGTTTTTTGGGTGCAAAACAATACTCTTTTAGCAACGGATGAAAAACCGCAAATTAAAGAAGGTCAACCGTGGGTTATAGTTGACAACTATCAGTTTCCCGATTTCGAACACGCTGAATGGGTGACGGTTTGCGATGACCCCGATGCTGAAAAGTTAACTTTTTCTGAGCCGAGATATTTGGACAAAGGTTTCTTGCGCTGTAAACCTCTTGTATTAAGCAGCGGAAGATGGATAAACTTTAATTACGACCAGCTTTGTGACAAATACGGATATAGCATTTCGGACGATAAAGGGGAAAGCTATAAACGATATTACGGTTCAAAGAAAATCGGTACCGCATTCGATGAAACTATGGCGTATGAAAAGAAAGACGGTTCTATCAGAATGTTGGCCAGAACCTATAAGGGCAGTTTGGCGGAAAGTTATTCGTTTGACGGTGGACTTACATGGAGCGATGCTGTTTTAACCGATATTGACTCTCCTCATACAAGATTTTATATTTCCCGTACTCCAAGCGGTAGAGTGTTGCTTATAAATAACGATGATAGAAAAGACAGAACGAATATGACGGTATATCTTTCAGAGGATGACGGCGTCACTTGGAAATATAAGAGATTAATTGATGAAAGACGTGACCTTTCTTATCCTGACGTTGATTTTTATGACGGCAGAATTTATCTTGTTTATGACAGAGAACGTACGGGCGCAAAGGAAATACTTTTTACAAGCTTCACCGAAGAAGATATTATGCGTGATGACTTTAAGTTCGATATTAAAATAATAAGTAAGCCTGATGTTTAAGGAAAAAACGAGTAGTGCTATACTACTCGTTTTTAATTGGTTGTTTTCTTTTTAATTCATTCAGATATGCTGTTGGGGTTTTGCCTACAATTTTTTTGAAAACCTTTGCAAAATAGAATTTATCACTAAATCCGCAACGTGAGGCAACCTCTTCAAGTGTTACGTCTTTCTCCTTTAAAATTCCCATAGCGTACTGTATTCGCAGTTGGTTAACGTGTTGTGTGAATTTTTTACCCGTCTTTTTAACAAAAAGGTGAGATAAATGCTTTTCGGTATAGAAAAACAGTTCTGCGATTTTTTTAAGGCAAAGGTCGTTGGAAGTAAAATTAAGACTGAGATAATCTATTATACTGTCAAATTTATCTTCAATCTTTTCAAAGCGTTCGGTTTTATTTACGTCGATAAACGAAAAGGTGTAAAGCAGAACACTTTCGGCGATTGTATTAGCGTTGGACGGTTTTAATCTACGTATTGAATCTATCCAAAAAGGTATAATATTTTCTAAATTGTAAAATACACAGTTTTCTTTACTTACGTTGTGTTCGTTAAGAAGGGGGAGTGCACCTTTACCGTTAAAACTGATATACATATAAGAAAAATTGTTTTCGGCATTTAAAGTATATTTTTGAAAGGGCTGAGTAAAAAATACGTCGCCCCGTTTTAGACGATAGCTTTTTTCTGACGTGTTTAAGGTAACGTCACCTTTAAATACAACGTGCACATAGTAATTGCTGTGTGAAAAGGGTTGCTTAAGGCGTTTTAACTCCGTTTCATAAACAAAGTGAAAAAAACTAAGTTCAGCGGGACGTTCTTTTGGCGGTATAAACTGACAAATATCGCTCACTTTAATCACTCCTTAGTTTTAATATATCATTTTTGTGGTTTAAAATCAAGATAATCGCACTTTTTTGCTTTGTAAAACGGAAATATTGCATTTACATATTGCTTTATTATGGTATAATGAACAAAAAGGAGTGTTGTTATGAAACAAATACGTTTGGGTGTTGTAGGGCTTGGACATCGCGGTAGGGCGCTTTTGAAAATAGCGGCAGATTTTGAAAACGTGGTAATTACCGCCGCTTGTGATATTAAGCCTGATAACTGGTATAAAAAACAATGGCTTTCTAATGCAGCGCTTAATGATATGTTTCCCGATGCGGCTTTTTACGAGGATTACGAAAGAATGCTTAGTGAAGCAAATTTGGATGCGGTATTTGTGGAAACAGGCGCTGATATTCACGCTCAATTTTGCACAAAAGCGTTAAATTATAACGTAAACGTGCTGTCGGATATTCCCGTAGTGGCTAACTTAAAGGAAGCAGAGGAATTATGGAAAGCTGCTGAAAGCAGTAAGGCTGTAATTTATACGGGCGCTAATCCGAATTATCAAAAATTTGCAGTTTTGCTTAAAGAATTTTATGATAAAGGCTTACTCGGAAAGCCTTACTGTATGGAGGCTGAGTATATTCATTGGTCTATGCCGGGATCGGATATGAGTGTACATCTTAATGAAAACGGCGACTGGCGACGTCTGCTTATCCCGATAAGATACTGTACACATTCTTTAGGACCGCTTTTAAATATACTTGACGAGGAAATTTGTAAGGTAAGTTGCTTTGGTACGGGACAGCACGCGGATAAAAGCGAGTACAGAACATCTATAGGTGACGATATGATGTGCGCAAATTTCCAGACTCCGTCGGGCGTTGTTATCAGACTTATGCGTAATAAACGTTGCCGTGCAGAAATAGGTCATCACAATTACCGTGTGTTTGGTACAGAAGGATATATGGAGCGTATTGACCGCTTTGATAAACCCGTTATTCGCTATAATTCTACCAAAGAATTAGATACGAATCTTAAAGAAATCGGCGGTGAATTTATGCCGCCTGCTTATGCAGATAACCCAAAGGTTAACGGCGACGTTGACGATAGACACGATTCTATTGATTTTGCTATGATAGATAATTTTGTTAAAATGCTGTGTGAAGGAAAAGGTGATATCGTCACCTTGAAAGCAGGTCTTGCGATGACTCTTCCCGGAATTTATGCTGAAGAATCCGCAAGACGCGGCGGAGAGGTTATCACCGTTCGCTATCCTTGGGATGCAGACTGGACAACTGAATTTATTTAACGAAAAAACGAGTAGTGCAATACTACTCGTTTTTAAATTGGCTGGGTGGTATAGAAAACTTCTTTTTAAACAGTCGGCTGAAATAATACACGTCGCTTATTCCTACCGATTCCGCAACCTCGCTGACCGATAAAAAACCGAGAGATAAAAGCTTTGCGGCTTCGTTAAGACGAAGATTTATAAGAAACTGCGTAGGGGTTGAACCATAAAGCTTTTTGAAGGTTTCTCTAAAGTATTTATCGCTAAGACCTGAATTTTTTGACAGCGCAATAAGGTTGATATCTTGATTGTAAAAATTGTTTATTAAATAGTCGTGTGCTTCTGAAAAAACGTGGGTAGTGGAATTTTTTGATTCTTCGTGCGGATTTTTATTTAAAAGGGAAAGTATTTCGTAAAGTATCGATAACGCCATATAGTAATTCGATTTTATACCAATGCTTTTATAGGTGAGCAATCTTCTGAAAAGTATGGCAAAACGAGGGTTTGATGAACAGTCTATCAATTCGGTTTTTACAGGTGTATCGGAAGTAAAGGTAATGCAAATTGAAGACCCCTTTTTGATTTTTTTAACACTGTAATGCTCGTTCGGAGCAATATTAAAAACGTGGTCTTTTTTAACCTCTAATTTACCGAAATTAAAAGTATGGTCGTATCTGCCGTCTATTTGATAAGAAATAATATTAATGTCTTTCGGCATAGTGTTCGTCCAATTTGTTTTATCGGTGACATAGGTATATATACTAAGGATTTTTAAAATATGATTTGTCATAAATTATCATCTCCACCCGTGAATTATACAATGAAATTTAAAAATAGTCAATAAAAAACGGCAAAAATGTTCCGTTTTGTGCAAAAAGCAGTTGTTTTTACATTGTCATTTTATTTAATAATGAGTAGAATGAAAATGTACCAACAGAAAGGTGGTTTAACATTATGAATTATGAACAACTTAAAAACACTTTATATGATTATTATTTTGAAAAACTTCCCGATATGGTGGAGGAACTCAGAGTTAAGGTTTTCGGTATTATGGATGAATATGCTGAAAATCATAAGGATGCAACGAGTTATCAACTTAAAGCAAAGTTTTACGAGGTAATAGCCGATAACTTCACTCCCGTTATATTTGACGATATTCCTTTTGCTTTTGAAACCGGTGCGCTTCTTGCGTGGTGTGACGGCAGATATGACAGAGGCGGTGAACACGCTAACGGCTGGCTTATCAGAAGAAATGAGCATCTCTATGAAGAGTACGACCCCGAAAATTATAAAAAATATAAAACAATAGGTGGTTTGTATTCTCAGTGCGGTATATTCGCCGATTTTATGCATATGGGAATTCCTATGAAAAAGGTATTCAGTGTCGGACTTTCGGGTGTGCTTGATGAATTGAGCGAAGCAAAAAAGACCTGCGCAAACGACCAAGAAACCGATTTTATTAATTGCGCTGAAGCAGGAATTAAAGCCCTTCATAAAATTGCTCTTCGCCTGGCGGATAAAGCGAGAGAAAAGGGTAATTTTGAACTTGCCGAGATAACCGAAAGAGTGCCCTTTAATCCTCCCAAAACCTTTCACGAGGGTCTTTGCACTATGGGATTTATGAGAAAGGCGTTAGGCACTATCGAAGGCTATGGATTCAGTTCTATGGGCAGAGCAGACGTTTTGCTAAAAGACCTTTACGAAAAGGATAAAGCTAACGGTGTCAGCGAAGAAGAAATGCTTGATCTCGTTTCACGTTTCCTAATTTTCTTTGATGCTACAAACGACAGACGAGAAAAGTTCGACGGCGTTGTTTCTTATGAACTCGAAAATACTCTTACCTTGGGCGGTTGCGATGAAAACGGCGAGCCTGTTTATAACGGTGTTACCAAGCTCTTTATTGATGCAAGAGATACTCTTAACTGTACCTATCCTAAGTTTATGTGCCGTTTCAGTGAAAATTCTCCCGAGGAATATTTAAGACTTATAAGCAGATCTTTAACCAAAGGTCAAAGCTACAGCATTTACGAAAACGATGATACTATGATTCCTGCGCTTTTAAGATGCGGAACCGAATTAAAGGACGCAAGAAACTATATTGTTGGCGGTTGTTGGGATGCCCTTACTCCCGATTATAACAATAAATACAGCGGAGAATGTTTCTTCCTCGTTCACCCTTTATTGTGGCTTATGAAAAAAGAAAGCGAAAAACTGGTTAACTTAGGGGTAGAATTTAAATCGTTTTTAGAGGCGGAAACCTTCGATGAACTTTATGAAAGTTATATCAGCGTAGTAGGTCAAATTGTTCAAAACAGAATTTCCTATTCTACAAGAGGTTCTCAGGTTTGGGATAAGGTTAATCCCGCTTGTGCGCTTTCCGCTTTAATGGAACCCTGTATTAAAATGAAAAAAGATATGACTGCAGGCGGCATTAAGTACGGCAGAGAAGCGGTTTATTTTACCTGCTTTGCCGAGGTATGCGATTCACTTTTCGTTATTAAAAAACTGTGCTTTGACGAAAAAGTTTTTACTATGAAAGAGCTTTTTGACCAGTGCTTTAAAAATTGGGAAAACGAAGAACTCAGACAAAAGGTATTAAAGGTTGCATCCTTTGGTGACGGTAGTGAAGAGGTAACCGCTTTTGCAGGCAGATTTTTCGATGACCTTTGCAAGATAGGCGATAATATTGAAAATATTATAGTAGGAAAATGTCGTGTCGGATTTAATCTTTATACCGAAATAGTCAGATCGGGTCAATGGCTTAACGCGTTGCCAAACGGTTTTAAGACGGGCGATTTCTTGAGTCAGGGTATTACTCCCACAAGAAACGGAAATAAAGATTCTCTTTATAATATGCTTGACAGCTTCAAAAATATCGACTTTAAGAAGACTTCGGGCAATGCTTCTATGACCGTAACTCTTCCTGCAGGAAAGATTAACGAAGAAGCGATGGCTTCACTGCTGCGCGTTTTTGCACGTAACGGTTTGCAGGCAATTCAGCCCAACGTAATTAACCGTGACGAACTGATTAAAGCAAAAGCAGAACCCGAAAAGTACGGCGATATTATCGTGCGTGTCTGCGGTTTCTCCGCTCCCTTTGTTTTGCTTCCCGAAAAATATCAGGATGAAATAATTTCGAGAAGTCTTTTGGAGGTATAAATGGAACTGAAGATAACAAACGTTCAGAACTTTGCCATTCACGACGGGCCGGGAATAAGAACTACCGTTTTTCTGGCAGGGTGTCCTCTTGACTGCGTGTGGTGTCACAATCCCGAAACCAAAAGTCAAAAACCGAAACTTGTTTTTGACGAAAAGAAATGCACTTTATGTAAGGCGTGTCTTGTTTGTCCCAATATGGTGCATACCTTTGAGGAACTTCATAAAATTGACCGTAGCCGCTGTGTTATGTGCGGAAAATGCATAGAGGTCTGCAAAACGGGAGCGTTATCAAAATCTGTAAAATCTCTTACTCTTGATGAGTATCTTGAGTTAGTTGAACGTCAAAAAAGAATTGTCGGTGATAACGGCGGAATAACCTTTTCGGGCGGAGAGCCGTTGGCGCAGGGGAAAACCCTTATTGAATTTTTGGATAAAACAAATACTCATAAGGCTATAGAAACCTGCGGCTATGCTGATGAAGAACTTTTTAAAGAGGTTATCAAAAGGGTTGATTACGTAATGTTCGACGTAAAAATAGCCGACAGCACGCTTCATAAAAAATATACCGGTGTATCAAATGAACTGATTTTAAAAAATCTTGAACATTTAAGAAACAGCGGTAAGGACTTTATTTTACGAACTCCTCTTATTAAAGGCATTACCGATACTAACGATAACCTTGAAAAAATCAGCGAGATAGTCGGAAGTGACAACTGGGAAAAACTTGAGTTTAATCCTCTCACTCCCGTAAAATATCAACTGATAGGCGAGGAATATTTGTTAAAAAATAATTAATTCTACTAAACACTTCTTGTACGTTTTTTGGCTATGTGCTATACTAGAGAAAACGGAAAAGGAGTGTTTTTTTGTGGATTGCGTTTTAAAAACCTTTGGACTAACCAAAAAGTATAAAAAGCAACTTGCTGTAAATGAAGCCGATATGACCATAAACAGAGGTGATATTTACGGTTTTGTAGGCGAAAACGGATCGGGAAAAACCACTATTATACGTCTTATTACGGGACTTATTTTTGCTTCGTCAGGAAGTCTTGAACTTTTTGGAGTAAGAAATAACAGTGAAAAAATAAAGGAAGCGCGCCGAAAGGTTGGCGCTGTGGTTGAAAGCCCGTCAATATATCAGAATATGTCTGCCTATGAAAACCTTAAAATGCAGTGTATGATACTGGGCATTCCTGCTGACGAAAGGATTAAGGAAACCTTAAACGAGGTGGGACTTGGAGAACTTTATGACGATAAAAAACAGGTAGGAAATTTCTCTCTCGGTATGCGTCAGCGTCTTGGTATTGCCATGGCGCTTATGGGTGAACCTGAGTTTTTAATTCTTGACGAGCCTATGAACGGACTTGACCCTGCCGGTATAGTGGAAATCCGTGAACTTATTTTAAAGCTTAACCGCGAAAAGAATATTACCTTCCTTATTTCTTCACATATTTTAAGCGAACTTTCCTTGGTTGCTACAAAATACGGTATTATATCAAAAGGTCATATTATAAAAGAAATCACGGCAGGCGACCTTCAGGAAGAAATGCGTAAGACTACCGATATTACTGCCGATAATCCCGAACGCCTTTTTGAAGTTGTATCAGGTTTTACCGATAAAAAAGTTTCCTATATTCCGAACGGCGTCAGAATAGCAGGGGAGATTAATCTTAACGAGATTTTGGGCGCAGTTATAAAAAATGACGTTCATATAATTTCTGTAAACTGTAAGGAATCAAGCTTTGAGGATTATTATCTTGAAACGATAGGGGGCAGACGTTAATGAACAGACTGGTTAAATCGGATTTTAAAAGATTTTTTAAAGATAAACTGTTTTTGGTTGTTATTATTCTTGCTTTCGTTTTTGCAGTAATCACCCCTCTTTTATACGTAGCGGTATTTGGGGCTATGGGAGAAATTGACCCTATGACCGAAGAAATGCTGTCGGGTTACGTTAACGCGAAAGGACAGTTTTTCGGCGCTTTTTCCTTTGGAAATAATTTAGGTCTTATAGCACCCCTTCTTATAGGCATTATTTTATTTAAGGATTTTAGTTTCGGAACAATTCGAAATAAGATAATAAGCGGTCATTCACGTACCTCTATCTTCTTTTCAATTTTTACCGTTTGTACCGTAATGCTTTTCGGTATTGTACTTGCTCACGCACTGTTAACATTGGCGGTAAGTCTTCCGTTTTTTGATTATCAGTCAACACCTTTTGTTCTTTCTGATTTCTGGTATCTTTTGCAGTCGCTTCTTTTCGAGTTTTTCGTCTATCTTTTTGCCGCCGCCTTTATGAGTTGGCTTTGCGTGACACAAAAGAACGTAGGTATGGTTATAGTTATGTATATAGCCGTAGTGTTTGGTGCTACTATGATAGCGGGAATTTTACAAATGGTGCTTATTGTAATCAGAGAAAATCCCAAAATGGAAAACGTTGTGTCGGTTCTTGATTTTGTGCAAAGAATTAACGTGTTTAATTCTTCGGCATCCATAGGTCTTGGTACGTCCTATAAAGCAGAGGATTTCGTTTATTTTGTTTTTGTGCCTCTTGTTTTCACAAGCGGTTTAACCGCCCACGGTATATGGAAATTCTCCCGTAAAGATTTAAAATAAAAAAAATAAGCCTAAGGAAATTTTCCTTAGGTTTACTTTTTATCATCAAGATCTTTTAAATGTTGTTTTAGAACAAGGTTAATATATTGCGAAAGGGAACGGTCATCATATTCTGCTTTTTCTTTTAACTTTATCAGGATGTCGTTATCAATGGTTATGCTTATTTTTTCTTTCAAAGGTTTCAATATCATCACCTCGAGGTTATTATATGATAAAATGCTTAAAAATATTGACAAGTAGTATAAAGTAGTATAAAATACTATAGCATTAAATCACATTTCATAATTATTAGATCTTCTTTTTTATTGTGAGGAGTGATATAATGTAAATATTAAAAAAATGAGGGTTAGATTATGGAAATGCAAAAAACTTTTAAAAACAAACAAGTCTTAGAAACAAGATACAAAAATTCAAGAGCTAATTTATTATTGGTTGTCGTTTTTTCGTTGATTAATATTATACTTTTAATTACGAATTCAAATACTTATTTTTTGTTTTCAGCATATATTCCGTACGGACTTGTAGATATCGGAATGTTGCTTTGCGGTAAGTATCCTGCGGAGTATTACGGTGAAGAGTTTTCAAGTATGCAATTTATGGGTGCGTCTGCTTTTGCTGTTTTCGTTGCAGTAGCTTTTGTTTTAGTAGCTCTTTATTTTCTTAGTTGGCTATTTTCTAAAAAACATAAAATCGGTTGGATGATATTTGCATTAGTATTTTTTGTTATCGATACTGTGGCTATGTTGCTGATTTTAGAGATTAAATCAGAAAGCATTATTGATATTGTTTTTCACGTATGGGTAATCGTTTCACTTATATTAGGCATAAACGCTTGTTCAAAACTCAAAAAAATACCTACCGAAATAAATAATGGTAACGAAATAAATCAGGCAGAGGACGGAGTATTGGAATTAACCGAGTCTGTAGCATTAAGAATTGCTGATTCTGACGTTAAAGCAAGAGTTTTGATTGAAAGCGAAGTGTTGGGGCATTGTGTTGTTTACCGCAGAGTCAAGAAAACTAATGAATTGGTTATAGATTCATACGTGTATGATGAAATAGAAATATTGGTTGAATGTGCCCATTCTTTAGAGGCGAGAATTGACGGACATCTTATTGTGGTTGGTTTTGATGGCGTTTCGCATAGTTATCTTAGCGTTGACGGAGAAATTGTTGCAAAAAAATTGCGTTTGATATAATATATAATGGTTACACAGGACACTTTTGTTTAAGGCTTCTCCTCAAGGCGAAGGCTATCCTACGAATGAAAAAATAAGCCATTTTATTCGGCTTATTTTTTTCTTGCGTTGGATTTTGTTTTCTGCTATAATTTTCTTTGCGAGGTGGAAAAATGAAATATTTAATTGTTGTTGATATGCAGGTTGATTTTATTGACGGAAGTTTAGGTAGCCAACAGGTTCAAAGCATTGTGAAATTTGTGTGAGGTTAAGATAACGGTTGATGCTCTTTGTTCTGCCGGAGTTACAAAAGAAAGTCATAATAACGCCCTTGAAGCAATGAAAGCGATTCAAATAGAAATTGAAGGAGAATAAAAAATGAAAAAAGTAATAGCGGTTTTAATGTGTATATGTTTTGTGTTTACGCTTTGCGGATGCACTTTTTTAAAGGATGTTGCCGATTCGGCAGGTATAGAAAAACCTAAAGTTTTTGAATATGAAGGAGTTTCTATTGAACTTACTACCGATTTTTTTAGAATGGATGATTTATTAAGCGAGGATTACGATTTTGTTATTGGCGACGGCGACGTAACTGTAATGGGGGTTAAGGCAGTTCTTGACGATGCAGGTCAAACTACGCCCGATGAATTCGCAGAACTTTATCGTTCCGTTATATCGCAACAAAATCCGACGGAGGTAACTGAACTCGACGGTATTCCTACCTTTCAATTCGTAATGAAAGAAAACGAAGAGGACGATTTAAAGGTAGCCGTTATGTTTTATAAGGGAAGCGGTCCTATATGGGTGGTTACGTTTGCTACCGACGTTGAAGATTTTAACGAGCATTATGAAGATATATGCAAATTTGCAAAAACAGTAAAATGTGAATAGTTTAACGAAAAAATCTTGACTGAAAAATCAAAGTATGATACAATATTAAAATACAATACTAAGAAAGGGAACCAGCTGACTGTAGAGGACGTGAGTTCCCTTTTGCTTTTTAACAAAACATAAAGAAGGAGAAGTATTATGGAAGTACAACTTAACGAACTTATTGAGCAGATTAAAAAAGAGGGCGTGGAAGCTGCCGAAGCCGAGGCTAAGTCTATTATTGATTCTGCCAATGCCGATGCCCAAAAAATCATAAGCGAAGCAAAAGAAAAAGCTGAGAAAATTATTGCCGATGCTAAGTCTGAAAACGATAGAATCGTTAAATCAAGCGAAGAGGCTATAAAGCAGGCAGGACGTAATCTTCTTATTTCTTTCAGAGAAAGTGTTGCAAAAGAACTTAAGAAAATCGTTGGCGAAAAGGTTGAAGCCTTGTATTCAGGCGAAGAATTTTCTAATCTTTTGATTACCGTTTTGGAAAACTGGGCAAAGAATAACGATACCGACGATTTAACACTTATTTTAAACAGTGACGATTTAAAGAAATTTGAAGAAACCGCTTTGCATACTCTTAAAGAAAAAATGCTTGGCGGCGTTACGCTTAAAGCAAGTAATAATTTTGATAAGGGCTTCCGCATTGCAGTTGACGGCGGTAGCGCTTACTACGATTATTCAAGAGAAGCAGTTGTGGATATGCTTTCTGACTTTTTAAGTCCTCGAGTAACCCAACTTCTTAAAGAGGCGGAATAATTTATGGCACAGTATTATTTAATATCACAGTTGCCGTCTTTGGATGGGCTTAGCGAAAACCTTCCGCTTCCAATTACCGAGGAACGCTTTAGTGAACTTTGCCAAGACGCGCTCAGCGAAAAAGAACTTTCTCAATTCGATAAGATTTCACTTTCGCCATCCCTTGAATCCGAAAAATCCTCAAGCGCATTAATAGAAGCGTGGAACAATGCAGAACGCAATTTGCGTTTGTCTTTGGCTAAAGTAAGAGCGGAAAAACTCGGCAAAAGCTATCAGTTAAAGGAAAACGTACCTTCAGAGCTTTTGAAAATCGCTTTGGAGGCTACCGATTTGGAAAATCCTATGGAGGCTGAAAACTTTCTTTTGGGTTATCGTTTAAGATTAATCGAAAGTATGAGGCCGTTAGACAATTTTTCAATAGATTACGTCTATTATTATTCCATTAAACTGAAGCTTATTTCACGAGTAAGACAGTTTGACCAAAAAATAGGACAGAGCGCCTATAAAAATATTTACGACTCCATTTTAAACGGAGAAAGGTTGGAGGCAAAAGATGACTCAAAGTAAAGGAAAGGTAGTAAGTGTAAACGGAAACCTTGTGTCCGTTCAGTTTGAAGGACCTGTTTCCATGAATGAAATTTGCTATGTTTTAGTTGACGGGACCAAGCTTAAAAGCGAGGTTATCCGTATAAAAGGCGATATCGCGCAAATTCAGGTTTATGAAATGACGGGCGGTATCAAATTCTCTGACGAAGTAGAATTTACGGGCGAAATGCTGTCTGCTGACTTGGGCCCCGGACTTCTCGGTCAGATTTACGACGGACTTCAGAATCCGCTGCCTGTAGTAGCAGAGCAGGCGGGTTGGTTTTTGGAGCGTGGCGTTTATGCCGACGGTCTTGATATGGATAAAAAATGGGAATTCACTCCTACTGCCAAGGTGGGCGACGTTTTAAGCGCAGGTGAATATTTCGGTACCGTTCCCGAAGGCCCCTTTACCCATAAAATTTTTATTCCTTTTTATCTTATCGGCAGTTTCACCGTTAAATCCATAGCTGAAAAGGGCGAATACGATTTAAAGGAAACCGTTGCGGTAGTAACCGATGAGAGAGGTAAAGATATTCCTCTTACCATGACCTTTAAATGGCCCGTTAAACGTGCTGTAAACTGTTACAGTGAAAGACTTGCTCCAACCGAAACCATGGAAACAAAGGTACGTCTTATCGACTCCTTTTTCCCTGTGGCAAAGGGCGGAACCTATTGTACCCCCGGACCCTTCGGCGCAGGTAAAACCGTGCTTCAGCACACAACCTCTAAGTATGCCGACGTTGATATAGTTATTATCGCGGCTTGCGGTGAACGTGCAGGTGAGGTTGTTGAAACCATTACCGAGTTCCCTGAACTTATCGACCCCAAAACAGGACGTTCTCTTATGGAGCGTACCATAATTATTTGTAATACTTCTTCAATGCCCGTTGCTTCCCGTGAAGCTTCGGTATATACCTCGGTAACTCTCGCTGAATATTATCGTCAGATGGGACTTAACGTTTTACTCCTTGCCGACTCCACTTCACGTTGGGCTCAGGCACTTAGAGAAATGTCGGGACGTCTTGAAGAAATTCCGGGTGAAGAAGCATTCCCCGCATATCTTGAATCATATATTGCAGCCTTTTATGAAAGAGCAGGCTACGTTCGTCTTCCCGACGGCAGCACAGGCTCCGTTACCATAGGCGGTACGGTATCTCCTGCAGGCGGTAACTTTGAAGAACCCGTAACTCAGGCAACCTTAAAGGTTGTAGGCGCTTTCCACGGACTTTCCCGTGAGCGTAGTGATGCGAGAAAATATCCTGCTATCGACCCACAAATTTCATGGTCTAAATACAAATGCGTAATTAACGCTAAAAAATCGGCATTCTGCAAAAATATTCTTGCAAGCGGTGACGAAATCGGTTCAATGATGAAGGTTATCGGTGAAGAGGGTACAACCCTTGCCGACTATATCACCTATCTTAAGGCAGAAATGCTTGATGCGGTTTATCTGCAGCAAAACTCCTTTGATAAGGTTGATGCCGACTGTTCAACTTTCCGTCAGCGTTACGTTACCGATAAACTTGTCTGCGTACTCGGTAGTGATTACGCCCTTAGCAGTAAGGACGAAGCAAGAAACTTCTTCAACCGTATGCGTCAGAGATTTATCGACTGGAATTACGCCGAATTTAAGAGTAAAGAATTTGAAAAGCTTGAAGCCGAAATTGATGCCCTTTATAGAGAAGGAAGCGGTATCGTAGGCAACGAAGCCGAGCTTTTATTAAAGGACGGTGACTAAGAATGAACAAAGTTTTTAACCGAATTGAATCTATTGTAGGTAACGTTATTACCGTAAAGGCTACGGGTGTTCGTTATAATGAACTTGCCGAAATCAACACACGTTTCGGTAAATCCTTGGCTCAGGTAAATAAAATCGACGGTGATACAGTTTCCCTTCAGGTTTTTGCAGGTGGTAAGGGTATTTCCACCGACGACGAAGTTCGCTTCTTAGGTCACGAAATGAGAGTTTCCTTCAGCGAAGATTTACTTGGCAGAATTTTTGACGGTTCGGGCGAACCCAGAGATAACGGACCCGAACTCAGCGAAAATATGAAGACCATAGGCGGTCCTTCGGTTAACCCCACAAAGCGTATTCTTGCTAACCGAATGATGAGAACCAATATTCCTATGATTGATATGTTCAATACCTTGGTTGTTTCTCAGAAACTTCCTATTTTCTCTATTTCCGGTGAACCTTATAATCAGCTTCTTGCACGTATCGCTATGCAGGCACAGGCAGACGTTATCGTGCTTGGCGGTATGGGTCTTAAATACGACGACTTCCTTTATTTTAAGGATGAACTTTCAAAGGGCGGTGCGCTCAGCAAAACGGTTATGTTTATTCATACCGCATCTGACCCGACTGTTGAATGTATGATGATTCCCGATATGTCACTTGCAGTTGCCGAGCAGTTCGCTTTGCAGAATAAAGACGTATTGGTGCTTCTTACCGATATGACTAACTATGCCGATGCAATGAAGGAAATTGCAATTACTCAGGAACAGGTACCCTCTAACCGAGGTTACCCCGGCGACCTTTATTCTCAGCTTGCCGCACGTTACGAAAAGGCGGTTGACTTTGCTGATTCGGGCTCTATTACGGTTCTTGCCGTTACTACTATGCCCGGTGACGACGTTACTCACCCCGTTCCCGATAATACAGGCTATATTACCGAAGGTCAGTATTATCTTAAGGGCGGAAGAATAGAACCCTTTGGTTCTCTTTCACGTCTTAAGCAGAACGTAAACGGTAAAACAAGACGCGACCACCGTGCTCTTATGGACGCAATGATTCGTATGTATTCTTCCTATAAGGAAACTGTAGAAAAGAAGAATATGGGCTTTGCAATGAGCCGTTGGGATGAAAAACTTTTGAAATACGGTATTCTTTTTGAAGAAAAATTAATGGATTTGTCTGTAAACTTAACCCTTGAGGAAGCTCTTGATTTGGGTTGGGAGATTCTGGCAGACTGCTTCGAAAAGGATGAAACCGGTATTAAGTCAGACCTTACCGATGAATTCTGGCCTAAATAAGCAAGGAGGACTGACGTTTTGGCAAAAATCAAATTAACTAAAAACGAGTTAAAGGTACAAAAAGACGCGCTTAAAATGTACCGCAGATATTTGCCGACTCTGACGCTGAAAAAACAACAACTTCAATCTGAAATACGCACTATTGAAGAAAATGCTAAGGCAGTGCGAAAAGAAAGAGAAAACCTTGAAAAAGGCTTTAACGATTGGATTGCTGTTTTTAGTGAGGAAAATGCGTTCCCAAGCGGTATAATTACCGTCAGCAATATTAAAAAGGGAAGAGGCAATATCGCAGGTGTTGATATTCCTACCTTTGAGGGAGCGGATTTTAAACGAGGAGATTATGATTTATACTATACTCCTTTGTGGGTGGATATGGCCGCAAACCATATGGAAAAGGCTATGTCCCTTGATTTAGAGGCGGAAGTGTTGGACGAACAGGTACGTCTTTTGGAAAAGGAACTACGTGCAACCTCTCAGAGAGTTAATCTGTTCGAAAAGGTTAAAATTCCCGAGACTCAGGAAAATATCAGAAAAATATCTGTATATCTTGCTGACCAGCAGGTAAGCGCAGTTGTGCGTTCGAAGATTTCAAAACGCAAAATAGCCATAAGAGATTCTTTGGCTGATGAAGGGCAGGGTGATTTAGTATGATCGTGCCTATGAAAAAAGTTTCTCTTATTGTCCGCACCGACAAAAAAGAAGAAACACTTGAAAACTTAAGAAAACTCGGACTTCTTCATATCGAAATTACCGAAGGCTTTGGCGAAAAACTCAATGCGCTTAAGGATCGCGTTTCTCTTCTTAACAGCGCTATATTCAGTCTTGGTAAGCCTAAAAAGAAGGTGGCTTTAAAAACTGCCGATTATAGCGAGGCTATGAAAATAGCAGAAGAAATTGAAAACCTTACAAACGCTAAGAAGGATTATTTAGCGAAACGCGCTTCAATTAGTGTTGAACTTGAACGCGTTAAGGGTTGGGGTGATATTAACCCCGAAACGCTTGACCTTCTTGCGCAGAAAGGCTTTAAGGTTTCCTTTTACGAAATGCCCGAAAATGAATATAAAAACTTGGGCGAGGACGTAAAGACGCTGAGTGTAAGTAAATCTAAAGCAGGCGTTAAGTTTATGGTGCTTGACAGTGAAAACTTAAGCGAAGAAACGGTTAAAGCGTTAAGCAATTACCGTTTTGAACTGCCTAAGGAATCGGTATCCAAACTTAATAAAAAAATTGAGGATTTGAATGGTTCGATAAAAGATACCGAGCAAAAAATCCTTTCTTACGTTCCCTATATTCAAAGTCTTAAGGCGGCGGTAAACTGTTGCGAAAAAGATATTGAATTCGAGATTTATTCGACGGGAATGAACAGTGAGTCCATAAGCGAGGAAAAAGAACTTTCGGTTTCTTATTTCACCGGTTACGTTGAGGCAGAGAACGTAGATAAACTGCAAACGGCGGCAGGCGAGAATGCCTGGGGAATTATAATTGAAACCCCAACCGAAGAGGATAACGTTCCCACAAAACTTAAAAACAATAAGTTCGTTAGTCTGATTTATCCTCTTACCGATTTTCTCGGTACGGTGCCCGGTTATTTCGAATACGATATATCCGCTTGGTTTTTGTTCTTTATCCTCATATTTTTTGGAATTATCTTCGGTGACGGTGGTTACGGATTGTTTATATGCGCCGTTGCCGCATTGCCGATAATAAAATCCCTTGTTAAAAAGGAAAAGGTTTCACCCACCTTTTTACTTGTGGGACTTTTCGGTCTTTCAACAATTCTTTGGGGTACTCTTACTTGTACCTGGTTTGGTCTTTCGGTTGAACAGCTTCCCGCTTGGCTTAAATCACTGTCTGTCCCCGTTATATCAAACGTGTATGCCGATAAAATCTGGACGCTTCCCTGGACACATGAGGGTGTAGGTCTTACAACGGCACAGAATTTGCAGATTTTCTGCTTCACTCTTGCTCTTGTGCAACTTACCATTGCTCATATTAAAGGCGTATGCAGAAATATTAAATCCCTTAAATTACTGGGTGATTTCGGTTCAATATTACAGCTTTTAGGTATTTATTATCTTGTATTAAGTCTTGTAGTAAATCCTGAGGTTTTCAGTTTCGGGCTTATAATAGGCTCGGTTCCTATAGGAAAAATCAGTATAATTCTTATAGGCGTAGGCTTTGGACTTAGCTTTATATTTGCAAACTATGAAGGAAATATCATTAAATCCATAATTACAAGTATGACCAATATAGTTTCGGTTTTACTTGGCGTTGTTAACGTATTTTCGGATATAGTTTCTTATATCAGACTTTGGGCTGTAGGACTTGCAGGTGCCGCAATATCGGCTACCGTAAACGAACTTGCAGGGCCGCTGCTTGGTAATTTTATGTTTATGATACTTGCAATTATATTGCTTGTGTTCGGTCACGGACTTAATATGATTCTTAATATTTTGTCGGTTATCGTTCACGGTATCAGACTTAATACCCTCGAATTCTCCTCGCATCTTGATATGTCGTGGAGTGGGCATAAATTTAAACCCTTTGAAGAATAATTTTAAATAAAGGAGAATAATTATGAATTTAGGAACTTTAGGTACAGCGTTAGTTATGGGCATTGCCGCTATCGGCTCTGCTATCGGTATTGGTATTGCAGGTCAGGCATCAATCGGTGCTTGGAAGAAGTGTTATATGAATAATAAGGCAGCTCCCTTTATTCTTACGGTTTTCGCAGGTGCGCCTCTTACTCAGACCATTTACGGCTTCCTTTTAATGCAGCAGATGAAGGCTGCTAATATGGACCCTGCATTCCTTTTCGGTCTTGGAATTGCTTCGGGTGTGGCAATGGCTGCTTCCGCTATTTTCCAGGGTAAAGCAGGTGCCGCAGGTGCCGACGCCTTGGCTGAATCGGGCAAAGGCTTCTCACAGTATATTACCGTAGTAGGTCTTTGTGAAACCGTTGCGCTTTTCGCACTCGTATTCAGTATGGTTGCTTTAGGATAACAAAGTTTATATTAAGACGCTCCCGTTGGAGCGTCTTTTTTCTTGACAATAAAAAGGGCGTTTGGTAAAATTATATAAGCGTACTTTAAAAGGGGAATTATTGCTATGTATAAGACAATACTTTTTCAGGGTGACTCAATAACCGACTGCGGTAGAGATAAAAATAATCCTAATTCTATGGGTATCGGTTATCCGCTTCTTGTTAACTCTTATTTGGGACTCGAGTGTCCTTTGGAATATACTTTCTATAACAGGGGAATCAGCGGTAATAGAATTGTTGACCTTTATGCAAGAATTAAAAGCGATTTTATTAATTTAAAGCCTGACTATGCAAGTATTTATATTGGTGTCAACGATACCTGGCACGAAATAGGCAGTAAAAACGGTGTTGCAACCGATAAATTCGAAAAGATTTATACTATGCTTATCGACGAAGTTAAGGAAGCACTTCCTGATATAAAGCTTATAATAATTTCTCCCTTTGTACTTGCGGGAACGGCTACCGTTGATGCCGATAATCCTGATAAATTTGATTTTTTCAAAAAGGACGTGGAGGAAAAGGCGGAGGTTTGCCGTAAAATAGCGGAAAAGTACGGTCTTCCTTTAATAGAACTTCAACCTGTGTTTGATGAAGCCTTAAAAAAAGCTCCTGCAGATTACTGGACAAGGGATGGCGTTCATCCTACCGCTAACGGACACGAAATAATAAAAAGACTTTGGCTTGATGCCTTTAATGAGGTTAAATAATGGAACTTGTTTTACTAACGGCTTTGGGTGTTGGCGGCGCTACGGTTTTTGGCGCTGTAATCGGATTTATATTTAAAAAAATTACCCATAAAATTTCTGATATTGCTCTTTCCTTTGCGGCCGGTATAATGCTTGCGGCATCGGTTATAGGACTTATTCTGCCTTCTTTGGAGTACGGTGGAAAATACGGCATAATCATAACTATAGCAGGCATTTTTGCGGGTGCGTTTTGTCTTAATCTTATGGACAAGCTTATTCCTCATATGCATACGATGCTCGGCGTAGATAACGAACATTACAATAACTCCAATATCGATAAGGTTATGCTTTTTATATTGGCTATCGCTATACACAATTTGCCCGAGGGTATTGCCGCAGGTGTTGGATTTGGAAGCGAAAATACTTCAAAGGCTTTGTTTATTGCCGTGGGAATTGCTTTGCAGAATATCCCAGAAGGAATGATTATAATCGGACCTATGCTTGGCGCAGGTGTTTCACCGAGAAGAACCTTTGTATGCGCTCTTGCTACCGGTGTTGTTGAGGTTATAGGAACCTTTATAGGATATTTTGCCGTTTCTCTTGCTGAAATAATATTGCCTTTTGCCCTTGCGTTTGCAGGCGGTACCATGCTTTACGTTATCAGCGATGAAATGTTGGTTGAAACCCATCACGACGGTAATCAGCGTGGCGCAACCTATGCTTTGCTTGTTGGATTTTGTATTATGCTAATCAGCGAAGCGTTTCTTGGAGGATAATAATGGAAGAAATTTTATATTGGATAGGTCAGGGGTTCGGCATTGTTGCTGTAGTTCTCGGCTTTATAAATTATCAGGTTAAAACGAGAGAACAGGTGCTTTACGTTCATATAGCGACTACCGTTGTTTTCGCTATACATTTTGCCTTGCTCGGAGAATATCCCACCGCAATTATGCAGCTTGTTGGCACCACGCGTAATATCGTTTTCTATTTCGTTGGTAAAAAAGGCTACGTAGAAAAAGCGTGGGCAATAACCTTTGCCGTTTTAATGGGAACCTTGGGCTCTGTTTCGATGTTCGTTATAGGCTCGGGCAAGTGGTACGCTATTATCTGTATAGTAGGACTTGTTATAAACTCTTACTCTATGTCCTTTGTTAATCCTAATAATGTGAGAAAGAGTATCCTTGTTTCTTCACCCCTTGTGTTTACCTACGACCTGCTTGTAACTTCAATAGGCGGCGCTATTTACGAGGCTATAGTAATAGTTTCGTCCATAATCGGACTTATCCGTTTTGGAAAAGAAAAGGAGAAACAATGAGAGACGATATTTGTACCATACCGATTAGTGAGGTTTTTGAAATAAACGACGGCTGTCCTATCTGCAGAATGTATAATACGGTGCAGGAGAGAATAGTCGATTACATAATGGGCGCCGCTATGATGGAGCCCGACGTTCGTACCGTTACCAATAAAACCGGCTTTTGCGAAAAGCACTACCGCAATATGATGGGTAAAAGAGGAAGACTTCAACTTGCTCTTATGCTTGAATCTCACGTTGACAGTATAAATAATACCGCCCTTGCAAAAGGTCTTTTAAACGGAGTAAAAGCAAAAGGCGAAAAGGTAAGACGCATTACCGATTCCTGTTTTATTTGCGATAAAATTGAGTGGGGTATGAGCAGAATGCTTGAAACCCTTTGCCGTTGCTATGAAACCGATATGGATTTCAGAAAAATGTTCAACGAGCAGAGTATGTTCTGTCTGCCTCATTTCGAACTTTTGGAGAGTCTTGCCGATAAAAAGAAGATGAAATCCTATTTCGGCGAATTTAATAAAAATCTTACCCGCATTACCGAAGAGTATTCAAAAAATCTTCATAAGGATTTAAAGCATTACTGTTCTATGTACGATTACCGTAACAGTTCAAAGGATGCCGATTGGGGTAATTCTAAAGACTCGGTGGAAAGAACGGTTTCCTTCCTTACGGGAACTACTGTAGAATAAATTTCATATAATATAGTGAAAAATTAAACTGAAAGGCAATTTATTATGGTTTGCAAAAATATACTTGAAGCAATGGGAAATACCCCTGTTATAAAACTTAATAATATAGTTGATAAAGACAGTGCAGACGTTCTTGTTAAATTCGAGGGTCTTAACGTTGGCGGTTCTATTAAAACGCGTACCGCTTATAATATGGTGCTTGATGCCATTAATAAAGGAATTATAAACGATAAAACCGTTATAGTTGAGCCTACAAGCGGAAATCAGGGTATAGGTCTTGCTCTTGTGGGCGCAGTTCTCGGTATAAAGGTTAAAATAATTATGCCCGATTCGGTAAGCGAAGAAAGACGTAAGCTTGTGCGTCATTACGGCGCAGAGGTTCTTCTCGTTCACGATGCGGGCAATATAGGTCAATGCATTGAAGAATGTGTAAATCTTGCGCTTAAAATAAAGGCTGAGGATGAAAACGTTTTCGTTCCGCAACAGTTCGAAAATCCTGCTAATCCCGAAATTCAGAGAAACGCTACTGCACGTGAAATATTAAGTCAGGTTAATGGCACTATAGACGGTTTTTGTTCAGGTATAGGTACGGGCGGTACCATTACGGGTATCGGTGAGGTTTTAAAGGAAGCAAATCCCCATATGACTATCTGGGCGGTTGAACCTGAAAATGCCGCTATACTTTCGGGCGGTTCTATAGGAACTCATATTCAGATGGGTATAGGCGACGGCGTTATCCCAGCAATTCTTAATCAGCAGATTTACGAAGACGTTTGCATAATAAGAGATGATGAAGCAATATCTACCGCTAAAGCACTTGCCGCTAAAGAAGGAATTATGTGCGGAATAAGTAGCGGTACAAACGTTGCGGCTGCGCTTAAACTGGCTAAAAAGTTGGGCAAGGGCAAAACGGTGGTTACAGTTCTTCCCGATACTGCCGAAAGATATTTTTCCACTCCGCTTTTTGATGAAGATATTATTTACGTATAAAATTACCCTTTAAAATTTGGGGGAGGTTTTAAAATGGATAAAACTTTACTGTATCAGCTTACCGAAACAAGTGAGTTTATGATGTCTTTCGTTATTGTTACCAAAAACAATAACTGTATCGTTATAGACGGCGGACGTGAAGAGGATATGCCCTTGCTTAAGGAGTACGTTGGCTCGCGTCATATTTCGGCTTGGATTCTTACTCATCCTCATTCCGACCATATCAGCGGAATTATGAGCGAAATAAAGAAAAATAATCTTGCTGATTTTGACGTAGAAAAGATTTATTATAACTTTCCTCCGATAAGCCTTATGGATAAAACCGAAGACGTTCCCGACGTAAAATATTACGTCAGCGAATTTAATGATGTTTTGGTTGAATTCGTAAACGAAACAGAACCTCTTATTAAAAATATTTCTCATATAGTAAAACAGGGCGAAAGCATACAAATCGATGAATGTAAAATTGATTTCATATTTACCTTCCACGACGGTATTTATTCAAATATGATGAACGACGCCTCCTTGGTATTTAAGGTTAATGCGCCCAATAAATCGGTGCTTTTCTTGGGAGATTTGGGACCCGACGGCGGAGATATTCTCTTCAGAGAATCACGTCATCTTTTGAAATCCGATATTGTTCAGATGGCGCATCACGGTCATATGAACGTAGGAATGGAGGTTTATGCCGCAGTTATGCCCGAGGCTTGTTTGTGGTGTTGTCCCGAATGGTTATATAACGAGGCAGAGGTTCCAAATTATCTTTCCGACGTAGAAAAACTCAGAAGAATGAAGCGTATTCGTATGTATGGTACTGCCGTTACAAGAGGTTGGATGGAACTTCTTGGCGTAAAAAAACACTACGTAACGAAAGACGGTACGCAGTGCATTGAAATTTAGGAGTGTTAAAAATGCTGTTTTTTTATGTAAGACACGGAGATCCGACCTATAATCCCGATGAACTCACACCACTTGGACATCGTCAGGCGGAGGCGGTTGCTAAAAGACTTTCTCTTTACGGAATTGATAAAATCTATTCCTCCACCTCTAACAGAGCTTATCAGACAGCCGTTCCTACTGCCGAAATACTTAAAAAGGATATAGAAAAACTGGATTTTTGTAACGAGGGTCACGCTTGGCGGGAGCTTACTGTTGTTACCGAAAACGGCAGAAAATGGGCTTTTCAGGATGAAGATACCCGAAAACTTTTATTAAGCCCCGAGGTTTTGGCGCTTCACGATAAATGGTACACCCATCCCGGCTTTAAGGAAAATAATTTTGAAGTCGGGCTTAAACGAGTAGCAAAGGAAAGCGACCAATTCTTTAAAAATCTCGGATATGAACATATTGAAGGTACGGGTACATATAAAGTGCTTAATGATAATAACGATAGAGTTGCACTTTTTGCTCATCAGGGCTTTGGACTTGCGTTTTTAAGCCATATACTTGATATTCCTTATCCTGTTTTTTCTATGCATTTTGATACTACTCATTCAGGAGTAACGGTTATTGAATTTAAAAACGAAGACGGAATTAGCGTTCCAAAGATACTAACCCTTTCAAACGATTCGCATATTTATAAAGACGGTCTTCCTACCAATTATTGTAATTATTTAAGGTTTTAAAAAAATAGGCTTCAAAAGAAGCCTATTTTTTAATCGTCAAAATTCTGTTCGCTTACAATATTGTCGTCTTTGTTTTTCTTTATTTTACCTTTTTTGGTCAGCCTTTTAAAGTTGGCAAGATTAATGAATGCTATTATATCAAAAACTGCGTTTGCAATAAGGAAAGCACCGCTTACAGCAATCATGGCTCTTTCGGCGAAGGGTGTGAAAATCAGTAGGGAAGCGATAATCAGGGTTGCGGCGGCGCACACAATATTAACACGGTATGCACGGGGGTTAGAAAGGCGCATTTCAAAAGAACTGAAGAACTTGCCTATGGCGTCAAGTAATAATATGCTTCCGATAAATACCCAAAGTATTCTTGTGAAAAGTCCGGGATAAAGAATAAAGAAAAGTCCGAAAGCGCCCACTAAAGATGCAGGGATAAGTAAAGTCCAATTACGAAAATCTCCCGCTTTTAAATAGGGGATTGCAAGAAAAATACTGATAAGTAATAAAATGATACCTAAAACGTAATTTAAAGCCGTCTGCACAAATTCCGGAAATAATACCATTATAAGACCGAGCGCCAAAGAAAATACGGGAATAAGATAATAATTCTTTGATTTTATTTTCATAACAATGCCTTCTTTTATTTTTTTATAGTTATATTTTACAACATTTTTATAAAATAGTCAATTTTTTAGTTTTTTGTAAAAATATCTTGCAATTTTAAAATAAATGTGGTATAATCTTCAAGCTGCGTTATTATGCAGTAATATAATACACACATTCCGCTTTTACGCAGAAGGTCTCTTTTGCCGGAGTAACCTGTAGTGAGCGGGGTGGAGGTTTTAACCTTAGGAGGAATTAAAATGGCAGTAGTATCTATGAAACAGTTGCTCGAAGCCGGTGTTCATTTCGGACATCAGACTCGTCGCTGGAACCCGAAAATGGCTGAGTACATTTTCACAGAAAGAAACGGTATTTACATTATCGACCTTCAGAAGACCGTTAAGAAGTTAAACGAAGCTTATCTTTTTGCTCGTGAAATTTCTGCAGAAGGCAAGGATATCCTTTTTGTAGGTACCAAGAAACAGGCTCAGGATTCTGTAAAGGAAGAAGCAGAAAATTGCGGTATGCCTTACGTTAACGCTCGTTGGCTTGGCGGTATGCTCACAAACTTCAGCACCATTCAGAAGAGAATTGCTCGTTTAAAGCAGCTCAGAGAAATGGAAGCTGACGGTACCTTCGATCTTCTCCCCAAGAAAGAAGTTGTTGGCCTTAACCTTGAAATTGAAAAACTTGAAAAATATCTTGGCGGTATCAAGGATATGAAGAAGATCCCCGGCGCTCTCTTCATCGTTGACCCCAGAAAAGAAAGAATCGCTGTTGCAGAAGCTAAGAAGCTCGGTATTCCGATTATCGCTATCGTTGATACCAACTGCGATCCTGATGAAATTGATGCTGTTATCCCCGGTAACGACGACGCTATCCGCGCTGTAAAGCTTATCGCTGAAACTATCGGCGCTGCTATTATCGAAGGCCGTCAGGGCGAACAGTCTGCACCTGCTGCCGAGGTTGCTGAAGAAGCAGCTGTTGAAGAAGTAGCAGAAGAAGCTGCAGAAGAAGTTGCAGAATAATTATTAGAAAAGAGGAAAAGTATTATGGCTTTTACTGCTAAAGACGTACAGGCTCTCCGTGAGAAAACCGGTTGCGGTATGATGGACTGCAAAAAGGCTCTCGTTGAGTGCGATGGAAATATGGACGCTGCAGTTGACTACCTCAGAGAAAAAGGTCTTGCTTCTCAGGCTAAAAAGTCCGGAAGAATTGCCGCTGAAGGTACTGTTGCTGCTATCGTTAAAAATGGCGTAGGCGCTCTCGTTGAGTTAAACTCCGAGACCGACTTCGTTGCTAACGGCGACGGCTTCAAGGCTCTCGCTGCTGAGATTGCTGAAATCGTAGCTGATGAAAATCCTGCTGATATGGATGCTCTTCTTGCCGCTTCTAAAGACGGTCAGACCGTTGAAGAAAAGGTACAGGAACTCTTCCTTGCTATCAGAGAAAACATCAAAGTTCGTCGTTTCGTTCGTTACGAGGGTAAGGTTGTTTCTTACATCCACGGCGGCGGTAAAATCGGTGTTCTCGTTAACTTCGAAACCGAAGCTGATGCAGATAACGCTGAACTCGTTGCTTGCGGTAAGAACGTAGCAATGCAGATTGCTGCTATGAACCCTGCTTTCCTTGATGAAGCAAGCGTTCCTGCTGAAGTAATCGAAAAAGAAAAGGCTATCATGGTTGCTCAGATGAAAGAAGATCCTAAGATGGCTAACAAGCCTGAAGCTGTTCTCGGCAAAATCGTTGAGGGCAAAATGGGCAAATACTACAAGGAAAACTGCCTTGTTGAACAGCAGTACGTTATCGACGGTGACTTTACCGTTGGTAAGTACGTTGAAAGTGTTGCTAAGGCTATCGGCACTCCCGTTAAGATCGCTTCCTACGTTCGTTTCGAAAAGGGCGAAGGTATTGAAAAGCGCGTTGACGATTTCGCTGCTGAAGTTGCTGCAATGGCAAAATAATTGTAAAAAATCTCCGAACTTTTAGTTCGGAGTTTTTTTTAGGGAATAGGGAATAGGGAATAGGGATTAGGGAATAGACGGGAATGTTTATAGATGCCATCGTGTTGGGCGGTTATGTAAACAATGTAAACATAAAAACGTTACTTTGTATATTTATTTTTCTAATATAAAAATATAATATTTTTTTTAATTTAAAATCTTTTATAGAAATGATGTTTGGTATGTTTGATAATGGCTGAAAGCCTTATAAATAAAGGGTTTTTTACCAAACATTCTCCAAACATTCTCATTGTTTTTGTTTAATCCAGCCCCTTACCGTGCCGTAATTTTTATATATTTATTCCTCTCCTTCCGTCTTTTTGCCTTGCAAAAATCCACCTCCCTCGACAGATGGAGGCAATGTTAGTATAGTCTAAAAATGTTATGTAAATGCCGTAAAGATTTGTTTGTAATTCGTAGGGGATGGCGTCCTCTACATCCTAACAATCCCTCAGTCACTTTCGTGACAGCTCCCTTTACACAAAGGAGCCTTTATTTTGCCCTCCTTGTGCAAAGGAGGGGGGACCGACGTATGTCGGTGGGAGGATTGTTTTCTCTTCGGGCAACCGAGGACGTTTGCCCCTACACCGTCGCCGCAAAAATTTATTTTCATTTCGTAGGGGACGATGCCCACATCGTCCCGTTTTATATCACAAAAAATCATTGTTTTTTCGGGCTGATGTGGGCATCAGCCCCTACAATGTAGCCGTAAAGATTTATTGACGTTTCGTAGGGGATGGCGCTTGCCGACATCCCGTTTTTTGCGGTTATGTAAACAATGTAAACATAAAAACGTTACTTTGTATATTTATTTTTTAAATATAAAAAATATAATATTTTTTTAATTTATAATCTTTTATAGAAATGATGTACACTTTGTACACTTTAGGCTTAAAACCCTTATAAATAAAGGCTTTTCGTGTGTACAAACGGGTGTACAAGAGGTGTACAAGGTGTGTACAGACTTATGTTTTTTTATCCAACTTTCCAATATATCGACAAAAAAACACCCGAAAAGAAACGCAAAAACTCTTTTCGGGTGGCTTTAGTTTATTGATTATAAATTTTACATTGTTTCGGGAGCGGAAATTTTCAGCAAATCAAGTACGTTCTTGATAACCGTTGCGGTGTTTGTGCAAAGTGTAAGACGGGCTTGCATAAGTCCTTCGTCGTCGCCTTTAACACGGCAGGAGTTATAGAACTTATGGAACTTTGTAGCAAGTTCTTCTACGTAGTGAGTAATCTTAGCAGGGTCATAAGCCTTTGCGGCGGCAATAATTTCATTTGTATAATCTGCAAGATGAATAGTTAATTCTCTTTCTTCGGCGGTATTTAATTTGCAAAGCTCGTCAGAAGTGCATTTTCTTTGTGTAATGCCGTCTGCTGAAAGATTTCTTATAATACTGCAAATACGCGCATAAGCGTACTGTACGTAATATACGGGGTTTTTATTGGACTCTTCAATAGCAAGGTCTAAATCAAAATCAAAGTGAGAATTAGGCTCTCTCAGGTTAAAGAAGAAACGTGCGGCATCAATGGGTACTTCTTCAAGAAGTGTAACAAGTGTAATAGCCTTACCGCTACGCTTACTTGCCTTTATGATTTCGCCATCCTTAACAAGACGTACCATCTGCATAAGCACAACGTCCAAACGGGAACTGTCAACACCCAGTGCAGTCAGCGCGCCTTTAAGACGGGGAACGTAACCGTGATGGTCTGCGCCCAAAATATCAATAGCCTTATCAAAGCCACGGGTTACGAGCTTGTTATAATGATATGCAATATCGGGTACAATGTAGGTGGGAACACCGTTGCTTCTCACAAGTACGAAGTTATCGCTTCCGAAATCCTCGCCCTTAAACCAAAGAGCATCCTCTTCTACGTAGGTGTGACCGCTTCCCTTTAAAAGCTCGATAATTCTCTTTGCTTCGCCGTTAGCGTGGAGGGTGCTTTCTCTGAACCAGGTATTATACTCAATTCTGTATTTTAAAAGGTCATCGTGAAGTCCCTGAATGTTCTTGGGTAAAGCAAATTCAACTAAGGCTTTTCTTCTTTCTTCTTCGGAGCAATTTATGAATTTATCATTATGAATTGCGGCGAAGTTTTCAGCGTGAGCAATAATATCGGCGCCGTGGTAAGAGTCCTCGGGCATTTCAACGCTGTTATCAAAAATCTGCTGATAACGAAGGGAAAGGGAAAGACCGAATTTATTTATCTGATTACCTGCGTCGTTAATATAAAATTCTCTTTCAACGTAGTATCCTGCCTTTTCCATAACTGCGGCAAGACAGTCACCGAGCGCACCGCCTCTTGCATTACCGATATGCATGGGGCCTGTGGGGTTTGCCGAAACGAATTCAACCAATACCTTTTTGTTTTCCCCGAAACCGCTTTCACCGTATTTTTCCTTCTTTTCGTCAATATCGCAAAGAATATCGGCATAGTATTTATCATTTAAAAAGAAGTTTATAAAACCGGGGCCTGCAATTTCAAATTTTTCAATATAACTGCCCTCTAAATCTGCATTTGCCATAACGGTTTCTGCAATTTTTCTTGGAGCATTCTTTAAAGCGCGAGCCCATACGAGCGCCGCATTAACGGCATAGTCGCCGTGCTCTCGTGAAGCGGGGATTTCAATGTTGAAATCAGTTAACTCCGCCTCGCATAAAAGACCTTCGCTCATAGCCTTTTGAGCAGCGTTTACTATAACGTCTTTAATTTGCTTTTTTGCGTTATTTACTAATAGTGACATAAATTTAAACCTCTTTTACGGTAATTTCTATTCTGTTTCTTCCAACGGGGGTGGCGTTCATATTTAAGGAATAAATAAGTGAAACCGATCCGCCGTTTTCGTTTAAAGTGCTTTTGACCTGTTCTCCGTAGATGTCCATAAAAAACTCACCCATAGGGGTTTGATAAACCGAACTGTTGCGTTTTCCTACTTCAATAACCATTTGGCTGTCGATAGCGCCTGTCCGTTTAAGCACTGCAACGTTTTCACCCACCTTGAGCATCGTCTGAGTTTTTGCCCCGTCTTCGTTTATTTCATCATAGAAGATATAGTATTTATCATTTTTGAAGTTGTAGGTTCCGACGGTTTTGAGTTCAACAACGTCCTCATCGGTATCAATACTTTGATAACCCTTAATCGAAACTGTTACGTTTTTCATAGCTTTTCAATATCCACCTGACTGAGTTGCTCCTCTGTAGGCTCTGCACCTAAAAGCAGATGAGCGGTAGTTTTAAACGAAGGGGTGACGTCGCTGACAAAATACCTTTGAACAGAAGGATTTTGGGAGTCGTTTAATAAAGATTTTTCGGAAAGTATTTCTTTAACTGCATAAGCGGTAGAAATTCCTGCATTAATAAGCGTAACGTTTTCTCCCATATATCGCTTAATGGCTCTGCTCAAAACGGGGTAGTGGGTACAGCCTAAAATAAGCGTGTCAACGCCTGCTTCTTTAAGCGGTTCAAGATAACGCTTGACCGTTTCATAAACGATAACGTCCTTTTCGTCTGTAAATCCCGATTCTACAAGAGGAACGAAAAGGGTGCAACTCTGAACGTAAACCTTTGCAGAGGGTAAAAGATTTTCTATAACGCGTTTGTGTTCACCGCTCATAACGGTTGCAGACGTGCCTATAACACCGATTTTACCGTTTTTGGTGGCTTTTACAGCGGCTTTTGCGGCGTGAGATACAACCTCAACGTAAGGTACGGGGAGTTGTTCGCCTATATCACTTGCAACCGAACTAACGGTACCGCAGGCTGCAACAATAAGCTTTACGTTCTGACTAAGCAAAAAGGCTTCGTCCTGACGGGCATATCTTCTTATGGTGTCACGGCTTTTCGTACCGTATGGAACACGGTCGGTATCACCAAAATAGATAATATCTTCATTTGGCAAGACGTTCAAAATTTCTTTTACTACCGTAAGACCGCCTAGTCCCGAGTCGAAAACACCTATTGGACGGTTATCAGCCAAAAAAATCTCCCCCTTATATATAATTACACTATATAATAACATATTTTTTTATTAACTGCAATAGCAAAATATTATCTTTATGTTCTACTTGAAAAAAATTAAACTTTGATGTATAATTATATGGAATATAAAATTAAGCAAACACGA
>SVPZ01000028.1 GCA_015065605.1 Oscillospiraceae bacterium | reverse complement strand
TATACTCGTGGGTTATATTTATTTTTCATCAACTTAATTATACCACAAAAAAGACTACATTCCTATCCTTTCGGATTGGTTTGTAGTCTTTTTTTATTTGGGTCGTTTTTTTACAGCCCCTTTTTTAAAAACTCAACAAATTTATTTTACCATAAAAAACTACTCTGGTCAATATGTGTAAAACGATTTCTGTGTTTTGCATAAAGTTGAGCAAATATTTTTATAAATTCTGCGAATTGAAAGAAACCAAGAAATATGCTAATATATAGTCAAAGGAAGGGTGAGACCAATGTACAGCTAAACTACAGAAGTTGTTTGATTACAGATTAAAGCCAAAAAGTGCTTCTCACTTTACGGGATTTATATACAGACCACAGCGACGGCTTTAAGAAAATAATAAAACAGTTTCTGAAATTAAGAAAGGTAGGTATAAAAAATGATGTTGGATATTAAGATAGAACATATTTAACCCTTGACTGATGGTTTAATGAGCAGTCAAGGGTTATTTTTTTATTTATTATCTTCTATGAGCAAAGCGGATATAAGCTTAGCTCTTTTTTTAATTGTGGGGATTTCTACGTATTCTTTATTTGTGTGGTAAAACTAATTATAGTACTTTTAGCGTATTTGTAAAGAATTGCTTGATATAGGGTTGCGATAACTTTAAAGTTATGCTAAAATGGAAAACGAGGTGATATTTTGGAACTTTTACAGCTTAGATATTTTCTTGATTGTGCCGACAATTTAAGCTTTGCAAAAGCGGCAAAAAAACATATGGTGCCTTCATCGTCTGTGTCCGCTTGTATTAAAAGACTTGAAAACGAAATGGGCTGCAAACTGTTTGACAGAGCGGCAAACAGCATAAAGCTTAATGAACAGGGAATTAAACTTAAAAGATGCCTTGAAAACATACTTCCCCTACTTGACAAAACTGTTTATGAGATAAAAAATCCAAGTGAGGATTTAAGAGAAATTAAAATTCTGGTACGCGCACTTCGAAGTGTAATGACCGAAAAAATCATAAAATTCAAAGAAGAAAACGTAAATGCCCGTTTTAAGCTTGTATCCTCCTTCGAAAATCACGATTTTGAAAATTACGATATAATAATGGATACAAAAAACGATAGATATGATGGCTATGAATGTATCGAAGTTGTGCGTCAGCCTATTAAAATTTTTGCTTCTAAAAACAGCAGATTTAAGGGTAAAAAAATAACTCTTTCAGAGCTTTGTGATGAGCCGTTTGCAAATATGAGTCAGCAGGGAAGGCAGTATAACCTGTTGTGCGAATCCTGTGAAAAGGTTGGATTTACTCCGAAATTAGTGGCGCAGGTAAACGATTACGGATGTTTTATAAAAATTATTGAATCGGGCGTTGCCGTTGGCGCGGCAGGAAGGGAATCTATGAAACTAGCTGAGAGCAGTTCAATTGTAGAATTGGATGTGACCGATTTTAAAGAGGAACAGACAGTATGCGCCTATTTTAAAAGGGAAAAATGCTACGGAAATGTGCAAAAATTCTTAGGTTTTTTAAATAGCAGTTTAAACTGAATTTGTTAGAATAAACCAAATACCGAAAGGAAATTTTATTATGGATAATTTTATTTTTACATCTCCTACTTATTTTGTGTTCGGAAAGGATACCGAAAATAAAGCGGGTGAAATGGTTAAAAAATTCGGCGGTACTAAAGTGCTTATTCATTACGGTGGAGGAAGCGCTGTAAAAAGCGGACTTATTGACAGAGTAAAGGCATCTTTAGATAAAGAAAATATTCCTTATATTCTTTTGGGCGGTGTTCAGCCTAATCCAAGAAGCGGTCTTGTTTATGAGGGGATTGAACTTTGCCGAAAGGAAAATATAGATTTTATTCTTGCGGTAGGCGGAGGCAGTGCTATTGACTCTTCAAAGGCTATTGCGGGCGGTGTGCTTTACGACGGCGACTTTTGGGATCACCACAGCGGAAAATCCGTAGAAAAAGCCCTTCCGGTAGGAACGGTTCTTACTATTGCCGCCGCAGGAAGTGAAGGCAGCGGAAATACCGTTATCACCCATGAAAACGGTATGTTTAAGCGCGGATGCCGTACCGATATTCTGCGTCCTAAGTTCAGTATTTTAAATCCCGAACTTACCTGTACCTTACCTCCTTTTCAGACGGCTTGCGGAATTACCGATATTATGGCTCATCTTTATGAAAGATATCTTACCAATACAAAGGACGTAGAGGTGACCGACCGCCTTATTGAAGGTCTTTTGCTTTCGGTAATCAACGAGGCTCCAAAGGTTATGAAAAATCCACAGGATTATAACGCAAGAGCTAATATTATGTGGGCAGGAACTCTGGCTCACAATAACGTGTGTGGTGTAGGAAGAACTCAGGACTGGACGGGACACAGTATTGAACACGAACTATCCGGTCTTTACGACTGCGCTCACGGCGCGGGTCTTGCGGTAACTATGCCGGCTCTTTTCAGTTACGTATTAGGTCACGACGTTGCGCGTTTCGCACAGATAGCGGTAAGGGTTTGGGGATGTCAGATGGATTTTGCTAATCCTGAAATTACTGCGCGAAAAGGTATTGAGGCGTTAAGACAGTTCCTTATATCTATCGGTATGCCCAAGAACTTTGAAGAACTTGGTGCAAAAGAAGAGGATATTCCTTACCTTGTAGATGCCCTTTGTTGCGGCAACGGCAGACCGGGTTATATTGAAGGCTTTGTAAAGCTTGACAAAAATGATTGCGAAAAGATTTATAAATTAATGGTTTGAGGTGAAAATTTTGAAAATTACGGTAGTACAGCCTAAATATTACGCTGGTGAAAATCCCGATAAAACAATTGCCGAATTTTTGATGAAAAAATTAAATGAAGTGACAGAAGAGTCTTTAATCGTTCTTCCTGAATATTCAAACGCAGGCGGACTTAGTGAAAAGGAAAAAGAACTTGCCGCGCTTCCCAGAGCTAAAGAAATGCTCGATTTTGCAAGTAATACAGCAAAAGAAAAGAAGGCGTACGTTTGTATAAACGTTATAGAAAAACGTGATGAAAAACTTAAAAACAGTACCTATCTTTTTGATAAAGAGGGGAATAAGGCATTTGTTTACGATAAAATTCATCTTCCGCCTTCCGAGGTTGCTCTCGGTATTGAAAGAGGTGAGGGTGAGTGCATAGTGGACCTTGACGGCATACGCTTTGCCTTTATGACCTGCTATGACGTTTACTATAACGAACAAATTGAATATATCGCATCAAAAAAGCCTGATATTATTGTAATTCCCGGCTATCAGAGAGGGGAAAGAACCGATATTATTTTGGCACAGAATAAGCTTACTGCTTTTCGCTGTAATGCATATATTGCCCGTTCATCCTTTTCTATGGATGACGATAATAAAGGCGGTAACAGTATGATAGTTTCTCCCGACGGCAATATTTTGGCAAACCTCGGTAAAGAGGTGGGAAGCGTTAGCGTGGACGTGGATTTATCGTATAAATATATGCGTCCTGCAGGTTTTGGCTGCGGAATGGTTAGAAACGACGACTTTATAAACGACGGAATGTGTCCGCAAGTGTTTAAATAATTTATTTCAAAGCCGAGCAAACTGTTTGTTCGGCTTTTTAAGTAGGCGCAAATATTCTTTGCTTTACAAAACGAGTTTTTCTGAGTAAAATTTAAGCGAGGTGATGGCTATGGCAAACGTAGGCAAAAATATTAAACAACTGCGAACCAAAAACAAAATGACACAGGAAGAATTCGCTCAGGCGCTGTTTGTAACTCGTCAAACGGTATCAAATTACGAAACGGGAAAATCTAATCCCGATATTGATACAATAATAAAAATTGCCGAACTCTTTAAGGTGGATACCAATGCGGTAATTTACGGACTTCCTTTAAAAGTAAACCAAAAAAGAAAGAGAATTTGGGCAATAGCGCTTGGGATTTTTGTGACGGTTTTAATTGTTGCGGATTTTTTGCTTTATAAGTTAAGCGAAGGGTATGACGATTTTTTCTCACACCCTCAAAACATTCTTAAGTTTTCACTTTTCCCCTTTACGCTATATGTTGTCGGATTTTTTGCTATACATATTATAGGGCTGTTTTCGGGTCTTAAGCCATTTAATAATAAAACGGCTAAAATAATCAGAATAGCGCTTTTAATAATACTTGTTTTACTAACGCTTGGCACCCTTTATTTTGCTGCTTTTCATATGACAGGGTTTATAAAAGGGCTTAAACCCGGCGGTTATCATATTAGTTGGCCCGGTTTTTTCGGTCAAAGGCTGATTTTAAATATAGTTTTAAATTACCCGTTTATATTTTTTATACTTGGAGTTATCAGCTGGCTATTTGGACTGATTTATAAAGAAAACTAAAAAATACGCACTTACGTGCGTATTTTTTATGCCATGTTTTTATATTCTGAAGGAGAAACTCCGATAATCTTTTTGAATTGTTTGCTGAAATGGTATTCATCGTAAAAGCCTAAATTATAGGAAATCTCCTTTATAGGCATTTCGGGAAAGTTTTTGAAATAAGAAATTGCAAGTTCAATTTTATGGTTTAGCATATATTGATGAATTGTTATGCCGAAAAGCGCTTTAAATTTATTTTCGGCGGTTTTAACCGAAACGTTAAGTTTTTCGGAAAGTTCCTTGTTGCTGAAAAACTTTTCGGGGTTTCGGTGAATTATCTTTTTTATTTCTTCACCGATTTTACCGAAATCGTTATTTTGGATAAGCTTTATTTCGTGAAGAAGTATGTCAAAGAAAAGGTTTGCTTTTATATCGTCACCTGAAATTTTTGCGTTCACTATTTCGTAAAAATATTTTTTGATGTTTGAATTAAGGGAAGCGTCGATAAGGGTATCGATGCCTTGCTCGCCGTTTTCAAAAAAACCGTCGCCCTCTTCACAGGAAAGGTGAAAATACATGGTTTTACTGCCTTCGTCACAAGAAGTTACACCGTAATGTAAATTATTTGCGCTAAGAATTAAAAGAGAGTCTTTTTTTAAATTGTATTCTTCTGAGTTTTGTCCTATTATCCATTTGCCGTCCAGCATATAAATAAAATCGTGCTCATTCATTTTTCTTTTGGGATGAACAAATGGCGTAGCGTAGAAATTAATGTTTGCTTCGGTGATTTTGTGACGAATTTCCGTGTTGAAAACATTTTTCATAAACTTAAACTCACCTTTACCATTTTTCTTTATTTTACATCCTCTATTTCCTTTTGTCAATTCAAAAAAACAATACTATTTGCTAAGATAAGTATAAGGAGCAGTGTTTATATGAGAATTTTTGGAAAAGGCTTTAATTTCGGTCAGGATGGACCGGGTAACAGACTTGTTTATCATCTTTCGGGATGTAATATGCGCTGTATCTGGTGCTCTAATCCCGATGGAATGGAAATGAGCGCGGGAAATGAGGTTTCTTGTCAGGATGTTATTAAAGAGATATTAAGCAGTCGTATGATGTTCTTTTCAGGGGGCGGAGTTACCTTTACGGGTGGCGAAGCAACCCTGCAGGCAGATGAGCTTATCACCGTTTTAAAGGCGGTTAAGGAAAGCGGAATACATACCTGCATTGAAACCAACGGTACAAGCGAACGGCTTAATGAAATTTTAGAATACGTTGATTATCTTATAATGGATTTCAAACATTTTGACAGTGAAAGGCTCCAGGAATTCACCGGAGTTGGCAATCAGACGATTTGTAAAAATTTTGAAGAAAACTGCAATAAGGGAAGACAACAGCATATAAGAATTCCGCTTATAAACGGGATAAATGCATATAGTCCCGAGGAATATGCAGGTTATTTTTCTAAATTTGATACTAAGAATACAGTATTTGAATTTCTTTCCTATCACGAATACGGAAAAGAAAAATGGAAAGGCGAATACAAGGTTAAAAACGGTTTTATAACCAATGAAATATTAAAAGAATTTAAGGATACTTTTGACCGTTTCGGATTAAAGGTAGTAACTACTTAAGGAGGATATAAAATGAGAACAATTTATAAAATTGGTGAACTTACCAAGAAGGCAAAGGCTCTTTACAGAGAGGAAAGAGAGATAAGGCGTCTTGACGGTTGGTTTATTGCTAAAGAAACCGAAATGAAGGCTGACTCTAAATACGAGGGGTTAGACCCCGAAGTTAAAAAGGCGCATCTTTTATGCGAAGTGGTAAAGGAAATGCCTATAACTCTTAGCGATAATGCTGTTTTCGTAGGCACTCAGAGAGATGCTTTTGCAAGAAGCTATGCCCTTATTAATCCCTCCTTTACCGTTGAAGGTTTTTCGGGTTACTGCGACCCTATGGCTATTTATAATGATATTGAACCTAATGAAGAATTTACCGCCGAGCGTATCGGAAAGGTTAGAGAATTCACCGCTAAAAGTAAAATGGTTGAAATGTTAAATAAAACCTATGGCGAAGCAGAAGACTACACCAAAGAGGTTATTTTCTTTGTTGAACAGGTAACAGGTCACGTTATCCCCGATTTTCGTTATGCCCTGAATCACGGCGTGGATGCTATGATAGAAGAGGCTGATAAAAAAGAAGGCGAATTCTATAAGGCTGCCGCTGTTTCGCTTTCTGCCGTTAAAATCTTAATCGACAGATATATTGCTTTAATAAACGAGCAAAAGAAAAACCGCGACGAAAAACGCGTTAAAGAACTTTGTTTTCTTGAAAAAAGCCTTGAAAATATTAAGGGCGGTAAAGCAAATAATCTTTATGAAGCGCTTCAGCTTTATCTGATTTTGTGGGAACTTATGTGTCTTGAACAGGCGCCCAATCCCTACGCCTTTTCTCTGGGTAATGCAGACAGAATTTTTGAACCTTTCAGAAAGGATTTAACCAGAGAAGAAGCCGCAGAACTTTTTCGTCATTTTCTTGTTTTCTATAACGTGGGCGACAGAAGCTGGGCTATTTCCCAGAACGTACTTATCGGCGGCAGAGATAATCTCGGTAACGACCTTACTAACGTGATGAGTTATGCGATTATGGATGCTTATTACGATATGAATTTGCCTCAGCCTATTCTTTCGGTAAAGCTTCATAAAAATACTCCTCAAAAACTTTACGAGGAAATGGGTCGCTTCTTCTTTACTCCGGGTGCGCTTACTCCTTCGCTCTTTAACGACGATGCGTTGTTTACGGTTCTCGAAAAATACGGTGTAGCAAAGGAAGATATCCCTGACTACAGCGTTGCAGGTTGTCAGGAGCCTCTTATTATGGGTAAAGATAACGGCAATACTACAAACAGTTGGTTAAGTCTTCCAAAGGTTCTTGAAATGGTGCTTTTCGGCGGTGTATCTGCTATTACGGGAGATAAACTTATGGAAACAGATGCATATGAACTCAAGGATATACGTACCGCTTTTTACAAAACCTTGGACAAAGTAATTGATAAAATGGTTGAGTTTGCAAACGGCGCAAGTGTTGCCCTTTCTGAACTAAAGGTACCTTTTTTAAGTTGCTTTATGGGTGGTATGGAAAGCGGCGCAGATATGCGTGATACCAAGGTGCAGGGAACACGCTATAACGGAAGCGGATGCCTTGTTCACGGACTTACCGTTCTTGCCGATTCCTTTATCGCTATTGATAAATATGTAGAAAAATATCCCTCTGGTAAGGATAGACTGCTAAACGCTCTTAAAAATAATTTTGAGGGCTACGAAGACGTCAGAGAGTTCCTTCTTTCCTGCTCTAAATTCGGCAACAATATTGAAGAGGTGGATAATGAAGCCGCTATTATTGCCAATAAGGTATCCGAGATGCTTCGTTCAAAGAAAAACTATCTCTCAAATCCCTTCCGTCCCGATTTCTCAAGTCCTTCTACTCATTTGACCTACGGATATTGGGTGGGCGCTACTCCCGACGGCAGAAAGGCGCGCGATATGTTCGGCTACGGCGTTGACCCGCTTTACGGAGAGGCTTCAAACGGACTTGGCTTTAGAATTCTTTCCAATATGAAGCTTCCCTTTGAACAGTTTAACGGAGGCTACGCTTCCCATCTCGGAATCGACCCCAAATTTTTTAAGGGTGAAGATCATATGAAAAAAGGCGTTGAATTCTATCAGAACATAATTATGCCATTATTCTTCAATCCTCTTAAAGAGGGCGTTTCTCCATTCTATTTATACGTAAACGTAACTACTCCCGAAACTTTAAGAAAGGTTCTTAGTGACCCCAAAAAGTACGCTCCGAGCGGTGTTTATATTATGAGAATTCACGGAACCTTCGTTAATTTCCTTGACCTTTCTCCCGAAATTCAGCAGGATATTATCACAAGACTTGACCTTGCTTCAACAAGCATTGGTTGTTAGGAGGAAAAAATATGTTTAACGAGCCGATTTTCTTTGAGAGAAACAGAGTGGGCAGAGTCTATACAGGCGGAAAACTTTTTAGCGAACTTTTTGGTGACGAGGCGGTTGACGGTTTTTTGCCTGAAGAATGGATTGCCTCAAACGTTGCTGCGCTTAATAAGGATTCAAAGGGCGCTAAAGAGGGCGTATCTAAAATCAAGGACAGCGACCTTTATTTTGACGACCTTTTAAAGCAGTATCCGGATGAACTTATAGGTAAAGGTAAAAAATACAGAATACTTGTCAAGGGTCTTGACAGTGCCATAAGGCTTCCTGCTCAGGCGCATCCCGACAAGCCTTTTTCAAAGAAATACTTTGATTCCGACTACGGAAAAACTGAATGTTGGACTATACTCGGAGTGCGAGAGGATGCTAAAATATATTTTGGCTTTAAAGATGGCGTAACAAAGGAACAGTTTATAAAAGCTATTGAAGAAAGTGAAACCGATAAGGATGCAATGGAAAAACTTATGAAGGTTATAACTCCTGAAATCGGCGACGTTTATTTCGTTCCCGCAAAAACCGTTCACGCCATAGGCAAAGGCTGTCTTATTTTAGAGGTGCAGGAGCCTACCGATTTTACTATTCAGCCTGAACGTTGGTGCGGTGACTATAGGCTTAGCGACAACGAAATGTATCTCGGACTTACCAAGGAACAGGCTGTGGAATGTTTTGATTTCGTTACTGCTCCAAATGCAAAGCTTGAGCCTATGATTACCTTTAGCGGTGACTCAGTAACGGTGGAATCCCTTGTCAGCGAAAAAGATACCGATTGTTTTGTCATAAATCGTATAAGGCTTAAAAGCGGAAAAATGAGGGTTGACAACGACGGTTATGCATTGTATATTGTAACAGATGGTGAGGGAAGTATCGTTGGCGAAAACTACGAAAAACCCATTAAAAAGGGCGACTACTTCTTTATGCCTGCCTTAGTTATGGGAAAGTTCTCAATAAAAGGCAATATGGAGATTATTGAAACCTACTAGGAGGAAAACTATGGAAAGCTTTAGTGTATATAACTATGATTATTCGGCACCGCTTGAATATCATTTTAAACCTAAAAAAGGTTGGGTAAACGACCCTAACGGACTTGTTTATTTTAACGGCTATTACCATCTTTTTTATCAGCATTGTCCCGATACCGAATATCCCTTCAGAGAACAGCATATGTACTGGGGACACGCAAGAAGTAAGGACTTTGTTAATTGGGAGGAATTGCCGGTTGCTCTGACTCCCGATATGCCCTATGATAACGAGGGTTGTTGGTCGGGTACGGCTATTGTAAAGGACGATACTCTTTACCTTTTCTATGCTTCTATCACTACTCCCAAAGGCGCTGACAGACGTATTGAAAGCGTAAGTATGGCATATTCCACTGATGGTATCAACTTTACTAAATATGAAAATAATCCAATAATAAAAGGTTATCCCAAAGACGGCTTCCCTGATTTCAGAGACCCTGCGGTTACCTTTTATAACGGAAAATATTATCTTGTTATGGCAACGGGAAGCGGAACAGGAGATATTAATCCTAAGGTTGGAAGACTGCTTATTTATGAAAGCGACGACCTTAAAAATTGGAATTACGGCGGTATTGCGGCTGAGTGGGCTGACTGTATATATACAGAATGTCCTTCTATTATGCCGACTGACGACGGCAAAATATTGCTTGCTTGCTCGGTTACTCCAATAGATTGGAAACACTATTTCCACGTTATGTACGGCACTCTTGAAAACGGAAAATTTACCTGTGAAATGGCAGGTGGTTATGATAGAGGCCCCGATCAGTATGCAGGTCAGATGTTCAGAGATGATAAGGGCAGAAATCTGCATATTACTTGGATTCCAGGATGGTATTTAAAGCTTCCTCGTTGTGCGGGAACGTGGTCTGTACCAAGAGAAATAACCGTCAAAAACGGTAAGGTGTGCGGATATCCCGTAAAAGAGGTTCAACATCTTTTAAAGGATAGCGACGAAAACGTTAAGATCACCAAAGACGGCTTTGAAATTTTGCGCACAGACCGCGAAACCGTTGTACATAAGGGTGAAATCAAAGATTTAAAAATACTGCGTGACGGATATATTTTAGAGGTATTTGTAAACGGCGGTGAAGACGTTTACAGCGTATTACTTTAATAAAAAATTGCTTACTCAAGCGAGTAAGCATTTTTTTATGCATTATATTTGAAAATGTAACTGCCTGCTTCTACGTTAAATCTGGAGGCGATTACGGGACATTTTGCCTTTAATAAAAAGAAGATATTTTTGACTTCTGAAAGGCTTTCGAAGTTTCCTTGACCTTTGCTTATAACTATGTCTGCATTCTTTAAAATTTCTTTGAATTCATTTGAACATTGGCTTAATACACTGCCGGGAGCACAACTTCCGGAAGCGAAAACTTTTACTTTTTTGTCTAAATTTATCAGAGGTATTTCTTTTAAAGTAACATCGTTTATTATAGGGGCGCTGCGCACTGCATAATAAAAAGAAATATTTGGGAAATTATCCATAAAAACCCCGTCAAATACGGCTTCTCCGGAATTATCTCCTACTATTAAAACCGTTTTTGCACCCTTTAGTTTTTCTTTAAAAATATCAATATCGCATACCTTGAAAGGAGTATTAAGTTCTTCGTTTATTTTTTCTTTTATGTCTATATTTCTGACTATCGCCGAATCAAGATTATTTCCCACTGCGCCTACTTTTAAAACGGCATAAATCGGGTCGTCAGACAAAGCAATAAAATCCTTTAAAACGGGAGCAAGACTTTTGGCAACCTCAATGTCCTTTTCTTTGATTTTTATAAACGGGTCTTCTTCCTTGGTCTGACTTTTGACCGCTTCGTAAATGGCTTGCGCTAAATGCGGCGCATTTTCGAAAGCTTCGTAATTTTCAAGAATTTCACTTGATAAATCCAAAACCTTTTGCTGAACCTCTGCCGAATCACTTGCCATTTTAGCCGCCCTTTTGGCTTGTTCAAAAAGACAGGGAAGACACCCTTTAAGTATTTCCATCTCAACTAATCTCCTTGATTTTTTTACAGTATAACATAATTTTCAGTCCATTACAATGCTCTTTGCATATAAAGGTTGATTTTCTATCTTAAATATATTATAATATAATAAATATAATTTTTTTACGGAATGGAGGACGTCAAAGTGTATAAAAGTTTTCTCAAGCGAGCTTTTGATGTATTGATTTCCGGAATTGCGATTATTGTTTTGGCTCTTCCGATGTTGATAGTTGCCGTAGCAATAAAGATTGACGATCCGGGTCCGGTTTTATTTAAGCAGAAACGTGTCGGTATAAAGAAAAACGGAAAGATTACTTACTTTATGATTTGGAAATTCCGTAGCATGAAAATGTCCACTCCCCATGATACACCCACACATCTTCTTGAAAATCCGGAACAATACATAACTCGTGTCGGTAAATTTATTCGAAAGACAAGTCTTGATGAACTTCCTCAGATTTATCAGGTTTTTACTTCGAAACTATCTGCAATTGGTCCAAGACCTGCTTTATGGTCGCAAGATGACCTCGTTGCCGAACGCGAAAAGTATGGTGCGAATGATGTTAAACCCGGTATTACAGGATGGGCACAAATCAACGGTCGCGACGAATTGGAAATTGATGTGAAAGCCAGACTTGACGGTGAATATGCAGCTGCATTGAATGCGGGTAAATTCAAAGGTTTTGCTATGGATGTCAAGTGTTTCATTAAAACAATTGGTAGCATATTGAAATCTGATGGTGTTGTTGAAGGTGGCACGGGAGCGCTCTCTAAACAACCTGAAGCAGAAAAGCAAGAGGTGACTAAATGAAATCGGTTAGCGTAGTTGTTGCTACTTATAAACGAGAAAACGAATTGGAAGCAGCATTGGTTTCGTTAGCAAATCAAAATTATCCTAATATTGAAATAATTCTTGTTGATGATAACGGTGATGCTGAGTGGAATGCAAAAGTTTCCGATATAGTAAATGCTTTTCGTACTAATTATCCGAATATTTCATTAAATCATATAACAAACAATCCAAATCAAGGCTCTGCTAAAACACGTAATATTGGAATAGGTGCTTCTAAAGGCGAGTATATAACGTTTTTAGATGATGATGACGTATATTTGCCTGATAAGGTGAAAAATCAGGTCGAGTTTATGGAAAGAGAAGAATGTGATTATTCAATAACCGATTTGTATCTTTACAATGAGAATGATAAAGAAATCGACAGACGCATTCGTTCTTACATAAAAGATACGTCCGTTGAGTCTTTAAGAGAGTATCATCTGAAATTTCATATGACCGGTACGGATACAATGATGTTCAAAAAAGAGTATCTCGAAAAAATAGGTGGATTTGCACACATTGACGTAGGCGATGAATTCTATTTGATGCAAAGAGCTATCGAGGGCGGAGGGAAATTCGGTTATCTTCCCGTTTGTGATATTAAAGCTTACGTTCATACAGGCGAAGGCGGTTTATCAAGCGGAGATGGTAAGATAAATGGAGAGAACGCTCTTTATGAATATAAGAAAACTTTTTTCGATAAATTAAAATCTAAAGATATTCGATATATAAAAATGCGACACTATGCAGTAATCGCATTTGCATATATTAGAATGAACAAAATTTTCAAAACTTTAAAATATGGAATATTGGGTTTTTTGAATTCCCCAGCAGATTTTATTAGATTGTTAAAGGATAGATAAAATGCGTATTCAAGTTTTAGTTTCAACGATGCATCAAACAGATCATTCACTTTTAGAAAAAATGAATATTCAAACAGATGCTATTATTGTTAATCAGTGTGACAGAAACGAAATTGAAGAGTTTGAATATAAAGGTCACTCTATCAAATGGTTGTCACTAAAAGAACGCGGTGTAGGTTTAAGTCGTAATACTGCATTGATGCGTGCGGATGCAGATATTCTTTTGTTTGCAGATGATGATATAGTTTATTGTGATGGGTATAGTGAAATGGTTGAAAAATTTTTCAATCAAAATCCTAAAACATCATTTGCAGTATTTAATTTTAAATCATTAAATCCACAGCGCCCCGAATATATCGATTTAAAAACTAAAAAACTTAATTGGGCAAACTGTTTAAGGTACGGTGCTTTCCGCATTGCAGTGCGTAGGGAAAAGATTTATAAATCAAACATTAATTATTCATTGTTGTTTGGTGGTGGTGCACCCTATCAAGCAGGTGAAGATAATCTTTTTATAACAAACTGTTTGCAAAAAGGTTTAAAAGGTAAAGCTTCAAGCTTAATGTTAGGCACCGTTAAACAAGAAGAATCAACTTGGTTTAAAGGATATAATGAAAAATATTATACTGATAGAGGCGTGTTGTTCGCTTCAATGTATGGTAGATGGAGTAAATTGATAATTCTTTTGTTTGAACTAAAGTCTATACTTAAACCAAATACCATCAGCCTTAAACAAAGGATTAAACTAGAATTCAAAGGAATAAAAGAGTTTAAAAAATAACAAACAGAGGTATGTAAAAAATGAAAAAATATAAAATAGGCTATACTACAGGTGTTTTTGATTTATTTCATATTGGTCATTTAAACATATTAAAAAGGGCAAAGGAACAATGCGATTATTTAATCGTTGGTGTTTCAACGGATGAAGTAGTGTATAATTACAAACACAAAAAACCTATTATTCCATTTGAAGAGCGTTATGAAATCGTTTCGGCCATAAAATATGTAGATGAGGTTGTGCCCCAAACTTCTATGGATAAGATGGAAGCATACAAAAAATATAAGTTTGATGCACTTTTCCATGGTAGCGATTGGCAGGGAAGTGATATGTATAATAAAATTGTTTCCGAACTCAAATCCGTTGGTGTCGAAGTGGTATTTTTGCCACATACAGATGGTATATCGTCAACTGATATAAAAAAGTCCATCGAAAAAAGGGACGAAGTTAAATGAAAATTTCAACAATAACTTTTTATCGATCGCGTAACTATGGTGCCGTACTGCAAGCATATGCATTACAACAAGCGTTAATATCTTGTGGATATGAAACAGCAATCGTTGATTATTGCCGTGTGCTTAATGATAAAAAAAGCCTTAAGCAAAAAATAAGGCAAATGGCTTTAATTGCTTTAGAAGTTGTACATTATAAATCGCGGTTAAGGTTTAAAAATCGCTTTGAAACCTTTCTTAATGAAAATGTAAAATTAACAAACAGATATGATGATTATGATGCACTGGTTAAATCACCACCGCAAAGTGATATGTATCTTATTGGCAGTGATCAGGTTTGGAATATTACGTACAGATACCGTCCTGAATTTTTTGCCGATTTTGCGCCTAAAAACGTAAAAGTAGCATCTTATGCGGCAAGTATCGGCCGTTATGACTACAATCAAGTGCAATTAGAAAAATTTGAAAAAGGCTTAGAAAAAGTTTATCCGATTTCTGTAAGGGAAAACAGTGCTAAAGATTTTATAAAAGAAAAGTTTAATAAAGAATCCTTAGTTCATTTAGATCCTGTTTTTTTGCTAGATAAAGAACAATGGTCAAAAGTAGCAGATGAACCCCAAAAAGAAGAAAAATATATTTTATGTTATGCATTAACAGGCAGTAGCCTTATGAAAAAAGCGGCAGAAAAACTTAGAAAAGAAACAGGTTATAAGATAGTAAGTATTTCACCAACTGCGGTAAACTTTATTAACGGAGATTATAACGTGTTTGATGCTGGTCCTAAGCAGTTTTTAAGTTATATAAAAAATGCAGAAGTTGTGTTAACCAATTCATTCCACGGTACTGCATTTTCAATTATCTTTGAAAAAGAATTTTACAATTTTACTTCTGATTTTTATTCGTCTCGTACAACAAACATTCTTCAACAATTAGATCTTATTGATAGGATCGCAAAAAGTTTAAAAGATGTTTCATTAGAAAAACTTGATTATAAAAATGTTTCAATTAAGAAACGAAAATTAATCGAAGAATCTTATGCATATTTAAAGTCCTTAGAGGAGTCGATTTAATGCCTTCTTTAACTAAAAAAAATAGAATTATATCATTTGTATACATAATATTGTGTATGGGATTTTTGTTAAAGATAAAAAACACATCCAACACCCCCAATGTTACTTCCGCCGGTGGTATATGGAACGTTGTTACCGTTGCACTATATGTAATCTGGTTTTTTATTGTTATTGTTTTTAACAAGAAAATAGCACTTAGAACCCACGGTATGTTTGGAGTGCTGTTTAGTATTATGGCAATGATAAGCTCAATAATGCATACAGGTGGTTATACAGTATCATTCTTATATAACTTGGCAATAATACCGTATTTTATGTTTATTTTATCCTTGTTTACCGAATTAGGAAGAAGATACGGTGAAGAATCGTTGCAATTGGGCATATACAGCATAACGTTCTTTTTGATATCCCTTTACGTTGGCTATTTTATGATAGGCTATCAATCAACCGGTGATAGTATGTACGTTATAACCGACGTTTATTATTCATTGAATATGCTACCATTGCTATTATTGGTGAAAAACAAAATAGTAAAATATGCATCAGTTGGTTTGACAGCCTTTATCTTGATTTTATCAGGTAAGCGTACAGGCTTTATTGCTTTGTTAATAGGTATGCTTATTTACTATATTGTAACGGCATATTGTAACAAAAACTTAAAAGAAAAAACAAAAACAATCTTCGGCATGATTGCTGCTATGGTTGTTATAGGTTTTTTATTTACTTATTTAACTAAGTTTTACGAACTGGATTTACTTGAACGCTTGGAAACAGCCTTTAATGAAGGCGAAGGCGGCCGTGAAAAAATCTGGGGCAAGATTATTGAGGATTTAAGGGAATCTTCGCTATTTGAGATTTTGTTTGGTCACGGCTTAAAAAGCGTACCGGCACTTATAGGCAGTAAAAATGCATTAGCCCACTGCGATTATCTTGAAATAATTTACGATTATGGTATTATTGCTTTTATTTTCTATATTGGCTTCTGGTTAGCAATTATTGGTAAGGTTATTTCTTCAATAATTAATAAATCTCAATATGCAGGTATATTAGCCTTTGCCGTTGTTATAGCAATGTTTTTATCAATGTTCTCTAACTACGTAATTGATGCAACGTATATAACATACAGTATGATTATATTCGGTATCATCTTTGGCATTATGGAAAGGGAGGAAAAAAATTATGAGCAAGCACATTCAGCCTAATGAAAACAATTGTTGTGGTTGTCGTTCCTGCGAAAATGTATGCCCTAAAGGTGCAATTAACGTTTTACCTGATAAAAAAGGATTTTTATATCCAAATATAGATAAGGATAGTTGTATTGATTGCGGCTTATGTGTAAAAGCCTGTCCTATTATTAAAAAAGAAGAAGCACATTCTGAGTTTCAACAAAAAGTTTACGCGGTTATAAACGGCGATAAAGAAGTGTTAAAGAAAAGCGCATCGGGCGGCGCGTTTTCGTTGCTTGCAGATGAAGTTTTAAAAAATAACGGTATTGTATATGGCTGTACATTAACGGATGATATGCAGGTAGTACATATTGACGTTGATAATGAGGAAGATTTACAAAAACTTCGCGGTTCAAAATACGTTCAAAGCGATTTGAAAGAAACGTATAAAGAAATCGGTCAACATTTAAAAGATGGTCGTCCCGTACTTTTTACAGGTACACCATGTCAGGTTGATGGATTGAATTTCTATTTAAAAGCAAAAAATCAATCTACCGAAGGTCTCTTAACAGTGGATCTTTTATGTCATGGTGTTCCGAGTCCAAAACTATGGGCTGATTTTGTGAATTATTTAGAAAAAACTTATAAATCTAAATTAACAGATTTTAAATTCCGTACTAAAATTGCAGGATGGGAAAACTCGATTGAAACTGCAACCTTTGAAAATGGGAAAACGATAAAAAATACAAACCAAGTACGCAGTTTTTTAGCTTTGTTTTATCAAAATGTTTCGTTGCGTCCTATGTGTTATTCTTGTAGATATAATTCGTATAAACGCGTATCGGATATAACTATTGGTGACTATTGGGGAATTGATAAATCTCATCCCGAAATCAATGATAACAAAGGCTTATCTGTCGTTTTGGTAAATACCGGAAAAGGCAATTGGATTTTTGAAAAAGTTTTAACTAATGCAAAAGTTTTAGAAACTAAAAAAGAAGATGCGATACAGCAAGCACTTGAAAGAAATCCTACTGCAAAACGGGACGTTGATAAATTTTGGCAAGAATATCATGAAAAAGGCTTCGATTTTATAATTCAAAAATATGGTATTCGAAGTAAAGCCAGTTTGATTAAAGTGAAAATAATTACGCTTCTTTATAAAGTAAGGCTTTTAAAATTCTTTAAAAAATTTATTTAAATTATAAGGGTGAAATATGGATATGTTAAGGAAATTGCAACTTGCACAGTTATATACAATGCAAGAAATTGCAAATATTTGTGAAGAAAATAATATTACCTATTATTTATGTGGCGGATCATTACTTGGTGCTATCCGCCATAACGGTTTTATTCCTTGGGATGATGATTTGGATATCACAATGTATAGAGGTGAACTTAATAAATTAACAAAAATCATTAAGGAAAAATATTCTGACAAGTTCTTTATCCAGGATTTCGAAAGTGATAAAAACTATACCCGTTATATAACTAAAATTCGCCTAAACGGCACTCTGCAAGCAGAAAAAGGTTTCGAAGAGGACGGTATTCATCAAGGCATATATATTGATATTTTTCCCCTTGACCATGTAACAAAAACCGATGGATTAGGTTTGAAATTCCGTGGTAAACTTCTTAGACTTTTGTTTGCATATAAATCTGCAAGATGCACAAAAAACTTACAAACTACAAAAGCAAAAAAAATAACTATAAAAATATTAAAACCTTTTTCGTATTTAATACCAACAAAAGTTATTAACGGTTTATTTGATTGGGTTTGCACCGCAACAGATAAGCCGGGCGCAAAATATACCACAAGTTTTGCAAGCCATTATCTTTGGAAAAAGCAATTAGTCGAAAATGATGTTTACGGCAAGGGTGTACTGCACAAGTTTGAAAATTGCCAGTTCCGTATTCCCGATAAATATGAAACTCTTCTTTTACAGATATTTGGCAAAAAATATATGGAACTTCCACCTGTTGAAAAAAGAAATAGTGGGCACACTCTTGTGAAAATTGACCTTGGAATGTATGAAAGTATAATTGAATCAATGGAACATAAGGGGTCAGAAGAATGAAAAATCAAAGCCGTGTTTTGATAATCAGTTATAATGTTTTATCTAAAGAAGGCGCCAATGGAAGAACTATGGAATTTTTAGTTCATTCATTTGATAAAGAAAATCTTGCACAACTTTTCTTTTCAAATGAAAAACCTGATTTTGATGTTTGCAAAAGATATTATCGCATTACTGAGAAGCAGTTATTAAAAGTATTTTTTTCAAAAAAATCCACAGGTGATCCTGTTAAAGATAGGGCGAAAGCTGAAGTATCAACGGATTTAATTAAAGAAAGCAGCTTGGATAATATAACTAAGTTTGCCAAAAAAAACAAACGAGCAACTGTTGTTAAGTTTTTAAGAAACTATTTGTGGGGTGCAACAAAAAAACAATGGTTTAATGATTCTTTAAAACAATGGATACAAGAATTTTCGCCAGACGTTATACTTACTGTTTCAGGTAAAAACAGTTGCTTCCATGCGATAGTATTAGACATTGCAAAAAAGTATTCTTTGCCTGTGGTTGTGTATCATTGCGAAGATTATTGCTTTAAAAATATGTTTCCAAAATCACTATTGTATAAAAAGTACATTCGAGGATTGAAAAAATCAGTTGACGATTTAATGGATTATGCCTCATTGGCAATCTACAATTCAGATGCCATAAGTAATATATATTCAAAAGAATATTCAACACCTTCAATGGTTGCGTATATGTCAACACAAATGCTGCCTGTTGCTAAAAAGGAATTTGGCGAACCATTGATTTTTTCTTATATGGGTAACTTAAGCTTAGGTAGGGATGAATCTTTATTGCAAGTTGCAAAGGCATTATATTCAATTTCGCCAATGGCAAAAATTGACGTATATGCCCCCAATATAAGTGATGAATTTTCACAAAAAATAAAAGAAGTATCGAACATGGAGTATAAGGGTTTTATTAGCTACGATGAATGTATGGAAGTTATTGCAAAAAGCGATATCTTATTACATGCCGAAAGTTTTGATGAAAAAATAAAGACTGATTTGCAAATAGCCTTTTCTACCAAAATAGCAGATAGCCTTGCTTCCGGGGTGGCGTTTTTTGTGTATGCTCCCAAGGGTATTGCTTCAACGGATTACCTATTAAAGCATGATGCAGCTTGTGTTGCAACTACACCGGAAGAATTAAATGAAAAACTTAATGATTTTATTAAAAATGCAGATTTAAGGCGGAGGTATATTGATTCGGCTCTTAATCTCGTTAAAGAAAATCATACTCTAGAAAAAACAGTAAAAGAAATTGAAAGTAAAATTAATTGCGTAAGTAAGATGCAGTGAGGGGATGAAAATTAGGATGCATATAAAAAAATATTCCACCTCAAAAAAGTTAGCAATGATTTTTACTTATCTGCAAATAATCGCTCAGTCGGTAAGCACTCTGTTCTTAACTAGGTTTTATATTCAACAGTTAGGCGAGGAAGCTTACGGCTTTTATCAAATGATTTATGCTGTTGCTCAATATATACTTATTCTTGATTTAGGTATTAGTGCAACAATGATTAGATACATTGCAGAATTTGATGCACGCGATGATCATAAAAAGGCAGAAAACTTTGCCTTTCATATGATGGTTGTGATGGGATTAATACTTTGTTTTATTGTGGGTGTAGGAATAGCGGTTGGTTCTAACATCGGTAATATTTACACAAGTTTTACACCTGTGGAAATAACGCTTGCGCAAAAGATATTTAGGGTGATGATTTTGCAAATAAGTGCTACTGTGTTTAGCCATTTTGCACAAGGTATTGCCTTAGCATATAACAGATATTCTTTTGTTAAGGGCGTTGCAATAATGCAGATATTGGTGGGTGCTGTATTATCGGTTGCCTTTGTGCTTTTTGGTATGGGTATCGAAGGAATTGTAAGGGCAAACACAATCGTGATAATACTAAATGCCATTGCTGTAATATGTTTTGACTTTTTTGTTTTGAAATTCAAAATCAAATTTCATAAACTTGATTTTGCAATGATGCGGCCAGCAACAATTTTAATGCTTGCCATGTTGTTGCAGTCCGTAATAGGTTACGTTAATACCTCGGTTGATAAAACTATACTTGGTGTTATGACAACAAAACATGATGTTGCGGTATATTCAATTGCGGCAACAATTATATCAATGTTTAATGCATTGCCAACAGCAGTATCAAGTGTTTATCAGCCTGATGCAGTAAGGCTTGTTGTGAAAGGTGCTGATTCAACCCAAATAAACGATTTTATTTCAAAACCTGGTAGAATACAGTTTATTATAACAGGTGGCTTTATTGCAGGGTGGATATTATTCGGTATGGATTTTATAAAATGCTGGACAGGTCCTAACACTATTATGGCATGGGCGTATGTTTTAATAATTATGGTTCCAAACATGTTGCCGTTAATTCAAAACACAATTCTTGCTATTTTAAATGCTAAAGATAAACGAATTTTTCGCTCGTTGATATTAGGGCTTATCGTTATTATAAATATTGCTTTGACTGTGTTCCTTGTTAAGAAAATAGGTCCGATTGGTGCACCCATTGCAACGGGAATCTCATATATCATCGGTCATTGTATTATAATGAACATCTATTACTGGAAAGAATTAAAATTAGATGTTATAGATATGTTAAAAAAAATAACAAAAGGTATATTGCCCTGTGTACTTATTACAACAGCATTATGTAGTCCGTTACTTTTTATTAAAAATAAAGGGAATTGGCTTTTGTTTATATTTAAGGCAATGGTATTTTGCGTAATATATGCCTTTACCTTATATAAATGGGGTCTTAATAAAAAAGAAAAGCAAGAAATTACAAAAAAACTTAGCAAATTTAAAAAAAATAATTGATTTGGAGGATAATATGTCACTTTTTGCAGGAAAAACTTTACTGATTACCGGTGGTACCGGATCTTTTGGTAATGCGGTGCTTAATAGATTTTTGGATACCGATATCGGAGAAATTCGCGTTTTTTCGAGAGATGAGAAAAAGCAGGATGATATGCGTCACGAGTTTCAGGCTAAAATGCCTGAGGTTGCTGAAAAGATTAAGTTCTATATCGGCGACGTAAGAGATTTGGCAAGTGTTAAAAATGCTATGCACGGTGTGGATTATATTTTCCACGCTGCAGCACTTAAACAGGTGCCTTCTTGCGAATTCTTCCCGATGGAAGCGGTGCGCACTAACGTAATGGGTACCGATAACGTACTTACCGCCGCTATTGACGAGGGAGTAAAGAGTGTTATCTGCCTTTCTACTGATAAGGCGGCTTACCCTGTTAACGCTATGGGTATTACCAAGGCTCTTGAAGAAAGAGTTGCAGTTGCAAAATCTAGAAATACCACCAAAACCAAAATCTGTTGTACCCGTTACGGTAACGTAATGTGCTCACGTGGTTCGGTTATTCCTCTTTGGATTGACCAGATAAAGCAGGGTAACCCCATTACCATTACAGAGCCCTCTATGACTAGATTTATTATGAGCCTTGACGAAGCAGTTGACCTTGTGCTTTTCGCTTTCGAAAACGGTACTAACGGCGATATTCTTGTTCAGAAAGCGCCTGCTTGTACTATTGAAACTCTTGCTAAGGCTGTTACTTCTCTCTTTAATCCCGATACCGAAATTAAGGTTATCGGTATAAGACACGGTGAAAAAATGTACGAAACTCTTCTTACCAATGAAGAGTGCGCAAATGCCGTTGATATGGGGGACTTCTACCGTGTACCCAGTGATAACCGAGGTCTTAACTATGATAAGTACTTTAAAGACGGTGATGCCCAGCGTAATCCTCTTACAGAGTTTAACTCAAACAATACTGAACTTTTGGACGTTGAGCAGGTTAAGGAAAAACTTCTTTCGCTTGAATATATTCGCGAAGAACTTGCTAAGATAGGTAAGTAATATGAAAATTCTTATAACCGGTGCAAAGGGCTTTGTGGGTAAAAACCTCACCGAAGCGCTAAAAAACATAAAAGACGGCAAAGACAGAACCCATCTCGAAATAAATATTGAAGAGCTTTATCTTTACGATATTGATTCTCCTGCTTCTCTTTTGGACGAGGCTTGCAAAAATGCTGATTTTATCTTTAATCTTGCAGGTGTAAACCGCCCCGAAAAAGAAGAAGATTTTATGAAGGGCAATTTCGGGTTTGCCTCTACCTTGCTTGATACCTTGAAAAAATATAATAATACCTGCCCGATAATGCTTTCCAGTTCTATTCAGGCAAATTTAGAGGGACGTTATAACGGCCCATACGGACAGAGCAAAAAAGCAGGAGAAGATTTATTCTTTAATTATTCTAAAGAAACAGGGGCAAAGGTGCTGGTTTACCGTTTCCCCAATCTTTTCGGTAAGTGGTGCAGACCTAATTATAACAGCGCCGTTGCTACATTTTGTAATAACAAGGCAAATGATTTGCCGATTACGGTAAATGACCCAAGTGTTCTTCTTACATTATTATATATAGACGACCTTGTGGACGAAATGATGCTCTGTCTTGAGGGCAAGGAACACAAGGACGGACAGTTCTGCGTTTGTCCTACGGTTCATCAGGTTACGTTAGGCGAAATAGTTGAGTTACTTGATACCTTTAAAGCGCAAAGCGAAACCCTTATAATGCCCGAATTAGCTAGTGGCAGTTTTGCTAAAAAACTCTATTCAACCTATCTTTCTTATTTGCCGAAAGAAAAGGCGGCGTTTCCGCTTAAAATGAACGTTGACGACAGAGGCAGTTTTACCGAACTTTTGAAAACCGAAAAATGCGGACAGTTTTCGGTAAATATTTCAAAGCCCGGTATTACTAAAGGTCAGCATTGGCATAACACTAAATGGGAGTTTTTTATTGTTGTTTCAGGTAAAGCCCTTATTCAGCAAAGAAAAATAGGCACTGACAAGGTGCTTAACTTTGAAGTGAGCGGTGAAAAAATCGAAGCTGTTCATATGCTTCCCGGTTATACTCATAACATTATTAATTTGAGTCAGACAGACGACCTTGTTACACTTATGTGGGCAAACGAACAGTTTGACAAAAATCATCCCGATACTTTTTTTGAAATTGTTTAATGATAGAAGGAAATTATTTTAACTGAAAAAATCAAGATAACTGCGAGTCGAAATAATTTATTATGGCATGGTGGTTAATAAGATGTTTTGGGGAAATTTTGAAAGGAACTATGTATATGGATGAACAGCGTATATTGATAGAAATTCTTCACGCCACCATAAATGAGACGGAAAATGCCAATTTTATCAAAGAGAAAATTACTTCGGAGAATCTTATCTCAATATTCAAATTAGCAAAAAAACACGATTTGGCTCATGTGGTTTCCAATTTTATTTATCAAAATAAAATTGATGTCGACAAAGAATTTCAGACTATATTGCAGCGAGAAGAGTTGCTTTCTGTTTATAGAAATGAACAAATGAATTACGCTTTTAGTGAAATATGCAGTGCTTTTGATGAAATTGGAATTGAATATATTCCGCTAAAAGGGGCGGTGATACGTTCGTTTTATCCTTACGAAAGTATGAGAACAAGCTGTGATATTGATATTTTAATTCACAATAACGATTTAGGATCTGCAATTAACAGTTTGAAAAGTAAAGGTTATATCTGCAAAGACCGTAGTTATCATGACGTATCATTGTATTCTCCCAATAAGATTCATTTAGAATTGCATTTCAACTTACAAGAAAATATACGTAATTTGGACGTAGTGTTGAAAGATGCATGGAAATATAGTATGCCGACAAATTCTAACCAATGTGAGTTTAAAAAAGAATTTTTTGTTTTTCATATTTTTGCTCATATGGCATATCATTTTGTTTCAGGTGGGTGTGGGATTCGTTCATTGTTGGATATTTGGGTAATGAAGCATAAAATGGGTATTTCATACTTATGCTCTAAAAGATTGCTAGAGAAAGCAGGTATATATCAATTTGCCTCAGAAATGGATAAACTTGCTGAACAGTGTTTTACAAACAACAACTTAGATGATTTTTCCGTGATGCTGCTTAAGTATATTTTTGATGGCGGTGTTTATGGAAGTGTGGAAAATCACATCGCGATCGATAAACACAAAGCAAAGAATTCTATTGTTTATGCATTTAAAAGGCTTTTTTTGCCATATAATTTTATGGTAATCTCGTACCCGTTTTTGAAGAAGGCGCCATATTTATTGCCGTTTTGTTGGCTTATAAGGTGTATGAAAGTAATTTTTACCGGTAAATCTAAGCGAATTCTTTTTGAAATGTCATGTGTTAATAACGTATCTGACGAAAAAATCAAAGAAGTGAAAGAAATTTGTTCACGATTAGCGTTGTAATTGTTTAATGGACAAACATTTTATAATTCTTTGGATGAGCTTTATCAAATAGAAAAAATTGCTTCTTTTTGCTATTTTCCATCGTATTTTACGGCACGGATTATTCGTGTTTGCTTAAATAGCCACTTACATATTTTTGAGGTGAAAGATTATGAATAAAGGTTTTAAAAACAACGGAAAACTTAAATTACTTATAATTGTAGGAACACGTCCCGAAATTATACGTCTTGCGGCGGTTATAAATAAGTGCAGACAGTACTTTGATACTTTACTTGCTCACACAGGACAGAACTACGACTATAATTTAAACGGTGTTTTCTTTAAGGATTTGGGTCTAAGTGATCCCGATATTTATATGGAAGCAGTTGGTAATGACCTTGGCGAAACTATGGGTAACATTATCGCTAAATCGTATCAGTTGATGGTTGAAGTTAAGCCTGATGCGGTGCTTGTACTGGGTGATACAAACTCCTGTCTTTCTGTAATAGGCGCAAAACGTCTTCATATTCCTATTTTCCATATGGAAGCAGGTAACAGATGTAAGGATGAATGTCTGCCCGAAGAAACCAACAGACGAATAGTTGATATCATTTCCGACGTAAACCTTGCATACAGTGAACATGCTCGTCGTTATCTTGCAGACTGCGGACTTCCAAAAGAACGAACCTACGTTACGGGATCTCCCATGGCAGAGGTGCTTCATAATAATCTTGAAAGTATTGAAAAAAGCGATATTCATACCCGACTCGGCTTAGAAAAGGGTAAATATATTCTTCTTTCTGCTCACAGAGAAGAAAATATTGATACCGAAAAGAACTTTTTATCTCTCTTTAGCGCAATAAATAAACTGGCTGAAAAATACGATATGCCTATCCTTTATTCTTGCCATCCGAGAAGTAAAAAACGTCTTGAAAGCAGCGGATTTAAGCTTGATAGCCGTGTTATTCAGCACGAACCCTTAGGTTTCCACGATTATAACTGTTTGCAGATGAATGCTTTTGCGGTGGTATCTGATAGCGGTACACTCCCCGAAGAAAGTTCATTCTTCACAAGTGTCGGAAAACCGTTCCCCGCAATTTGTATCCGCACCTCGACCGAGCGTCCTGAGGCACTTGATAAAGCATGCTTCTTTATTGCAGGTATTGATGAGAAGAATTTGCTTAACGCTGTGGAAACTGCAGTAGAAATGAATAAAAACGGTGACTTTGGTATTCCCGTTCCCGATTACATAGAAGAAAACGTATCCACAAAGGTTGTGAAGATTATTCAGTCCTATACCGGAATAGTTAATAAAATGGTGTGGAGAAAAGAAGATTAAATAAAAAATAATGCTCAGGAAATTAATCCTGAGCATTTAATTTTTTTACTGTTTTTTGGAGTTTGGCTTTTTGATTTTGTTTAGCTTTTTGTTAAGGGCAAGAAGCTGTTCTTTTGTAAAGCCTACGTCCATCATACCACCCATAAGGATTGAAGATTTGATTGCCGATATGGGGCAATGGAAAAAAGATATAAATATGAAAATGAAATGATGCGCGCGGTAAGTGAGGGTCAGATTAATAAACTTGATTTTTTTACCGGAAAATTTAATTATAATTTACTTAAAAAAAGAACCAATGATACCTTGCGAAATATTAAAAACTATTGTATAATAATGAATACGTTGTTACGCAAAGCAGCTCAAAACGGCGGTGTGCATCCTATATATATAGATAATGTGTCTTCGTCCTTTGCCGTTAAGATAGAATCACTTCAAAAAACCGAAACGGCGCCGTCGCTTATGACCGAAATGTTTAAAACCTATTGCCGTCTTGTAAGACAGCATTCTATGAAAAACTATTCGCCTATCGTACAGCGGACTATAGCGGTTATCGATTCCGATATTTCGGCAAATCTGACTTTAAGCGTACTTGCTAAACAACAAAATTTAAGCGCGGGTTATCTTTCCACCGTTTTTAAAGAAGAAACGGGTAAAACGTTGACTGAATATATAAGAAATAAACGTATAAAACACGCACAGTATTTGCTTAGCACCACAAATCTTCAAATTCAGACGATAGCTCTTCATTGCGGAATAATGGACGTTCAGTATTTCTCGAAAACCTTTAAAAAGCAAACGGGTAAAACACCTAAGGAATATAGAGATGAATTAAGACTTGAACGTTAATAATATAAAAACACTCATAGGAGGAAAAAATATGAAAATGAAAATGTCTTTCCGTCATTACGGAGATACCGACCCGATCTCACTTCAGTATATTTCACAGATCCCCGGTATGCGCTCTATCGTTTCGGCGGTTTATGACGTAAAGCCCGGTGAGGTATGGCCTGAGGAAAGCCTTGCTAAAATCAAAGAACAATGTGAAGAAAACGGACTTGTTTTCGACGTTGTTGAATCTATCCCCGTTCACGAGGATATTAAGCTTGGCAGAGGAAACGTTGATAAACTTTTAGACGTTTACTGCGAAAATATCCGCCGTTGTGCAAAGTATGGTGTAAAGTGTGTTACATATAACTTTATGCCTGTTTTCGACTGGACAAGAACTCAGCTTGATAAAGAGGCTAAGGACGGTTCTACAAGTCTTGTTATGTATTGGGATCAGATGAGAGGTCTTGACCCGTTAAAAGACGATATTCATCTTCCGGGATGGGATTCAAGTTATACTCAGGATGAAGTAAGAGAACTGATTAACGCTTATGGAGAAATAGGTGAGGAAGGCCTTTGGAAGAACCTTGAAAAGTTCCTTAAAAAGACTATCCCCGTTGCAGAGGAATGCGGTGTCAGAATGGCAATTCACCCCGATGATCCGCCATATCCCATTTTCGGTCTTCCCAGAATTATTACAAACGAAGAAAATCTTGATAGATTTTTGAAAATCGTAGATAGTAAAGCAAATTCCCTTTGTCTTTGCACAGGTAGTCTTGGTTGCGCTAAGAGTAACGACGTAGTTAAAATGGTAAGAAAATATGCGCAGATGGACAGAATTGCATTTATGCATATAAGAAACGTATTTATAATGGAGGACGGATCCTTTGAAGAAAGAGCTCATCTTTCTTCCTGCGGTTCTCTTGATATTAAAGAAATCGTTAAAGCGCTAACAGACAATAACTTTGACGGCTACGTTCGTCCCGACCACGGCAGAATGATTTGGGGCGAAACGGGAAAACCCGGTTACGGACTTTTCGACCGTGCTTTAGGCGCCGCCTATATTAACGGTCTTTTTGAAGCAATGGAAAAAGGAGAATAAAAAATGAAGGCTAACGTAATTAATACTGACTTAAACGGTAAGGTTGCCGTTGTAACAGGCGCAGGCGGTGTGCTTTGCAGTTATTTTGCAACCGTTCTTGCACGCGCAGGCGCAAAGGTTGCTCTTCTCGACCTGAATGAAGAAGCCGCACAGCAGTATGCTGACGAAATAGTAAAAGAGGGCGGCATTGCAAAGGCTTATAAGTGTAACGTGCTTGATAAGGAGATTTGCAAGGGTGTTGCTGAAAAAGTACTTGAAGATTTAGGGCCCTGTGATATACTTATTAACGGTGCGGGCGGAAATAATCCGAGAGCAACCACCGATAAGGAATATTATGAGCCGGGCGATATCGACGCCGATACAAAAAGCTTTTTCGATCTTGACAGTGACGGCGTAGGATTTGTGTTTAATCTCAACTTCCTCGGAACCTTAATTCCTACTCAGTGCTTTGCTGCTCAGATGCTTGGAAGAAAAGATTGCAGTATTATAAATATTTCTTCAATGAATGCTTACACTCCTCTTACCAAGATTCCTGCATATTCGGGCGCAAAGGCTGCTATTTCTAACTTTACACAGTGGCTTGCCGTTCATTTCTCCCGTGAGGGCATCAGAGTAAACGCTATTGCTCCGGGATTTTTCTCAACAAAGCAAAATGCTAAACTTTTGTGGAATGATGACGGCACTCCTACTGCTCGTACAGGCAAAATTCTTGCCGCTACTCCTATGGGCAGATTCGGTGAAACTGAAGAACTTGAAGGAAGCCTTCTTTTCCTTGCAAATCAAAAGGCAGCAGGCTTTATTACAGGTATAGTTATTCCCGTTGACGGTGGTTTCTCCGCATATTCGGGTGTATAAAGAAAGGAAACGTGATTATTATGGAAAAATTTGTACCCGTTGTAGTTATTAAAGAACTTGGCGAAACCGATAAGATTTTAAAGGCTCTTAAAAATAACGGTATTAACTGCGCAGAAATAACCTTCCGTACCGCTTGTGCAAAAGAAGCTATTGAGTATGCGGTTAAAAACTATCCTGATATGAGTATCGGCGCAGGCACTGTAATCAATGCAAAACAGTGTAAGGAAGCTTTAAAGGCAGGCGCACAGTTTATTGTTTCTCCGGGGCTAAGCGTAGCAGTTGCTAAAATTTGTAAGAAGAATAATATTCCTTACTATCCCGGTTGCGTTACTCCTACCGAAATTATGCAGGCAATTGACCTTGGCATCACCACGGTTAAATTCTTCCCTGCAAACGTTTACGGCGGACTTAGCGCATTAAAGGCTCTTTCCGCACCCTTCCCACAGATTAAGTTTATTCCTACAGGCGGTGTTGACAGAAGCAATATTGATGAATTTTTGGCTTTCGATAAAATCGAGGCTATAGGCGGTAGTTTCTTTGTGAAAGAAGCTCTTGAAAAAATGGAGGAAAAATAAAATGGCTAAAATAGTTACTTTCGGCGAACTTATGCTTCGCCTTGCACCTAACGGATATTATCGTTTTTTTCAGAATGATCAAATGCAGGCTACCTTTGGCGGAGGAGAGGCAAACGTTGCCGTTTCTCTTGCTAACTACGGTATGGATAGCCTTTACGTAACAAAGCTTCCCAAACACGCTATTGGTGAGGCTGCAGTAAATTCTCTTAGATATTTCGGCGTTGATACAAGCAAAATTACCCGCGGCGGTGACAGAGTTGGTATCTACTTCCTCGAAAAAGGCGCTTCTCAGCGTGGTAGCGTTTGCATTTATGACAGAGCCCATTCCGCTATACAGGAAGCAAGTAAAGAAGATTTTGATTGGGATGATATCTTTGAGGGTGCTGACTGGTTCCATTTTACAGGTATCACTCCTGCTTTAGGTGAAAACGTTGTTGAAATTTGTAAAGAGGCTTGTAAAGCCGCTAAAGCAAAGGGCGTTAAGATTTCCTGTGACCTAAACTACAGAGGTAAACTCTGGACAAGAGAACAGGCAAGAAAAGCGATGACCGAACTTTGTAAGTACGTTGACGTTTGCATTTCTAATGAAGAGGATGCAAAGGACGTATTCGGTATTGAAGCAGAGGGAACCGATATTTACGGCGGTAAATTAAACCACGAAGGCTATAAGTCGGTTGCTAAACAACTTGCAGATAAATTCGGATTTGAGAAGGTTGCTATTACACTTCGTTCTTCTATTTCTGCAAGTGATAATGACTGGGCAGGTATGCTTTACGACGGAGAAGATTATTATTTCTCAAAGAGTTATCATTTGCATATCGTTGACCGCGTTGGCGGCGGTGACTCCTTCGGCGGCGGTCTTATCTATGCTACCTTGGCAGGTAAGAGCAGTCAGGAAATAATCGAATTTGCGGTAGCTGCTTCCGCCCTTAAACATTCTATTGAAGGCGACTATAACAGAGTTGGCGTAAGTGAAGTAGAAAAACTTGCAGGCGGCGACGGCTCAGGCAGAGTTCAGCGATAATTATTGTTAGTAATATTAAAAATAAAACAGCACGGTAACGAGCTTCGTTGCCGTGCTGTTGTTTTTTGCGGTAGAGAAGATTTTACTGTAGGAAAAATTTGTTAAAATTATCTACAAAGTACCAATTAGGTTGGTACTTTGGTTGGTAACATAATGACGTAAATATAAAGGGAAGTAAATTAAATGAGTGGCGCGATAGAACGCAGACAATTAATACTCGAATATTTAAGTGATAATCGCAAAACTACATATAGAGAATTGGCAGAGCACTTTGGTGTCAGCAAAAATACCGTTGTTACGGATATAGCAGAGTTGACGATTTTTGCACCTATTGAAACTGTGTCCGGAAATCACGGCGGAGTGCGTGTGGCAGAAGGATGGTATTTAAGCCATAGGTATCTGCGCGAAGAACAAACTAAAGCGCTTGAAGACGTATTAAACGACGTTCAGCCTGATAAGGAAGCTATAAAAAGCATACTTGTGGCTTTCAAAAAGCCGAGCTTTAAAGGCTGAAATATAACCTTGCATAAAGGCATCGACGACAACTTAATATAGATATTTTTACACAATTTTTTTGATTGGCATACTCTCCATTTGCCTATCATACAACTCTTTGTCGGTGCTTTTAGAAGCTCACCTCTCCTTTCGGGGTGGGGTGAGCTTTTTAATTTTAGTTCTTAATATAATTTTATATATATATTAAAAAAGGAGAGTTATATGATGAAAAAAATATTAAGCATTATTCTAACTGTATGTATGCTTTTCTCTCTCGTTATCGTTCCTGTAACGGTTAACGCAGAGGGCAATGCACAGGCAACAGGAGAAACCTTTGATTATTACAAATGGGATTTCTCCGAAGACAAACTTTATACGGATTATGATGATCCCGTAAAACCGGATGGCGTTACTTATGATTTTAAAGCCGTAAATAATTCCGGTAACCATAGCTTTGCTTATGCAAATATTAACGGTGAAGATGCTCTTAGAATAAGAGCAAGTAAATCCAACAATAATATAATGTTTACCCCTCTTAAAGAGGATGGTACTCCTTTCCAGCTCGAAGCAGGTAAGGAATACGTTGCTTCTATTACCTATTATATTTCACGTTTGGGTGCTGCTTGGTCTCGTCCTCACTTCGAAATTTACACCACAGTTGACGGTTCTGTTCCCAGAACCTCTTTACAGAAAACTGTAGGTGAGGGTGAATCTGCTACTACCGAATATCTTTTCTTTGACCCTGCTACCGAAAGGGTTATGAACGCTTACAGTTCCCTTTATGCAAATAAGGAAATCGGATATTTTGACAGCGGACGTACCTTAAATAATGCTAATTATTACGATGCACATTCTATGACCGAAACTGACGGCGTTAAAGCTTTTAATCTTACTTTGGATAGTAAAGGTAATAACACCAACTACGGTGACGTTGCTGTAGCTGTTGCCGGTAAAGAAAGTAAGTATTCCTATACTACCGATATAGTTCTTGCTACCGACGAAGTTCTTGCAGATGAATGGAACGTTACAAAGAATGCTGACGGTACCTATAAATATAACGGTAGAAATTATACCAATTTCTTTGGTTTCTCTTTGCCCCCTGCTTATGGCTCTTATTGGATTGAGGGCTATGATGAAAATGCTTTCGAAAATGCTCAGGATGGCGAAGGTAACTGGTATCATCGCGCATATTCCGAATATTACGTTACCGAGCTTGTTGTGTATGAAAAAGGTTGCACAGGCGCTGTTCTTCACGTTGGCGATACTGTTACTCAGGTAGAGGGTAACGCAGGCGATCCTATTGCTCTTGAAATCCCTGCTGCTCCCGAAGGCAAATACTTTGTTGCTTGGTACACCGATGCTGAGTTTACCACTCCCGTTACCGAGGCTCAGACCCTTGTTGAAGGTGCACCTGTTGATTACTA
>SVPZ01000001.1 GCA_015065605.1 Oscillospiraceae bacterium | reverse complement strand
TTTCCATTTGGGAAAACGCGCTAAAAGAAAAATACACCCACCCCACCCGTAAAGACAGCACCGAAATAGGACTTATAATGCAACAAATGGACGGATGGGAGAGGAGTAATAATCCGATATATATTGAGAATTATGGTAAAGTACGAGGATGGATAAAATTATAGGACAATGGCAACAAAGCAACAATGCATTGTATATTTATAAATCAATAAATAAAAATAATATATTTTTTTAAAAATAAATCTTTTATAGAAACATTGTTTCCATTGTTTCCATAACTTAAAAAAGCCTTTATTTATGCGGGTTTTGATAGGGACAAACATAGGGACAAACATAGGGACAAACATAGGGACAATGTGCATCAAACGGGTCGATGAAGGGCATCGACCCCTACAAAATACCAACAAATCTCTACGGCTACTTTGTAGGGGCAAACGTCCTCGGTTGCCCGAAGAGAAAACAATCCTCCCACCGACATACGTCGGTCCCCCCTCCTTTGCACAAGGAGGGCAAAATAAAGGCTCCTTTGTGTAAAGGGAGCTGTCACGAAAGTGACTGAGGGATTGTCAGGATGTCGGCAACCGTCATCCCGTTTTGGTAACACAAATCTTAATTGATAATCCCCTAAATCCTAAATCCTAGACCCTAAATCCTAGACCCTAGACCCTAAATCCTAGACCCTAGACCCTAGACCCTAGACCCTAAATCCTAGACCCTAAATCCTAGACCCTAGATTAAAAAAACTCCCCGAAGGGAGTTTTTTTAATCACAGCAAGGGTCTGGCTTTTTAGGTTTTTCGGGGTCAGTCGCTTCGGGAGTGGTATCGCCCAAACCCGTAGTTTCTGAGAATATAACGTTTGATTTGGTCATATTAACGGCATCGGTGGGCACGATAATTTTTGATGCTCTGCCGTTGCTCATTGAAACAAGGGCTTCATATTTTTTGAGTTCTAACACAGCACCGTCAACGCCTGCTTCTTTTAAAGCGGCAAGTCCGTCTGCTTCTGCTTTTTTAGCAAGATAAATAGCCTTTGCTTCACCTTCGGCTCTAGCAATTCTGGCATCTCTCTCACCTTCTGCGGCAAGAATCATCGCCTGTTTTTCACCTTCGGCTCTTGTAACAGCGGCAGCCTTATGACCCTCAGCCTGTAATAGAGTTTCACGTCTGTCACGTTCTGCCTTCATCTGCTTTTCCATTGCATTCTGAATTTCAGCGGGAGGAATAATATTCTTAAGTTCAACTCTATGAACCTTTATTCCCCACTTATCAGTAGCCTCATCAAGAATTTCGGTCATTTTGGCATTAATGGTATCACGGGAAGTAAGGGTACCGTCAAGTTCTAATTCACCGACCAAATTTCTAAGAGTAGTAGCAGCAAGATTAGCCAGAGCGGAAATAGGATTAACTGCACCGTAAGCATAAAGTTTAGCATCATAAATAGCGTAATAAATAACGGTATCAATCTGCATAGTTACGTTATCTTTAGTAATAACGGGTTGAGGAGGAGAGTCAAGAACCTGTTCCTTTAAGGTAACACGTTTAGCAATTCTTTCAATAAAAGGAATTTTGAAATGAATACCTGCAGACCAAGTAGTTCTGTACTTACCTAAAAGCTCAATTACATATTCGTGAGCCTGAGGTACAATCTTTAAACAAAAGATTAAAATAAGAACACCAAACACAAATAATCCAATTAAATAGGGCATATAAAAACCTCCTTAAATTTTATGTTTTTATTATATCACAGCAATATTATTTTGTCCATAAATTTTTACGCTATACTGTTGACAAAAAGCGACCTAAAGTTTAGAATTAGTACGAGGTGTTTTTTATGGATATTTCTGTAATAAGTTTTAATATAAGACATTGCAACGACAAAAACGGACATTCTGTTCTTGAACGTATTCCACGCATTTTCGGTATTTTAAAAGAAGAAAACGCTGACGTTATAGGACTTCAGGAAGTGCGTCCTCATTGGGAAGATGCATTAAAAGAAAATTTACTTAAAGACTACGATATGTTTTTAAAATACAGAGCCGAAGCGCCCGATATTGAAGCTTCTCCTATTTTTTGGAAAAGGGATAAATTTACTCTTATAAAAAGCGGATATTTCTGGTATTCGGATACCCCGAACGTTCAGTCTAAGGGTTGGGACGAGGTTTACGACTGCCACAGAATGTGTTGCTTTGTTCTTCTTAAAGAAAAGGTTAGCAACAAAGAATTTTTATTTATCAATACCCATTTCGGTTTTGGTGATAACTGTCAGGTCAAAAGCGCCGACCTTATAAAAAAACACAGTAATGATTTCAAAAATCTTCCCATTTTTATTACGGGTGACTTTAATATGACCCCCGACACTAAAGGTTATAAGCAAATGACAAAATATTTTACCGACGTAAACACCGTTACCGAAAATTACAGCGGAATTACCTATCACGGCTATTACGAAAAAAACGTTAACGGTATGCACATCGATTATTGCTTCATAAACGATAATGTAAAGGCAAAAACCTATAAGTTACTTGACAAAACCTTTGACGGCAAATTCCCTTCTGACCACTACGGATTAAAATTAGAACTAGAACTATAAAAACGAGCGTTGCAGGTAGCAACGCTCTTAATTTATTCAAAAATTTCGGTTAATTTATCGGCAAGTCTTTTGCCCAGCAGATTTTTTGTAGGCGGATGAATATCGTTATCCTCGCAAATATCGGCGCATTTAACAAGATAAGCGTTATCAATTTTTTCGGCTGCCTGAGCCTGTTTTTGCTGAAGCACAGTCCAGCCTTCGCGACTGCCGGTTTTATAATCAGCGAGCTGAACGATTATAAAGGGTAAATTTTCATCCATTAAATCTATTCGCCATTTTTCAATAAACTTTTCAAGAAGTTTATCGTAAATAGTATAGTCTTTACCGGTGGTATTGCTCTCCCCCTGATACCAAACTGCCGCTTTAACGTTAAAGGGTATCATTTTGGCAAATTTTTCGTTATAAAGATAACCGTCCTTATTCCATACGTACAAAGGATTGGTATAACCTTCACATCTTTCCTCATCGGGAATAAAGCAATCGGTATCATCCAAATAACCCTTAGGCAAAAATGCCTGAAGCACCCCTGCTCCCTGTGAACAAACTATAAGACCCACTTTATTATCGGTTTTTTCGACTAATTCAAGGCCCATATAATAACCGACGGCAGAAAAACGCGGAGCATTAGACTTTTTAAGTGAGCACCAGCCTTCATCAAAGGTAAAGGCGCTGATATCGTCTTCATTAGTACCAAAAATACGAAGTTGTTCACTTTCCTTATAGGTTTTTTGGTCAACGCCTGCATGACGGAGATTATAACGGATATTTGACTGTCCTGCAACAAGATAAACGTCGCCAATCCATACGTCTTCAAAAACCGTTTCTTTTGAATTTAGTTTAACCCTTAATTCATAAGGGCCACCGTAATTTAAGGCAGGAAGGGTTATAAGCCATTTTTCACCGTTACTGTGAGCAGCACCCTTAAGTCCGTTAAGTTCGACCTCAATTTCGCCCTTACCCTCGCCAAATATTCGAATTTCCTTATTAGCCTGCAAAACCATACCGCTTGTAAAAAGTCGGCTTAATTTTAGTTCATCGTTTTCGGTTAAATATTTATTCAATTCATAGGGTTTAATTCTTATTTCTTCGGGGTCGTAATCGGGAATTGCCTCGGCGTTGGTGACAACGAAAGCGCTGATTCTTACGGCAAGTTCCAAGGAAGAATACATATCGCCCGTCAAAAGATAATTACAGATAAAGGCGGCTGAAAAACTGTCCCCTGCGCCGACAGTAGATACCGCTTCCACTTTTTTACCGTATAATCTTACGGTTTTATTACTGCTTCTTTCATAGGCAATAACTCCCTTAGCGCCAAGGGTTATAATTATGACCTTAATATTTTTATACGTGTCAGCAAATCTTTCAAGCGATTCCTCTACAGAAAGGCTGCCGCCAAAAAGAATTTTATTAACAAAATCCAGTTCTTCATCGCTGACCTTTAGTATTGTTGCATTTTCCACGCCGAAAACAACCGCCTTTTCACTTGAAAAAGGTTTTCTTATATTAAGGTCAACAAATATTTCATCAAACTTTTGATTTTTAACCAAAGAAGATAATGCGTTAAAATTATGTTCACTTCTCAGGGACAAAGTTCCGAAATATAAAAGGTCAAAATCAAAGGCGTTTACGTTTTCGGTATTTATATAATCATAGGCTACGTCGCTTAAAAGGTTATACGACGGAATAGAGTCCTCATCTAAAGTAACAAGACATTTTCCCGTTTCCTTATCCGTCACGGTTATAAATTTATCGCCGACCCCTTTATTTTTTATTTCCGATAAGGTTTCATCAGCAAGCGTGTCTTTTCCTACTGCAGACAAAAGATAGGCTTCTCCCCCGTTTTTAACACAGTGAGCGGCAAAATTAAAGGGCGCTCCGCCTATAACGCTTTTATCATCATAAATATCCCATAGTATTTCACCGAATGACAACACCTTCATAAAAAACACCTCTTATTTATAAACTATAATTTCACTTACCTGTTTTTCGTTTATAATTTCATTCTTAAGGGCGGTAAACAGAGCGGCGCCGATTGACGCTTCTTCACTGTTACCCGTAAGCGCAACGTCCATTTTAAAATTATCGCGTAAAAGATTAACAAGAACCTTGTTCTTTTGAACGGCATTACCGGAAGCAACAACGCTTTCTACGGTATCGACATTCATAAGAAGATAGTATTCCTTAAGTTCCGAAGCCATTCCGTCAAGCACCCCTAAAACAAGGTTATGGGGAGTAAAATTATTTTCTCCGATACCCGTTATACTGCCCCTTATATCAGGTTGACTTCTCATACCGCAAAATTTAGTGCAAACGTCAAGTTTTTCCTTTTTTTCATAAGCACTAAGAGCCAAATTATTCATTACTTCATATTGGCTCGGTACGTTCTTAATGATACTTTCAGCATAACTATGGAAGAAATTTTCCAAAATTGAGTAGGCTCTTCCTCCGCAAAGCGCAGAACCGCAAAGCAGATATTTGCCAAACATATACGGTCTTATTTCTAAACTTTTATCTACTTCCTTTAAACTATCGATAACCACGGAAATCTGACTGCCCGTACCAAAGTTTAAAAGCATCGTATTATCGTTATTTTTAACACTTCCGAAAAAAGAAGCCTGATTATCACCTATTGCGCTACCAACGGGAACACCGTTTAAACTACCCGTATTTTCATCATTTAAGGCAAGTAAAGGAAGCGTTAAATAAGAAAGTCCGAGTTTTTCTATTGCTTTTTTATCGAAGCAATTATTTTTAATATCATAAAGTCCGAAACTTGCTGCATCGGTAGGATGTATAACGGGAAGTTTAACTCCTGACAATTTCATAGCAACGTAATCCATTATGGTGCAGAAAGAATAGGCATCCCTTGGAGCCAAGCCGTTTTGCTCGTTATAATAAAGCGTAGAAAATCCGTAGCCCGTAAACACGTTATATCCTGTTTTTTCTTTAATTTCCTCACAGTAGGTTTTTCCGCTCTCAGCAATTCTGTTGCCTCTGCCATCCTGCCAGTTATAAAGATTTGAAACAGAGTTGCCGTCTTTATCAACGTACAATACACCGTGCATTTGTCCGGTAACACCTATAGATTTAGTTGAAGGGTACGCCTTTATAAGATAATCAACAACACGTTTTGCCTTTTCTAAAATCCACTCGGTATCATACTGGGCTAAATCACCGTCGGTTTTCACTCTGGAATTATTTGCAATCGTATAGGACTCTATTACGCAATTTTTATCAATATTAATAACAACAGCGCTAATGGTAGTAGTGCCTATATCAATACCAAGAACAGTATTGCTTTCATCAATAACTATTACCCTATTATCAATAGTGTCATTAAGGCAAATTTCATCAAGAAGGTTTATACATTGTTCGTATTTTTCTTTATTTTCAAGACTTTCGCTTTCAAGTTCAGCCTTACGCTTTTCTATCAGTTCTTCCTTTGAAACAACACCGTTAAAACACAAAATTATTTCATTGATACCAATTCCCAAATCTCTGAAAAGTTTAATTTGTTTTAAACGCAATATCGTTTCATCATTATAATCACGGTAGGAATTTTCCTGACGTTCAACACTGATAAGACCCTTTTCTTCGTAAAGACGTATGGCCTTAGCGGTAAGCCCCGTTACCTTTTCTGCATCACTAATTCTCAAACAAATCACCTCAAGATAATATTAAACTATTCCCTTAGGTCAAGGTCAAGTTATTTTTCTATCAGAGAAAAATAAACGCCTTCATCATTTCGCTTTATATCTATACCGAAAAGTTTAGAAATAATATCACTTTTTATAATATTTTCGGGGGTATCAAAAGAAACAATCCGTCCCTCGTCCAATACCAATATATAATCCGAAAAATTAAAAGCAAGGGGTAAATCGTGCATAACCGCAAGGATTCCCTTACCGTTTTCGCTTAATCCCTTCAAAATATTCATAATGCTGATTTGATGAGAGATATCCAAAAAGGTAGTAGGCTCATCCAAAAGAATGTAATCGGTACTTTGAGTCAAAGCAAGCGCAATATATGACTTTTGTATCTGACCGCCCGAAAGAGTTTTAAGCGGTCTTTCTTTAAAATCGGAAAGTCCCATTTTTAAAATCATATTCTCAGCAATTTCCTTATCGGTTTTGCTGTATTTCCCATAGTTTGATATATAAGGAAACCTTCCGTGAAGCACCAACTGTTCCACAGTCATATCGGGAAGATTTCTTATTTGGGAAAGCAAAGAAACTTTTTTGGCAAAATCATTTCTTTTTAAAGTTTTTATATCTGTGCCGTCGATAAATACAGTCGAGTCGCTTATGTCAAGTAGCCCTGCAATTGCTTTTATAAGCGTTGATTTACCCGAACCGTTTTTACCTATTATACTGACAAAAGAGCCTTGAAAAACAGAAAAAGAAACATCAGAAATAACGGTATTTTTGCCGTATCCTGCGCTTAAATTTGTAACTCTAAGCAACGTTTTTCCCTCCCCGTACCAAAATAAAAATAAAGAAAGGAGCGCCCAAAAACGCCATTATAATACCAACGGGTATCTCGTAGGGAGAAAAAATACTTCGTGATAAAGTATCGCAGAGAGTTAAAAACCCTCCGCCGTAAAGCGCTGACAAGCCAAGCACGTCCCGTGTTTTATTACCTGCAATACGTCTTACTGTATGCGGTACGATAAGACCGACGAAGGAAAGAAGTCCTGCTACGCTAACGGCAGCACCTGCAAGTAAAGCAGCTATAATCAAAAATACGGTTCTTTTTAATTCAAAACTCATTCCCAATGATTTTGCCTGTTCTTCACCTAAAGTTATAACGTCCAATTCGTTAGAGAGAAAAAAGAGTATGAGCGAAGAAAAAACGATTATAAAAACAGCCGGAACAAGTCTTTCATAGGTAACCGAAGAAAAATCCCCTATTTTAAAATCATTGCTTAATACCGATACCTCGGGAACAAATGTAGTTATAGTATCAGAAAAAGCCCCAAGCAAACTGTTTACAGCAACACCGATAAGTATTACGGTAGAGCGTGATGCGCCCCATTTTTTTGAAGCAATACTTACGGTCATAACCGTTAAAAAAGCGCCTAAAAACGCAAAGACAGACACGAAAGTTCCCGAATAGAGAGAAAGAGCAGTACAAAGCGTTACTGCAAAGCCTGCCCCCGCGTTAACACCAATTACACTTGGAGAAGCAAGTTTATTAGAAAGTACGTTTTGAATAATTACACCCGAAAGACTAAGTGCAATTCCGCAAAAAGCGGAGGCAAGAGTTCTCGGAAGCCGAACGTAAAGTAAAATTTTTCCTGCCGTTTGGCTTTGCAATCCGTTTTTAAAAGCCAGAAGAAAATCCGAAAGAGAAAAATCAGTACTTCCCGTAAAAATACCCAAAAGCAAAGCTACCGTCAGAAAAACACCGCCGATAACGTAAAGAAAAACTATTCTGTTTTTATTTTCCCATAAGCTCTTCTTTGAGTATTTCATAAGATTTATCCCATTTTCCGTTTGGTTTTAAATTAAAAAGTTTTTTATCCATTAAATGAACCCTGCCGTTCTTTACGGCATCAAGGTTTTCGTAGCCTTTATTTTCTTTTAGAAGTTTTTTAGCGTTTTCTATCGCTTTTTCGGTATCGTCACCCATTAATACAATAAAAATATGATATGGATTTTTTTCAAGGATGCTTTCCATACTTAATTTTTCAAGCAAAGATTTATCATTATCCGCAATATTTATACATCCCATATCACTAAGCATCTCACCAAGTACGGTACCCTCGCTTCCCTTTGCTTTAACTGAGGATGAAGACACTCTCAGCATAAGCACCGTTTTTTCATCATCTCGAATATCGGTGTTCTTATACTCATTTTTTATATTATTGATTTTATCCTTTAACGCTAACCCATTAGTGTTATAAAGTTCTTTTTCGCCAGTGATATCGGTGCAAACGTTTAGCATATAAAGATATTCTTCAAAACAGTCAACGTCAAAATACGCCACTATAATTCCTGCATTTTCAATAGCGGTCTGCATTTTTACGTTAGAGGCTGAAGAAGCGCTCGCCAAAACCAAATCTGCCTCTGAAGACAAAAGCATTTCAAAACTGGGAGAGTGAGCGCCGCCAAGACTAATAACACCCTCACTGCTTATACCGAAATCTTCAAAAGCATCTTCAGCCGTTGCGCAGATTTTTCCGCCTGCCAAAAGCCAGATATCAGCAAAGCTTCCCGTAAGGGCGGCTACACGCTGCGGTTTTTCTTTAATATTAACCGTTCTTCCCAAAGCATCGGTAAAAGAATAATAATTATTCTCATCAGATATCTTATCACCGTTACATCCAACCAAACAAAGTAACAATGAAAAAGCCGAAAACAGCGATAATATTTTATATATTAAGAAGTTTTTTCTCAACATAATCAAAACCGAGTCTTTCTATTGTATCGGAAAAGCGTTCGTTTTTAACGCCTTCATCTCTGAATAAGATTATCGCTCTTTCAATTACGTCAAGTACCTCTTCTTCGGTAGCAAGAATTTTAGAAAGAGGCTTGGCTACTGCAGTTTTTTTGCCCCATCTTCCGCCTATAACAACCTTATAACCGAAAATTTTGGTATCGCCCTCATTTACGAGTACGCTGCCGATAACACCCAGGTCATTAAGATTTGGCTTAACGCAGTTATTAGGGCAACCACCAACCGCAATTTTAAATTTATGAGGTAAATTAACGTCGTGATAACCCTTATAAAATCTTTCGTGAATTTTTAAGGATAAGCCGTACGTATCAATAAGACCGTAAATACAGGTAGTACCCTTACAGGAAACGATAGGTCTTACCTTGGCTCCCGTTCCGCCCGTTTCAAGTCCGTTAGCATTTAAAAATTCTATCATAGGCGCAATATTTTCAAAAGGCACTTTTTGGATTTCAACGGTTTGTCTTGTTGTAAATGCAATTTCACCCGAACCGAATTTTTCGCTGGCGCTTGAAATAATCATACTTTCCTTAGCGGTAATCTTTCCGTTACGGGTAATAACTCTGCAGTTAAAACAGTCCGACGTTGTTTTATCTCTCAAACAACCAAGTCCCTTAACACGTATAATTTCCTGTGTATCAACAGTACACTCAACTCTATTAAAGCCCATATTCATATCCTCCTGAAGATTTTTTCTTATTATATCATATTTATCAGAATTTTTCTATTAAAAAAGACGGCAAAAACCGTCTTTTTATTTCATCATAAATTCTACGTTATAGAACGTGGAATTTTTGGATATTTCAGCATTAAAGGTATCATAGCCCATTTCTTCGGGAAGAGTTTTAGTATCGGAAAAAAGGTTTGTTCCAAGACCGAGTCTGTTTCCCTTTATTTGACACCCCATAGCCGCCAAAGTAGAAGGCATCATATCCATTGCTGTAAATACACGGTTTTTAGTAGTAACGGGAGTTACTTTTGAATTGATAAAGCAGTTATACACGTGTCTTTCATAGCCTTTTTCTACGTTTCGATTAATATATCCCGAATCCATTGTAAGATGGTCACCCGCAATAACTATTACGGTATTTTCGTAAAAAGGTTGTTCTTTAATCCACTGGACAAACTCATAAACCTGTTTTGAAGAACAAGACAAAACGTTTTCATACTGTTCGGAATATTCATCACCGCATTTTTCACATTTATAGCCATCGATATGGTGGGTGTCAACCGTAAGGGTTGTAAATGCAAACGGTTTATCGCCCTTGGAAAGTTCTGATAAAACCTTTTTAGCGTATGTAAATAAATGCATATCTTCCATTCCCCACCAGACAGCGTAATCTTTCGGGACTATACCTTCACGCCTTGCATCATATAAATCGAGAATATCACCTATTTCGTGGTCAATAAAGTATCGGTCACGGTTAGCAAAAGCGGCATCGGAGCCAAACATAAGAACACTTTCGTAACCGTTTTCTTTAAGCACGTTATTAATACTTTTGGCTCCTTTCAAAAACTTCTCTTTACCGTATGTATTTTCAGCAAAATTCGACGGAATTTTAAGAGGAATACCTGCAGTCTGAGCAACCAAAGCGCCCATTGTCCAACTTGTACCGTTAGCTGTTTTAAATCCGCCTACGTCTTCATTATGAGAAAAATTAACGTTATTTTCAGCCAATGAATATAGTTCGGGAATAGCGTTATAATTAAGCGCTCCACCCTGCTCTTTTGCAAAATAGGTGGTTTCCATAGACTCAAGATAAATATAAATCAAATTTTGTTTTTTCTCGGGAAATATAATTTCTGCGTTATCGGGAGCAACGTATTTTTCCTCAAAAATTGCGGTTTTTGATGCAGAACTTATAATATAGTCATCAAGTCCCACCTGCACCGTTGCCGTAATAATTAAAGCAAGAGATAAAATAACGGCTACAACTGATGAAAAAACTTTATTAAACGGAAAAAACGTAACTTTATTTATTTTAAGCGGTTTTTTAAGGTTCAAAAACAAGACTAATGAAACCACTACAGAAAGTAGCACTGATGGAATCAGAGCGTTTTTCATATAGGCTGTCACAAGACCGCTCTGAACACCGCCAAGTCCGTTAAAAAGTGTATAAAGTATTGAATCAAAGCCTAAATCGCCGTAGGTTTTTATATACCAATCAGCAGAGAAAAAACAAAGAAATGCAATGAAAATCAATACAGAAAATATAATTTTAGAAAGTAAACCGTTATTTTTAGTTTTTGTTTTCATAAAATCACACCATAAAAATAAGTTTTAATAAGAGGTATCGTTTTCCGTCCAGTTTTTAAGTACCTCACACATATCCTCGGCAACCGCCTTTGCGCCGTTTAGGTCATGTTCAAGGTAGTTTCCGCATTCGATTTTTGTAGTACCGGGTATTTCGCCTTCGTAATTTTTAATAAATTCAAACGAATCTCTCACGAGATTTATAGCATCGGAAGTTGGAACACTATCTCTTAAAAGTAAATAAAAACCTGTACGGCAACCCATGGGACCTACGTAAATAACGCTATCTTTATACTTTGTATTTCTAACGAAGGTAGCAAAAAGATGCTCAAAGGTATGCATAGCCGCATTGGGAAGATAATCTCCGCCGTTAGGCTTTTTCATACGTATATCATAGGTAACAACGTCACCGTCAATACGGGAAATATACATACCCTTAGTAAGTTTGTTATGGTCAACCGTAAAACTTGCTATTCTTTCCATAAAAAGCTCCTTAATCAAACATTGGGGTTGATAGATATCTATCCCCCGTATCAGGAAGTAAAACCACTATTTTTTTATTTTTATATTCTTCCTTTTCAGAAAGTTTTAAGGCGGCATAGAATGCTGCTCCCGAAGAAATACCTACGAGTATTCCGTTTTGACGGGCAAGCATTTTTGAGGCAGCAAAAGCATCCTCACCCTTTACGGTAATTATTTTATCAATAAGGCTTACGTCCAAAAGTTCAGGAATAAAATTAGCGCCAATTCCCTGAATGGTATGAGCACCCGAAACACCCTTTGATAAAAGCGGCGAATCGTGTGGTTCAACGGCAACGATTTCAATATTTTCTTTCTTTTCTTTTAAATATCTCGCCGTACCGGTAAGCGTTCCGCCCGTGCCCACACCTGCAACGAACACGTTAACCTGTCCGTCGGTATCAGAATAAATTTCAGGGCCCGTTGTTTCGTAATGAGCAAGTGCATTAGCCTTATTATAAAACTGTCCTGCAATAAAACTGTTTTCGGTATTTTCGGCTATTTCTTCTGCCTTTTTAACTGCGCCCGACATACCGAGTTTTCCGTCAGTCAGAACAATTTCGGCGCCGTAAGCAGAAAGCAGTTTCCTTCTTTCAATGCTCATAGTTTCGGGCATAGTGAGAATCACCTTATAGCCACGTACGGCAGCAACTGCGGCAAGACCTATTCCCGTGTTACCGCTGGTGGGCTCAATTATAACCGAGCCTTTTTTAAGAATACCTTTTTTCTCGGCATCATTTATCATATAAAGCGCCGCTCTGTCCTTAACACTGCCTGCAGGATTAAGATATTCAAGTTTTGCATAAACGTTTTCGGTTATTTTAATTAACGGAGTACTTCCGATAATCTCAGTAATATCGTTATAAATTTTCAAAGTCATTCCTCATTTCAGTATTATTTTAAATTAACTTAAAAAAACTGTCAATAGATTAGATAATGGAAATAACCTTATAACCTGCGTTCTCAATTACCGATACAAATACTTCGTTATCTGCATTTTCTTTAAGAGTCAAAACGGCGGTGCCTTCTTTATGACTGACTTCTGCTTTATAAACCATACTAAGCTGTTCAAGAAGTTCTTTAACTCTTGCTTCACAATGAGGACACATCATACCTTCAATTTTTATGGTTTTCATAATCTTTTTCTCCTTTTTAAACGGATATATTTTAGCAAAATTAAGTCTTAATGCATTAGTTACAACGCAAAAACTGGAAAGACTCATCATTAAAGCGGCTAACATAGGGCTTATACTTACATTAAAATGCGGTATAAGTACACCTGCCGCCAGAGGAATACCGATAATATTATAAATAAATGCCCAAAACAGATTTTCTTTAATATTTTTAATAACCTTTTTACTAAGAGTAATCGTAGCGGGAATGTCATCTATCTTATTATGAATTAAAACTATATCAGCGCTATCCCCCGCAATATCGGTACCGGAAGAAAGCGCAACGGAGGTATCGGCGGTTATAAGAGCAGGCGCATCGTTTATTCCGTCACCCACCATCATAACCTTACCTTCTTTTTTAAGATTTCTGATTACTTCTTCTTTTTGGTCGGGGTAAACTCCTGCGTAAATTTCATAAATTCCTATCTTTTCGCCGACTGCAGTTGCGCTGACCGTACTATCGCCCGTAAGCATAACGACTCTAAGTCCCATTTTTAAAAGAAGATTTACAGCAAGACTGCTTTCTTCCCTTATTTTGTCAGCCACAGCAATAATACCGATAAGCCTTCCGTCGTAGCAAAAGTAAATGGGAGTCTGTGCTTTCAGCGACATAGAATCGGCAATTTTTATCTGTTCTTCGCTAATCTGACAATAATCGGTTATAAATTCAAGTTTACCGCCTGCAACGGTTTTACCGTCAATCAAAGCCGATACACCGTTACCTATGTGAGTTTTATAGTTTTCGGTATCCAACAATGTTATATTTTCCGCCATAGCCTTTTTTACTATGGCAACCGATAAAGGATGTTCACTTTTTACTTCAACCGACGCCGCAAATTTAAGCAGTTCAGGAAAATCGTAATCAACCGTTTCGGTAACCTCGGGCAAGCCGTAGGTAACCGTACCCGTTTTATCAAATACGACAATATCGGTTTTTCCTGCATTTTCAAGAACTTCAGCCGTTTTATATAATATTCCGTTTTTAGCGCCGACACCGCTACCAACCATTATGGCTACGGGCGTAGCAAGACCGAGTGAGCAAGGGCAACTAATAACCAAAACCGAAACTCCTCTTAAAAGAGCATATCCAAAGGTTGCGCCGCTTATAATCCAAACAAGAGTTGAAATCAGCGCTATACCGATTACAATAGGAACGAATACTCCTGAAATTTTATCGGCAATTCTGCCTATTGGCGCTTTAGAAGCAGATGCGTCACTTACTATTTTGATAATTTTAGCAAAGGTAGTATCTTCTCCTACACGTTCTGCCTTACATTTTAAGAATCCAGAGCGACAGACGGTTGCGGTATAAACGCTGTCACCCTCAGTTTTATCAACGAAATTGCTTTCTCCCGTTAAGGCAGATTCATCAACGGCTCCGTTTCCCTCAATAACTATAGCGTCAACAGGAACTCTTTCACCTGCTTTTACTATAATAACGTCGCCAACGCCGATTTCTTCAATACCGACAACCTTTTCCTTACCGTCAACAATTACGTTTGCGGTTTTAGGAGTCAGTTTCATTAAACTCTTAAGGGCGTCAAGTGTTTTGCCTTTACTTTTTGCTTCAAGGAGTTTTCCGACAGTAATAAGGGTCAAAATCATAGCCGAAGATTCAAAATACAAATCATGAAGAATATGCTCTGAACCGATTATCAGCACCACCAGACTATAAATAAAAGCGGCAGACGATCCCAAAGCCACAAGAGTATCCATATTAGGCGAAAGTTTTAAAGCGCCCTTAAATCCGTTTATAAAGAAACGTCCGTTAATAACCATAACAATGGCGGCTAGTATCAGTTCGATAACACCTAGCGCCATCACGTTACCGCTTAAAAAATCGGGCAACGGAAAACCCCACATAACGTGACCCATAGAAATATACATTAAAAGCAGTAAAAAAAAGACAGAAGAAATCAGACGAACAAATAATTTTTTTATATCTGCGTCCACTTTTTTAGTATCAGTGTTTTTGTTGCCGTAAATTTCCGCATTATAACCCGCTTTTTTAACAGCGTTTATAATTTGCTCATCACTTGCCGTTCCGTCAACCGTCATTGAAGCGGTCAGTAAATTAACAAAGCAGGTTTCAACGCCCTCTAAAGAGGAAACGGCTTTTTCCACCCTTGCGCTGCAAGCGGCACAATTCATTCCGTAAACGTTAAATTTTCTCATAAGTTTTCCTTCCGATAATTTATTATTTAATTATATAACTTTATTACCCTTCGGTCAATAAATTTTTGTATTGAAATATCTTTTTATGTATAGTAAAATATAGTCGGAGTTGATATTATGAAAGAAGAATTTTCACGTACCGAAAAGGTAATCGGAAGTGAATCCGTAAATAAATTAAACGCCGCAAAGGTTGCCGTATTCGGTGTTGGCGGTGTTGGTGGACACGCTGCAGAAGCACTAGTCAGAGCAGGTATAGGTCGCATAGACCTTATTGATTTTGACACAGTATCCGTTTCTAATATCAACAGACAAATCGTTGCGCTTCACAGTACTGTAGGAAAGAAAAAAGTTGACGTATTAAAGGAACGTTTTTTAGATATCAACAACAGTCTTTGTATAAATACTTACGATATTTTTTATAACGAAGAAACCGAGCATTTAATAAACCTTTTAGACTATGATTATATTATAGACGCTATAGACAGTGTTTCCGCTAAAATTCATCTTATTAAAAGCGCCTATGAAAAAGGCGTACCGATTATAAGTTCAATGGGTACGGGAAACAAGCTTGACGCAACCGCATTTAAGGTTGCGGATATTTATAAAACAAACGTTTGCCCACTTGCTAAGGTTATGAGGTATGAACTAAAAAAAGTTGGTGTTAAAAAGCTTAAATGCGTATATTCCGAAGAACCTCCCGTAATTAAAGCAACGCCTCCCGGAAGTATGCCCTACGTTCCCGCAACCGCAGGACTGATTTTAGCCGGTGAGGTTATTAAAGATATTGTTTCAAAATAAAAAAACAGGAGTCATTTGACTCCTGTTTTTTATTCCACTAATGTTTTATCAAGAAGATTTAGCGTTTCACCCGATGCTAATTTGTAGTGTTCGCCGTCAACAGTAAACCATATTGTTTTTGCAGTAGGATTATATATAACGTTTCCGTCGGCAGAAGAAACAAGTCTTTCGTACGCCTCAACGTATTCGTAAATTTCTATATTGGTAGCATACCAAATATCTTCTTTACCCGAAAGTATTTTGAGAAGGTCGTTAAGATGGCTCCAATTATTTCTTTGTTCAAATTCATAAGAATGACCCCAAATGTACATAAGTCTGGGGAAACGGTACGCCGTAAAGCCTTCTTCAAGTTTTAAATCCACGAAATCCTGCGCCCACTTAAGTGAGTTGGCGTTATCGTGATGCATAGTCGGAATCCAATTATACCAATCACTCGGTAAATCAAAACGGTTATTATCAGCACAAAGACTTCTGGAATAAACTATATCCAGATCCTTAAGATATTTCTTAATGGTTTCGTAATCGGCGCCGTTATGCATACGGGTTATTCCCGAATTAGGATATGCCATACCTCTGATAATACCGCCAAATTCTTTTTCAAGTTTTAAACGGCAATTAAGACAGTCTTTAATGCCATCGATAGCACGAACCATACCGGGTGCTATATGGTAATCACCGTGAACTGCAATTTCAAAACCACGTGAAATAATATGTTCTCTTATTTCGTCTGCAGTTAAATACCAATCGCTTGCCCCTACGTATCCGCTGTTTATGTTAAAAGTACCTTTTACACCGTACTCACTTAAAATACGTGCAGTTTCCTTGTCCTGACGGCAACCGTCGTCATAACTGAAAGTTAATGCCTTCGGTTTTCCACCCGGGAATCGCAAAAATCTGTATTTCATTAAACTTTACCTCCAAGAATACCGTTATGCATAAGCCATATTTTAAGTGAATCAGACCACTGACCTACCGACAAATTATCACGGGCAAGACCAAGTCCGTGAGGACCGTTCTGATAAATATGCATTTCACACTGAATACCGAAATCCTTTAATTTCCATGCATAAGCAAGACTGTTTTTTACGTTAACACCGCCATCGTCAAAGGTATGCCAAACGAATGCTTTAGGTGTTTTTTCGCTTACTCTGTTATAAGCGCTCAAATAATCTACTATTTCCTCTTCTTCACCGATATCTCCAAGTAAATTCTTCATACTACCAACGTGGCCAAAAGACTTAAGAGCAATTACAGGATAACAAAGTATTTGGAAATCAGGTATAAAATCAACAGCATCAATTTCATCTTTTGCTTCTAAAACACAGCTAAAATCATCAAAGCAAGTGCTGACGGTAGCGGCAAGATGTCCACCTGCAGACGAACCCATTACACCAACTTTTTCGGGATTAATTCCAAATTTTTCAGCGTTATAACGAACGAACTGAACAGCGCGTCTTGCATCTAAAAGCGGTAATGGATGTCTGTGAGGAGCAACTCTGTATTCGCAAACAAATACGTTCATTCCAAGCGTATTGAAATATTCTGCATAGCCCTGACCCTCGTGAGGAGCGCGAAAATGATAACCTCCACCGGGAAAAATTACAACGGTGGCATCGCTTGTTTTTTTAATAGCGGGATAAAATTCCAAAACGGGTTCTTCTTCGCACATTCCGGGAACGTTTTCCCAAAGTTTTATTGTTTCCATCATAATATAACACTTACCTTTCGGTTGATTTTTATACTGTCATTCGTCACTTTACAGTTATACGCCAAAATATTAACACCGTTTTCATAAGCCTGTCTAAGAGCCACAGAAAACTCGTCGTGCATTTTACTGTTAGGCGAAAATTTTAATATATTATCCATTTGTATTACGAAAAATACGTAGGTTTCATAGCCTTGTTTTTTAGCCTTAATCAGTTCTCGTAAATGCTTAACGCCCCTTTCGGTAGGCGCATCGGGAAACAAAGCAAGTCCCTCCTTTTCAAGAGTAACTCCCTTTACTTCAATAAACGCTTTTTTGTTTCCATCCTCAACAAAAATATCAAAGCGAGAATTTTCAAAGGTTACTTCCCTTTTGATAATCGCTTCATTTGAAAACAAGCCCGAATTTTCAAGGAACTCGCAAACCACAAAATTAGGTATCTGCGAATCCATATTAATTAAAAGCCGTTTACCGCCTTCAAGAATCTTTTCTACCGCTATTAAATCATATTTGGTTTTTCTTAACGGATTATCACTTTCAGAAAGATAAACAACGGCGCCGTTTACAAGCAGTTCTTTACATCTGCCCGTATTTTTTACGTGTACGGTTTCTATCACGCCTTGGATATTAACTTTAGCAATAAATCTGTTGGGTCGGCTTAAAAAAACACCTTTTAAAACGTTATCATATTTCATAACTTAACTATATCATATGGATAATAAATAAGCAAGAAAAAAAGCGTCCGAAGACGCCTTTTTTAATCGTTATAATGTTTATAACCGGGATGTTTACCTGTAACCTTATAGTAGTTTTCTCTTAAATCGAGAAGTTTATCAATCTGAGGCTTTTCGATTTCCTTCGCGCCGCCAAGCAAATGAGCGGTAAGAGAAATTTTAGCAAAAAGTTCAAGAGTTTCCATACGATAGTATGCGGTAATCAAATCACAACCAACAGTTAAAGCGCCGTGGTTTTTAAGAAGAAGTACGTCGTGCTCTTTAAGATAAGGAGCAATTGCTTCAGGCACTTCATTTGTACTGGGAGTGCCGTAAGGAGTAAGAGGAATAGAACCTATCGCAATAACGGTTTCAATCATAGAATATTCATCCATACTTTTACCCGCTACTGCATAACCCGTTGCTGTGGGAGGATGAGCGTGAACTACAGCGCCAACGTCCTCTCTTTCTTTATAACAACGAAGATGCATTTTAATCTCACTACTGGGCTTATAACCTGCCTCACCGGAAATAACTTCACCTTTATCATTAATGATTACAAGCTTATCGGGTGTTATAAAACTCTTGCTTATTCCCGTAGGAGTAGCAAGAAAATTACCATCCGGAAGCTTTACCGATACGTTTCCGTCATTTGCGGCAACCCATCCAAGCTGCCACATTTTATGGCAGACGTCACATATCTGCTCTCTAATTTCCATATATTCCATAATATTACAACCTTTCTGCCCATTCAATTATGGGAGTATTATCTTCTAACGAATGCGGATGATGGTCACATCCAACCTTAAGAATTTCCTTAAATTCAACACCGCTATTGCGATACTTTTCAGCAAATACAGCTCCGTTTTCATCATAAGGTACAACCGTATCGCTATCGCCGCATACCAAAAATACAGGGATTTTGTTTTTAATCAAATCATCAACTCTGTCAATTGGATGATTGCGATAGTTAATAAGATCTTTAAGGGTCATACCCGTAGCATTAGTAAACTCCTCTACAAACCCACTGTTATTTCTTCCGACCGCAAAAGGACAAGAAAGCAAATTCATAACAGGCGCATCAACATAGATACCCTTAACGTATTCGGGATATCTTGCGCCAAAATAAACAGCCTGCATACCACCGCATGACATACCAACAAGTACGCATTTTTTATTTAGTTTAAATTCTTTAATAAGAAAATCGCAAAATTTGGTGTGTCTTTCAATATCAGCTTCGCAAGACCATCTTGTATTATTGCTTACGTAAGCAAGATGCCATCCTTTTTTCAGCATTGAGTTTTGAAAATCAGGAAAAGCCCAAAAATATTCGGTTTTAAACAACCAAGGATTTCCGTCGGCAGGATTGTTTGGAGCACATACAATAGCGTTTTTACCATCGAACTCAAATTGATAAATTTTAAATCCGTCTTGTTCGGTAATATTATACTCCATTACTTTACAACACCTTTCTGCAGCATTATATTTGCATAAAGTGCAGATTCACCCGTTGCAATAATTGCATAAGCTTTTTTTGCTTCTTCATAAAAAGCAAAGCGCTCAATTTCTCCCATAACGTTTTCTTTACCCTGAACGTCTTTAATTATTTTTGCATACTCATCCCAGATAGGAGTTTCAACGTTATCACCGGGCGTTACCTGCATTAATGATACAGGCTTTTCAACGTAAGTATCAAGAGGAAACAATTTAAGAACCGCTTCTAAAACCTCACAAGCTCCGTGACCGTCCATACGTATTACTTTAGCGTTTTTACCAATGCTCTCGGCAGGAAAATTGCCGTCTGCAATAACAATTTTATCGCTGTGTCCCATTTCACAAAGGACCTTTAAAAGTTCAGGAGAAAGAATTTTAGGAATTCCAAGTAACATAATAATCACCGTATCTTCTAATCGGGAAAAGGATCGCCCCTTTTCCCGATTTTCAAATTTTATTTATAAAGAGGGCCGTAAGCGGCGCAAGCTCTGTAATCCTGACCTTCTTTATCCATACCGAAAGCATTCCAAGCAGCAGGACGGAAGATTTTTTCTTCAGGTACGTTGTGCATACATACGGGAATACGAAGCATAGAACACATTGTAATAAGGTCGGCACCGATATGACCGTAGGAAATAGCACCGTGGTTAGCGCCCCAATTATTCATTACGTCGTAAGCCGACTTGAATGCGCCCTCACCCGTAAGTCTTGGAGCAAACCAAGTACAAGGCCAAGTATAGTCGGTTCTCTTCCAAAGTGTATCGCTAACGTCCTCGGGAAGATGTACCGTCCAACCCTCAGCAATCTGAAGTACGGGTCCTAGTCCTTTAACAAGGTTAAGTCTGATCATAGTAACGGGCATTTCTGCTTTGGTTTCAAAACGGGAAGAATATCCGCCGCCACGGAAATAACCAAGGTCAGCAAAGTTCCAGGTGGTGTTTTCCATAATAGCCTTCTGATCTTCCTTAGTAACGTTGAACCATTCTTTCATAACGGCATTACCGTTTTCATCGGTAGCGGCGCCGTTAGCGTCAAGACAGCAAGCACCCGAGTTAATAAGATGGATAAATCCGTCAGCGTCCTTAGCTTTGCCCTCGATATCATAACCTGTAACACGTTTTACAGATTCGCCGTTCCAACAGGTACGAACGTCGGCAAACATCTGCGCACGGTTGGTAAGTAACTTCATAAAGAGCATACCGATACCGTTGAGCACGTCGTTTTCGGTAGCAAGAACGTAAGGCTCTCTGGCACCGTTCCAGTCAAAAGAAGTATTAAGCATTGCTTCGGGGAAGTCACAGTTGGGATAGAAGTCTGTCCACTGACGCTGTCCCTGGAAACCTGCGGCAATAGCGTTGTGTCCAACCATTTCTTCCTCGCAACCTTCGGGAAGATTCTTGTTGCCGTTCATTAAATCCTTGATGATAACCATCATCTTAACAACAAATTCCCACTGTGCATCCTTTTCTTCACGGGATTTCTGCATATTTTCAGGGTTCTTATCAAAGCCTTCAATGCAATTTTCCTTAGCCCAAGCAAGAGCTTTTTCAAATTCAGCTTTATCGTAGATGCCTTCGCTCATTCTTCTGATAACTTCAACCTCGTCAACAGATTCAACGCGCATACCAAGATATTCTTCGATAAATTCGGGGGATATAATAGAACCGCCGATACCCATACAGATAGATCCTATCTGCAAATATGATTTACCTCTCATTGTAGCAACTGCAACTGCAGCGCGAGCAAAACGCAAAATCTTTTCAGCTACGTCTTCGGGGATTTCGGTATCGGTAGCGTCCTTAACGTCGTTACCGTAAATTCCGAAAGCAGGAAGACCCTTTTGAGCGTGGGTAGCAAGAACGGAAGCGAGATACACTGCGCCCGGACGCTCGGTGCCGTTAAAGCCCCATACGCCCTTTATGGTAAGAGGATCCATATCCATTGTTTCAGCACCGTAGCACCAACAAGGAGTAACGGTAAGGGTAATATCAACGCCCTCTTTTTTAAACTTATCAGCACAAGCAGCAGCTTCTGCCACTCTGCCTATAGTGGTGTCGGCAATAATAACCTTTACGGGTTCGCCGTTAGAATATTTAAGATTTTCACTGATTAATTTTGCGGCGCTCTTTGCCATATTCATAGTCTGAACTTCAAGGCTCTCTCTTACCTTAAGAGGACCTCTTCTGCCGTCAATTGTGGGGCGAATACCAATAACGGGATAATCGCCTATAAGTCTGTTTTCTGCCATATTATTACCTCCTGAATTCAAAAAAATATTTTATAATTGAATTATATTCCCTTTTATGTTAAAATACAAGTGCATTTATGTATAATAATTTGTACAATAGTCACTTTTACGGAGTTTTTTATGAAAGATATACAGTTTAACGAAAGAAAACAGCACGGTCTGCCCGAATTTCCTTTTCAGTACTACTATATTGATGCAAATCACCCGCAATACGTAATGCCTCTTCATTGGCACGGCGAGTTTGAAATTATACGAGTACTAAGCGGAAGTTTTGAACTATACCTCGATAATCGATTATTCGCATTAAATGCGGGAGAATGCGCGATTATAAACTGCACCGCCATGCACCGAGGTATTCCGAAGGAATGTGTTTACGAATGTATAGTATTCAACCTTTCTTTGCTTTATAAAAAAAGCAATGACGTAATCCGAAAATACCTAAGACCCATTGCTCACAGAAACGTAAGTATTTTTGAAACACCTACCAAGAACACAAAAGATATAATAAACAATATTTTCGCCGAATCAAGTAAACAAAATGATTTGTACGAACTGAAAATCCATAGTCTTTTATACGAATTATTTTTGAATTTTTACAAAGAAAATTCTGTTATTTACAGCGAAAAGCCAAACAATCAAAAACAGTTTGAAAAAATTGGTGAGCTTCTTCACTGGATAGACCAAAACTATACCGAAAACATAAATCTAAGCACCTTATCGGGAATTTCGGGTCTGAACCAAAAATACCTTTGCAGATTTTTCAAGGAATATACAGGCAGAACCCCTATTGACTATATTAACAACCTGAGAATAGAAGCCGCCTGTTACGAAATGCGACACAGCGGACTTTCGGTTACGGAAGCGGCTCTTGAGTGTGGATTTAACAGCATTAGTTATTTTACAAAGGCTTTTAAAAAATATAAAAACGTCACCCCTACCGAATACAAAAACAGCAAAGGCTGAACCAATTAAGGTTCAGCCTTTAATTTTATTAAAGTCCTGCTAATTTAAGTTTTAATGCGGCAAGGTCGGTTGTATCAATATTACCGTCGCCGTTTAAATCAGCACCCTTACCAATCTCAGAGGAAAGTCCTGCCAGATTAAGCTTAAGGCCGGCAAGGTCGGTAGTATCAACCTTTCCGTCACCGTTAACGTCACCTAATAAAACATCGGGAGTAACGGGGGTTTTATTAAATACTTTAAGTACGGGATAACCGTCTGTTACCATAAACTTATCGCCAAGTGGCATATTAATTAATGCATTCTCTCCCTGCATTTGTTCAGCGGAAAGCTGTGTCCAATTAGTATAAGTTGCATTAGGCTCTGCTGTACTATAGCTGTTATACGCCGTTTTAAGCGCATTGCCGCTTGAAGTACAACCCCACATTTTACCATCACCAAAACAATTTTCTGCCACTACACTTTCAGGTGCCATCCAAATGGAAGCAATTATTTTACCGGAGGAATATGGTCCTTTTAGGACAGCGGTTGAGTAACAGTTTGAAACTTTGATATCAGGAGTAAATAACGTACCGCCCATTATACCACCCGAACAAACACCGGTTGCTTCGTTTAGTCTTGAATGTACTATAGTCACAGTTTCGTCACTAAAGCACGAATCAATCAGTACGTCTTTACTGTTCGAATTCTGCTCCACAAATCCAACAATCGCGGCAGACCTACCAAATATTTCGATATAAGAATTCTTGACACCCACGTTAATTATATGTGTATCAGACTTAATTATTGGGAAAAGCGCCACATTGCCTAAATCAGAAAAGTTTTTACCATTATCTACAGGATAATATATACCATTGACAATATGACCGTCTCCGTCAAAATATCCCGAGAAAGTGGTATTTTCAAGCCATTCAGACGGAACGTAATTGTCTGACGGAATACCGGTAGTCCAATCCACTCCGTTTAATTCATTAAGATAAATATCTTTGGTAAGCTTATAATGCAGACCTTTACCGCCGTTAAGAATTGCATAAGCAAGACCTTCGCCATCACTAATAAGATATGGTGAATTTTCGGTACCATCGCCCTCCATAGTGTTTATGGCAAAACCTGACCAAACGTCAGCGGACTTATTTGCCCACACTTTAAGAACGGGATAACTGTCAGACGGCAACGTATATGCATCGCTAAGACCCACCATTTTAGTCATAGCTTTTTTGCCAACCATTTCATCAGCGCTAATAATTATTTCCGTACTATAGTTTTCTTTTTTGCTGACAGCATAACAGTCAACGTATGCCATAGGATGCTGACCGTAAAGCTGTACGTTAGGAGAATATAAGTTAGTTGCGGGAACGTTAAGACAACTCCAAACCTGACCTGTTATAGCGCCGTAGAAATTGGTGGATGCTTCAATAGTAGCTAAGCTATAGCAGTTGCTTATACCCGTTACGTAACCCGTACCGTTACCTGCGCCTATAAAGCCACCTGCACATCCGCCATAAATATATACGTCTTCACCAATATAGCAATTTTCAAAACTTACGTCAGTTGTACTACTGCTTCCTGTAGTTCCTATAAATGCAGAGGCACTAACGCTTAACGCTTTTATATAGGAATTATCAATAGCAAGATTTTTAATGGTAACACCATTTCCACCAAAAGCAATTAAACCTGCTCCTAACTTCCAAGCGCTATCGGAATAATTATAATCTTTATTTATATAAAGACCATATATTGTATGATAATCACCATCAATAATACCTGCAAAAGTCGGAGTCTCATTTTCACACTCTGAATACCACTCATTAACGGTTTCATTAGTATAGGCGATGCCATTTTTTGTATCAACTATTATATCATTAAGGATAATATCATTAGTAAGTTTAAAATATACACCCGTATTTCTATTAGTAACAGCCCAATATAAGTGACTGCCATTTTCGATTAAATAAGGAGATTTTTCAGTACCTTCGCCATTTGTAGGTTTATAAGAAGTACCGTCCCAAACGTTTTCAAGTACAATATCGCTATCTATTGAGCCACCTTCATAAACTATACTATCATCGTCGGGTAAAATAAGTTTATTAATACCTTCAACATATTTAAACGCCGTATCGTCAACACGGGTAACCTTTTTGCCGTTTATGACTGAAGGAATGGTAACAGTACCTAATTCGTTAACTTGACCCATATAATGAACGATTTCTACCCCTTCTCCGTCGGGAAGAACACGCCAATCACCTTCTACGTAAGCCTTTTCACCCGTCACTGCTTCGTGAGCAATATTACGAAGAATAACACATTCTTCTTCGGTTAACACACCTTCCGGATAAAAGGAAGAAGTACGGCAATCAAGACCGAATATCTTTTCAATCCAAACGCATCCTGCAATATATCTGCCTCTATGATTAAGATGACTTATGTTATCGGCATACAATGCCTCGTTTTCACAATGCTTTGCCGCATTTGCAACACTCGAAGAAATTGGATAAAGCGTAGAATAACCTTCGTTATAACCATCAAAATAGCCGTATTGGTCTTTGGCAAGTTGTATTGCCCTGCCAACAGGAATTATTCCGGATTCTTTATCAATTTCAAGTTTATCGGCAGCCTGTTCGTAAGCGTTTTCAATCAACTCAAACAATTTCAAACTGCTGTCATAAACGGTAGTTGTGTATTGGTTACCTTTAGTAGCAGTTATTTCATTATGACTCCAAGTCTGATGAATCAAAATTTCTGCTTGAGGCTCGTTTTCTTTGATTATTTCATATAGCTGAGTAAGATAAGGTTTTTCTTCTGTCCAATACGTAGAAAATTTCGGAGCATCGGTTGAAGACTGTTGAATAGTTATATAATCGTAATCATCACGTTCAAACACTTCTTTCATAGTGTTCTTATAAGGAGAACTAATATTAACGCCATCAACGTAAAATTCGTATTCTTTTGCATTTTCATTATACCATTTCACGTGTCGTTCAATCGGACAACCGTCATCATAAAGGCTGGTCACAGAAACACTTTTACCCATACTTTCGGCAATTTTTGAAACGTAAAAGGTAGCGTTATTACTATAACTGTTGCCTATTGCAAGTATTTTTATGGGTTTCAACTCAGGCTCTACGGCAAAAGTCGGTAGAGTTGCACCGAGAACAAAAGTAGCCATAACAAAACACACAACCTTTTTTAAAATCTTTAACATATTTACCACACTCTCTCATTTAATTACCTTTATTATATCAAAATCTATAAATTTGTAAATATTTTTTGTATTTTAATGGTGTATTTATGAAAAACACCGCCTGAATTCAAAAAAATATTTTATAATTGAATTATATTCCCTTTTATGTTAAAATACAAGTGCATTTATGTATAATAATTTGTACAATAGTCACTTTTATGGAGTTTTTTATGAAAGATATACAGTTTAACGAAAGAAAACTGCACGGTCTGCCCGAATTTCCTTTTCAGTACTACTCCCTACCGAATACAAAAACAGCAAAGGCTGAACCAATTAAGGTTCAGCCTTATATATAGTTTTAACGCTTTTTATTTTTAAGAGTAATAATTACTATAACTGCACCTATAACAATTATTACCGCAATAACAGCAATAATAATTAACGTTAACGAACCGTCGGCATTACCCTTTTCTTTGCTAAGTTTATCATTTTCATTTTTAACGGCAACAACTTCTTTTTCTATGCCTTTAAATGCATTTTCTTCAAACTCTATATTAGCGGGAATAATTACCTTTTTAATACCATCAACGTATTTAAAGGCAGTTTCATCAACCATAAGCACCTTTTGACCGTCAAAATCAGCGGGGATAGTTACGGTACCATCTGCAGGCGCTTCACCCATAAAGTGAACTAACTTAACGCCTTTTTCTTTTTCAAAGGTATCATTATCCACTCGCTCATACGGAACAACGCGCCAATCACCAACTACACACTGAACCTCACCTGTAACAACCTCGTGGGCTATTTGACGCATAACCATTGTTTCTTCTTCGCTGAACATACCACTTTCAGCGCAGGTAGTCTCACGGCAATCAAGTCCTAATATTTTTTCTACCCAAACACAGCCTGCAATATAGCGTCCACGCAAATTCAAATGATTAACGTTATCGTTATAGAGAGCGCCATCAGCACACTTATCATATGTGCTTAAATTTCCCTCAATGTAAAAATCTCCGAAACCATATTCGTCTTTTGCCAGCTGAATAGCTTTACCTACGGGAATAATATCTTTTTCGGGATTAAGTCCGATTTTTTGGGCCGCCTTCTCGTATGCATTTTCGATTTTTCCAAACATATCAAGACTTGATTTATAAGCAACCTTCCAGTAAGGTCCGTTACCGAGAGCATCGTGTTCACTATACGACCAGGTTTGATGAATCAAAATTTTCGCATTGGGCAAATGCTTTTTGATTATACCATTAAGTTCGGTTAAATACGGCTCATAAGTAGAAAACGTAGTAGCAGGTCCCGAGCCTTGCTGAATGGTTACGTAATCATAATCGTATAGAGCAAAGGCTTCTTTCATAGTATTCTTTTTTGGTTTACTGTAATTGACTCCGTCGATATAAAATTCATACTCTTGGGCGTTTTGCTTATACCACTTTACGTGTCTTTCAAGAGTGCAACCGTCGTCATACAGACTGACAACGGAAACCTTTTTGCCAAGCCCGTAAGCTATTGAAGAAACGTAATAGGAAGCGTTATTACTGTAACTGTTACCTATTGCCAAAATGTAAATCGTATCATCTTCTTCAATAGGTACTTCATCGGCAGATACAGGCACTATAAAAGATGAAAAACATAAAATAATAGCAAAAATCAAACATAAAATTCGTTTAATAATTTTCTTGATCATTTAGATATATCCGTCACTTCAAATGGTTTTGCAACAGCTTCGTTTACCGCAGTTTTTATCGCACTTAGATTATCGCCAACGTTCTGATAATCTTCAGGAAGCCAATTCACGTAATCTATATTCTTTCCTGTAATAGCTTTATACCACGTCATAGCGGCACAATATCTGCCATAATCCAAAGATAAATGGTATCCGTCTCTTGTTAAATTATCGCCTAAAGAAGTACGCAGATTTTGAATAGCGGTACCGCTTGGAATAATTCCGACAATATCAGAGTTAGGTACAATAACTTCCTGAGTGGTATCTACAATTGCATTATACATTGTCATTTGATTATTATTGTACGCAGGAAAACCAGAATGTGTAGAATCAGCTTGATAAGCCCAGGTCATTTGCCACATTATTTTAGCGTTTGGACATTTTTCCTTAATATAGTTAATAATATTCTGCAAGTTTCCGTAAGTATTATTTTTGCCAGAAGACTGACTAACCTGCTGAATTACTATAACATCCCAATCAGCAAATGAAAGAACATCTGAAAGTTTAGCAGCGCTGTTATTTGCCTGATTATTCCAATCACCATCATCATTTACAGTAAATTCATAAGCAGCAGAATTTCCTTGAATATTAGTCCAATGTGTATCAAGAGAAGAACCGCCTATTTGCGCTTTAGCAACTAATAAGTCTTTTTCTCCCGCCGAATCAGCAATATTCCAAAGATACTGCATACCGTCAACTGTAAAGGAATTGCCAAGACCTAAAACGTTAAGTCTAGTATCGGTAGTTCCCGATAAATCCAACAATCCTGCAAGAGCAAGTTTTAATGAAGCAAGATCGGTTGTATCAACATTACCGTCGCCGTTTAAATCAGCACCCTTACCAATCTCAGAGGAAAGTCCTGCGAGATTAAGTTTAAGAGAAGCAAGGTCGGTTGTATCAACGTTTCCGTCACCGTTAACGTCACCGATAATAGTTTCTTCAACAGGTGGAGTTTCACAGTTAATTTCAACGTAATCTATAGCAATCTTATTGTAAGCGCTTCCTTCAACAAGAATGGTATTTGAGTTAGTTTCCCCTACACCTCCGAGACAGATAATATGAATACCCATAGCAGAAATATATTTACTGTCAAGTTTTGAAAGATCCAACTCGAAAGTAGCGATTTGCCACTCGTCGTTGACAGCAGTTAAAGTCAAAGAACCGCTTGCGTTGATTTTAAACTTAGTATCCGTAATATCTTTGTATATAGAAGGATCAACACCTGCGCCTGCGCTGAGATAAATGGAACTACCCTCTTTTGCAAGACTTTCAACCTTATATTTAACAGTTATTGTGTATTTCTTTGTAGGATCTGCGACAAATAATGAACCGTCTTCGTTCATTAAAAGCACACTGCCGCCCTGAGCCCAGGTACGATTACTGTAGTAATAGTCGATACCATTTTCATTTTCCTTAATGGTCCAGCCATAACGGTCGAATTTCGTAGCAGTGGTACCGTCATCAAAAAGTTGATAATAAGAAGCTGAGCCTACGAACGAATCAAAATCATCCTTAACGTAAGTGTTGAAATCTTTTAATTTAGCATAAACTTTTGTTTTGCCCAAAGGAATTTCATTAGTCACAAATGCATTTGTACATTCTTCATCAGTGTACCAACCTGCAAAATATTTGCCTGCAGGAGCTTCGGGAATAAATGCTGTAAGTACGTCAGCATCTTCACCCGTCACCTCTTTAACGGTTTCGCCGTCAACAACGTATTCGAGATTAACAAATACTTTAAGCACAGGATAACCTGCTGTTGCCATAAAGGCATCACCCAAAGGCATATTATCGAATACGTTTAATCCTTGCATTTCAGCTTTTGTAAGCTGTGTCCAGTTTGTAACAGCCGTACCCGGAGCTACCGTGCTGTAACTGTTAATACCGGTCTTAAGCGCATTGCCGCTTGAACTACAAAGCCAAAGACTGCCGTCGCCGTAACAGTTACTAGCAACAAAACTTTCGGGCATCATCCAGGTAGAACCTACAATCTTGTTTTTGGAATAAGGTCCTAACAGGTTAGCCAAAGAGTAACAGTTAGATATAGTTACGTTAGGTGTAAACAAGGTGGCACCAAGAATACCACCGGAACAAACACCGGTCGCTTCATAAAGTCTGATATGATTAACGTACACTGTTTCATCAGAGAAGCAAGAATCTATAAGTATATTTTCGTTTTTATCATCACGAACAATAAATCCTACGATAGCCGCAGAGCGTCCAAATATTTCAATATAAGAATATCTGACTCCCACGTTAACAATATGTGTATTTCGGGTAATACTTGGGAACAGACCTGCATAACCTGATTCTGTCAGTTCTCTACCATTACCGATGTGATAATAAATACCGTAAACTATATGACTGTCACCGTCAAAATATCCTGTAAAGGTTACTCCGTCAATCCATTCGGAAGGAGCATAATTGCCAATAGCTTCAGCAGTCTCCCAATTAACACCGTTAATATCGTTAAGGTAAATATCGTTTGTAAGCTTATAATACTTACCTTTACCGCCACTAAGAATTGCATAAGCAAGACCTTCACCGTCACTAATAAGATATGGTGAATTTTCAGTACCATCACCTGTAAGGGTGTTTATTGCAAATCCTGACCAAACATCATCGGATTTGCCTACCCAAGCTTTAAGAACAGGATAACCGTTTGAAGGCAAGGTAAATGCATCGCTAAGACCTGCTAACTTCGTCATAGCAGTTTGGCCCTTCATATCGCTTTCAGCAACAACTGTCATATTGTCATAATCTGCTTTTTTGGCAGGAGCATAACAGTCGGTAAAAGGCATACCGTTTTGTCCGTAAAGACGTACCTTTGTGGCATAGAAATTGGTTACTCGATAATTGGCGCAACTCCATACACCACCCGTAACGGCACCAAAGAAGCTACCGCTTGCTTCAACGGTACCAAGGCAATAACAATCAGTTACACCGCTTACATATCCCGAGCCGTTACCCGCACCTATAAAGCCACCTGCATTGGTGCCGTAAATGTAAACGTCTTCACCAATAAACGAATTTTCAAAACCTAAATCAACAGAATTACTGCTTCCCGTTGTACCTACAAAAGCAGAGGCTGAACCGTTTACAGCTTTAATAAAGGAATTATCAATGCCAAGGTTTTTAATCATCATTCCGTTGCCGCCACGCGCAATAAGTCCTGCGCCTATCTTCCATTGCTGTGTTTCGGCACCGAAGTCCTCATCAATATACAAACCTCTTATAACGTGGAAATCACCGTCAATAATACCCTCGAAGACAACCGATTCATTTGCTCCGTCTGTGTACCATTCGTGTACGTCTTCGGCAGTTTTAACAGTTCCGTTTTCAGTATCAACAATTATATTGTTAATAAGAATATCTCGGGTAAGCTTAAAGTAAACTCCCGTATTTTTGTTGGTAACTGCCCAATAGAGATGACTACCGTTTTCAATCAAATACGGAGATGTTTCAGTTCCTTCACCCTTTGTAGGTTTAACGGATGTGCCATCCCAAACCTTTTCAATTATATTGTAATTATCAAGAGCGCCCTCTTCGTAAACAATTGTAACGTCGTCGGGCAGAATAAGGCTTTGAAGTCCGTCAATATACTTAAATGCAGTATCGTCAACACGGGTAACCTTTTTACCGTTTATGGTATCAGGAACAACGAGAGTACCTACCTCGTTATCGACAGTTCCCATATAGTGAACAATTTCAACACCTTCACCATCGGGAAGAACACGCCAGTCGTCTTCAATATAAGCCTTTTCGCCTGTTACTGCTTCGTGAGCAATATCACGGAGAATTGCACAATCTTCAGCGGTAAGCAAGTCAGTAGGATAATAAGTAGCTTTTCTGCAATCCGCACCAAAAATCTTTTCAACCCACACACAAGCGGCTAAATATCGTCCTCTTGTATTCAAATGACTTATATTATCGTTATAAAGAGCTCCGTTTGCACAACTATCTAAAGGAGCTTTATTATAAAAATCACCGTAACCATATTCATCCTTTGCAAGCTGAACAGCTTTACCAGCAGGGATTATTCCTGTTTCTTTGTCTATTCCCAGCATATCGGCGGCCTGTTCGTAAGCATCTACGATTTTTTCATACATATCCTTACTATCGGGATAGGTTATACTTGTATATTGATTTCCGTTTTTGGCTACCTCTTCACAGAAGGACCATGTCTGATGAATCATAAGCTCAGCCTGAGGCTCGTGACGTTTAATAATATCATAAAGTTCGGTAAGCCAAGGCTCTTCCTCGGTCCAATAGGTAGAAAAAATAGGAGAATATGCCGGTCCCTGCTGAATGGTTATGTAGTCGTAATCATCACGCTCAAACACTTCTTGCATAGTGTTTTTGTTAGGATAACTTACGTTAACACTGTCAACGTAAAATTCATATTCCTTTGCCTCGGTATTATACCACTTAACATGTCTGTCAATGGGACAGCCATCGTCATAAAGAGTGGTAACAGAAACCTTTATGCCCATACTGTCTGCAATACGACTAATATACTCATTAGCATTAACTGCATAACTGTGACCGATAGCAAGAACTTTAACGGTATCATCAGCAGTATCCGCTAATGCATACATTGGCAGTCCCATACACAAAAGCATAGCGCACAAGGTAACACATAAAAACTTTTTTAACAAATTTCTCATTTTCATTTCTCCTTAATCTTATCAGCAGTTTTTTTCTTTAATAAAACAAAAGCAATTGCACCTGCAATAACAACTACAGCGCCAATTATAATATAAATCCACAAATTGCCATTGTTGTCTTTTCCGTTATCTTTTCCATTATCTTTGTCTTTTCCGTTATCTTTGTCGCTGACAGAAAAGTACTCACTTTCTATTTTCTTTAATGCTTTTTCTTCAATATCAACTACAGTATTCGGCATTATAATCTTTTTGACACCATCGACGTACTTAAAGGCGGTTTCATCAATAGCGATAATATTCTTACCGCCCCATTGTTCAGGAACTTTAACTACGCCATCTGCGGGAACTTCACCCATATAGTGAACAAGTTTAACTCCCTCTTCTTGTGTTTCTGAATTTTTATATGGAACTGCTCGCCAATCGCCTTCTACACACTGAACTTCGCCTGTAACAACTTCGTGAGCAATCTGACGCAAAACCATTGTTTCTTCGTCACTGAATATTCCGCTTTCAGCGCAGGTGGTATTGCGACAGTCAACACCAAATATCTTTTCTGCCCATACACAAGCGGCTATATATCTGCCTCTTGCATTAAGATGGTCAACGCTATCGTTATAAATAGCACCGTTTGCGCATTTATCGTATCTGGACAAATTATTTCCATCGATATAATAATCTCCAAAACCGTATTCATCTTTTGCCAGCTGAATAGCTTTACCTACGGGAATAATGTCTTTTTCGGGGTCAAGTCCGATTTTATTGGCAGCCTTTACGTACGAGCTTTCAATTCGTTCAAACATATCAAGACTGCTTTTATAAGCAACCTTCCAGTAAGGTCCGTTACCTAATGCATCATATTCGCAGAACGACCAAGTCTGATGAATAAGTATTTTCGCCTGAGGCTCATGCTTTTTAATTATATTATAAAGTTCTGTAAGATAAGGCTCGTAGGTAGAAAAAGTAGTAGCAGGACCGGGGCCTTGCTGTATGGTAATATAATCATAATCATAAAGTTCGAAAACTTCCCTCATGGTATTTTTATTGGGAGCGCTGATATTAGAACCGTCAAGATAAAATTCATATTCCTCAGCGTTTTGCTTATACCACTGAACGTGTCTTTCCAAAGAGCAACCGTCGTCGTAAAGACTTACCACAGACATCTTTTTGCCGAGACCGTACATAATAGGTGTAAGATATTCTACGGCGTTGTTACTGTAACTGTTACCAATAGCAAGGACGTAAACCATATCATCCTCATCGCCCTCTACCGCCGATGCAGAAAAACAGCACGTTCCAAGCATAAGCATAATGCAAAGCAGTATAGAAATAATTTTTTTCATATCGATTTCTCCTTAAAAATTCAATGCACCGTCGTCAATAACGATATTTGTGTTAGGTACGACTACTTTTTTAATACCTTCAATATACTTAAAGGTTGTAGCGTTTATTTTCAAAACTTTTTTGCCGTCGATAACGTCGGGTACGTTGATGGCAATTTTTTTGGGAACTTTACCCATATAGTGAACAATTTCCATACCGTCGCCATAGGGAATAGCTCTCCAATCTCCGTAAACAAAGCCTTTTTCACCCGTTACAGCTTCGTGAGCAATGGCGCGTAAAATAATACAATCCTCTTCGGTAAGCACACCCTCGGGGAAATAGGTTGCATCACGGCAATCGTAACCAAATATTTTTTCAAGCCATACACAACTTGCAAGATATCTGCCTCTATGATTTAAGTGGTCGATATTATCGGTATAAAGAGCGCGATTTTCACAATGCTTTGCTGCATTTTCATCACTTGAATCAGCAGGATAAAGTTTAGAATATCCTAAATTGTAACTATCAGAATATCCGTATTCATCCTTTGCAAGCTGAACGGCAAGTCCAACGGGTATAATCCCCGTTTCTTTATCAATACCGAGTTTATCGGCAGCTTGCTCGTAAGCGTCTTTCATAAGGAGAAACATTTCTCTGCTGTCTTTGTAAGTAGTAGCCCACCATTCAGTACCCTCGGTTGAACTTTTATGAGAAAAACTCCAAGTTTGGTGAATCAAAATCTTCGCCCTGGGCTGATGCTTTTTAATTATTGCATACAAATCAGTAAGCCAAGGCTTTTCCTCTGTCCAATAGGTTGAAAATAAAGTAGCTCTGGCAGGCGCTTGCTGAATAGTAATATAGTCGTAGTTCTGAAGTTTAAACACTTCTTTCATAGTATTAAGACCGGTACCGCTTATATTAACGGCATCCACGTAAAATTTATACGCTTTAGTATCATTATTATAAAACTGAACGTGTCGTTCAAAAGGGCATCCTGCCTGATATAGACTTGTAGCAGAAACCTTTTTACCCATACTCTCAGCAATACGGGAAATATAAAAAACCGAATTATTAGAAAAACTATTGCCTACCGCTAAAATTTTGTAACACATATTTTTTCACCGTTAACACAAGGAATATTATATATTTTACCACAATACATTTTTTTGTAAATGCACTTATGTATAAAGTGACAGTATAATTTTGTAAACAAAAAACTCTGTGTCAATCACACAGAGCTTTTGTTATTTCTTCACAGTTTTTTAAAACCAAATCAGGTTTATCTTCACTTGCCTTCAGGATTTCTTCGGTTGTTTCGCCGCTCATTACGAGAATACTCAAAACCCCTGCATTCAAACCGCTTTTAACGTCGGTATAAATTCTATCGCCGATAACTGCAGTTTGCTCTTTAGAGTATCCTGTTCTGTCCATTGCAAGATAGGGCATAATGGGTTCGGGTTTTCCGACAAGTTCGGGTCTTCTGCCCGTACAATTATAAATCATATCGCAAAAACTTCCGCAATCGGGAACACTGCCGAATTCCGTAGGACAAACTACGTCAAGATTTGTCGCAACGTATTTTATATTCTCTTTTGTTAATAGTATTTCACATACGTCGTGAAGTTTTTTAAAGGTCAGTTCGGTATCGTTGCCCATAACTATAAGTGTTGTTTCATCAACGTTTTCGGTAAGCGTAAAGCCTTCTTTAATAAATTCATCCTTTAAAGAACGGGTTCCGCATACGTATATTTTTTCAAAAGGATACTTATTTTTAAGATAATAAGAGGTAGCCTGAGAAGAAGTAATAAATTCTTCTTCCTTAGCTTCAATGCCTAAATTGTTCAGCTTTTTAATATAATCCTTAACACTTTTTGATGAATTATTTGTCATATACATATAGGTAGCACCGCTATTTTTTATGGTAGTAAGCAGTTCTTTTGTAAACGGATAAAGTTGGTTTCCAAGATAAAGTGTTCCGTCCATATCAAAAAGAAAAAGTTTAATATTTTTAATTCTCTGCATTGTAAATTTCCTCCGCTTTGTTAAATATCTCAATAACTTCATTATTGTCAGTTTTAATTTTACTTAGTTTTGGTTTACCCCATATATCAAAAATTTTCGGGCCTATCCAATAGGAATAAGGCGTACTATTATAAATTCCCTCAACGGTGGTAAGACACGCCTTTTTTGGCTTCATAAATATAATTTTCATCGGATATTTAATAAGAAAGTAAATAAGTTTCGGATAATGGTTAGTTATACCCGTAAAGGTAATTCCCGGATGAACTATACTCAGCATTTCACTATCGTTTTTGAAAAGTTCATAAAGTGAAAACATTAAAAAACGTTTTGCGTTGCCGTAAACAAGACTTGCTTTTTTATATGTTCTGAAATCAAAATCTTTAATATCCGATTTACTGTATCTGTGGGCAATACTTCCCGTTGCAATTATTCTTCCGCCCTTTTCTTTAATCATAGGCGCAAGTTTTTTAATCATATAATACGGTGCAACAAAATTTATATGAAACACGTTATCATATCCGTTTTCGGTTATAAATCTCGGAATACTGTATGCACCTGCATTATGTATAAAAAAGTCCGGTTCCAGATTAATGAGTTCATCCGTTGCTTTTTTAACGCTGTTTATATCAGCCATATCAGCAGTAACGTGGGTAATTTCAGCATTTATAAATTCCTTTAACAATAACTCCCTAAGGTTAAGGGATTTAGATTTGTTTCTGTCAACAAGAATTAAATTAGCGCCGCGTTTAAGCAGTTCTTTGCAAAGCGGAATACCTATTCCACCTGTTGAACCCGTTATAGCAATCGTTTTTCCTTTAATATCCATATCCATCGCCCTTTTACAAAAAAACGAGGAAAGAAGTTAAATTACGTTCTCTTTCCTCGCCTATACTATATTATAAATTCATTTTCGCCTTTGTCAAGTGCTTTACCCTTATAATAAACAAAATTATCGGTTGGAGAGTTTATTATAAGTCTTATATTATCATCAGTTTTTTTCCACTGAACCTTTACTTCGCCTTTAACGCTATTGTAACTACCCTTCGCATACTTAAGATTTGCAAAGAAATAAGGTTCTATATCTATTTTCTCGAAGGTAGAAGCGTTATCGTCGGGAGAAATACCCACAACGGTTTTAATTAGCCAAGACATAAAATCAGAATACATATGATGGTTTTTGCTTTCGTATGAATCCCAGAATTCAAATAAGGTGGTTGCATTTTTTATTATCCAGTTATAATATCCCGGATAACCAACGTTAGTTATAATTCTGTACGCCGTTTCCTGCTGACCTATCATATTAAGGGCAATATAAAGATGTCTGAGCCCCACCATACCGCACATATGATGATAATCTTCTTTTTTGATAAGTTCTAAAAGTTGTTCTCCTAAAACTTCTCTATTGCCGATTTTATAATAAATTAACATAGCGCAAGCGGTCTGCTCATTGTTGGTGCATCTTCCCTGTTCATCAATAAATTCATTGAGAATGATTTTTTCCTGACGTTTTTCTTCGGCTTCAAAACGCGAAGCATCTTCTCCTGCAAGACGACATGCAAGTGAACCAATACGCGAAAATTTAATTCTGAGCAACGCATTTATAAGGGTGGCAGGAGTAAATTTTCTGTTTCTTCTTGGATTAGCCCAATCCCATAGTCCGAATTCCACAAGACCCTTTTCATCTTCTTTGGTACAAAGAAAATCAAAATACCTATGATAATAAGGAATACAGCTTATAAGACATTCACTGTTTCCGCTATGCAGATATATTCTATAAGGTGTTTCGAAGAAGCAACCGTCGGAAACGGGGCCGTTACCCCATTGATATCCCCACCCGTGTGTAGGAACTATACCGGGCAGTTCACCGTTATCCTTCATAGCATCCTTCATATCTTCAACCCATTTAGTTAAGAGTTCCTCTAAATGAAAATCGGTTAAAAACTGTTCAGCAGAACTTTGAGCATCGTTCATCCAGCCAAGTTTTTCTCTCGTAGGACAGTCTATAGGATTATAGAACATATTTGATAAAGTAGAACGAACACCGCAGTTAAAAAGTCGGTTGAGCATCTGATTACTACACTCAAAGGTAGAACGTCTTTCTATATCCTGATGAACAAAAACCGATTTAATGGTATAATCTGCGTCTAAATCAAGTCCCGTTGCTTCTACGAATCTGAAACCGTGATAAGCAAATCGGTTAGCCCAAATTTTGCCTTTACCGTCACAGATATATCTATCCTTAGCAAGTTCATTTTTATGATAGGGCCACTTTGTGCGCATATTATAATCAAGTTCAAGGTCACCGTCTAAAGCCTCTGCATATCGGAAGGTAATCATATCACCTTCCTTTTGCATTGTGGAAAAGTGAATAATACCCGAATGATTATAGCCAAAATCGAAAATAACCCTGCCGTCTTGTTTTTTAATAACGTGAACAGGCTCATAGGTTTCATACTCTTTTAACCCTTTAAGAGAGCACAAATAAAATTTTCCGTTTGGAGTATTTGTATCAATAACAGCATTATCCCAATTTCCGTCATCAAATAATGTGGTAGCCCAATTTTCATTAAAAATACGTGCATCGTAAATAACACCTGTACGAAGTCTGTTCATAACGTACGGTGAAGTAAGAGAGCATTTAAAGTTTTCATCGGTATTAACGACTTCTTCCCCGTCAACCATAAGGGTGGCTATTACTTTAGGCTGATCACGCCACGAAGCCTTTTCGCTTTCCCAGTCATTAGGCATATCTTCATTGTAAAAGCCGTTTCCGACCATAAAAGCAAGTACGTTTTCCCCTTCTTTTAAAAGATTGGTAACGTCATATGAAAGATACCATATACGCTTATCGTAATTAGAGTAAGGGGGTGCAAAAAGTTCATCGGTAACGTCTTGTCCGTTAACGAACGAATAGCCAAGACCAAGAGCGCACACAAAAAGCTGTGCCTTCTTATAAGACTTATTAATCGTAAACGATTTTCTAAACAAAGGACAAAGATTTTTATCTTCTGTGAACTCAAGACTAAACTGCTTTGATGCTTTTATAAATCTTGCATTAGCGAACATTGTTACACCTCAAACATTGTTTCAATAAGAGAATATGCAAAAAGTTTATTAAGTTCTCTTTTAGGATGATTTACAAAGTTGGAAAGCAAATCGGTGGTATCTACGCCAAGTTCTTCCATACGTTTCCATTTTGCATACACGTCGCATATTTTAACGTCATTTTTTCTTGCAGTTTCTCTTGCGGCTTCAATGTATTTATCCATTTGACCTGCATTCTGATTATCGGCAACCTGCTGAGCCAAATTTCGCATATTTTCTTCTTTCAGATGACAACTTACGTAGGTACATTTCATACTCGGAGTCATAAAAATAACCTCACTACCTGCCGCTTTAAGTCTTTTAAAAATATCATCCAAAGCATCTGTATAAAGATTTATATGTTCTAAATTCCAACTGCTGTCATTAAGTCCGTAACTTACAACGGTCAAGTCGGGGTGATGAGAAAGCACGTCCCTTTCAAGACGGTTTGCCCCGAGAGGCGCTCTGTCACCGCTTATTCCTGCATTTACGATATTAATTGGAGCTTCGGGGAAAAGGACGGTCAATATATCCTCCAAATATCTGTGATAAGCGTTTTTCTTATCAAAAACAGTTTCAATATTTCCGTCGTTTTTATTATAAATTTCAAAGCAACCCTGAGTAACACTATCCCCGAGAAAAGCGATAGTAGGCGTGGGATTTCTCCATCTATTTTTTCCTTTTGCAACTATTTTTTTAATTATTTCCATAGTTTTCACCTAAAAACCTAACAAATTTATCTGCGATTAAGGCTTGGGATACACTTGTTAAGTGCACACCATCGCTATAAAACAGTTCTCCGTAATTTTCTTTATCTTTAAATATATCTCTAAAATCAAAGAAAGGAACTCCTGCTTTTTCAGCGCAGTATTTAGCTATTATATTAAAGTTTTCATTATTTTCATAGGTTTGTGTCCAAAAAGCATGGTTTTTTTTGAGTATTTCGCAGTAAGCAGGAGAAATAGCGTTAACAATAACTTTTATACCTTTGTTTTTAACCTTTTCAATAATACTTTCCAGATTTCTTTGATATTCTTCTTTAGAAACACAAAGAGTCTTTGCTTCCTTGTCACAGAAAAACGAATCGTTCGTACCTATTTGAATTACTGCAATATCGGGATTATTGTTTAAAAGCATTCTGTCTATTTCAGAAAGCAATTGAACGCTTCTCCAACCCGAAACAGCACCATCGACAACACTGCACGGTAAAACCTTTTCTAATATTTTACCATAGCTTATTCTTTCGGAAAGGTTGGAGTCGCCAAGTAGCATAAGCTTTTTGTCTTTGAGAAAATCAAGCCTTCTTATATCATATTCTGCAATAATCTTTTCAGCGCTTTTGGTGTTAATTTCTTCATACTGCTGCAAGGTTTCTTCAATAAAAGCCTTGTCCTGTTCAAACATCTCGGCAAAAACCTGAGGCTTTTCACCAAAATCATATCCGCTTTTTTGCAGATTAAAACGCAAAGCAAAACAATTATTCATAAAATCACCTTAGGTATTATTCAGGTTTAGTTTCAAGTTTTAAGGGGAAATCACCTAATTTATTAACCTTAAAGCCGTTATTTTTATATTCTTCGTAATCGAATGCTTCAAGTTCATCAATAGCAAGTTTATGGAATTCATAAAAATTTTTCCACCATTCATAACCGCTTCCGAGTTCGGCATTAAGATAAGCATCTGCAATATCACAGCCCATAGCGGGTGCAACGTAGAAAGCGCCCATAGCAAGAACGTTTACACCGTTACCGGTAATAGCACGAAGAGCGGCAGGAACACTTTCAACAACACCTGCATGAACGTGGGGGCACTTACTGGCAGCTATATGAATGCCCATACCTGTACCGCAGAAAAGAAGTGCGCGTTCAAATTCACCCTCACTAATCATAGAACCAACTCTAAGTCCTACTCTGTGAAACATTAAATCGGTGTCATTTGGGTCGGAATCACTTTTAACACCCATATCGGTAACTTCCCAACCCTTAGCCTTAAGATGCGCAACTACTGCTTCTTTAAGGGGATAGCCTGCAAAATCCGCACCTACTAATATTTGTTTATTCTTTATTGTCTTCATAAAAAACAGCCTCTCTTTATAATGACTATGTTGATGTCGAAACATGGCAAAGCCTTATTTCGACTGCGAATTCTTTGAATTCGCAAACAATTACCAAGGGTAATTGAACATATTCATTGCAATGATATCGAAGTTGCAAAATAACGTTTTAAGACGTTTTTTGCAACATAGAGCCGATTTTATCGGCTTCGTCGAGAAATTCAATCAATTTCTCGACATTCGATAGTCATTATAATCAATATTCTATAATTATAATACTATCATACTACTTAATTTTCAAGCAAAAAAAACGCATTTTTATAGACAAAAAAATAGGCGCAATACCCCTACAGGATATCACGCCATACCTTATATAAGTTTTTTTATTTCATCAAAAATTCTTTCGGCTATATTTTTCATTCCAAGATCTCCCGGATGATTAGCAACACCTGCGTGTTCAAAAAGTCCTATAGCCTTCATATCCTGCCTTTCACCAAGGTCGCCGAGTTCTATAAGGGGCAAAGAATTTTCCTTCGCATATTCCCTTAACGCCATATCGCCAACGTTTTTCCAAAATCCCGTAGTAATAATAAATTTCGCCTTACTGTTTTTGTCAAGATAACAAAGCAACGCTTCCATTTGTTCTTTAAAGACGTTTTGGTCAAAATCTTTATTAGGACAATTTTCAATAAAACGGGTAACGATTATATCGGCATCAAACTCTCTTGCCTTTTCATATAAATAATGAAACTCCTTGCCGTTTTTATAATCGGTTTCCCATCTAGCTACCTGACATAAGCAAAATACCGCATCGTTTTCGATTTCGTTTACCTTTGAAGCCACAAGATGAACGTAATCATTTTCCTTTTTGCTTGCAGCCATACCCCATTCATAAAACCAGCCTATATCCTCTTTAACTCCGTGAAGGGTTATGGAGTTACCCACAAACATAATTCTTTTACCGCTTCCGTTTTCGTTTATAAAACGAACAGGAGTTTTTCTTTTAAGCTGATTTTTAGAGTCAACGTTGTTTTTGTCGTTTTGAGAAAATTCATTTACCATATAATTGACGTTTTCGGTAAACTTATCTATTTTAAGATTATCTATTTTTTCAAGAAGCTCGCCGTTCCAAAATACGTTTTCAATCGTTACGTCATAGGTTTTATGTTCCTCGTCATAGCCCTTAAAATAAAGTTTAGGTTCGTATTTACCAAACAAATGAATATTACTGAATTTTATATCGTGGGTTTTTCCTCTTCTGTCACCGCCGGCAGAATATTCAAAGTGATAATCAGTAGTTACGTCAATAAGAGTCGGAGAATAGTTAAGGTTTTTATTTACGTACTCCTCATCATCTCTTTCCTGAATACTCGGCGACATAATAATGTCATCATACTCTACGTTGATATCTCTATAAATAACGTCGTGAACGTCGGCATAATCAATATTATAACAATCTAAAACAGGACCTGTAACGTGAATAATATTACAATTTTCAAATATTATATCGCAGATTTCCTCAGCCTTGGTTTCGGCGCCTATTTCAAGACATTTACCCCAGTCGTTCCAAATCGTACAGTTTTTAACAAGTACGTTTTTAAACACGTCGTAAACCTTACCGTTATGATACATAGCTTCTTTTACTGCGGAATTTACATCCTTGACCTGAAAAAAATCAAAGCCCTTTACACAAATTGAATCATCAAATGTACGTATAAAGCAATTATCTATAATAACGTTTTCACAATTATGCATATCTATACCGTCGGAATTATATCTAAAGCAGCCGATAATTTTAACGTCTTTTATTTTAAGATTTTTACAGCAAATAGGACGGATATTATAAACAAGAGAATCTCTTATGGTAATACCGTCTATCTCTACGTTATTACAGTACTCAATTTGTATTGTATGGGTACGTTTTGCATTAAGAACTGCAGAAGTATTGCCAACGGCATTTTCTTCATAAAGAATTTTTTCTTTATTTTTACTGTTATCGAGAATACCTCTGCCAATAATCTTTATATTATCGGCATCAACCGCTTTAACATTTGCATAAACAACTGCCCCCTCATCAATAAAGAGGGTCTGATTACTTTTCAGTTCAATTAAACCTACGTTATGTTCACCTGCGCCGTAATATATAACGTCATCGTTGTTTTTATTTATATTATATTCGGGTAAAGTATCGGCAAAAATATGAAGTGCATTATTTCTTCCAAAGGGTTCAACCGTGAAATAGGCATTTTTCTCTAAGGTAAATCTTATAACGCCTTCTTTATCTATTTCCGGTTTTATTCCAAGTGATAAAGGACGTATAACTACCTTTTCAAACGGCTTTTTAACCTTAATTTCAAAATGTAAAATTTCATCGGTGCAAAGAGATAAAAAGTTTATAAGTTCGCTTTGCTCCATTCCTCTTTGGTGACCCGGCCAACGTCTGTTAAAAGGACAAGCCGACACTCTTGCGGTATTAAGCTTAACTTCTTCTCCGTTTATTTTAACAGAGTAATCCTCACAGCAAATTTCAGTTTTTGTAACAGGATAAATTCTATAACTCATAACAACTCTCCTAATTAATTATCAAATTAATTATAAAAAATTTTCACCTTTAAATAAAGGTAATATTTTAATCAATAAGATAAAATTTTATTGTTATTTCGGGATTTTCAGATTATACTTAAAACGAGGTGAATACGATGCTTGGTTATAAATTAAAAATCAAAAGTCTGCCGGTTATGAAATGGGCGCTCGAAACGCAGGTTAACGATTATATGTGGACCAACCATAACTCTAAAAATCAGATAGAAATTTCATTCAGCAAATTTACGGAAAAGTCGTTATTTTATAACAATCAGCGTTTTAAGTTCAAAAACAACAATTTAGGCTGTACCGTAGGCAACGTACCCTGCAAATCGCTATGCCAAAGCGGTGAGGAAATCAACATTATATCTGTATCCGTAACGGTAAGTGATTTTGAAGCAATTCCGTGTAATTTTACAGAAGACGACGCAAAAGATACTTCGTATATATTGGTCCCCGCCTTTATATCAGAACTATCTCTCTCCGAAGAACTTACATTTACCAAAGTGCTTCACAAAATAATACATTTATCCACCGAAATCAGCGAAGCCGCAAGAACGGAATTTATAGGTGCTTTTTTTGACTTACTGAAAAAAATCGACTCATTGGTAAGAGAAAAACTTTCAGGAGGCAAGGGAGAAAATAAAAACGCAAAAAATATATACCTAAAAAAAGCCAAATATATTATAGAACAGCATTACAGCGAAAAGATCACACTTTCCGACGTAGCAAACAGGCTTAACATATCCCCTGTTTATTTATCAAAAATTTTTAAAGAAACCGCAGATATTAATTTCTCGGATTATCTATTAAAAGTAAGATTAAATCACGCGGAAACTTTGCTAAAGGATTTAAACATCCCTACCTCAAAGGTAGCCGCCCATTGCGGTTTTTGTGATGAAAATTATTTCAGAAAACAGTTTAAAAAATTTTTCGGCATCGGCATTAAAGAATATCGAAGAATCAATAACAGTTCCACCCTTTTCCACGAACTTCCCACCAGAAAAAACTATAAAGAGTAGAACTTTGTTTATTTATAGTTTTTTCTTCTGTAATCGGATGGTGAACATTTATAATGCTCCTTAAAGGTTTTAGAAAAGAGCAATGAATCGTCGTAACCGACGGAATTAGCGATAAGCTTAATACTTTCGTCTGACGAGCAAAGCAAATACTTTGCGCGAGCCATACGGACACTTTGTAAATACTGCTTTGGAGAAACTCCCATATTTTTAACGAAAAGTGTTCGCATATAATTTTTATTAAGATAAAATTTTGACGCAATTTCCTCCATAGTAATCTTTTTATAGTAATTTTCTTCAATATATTTCTTAATAAGTTTTAATCTTTCGTTAGATTTATTTTTTTGACAATCAACCTTTTTACGCTCACCAAACAATAAAAATACTGCATTTGCAATTATTTTTTTAGCATCACTATTTTCATTTACTGCAAGTTTTTCAAATAACGAAAGAAGGTTATAAAGAGTATCACTACTTTGAAAATCCAAAATAGTAATTCCTTTGTTAAATTCAAAATCGTCAAAGGCTTTTTTAACGTCTTCGCCGCTTATTCTGACGTAAATATAACTCCACGGGTCAGTTTTTGACGGATAATAGTGCATATGATTTTCAGCCGAAGAAATGAAAACAGTATTTTTGGTGATTTTTTTGCCGTTAATATAACCCTTTCCCGATAAAACAAAATGAAATACGGCGTAAGGAATAAGCATATTAATTTCTCTTTTATCCTTAGCGCACTGTTCAAAAGCAAAATCGGTTGCATATATATCGTACATATCTTCCACCTCTTAGTGTTATTTTACCATATTTTAGAGTTATTTTTCAATAGAAAAATGTGTTTTTAAATGGTAAAATAGAAATAAAGGAGTGATTAATATGAGTTTTTTCGAAAACGAAAGATTATATAATCCAAAATTAACACACGAAAACAGACTAACCCCCCGTTCAAGCAATATACCTGCAAAGAAAAGCGGAGTATATTATAAAAACCGTCTTGCGTCTGATATGATTATTGATTTGAACGGCAGTTATAAATTTTGTTATAAACAGGAAGACGAATTAAGAGAATTTTACCGTTTAGATTATGACGATACAAACTGGGATGATTTAACCGTTCCTTCAATGTGGCAGTATCACGGATACAGTCTTCCCGTGTATCCCAACATCGAATATCCTATTCCCTTCGTTCCGCCGTACGTTGGAAATTATAACCCCGTAGGATACTACAGAAAACGTTTTAATGCAAAAAGAAACGGTCGCAACATTTTATATTTCGGCGGAGTTGACAGCGCTTTTTTCGTATATCTTAACGGAGAATACGTCGGATTTTCAAAAGGCAGCCGAATCCCTGCTGAATTTGACGTTACAAATCTTTTAAAGGACGGCGAAAACTTATTAGCGGTAAAGGTGTTTACCTACTCCGACGGAACATATCTTGAAAATCAGGATATGCTACTCGCCAGCGGTATTTTCCGCGACGTTATGCTTTACTGTTTAAACGAAGAACATATCTGGGATTACCATATAAAAACAAACGACAATAAGGTTTATATGGATTTCTTTTTAGAAGGCAAAGATTTTTCCAAAACGGAATTAAAAGTAACTGTGGGAGAATATACTAAAACGGTTAAAGCCGAAAAAAGCCTTTCCCTTAAATTTGATATTGATAACCCGAAGCTTTGGAATGCCGAAGAACCCAATACCTACGACGTAACTTTTGCTCTTTCTAAAGGTGAAAAGATTTTAGAAATTCACAGCAAAAAAATAGGTTTTGCAAAATTTCAAATGATTGACGATAAGATTTGTCTTAACGGAAAACAGATTACCATAAAAGGTATTAACCGTCACGAGCATAATCCCAAAAACGGACGTGCAATAACGGTAGAGCAAATTGAAAAAGAATTACGTTTAATAAAAGCAAATAATATGAACGCTATAAGATGCGCGCATTACCCAAATAACCCCGCTTTTTATGAAATTTGCACCGAGCTTGGCATATACGTAATGAACGAAGCGGATATTGAAACTCACGGCGCATGGGTTTGCGGAGATATGGGTTATTTTTCAAAACATCCCGATTGGTACAATGCTTATTTTGACAGAGTAAGCAGAATGTACGAGCGTGATAAAAACGAAACCTGTATTTCTATATGGACTTTAGGTAACGAAAACGGCGACGGTGAAAATTTGCATAAATGCTTCAAATATTTGCGTGAAAAAGACCCTGAAAAACCGATTATGCTTACGGGAGATGACAGACTTGACCCCAAATTCAGCGACTTCCGTTTTATAGCATATTTTACAATGTCAAAATTCTTAGACTTTGTTCCAGAAGGCAGACCTGTTATGATGCTCGAATACGGACACGCTATGGGAAATTCTCCCGGTCTTATGAAGGATACCTGGGACTACGTTTATAGAAATCGACACGTTGCGGGAGGATACGTCTGGGAGTTTAAAAACCACGGTTTTTATAGCGAAGATGAAGACGGAAATGTTTTTTACAAATACGGCGGTGACTTTGGTGATATCAACCATTGGTCAAACTTCTCAATGGACGGATACTGCATATCCGACGGTACTCCAAAACCCTCATTTGCCGAATGTAAAAACGTTTTAGCCCCCACCTACGCTTACAGCGAAAACGACGATATATTTGTAATGAACACAAATGATTTTAAAGCGCTTGATTACGTAACGCTTAAATGGAGTATAAAAGAGGACTATAAAGAAATAAAAAGCGGTGAATTTAAACTTCCTGCAATAAAACCCTATGAAAGTTACAAGCTTCCCATTGATACCCTAATAAAAGAAGCCGTTACAGGCGCCGAGTATTTCGTCGATTTAAAATTCAGCCACGAAAACGATAGGCTGATTGCAGAAAAACAAGTATCTTTAGGAATAAAAGTACCAAAAGGAAAGCCAACTTTTGATTACGATAGTTTTGAAATTAAGGAAAACGAAAACGATATATCCCTATTATCCAAAGACGTAAAAATAAGATTCGATAGAGGTATGCTTTCTTATTATGAGAAAAACGGAAAAGTAATTCTTAACGAACCGATGAAGCTTAACATTTACCGCGCTCCTATTGATAACGACGGCGTTGTAAACTGGGCTGAACGTTGGATAACGAAATGGAATAAGCATCTTTACCGTTATTTTGATTTCTTCCCATTTGAAAACAAGGTCGAAAACGCAAAAAACGGCGAAGTAAAAATAACCTTTAAGGGAAAATTTGCTCCAATTTCAAAATTTGTCGGTTTTGATTTAGATATCGTTTATACAATTTTAAAAGACGGCAAAATTTTAATAGATATGCACGGAGTTCCTTACGGTGAATTTGCCGAAACCTTACCGAGAATAGGCGTTATCTTCACCTTAAGCAGTAAATTTGAAAACGCTACTTGGTACGGACGCGGTGAGGACGAATGTTATAACGATATATTAGACCACTGCAACTTCGGTTTATACAGTAAAAACATTAAGGATATGAACTTTATGTACGATATTCCTCAGGAATGCGGAACAAGAGTTGATACACGTTTCCTTAAGGTAACCGACAATGAAAAATCTCTATCTATTATCGGTTCAGACAGTTTCGCTTTTTCATACCACGATTTTTCTCTTGATGATTTAATTAAAGCAAGACATAGAAACGAACTTAAAAAGTCTGACAAAAACTATTTATACGTTGACTATAAAATGAGAGGTATAGGCGGTCACTCCTGCGGCCCTGACCCCGAGGAAAAATATGAGCTTCGCGCCCACGAATTCCGTTTTGCCTTTATGTTATGCAGTGAGAAAAAGGAAGAAAAACTTCTAGACCTTTCAAGAAGCAATTTTTCAGTTAAAACAGAAAAATTATCCGGGACACACGTTTACGTAAAAGAACCGCAAAAGATCAGTATGCTTGAATGTAATATTAACGTATATTAAAAAAGAACAATAATATAAAAAAGGCTCCCTCGCTTGAGGGAGCCTAATAAATTATAATAACCGACGTATCAATACTGAGCCAAAGTTTCTTCGGCTTTTTTAATTTCTTCTTCGGTTGGTAATATTTGCGGCAAGGTGTTTTCCATACCCAGCGCCGTATATTTTGAACCGGCATAATTATGATAAGGCAATACCTTTACTGCCTTGATATTTTTTAGCGGTTTCAAAAACTTTGCAATTTTTTCAATCTGGTCAGAGTTGTATTCAGGCACAAAGGGTATGCGAATTTCAATATTTTTACCCAAAGAATCAATATACTTTAAGTTTTCAAGTATAATCTCGTTCGGTTGACCCGTGCATTTTATATGAACGTCACTGCCAATTGCCTTAACGTCATACAGAAAAATATCGGTATAAGGTATTACTTTATCAATATTTTCTTTAGACACAAAACCGCAGGTATCAACTGCCGTATGTATCCCCTGTTCTTTTAACCTTTTTAAAAGTTCGGCACAAAAATCCGCTTGACAAAGACATTCACCGCCCGAAAGGGTAACACCGCCACCACTTGTTTCGTAAAAATCTTTATCCTCAAGTAACAGCGGTAATAATTCCTCTATCGTCATTTCTTTTCCGTACAACACCCTTGCTTCACCAAGACAGTTTTCAGCGTTGAAGTTTTCTTTTTTACATTCACCGCAACCGACGCATTTATTTTCATAAAAGGCAATCTGCGGTTTAAAAGAAATACTTTCAGGGTTATGACACCATACGCATTTAAGCGGACAACCCTTGAAAAACACCGTTGTTCTTATTCCGTCACCGTCATGAACGGCAAAACGTTTTATATCTGAAATTAACGCTTTCATTGTATGTTCTCCGATCTTAAAATATAAGCGTCCTGCTCTTTTTTACTCATATTATTCCAAAGCGTATTCCAACCGCACACTCTTACCTGTAAATTTTGATATTTTTCAGGATTTTCTTGTGCATCTCGCAAAGTATCTGTATTAAAGACGTTAAATTGAATTGACTGACCGTCCTTTTTAAGATATGTCATCAAAATACCTTTGAACACGTTGAAACCGTTTTCACCGTCAATAGCGCTTGGATGAAGCATAACGTCAAGGCAAAAAGACTCGTGATAATCAGATGGTACAAGTTTGGTAGCCGATTCAATAAGCGCGGTAACACCGTTTTTATCCATACCCGGAGCAGCGCTTGCATTTTTAGAAAGTTCTTCTCCTGCATTTCTTCCGTCAGGCAACGCGCCTGTTCTTTCACCCTGAATCACGAAAGCGCGAGCAGAATGGAAAATAGCTTTATAAACGCCGCCTTTGTTATTAGGCACGTTATTAACTTTGTTTGCAAAATAGCTTGCCATCGCGCTTGCGTAAGTATCGGTTATGGTATCATTGTTACCATATTTATGCGGTGATTTTTTTGCTTTGATTTGTAAAATTTCGTAACCTTTCCAATTATTTTTAAGAACCTCCGCCATTTCGGTTAAAGAGATTTCTTTTTTATCAAAAACAAATTCTTTTACAGCCATCAAGCTGTCAACAGCACTTGCAAAACCACAGTTGAGCATGGCGTTATTGTTGAATTTCACACCGCCGCCATAGCCATCTCTTCCATTTTTAAGACTGGTTTCTATAGTTGCGGAATACATGGACGACGGATTGACAAAGGCGAGAAAACGCTCGGCATCGTTGGTGATCTTCATACTTTGCTGAATAAGATATTCCCATTGCTTTAAAAAGGCAAAATAAAAATCTTCAAAGGTTTTTATTTCGGAAATTTCCCCGGTTTTAATACCTATTTGTTTCTTTGAAATATTATCAAAACCGTTATAAAATACAAGTTCAACCGCTTTAGCAGCATTTACGTATCCCGAAGTCGAAGATACCTCGTTTGCCCTAACGCCTGTTTCATAGCAACCGCGAATATCCATATTTAGCGCTTCTTCATAGGTTGCTCCGTATCCCATAACCGCCTTAATCATTGCAGGTTCACAGCAGAAAACAAAACTTGCATTTTTTCGGCGAACCATATCAAAAGCTTTATTAAGAATAAAATCAGGTGTATTTGTGTTAATCTTCAACTGAATTTTCGGGTTGTAAATTTCGAGTATATCATACACGTCAAGTATTTCATAAGAAAGTTCATTATATTTTGTACTGCCGTCGAGATTGGTACCACCCATATAGAAAGGCTGCCCCCAATAATTACCTATTGCAGACCATTGCATTAAGAAATAGGACAGAAAATCTCTGATATCATCCTTCGTATATTTACCGCTTGCAATATCATTCTCATAAAAAGGCAACAAAGTGCCGTCAAGTCCATTACCCAGTGACCTCACCTGATAGCTGTCAACCGATTCGGAAACAATAAAATAAATGTAAATTAATTGCAAAGCCTCGTAAAAATCTGTAGGTTTGCCATCGCGAAGATTTTTAAGACAGGTTGCTATTTTTGAAGATTTATCAAAGGTTTGCTCTTTTGCAATATTATACATTCTGTCAATCAAATCAATGATAGCAGAATATTCTATTTCAATACCTTCAAAAAATGCCGACTTCTCTTCATTCATAGTGCCGTTTTTCTCATGTAATTTTCTATATTCCCTCGATCTTTCGCGAATGCCTGAAAATCCTAATTCCATCAGAGATTTCCAGTCAGGCACAACGTGATCGTAGTCGGTCCAAATCATAACGGCACCCGAATTATTAAAGTCTCTTGAACATTCTAAAGTGTCAGCATCTCTAAGGGACTGAGAATCCTTTGCCCATTTTTCAAAAGTCGTCTTATTGGCTAAACGTCCAAGTGAATACAATCCTACAAAATAGTCGTGCTCATTAATATATATTCTTTCATTTTCCAAAACGTATTTTATAGCCATTGCTCTTGCAATAGGATGCGGCAAATGCTCAGTTTCTTTTTCGAGCTGAGCAAGACCATCTAAAATTTGCTCATCATCAAGACCGCTTTCTTCTATATATCCTGTTCCATGATATGCCATACGTTTAAATGCATCAAACTCTTTTTCGGGATTATGGTACTTTCTTTCGATGAAATATCTATCGGTAGAACTAATCATACAATCACAACCTTTCGTATATATTGTGTTACAAAAAGAAACACTTTTCAATAAATAAAAAGAAAGACTTGACTATTTAGAAACTAAAAATCAAAAGGAAGACTTGACTATTTAGAAACTAAAATGTAATATTATTACGGTGATTGTATGATAAATTTTATGAAACACGATTTTATTATAGATAAAATTGAACTCGCCTGTTTTGTAGGTGCCGGAAAAGGAACAAATATACATAAAAACAGAACCAGTCACGGTCTTGCCATTTTTTTAGGCGGGGATAGAACCTTCTATTTTGACAATAAAAAAATCAAGGTAGAAAAAAATACTATAGTATATTTTCCAAAAGGCTCAAACTATACAATAAAAGAAAAAGAATGCTATGATTGTTATGCCATAAATTTTCAAATGCCCGATAACGTGATTTTCGAACCCTTTGCCTTTAAAGTCAAAAATTCCAGCACTTATGTTGAGAGTTTTAAAAACAGCCAAAGAATATGGGTAAAGAAAAAATCGGGGTTTACTTCAAAGGTTAAATCCGAACTTTATAACATAATTTATAATATGCAATCGGAATACAATATTCCCTACAGCAATTCCTCAATAATTCAACCTGCCGTTGATTATATTCACTCAAATTATTATAAAGAAAATATAAGCGTTACCGAACTTGCTAACCTTTGCAATATTAGTGTAGTTCATTTAAGAAATACATTTATAAAAATATTTGCAACGTCCCCAATTAAATATATTAATTCTCTTAAAATGTCACGTGCTAAAGAGTTGCTGACGTCCGGTTTATATACCGTGAGTGACGTTTGTTATTTGTCCGGTTATAATGATGAAAGTTATTTCAGCCGGGAATTTAAAAAGTTTTTTAATATAACGCCGTGTGAATATGCAAAAGCATCCCGAAATTAATCGGGATGCTTTTGTTTTACGATGCTTCTTTTAATTTTTCCTCTGCAACACTTTGAGAAGTCTCTAACATATTCTCTGCAAATATGCCGTAGCCTTTTTGTGGATTATCTATAAGCACGTGGGTAAGGGCGCCTACCAGCTTTCCGTTTTGAATAATGGGACTTCCGCTCACGAGTGTGTTGGTATTGGACCAACAAATTATTTTGATTTGTTATTACCAGAACCAGCAAAAGTTATAAAAGTTAATATGATAGATATTAGACCTATAATGGAAATAGTTCCAACACTTATGTCGCTGCCTGATGACACCATATTAGGTAATATTATCGCCATTGTTATCAATGCACCTATCCACAAAATTGCTAATATAGCTTTCATTAGTTAATACACCTCTATTAAAACTTCTTTTGCTCTTTCATCCGAGTGAATCATAGCATTTCCCCAAAAAGTTCCGGTTTCACCCTCTTCTAAACTAGAATCAGGTCTTACATAAAACGAATCAAGAGTTGTCCCGTCTTCGCCATATATTGTAATATAAATTTGAAAATCTCTATCAATATCTCGCAATGCTTTCACCTTACCACGAACTTCAACATATTCAGAATCAGGGTGCTTATTGCTTGTAACGCTTATGCCACTCAACTCACCGGACATATTCGACAATCTTGAATCATCTGAAATTTTTATTGAACTGCCACAAGCAGTCAAAGTGAACATTAAAATAATTGTTGTTAAAAATAGTATTATTTTTTTCATTTGAATTCACCAGCTCAAAATTATTTTACTTCAGGATATGCAAGGTGTGCGCAATTATCATTATCAATAAATAAATAAATTATGTATGGATCACCATCGTCCAAATCATAAGCATCTATGCGAATCACTCGTTCATCTTCGATACTATATGTTCCCTTATATTGCCAATATTCAGCAAGATATTCGTAAGTACCATCACTTTTTAAAATACGATCGCCTGTATTACTATTGCTATTATGGTATCCATCTTGTGAGTTTCCCTCTAATTTCCCCCAACTAGAATCAGGTTCAACATCCACTAAATAGTTACTATAAATAAAATAATCCGAATAAACAGACTTGTCCTTACGATAAATTTTTCTAATTCTGCCATCGTCAATAAATTTCCAATCATCAAAATCTTTTAATTGTCCTGTTTTATCAACTGTCGCTCTACAAGTATAATTTTCAAAAAATTCTGTCGTAAATCCTTGACCATCAACCATTTTATAAACTTTTCCTGCTGGACTTCCGTCTTCATCTACAAGACCTATGATTCCGTGAGGTTTATTATCCTCGACTATAGACTCAACACTTGAAATTGGTTCATTTGAAGAAATATTTTCACTCGAAAAATTGCCATTAGTAATGTTTGCATTACCACAACCAACACAAGTAACAACCAACAAAACCGCAAAAAAGCCTAAAAAAATCCTTTTCATATAACTAACTTCCTTTCTAATACTTTCTCAAATCCTAATAATGCAATTTTATAACATTCGCCTATATACCTACTGCAGATAGAAATATATTCCTTTGTTAAAAGTTCTTGAGTATATTCATTTTCTTTCTGTTGCTCATAAGGTTGGAATGTTGTTTAAAAAAATATATCCCATTGGTATTTAGGACAACAGTCACCACACGTGTGAAAATATTGTTGCATAAACTCTTTAAATTTTTGTTTCATTATTTCACCCCCTGAAAATAAAAAGTGCGCCCACCGAAGCATACGCCAAAATACAAACTTCGATGGTAATTATTCAAATTCTTATCTTTAACACAATTATAGCAACAAAATATGCTAAAGTCAAGATAAATTCGTATCTTTAGCATATTTATGGAGATGATATTTGTATGAAGATTTATGATTATAACGGCAAGAAAAACATTTGCGGTGAGAGAATTCACGAAGCAAGATGCAGATTAAGGTTAACTCAAAGCGATTTAGCAGCGCAACTTCAAATCAACGGAATTATTATTGAGCGTGATAGTGTTTCACGTATTGAAATCGGTACAAGATTCGTCGCTGATTACGAACTTAGAGAACTTTCTAAAATTCTAAAAGTTTCAGTTAATTGGCTGTTAGGTTTAGAATAGAAAAACAGCAAGTCAATTTGACTTGCTGTTTTGTTATGATGCTTCTTTTAATTTTTCCTCTGCAACACTTTGAGCAGTCTCTAACATATTCTCTGCGAATATTGCATAGCCCTTTTTGTGTTATCAATAAGCACGTGGGTAAGGGCGCCTACCAGCTTTCCGTTTTTAATAATGGAACTGCCGCTCACCAGTGTGTTGGTATTGGACCAACAAATTAGTTTTCATTAAAAACTCGTAACACCACTTTACCGATATTTTCGCCCCGCTCTAAAATAGCATGTGCCTCTTCTGCTTGTTCAATAGGCAAAATTTTATAAATGGACGGCTTAATTGCACCATTTTCTATTTTAGGCCAGACTTTTTCTACAAGCTCTGATAAAATATATGCTTTAAATTCAGGGGTACGGTTACGTAGCATTGAGCCTACAAGATGCAGTCCCTTTGTAAGTAAAGGTCTTAACTGTATATTGGTTTCAATTCCCGCTAAGGTGGAAATAACAATCCAATATCCGCCTCTTGCCATAAAGGGTAGGCTTTTACCCAGTGTTTCACCACAAAGACAGTCCATTGAAACATTAACAGGAGTTCCGTTTTCTTCCTCAGCTTTGAGTGCATCTTCTACACTTTGGGTAGTTGAATTTATAATAACATCTGCACCGAGAGGCTTAATTTTCTCTGCAATTTCATTAGAAAGCACAGAGGTAATAACCTTAGCACCGAAAGCCTTTGCCATAGGAATGGCAACCGACGCAAGACCACTCGCTCCAGCGGGAATAAATGCAGTCTGACCCTCTTCTAAATGACCTTCGATAAATAAATTAAGATAAGAAGTGGCGTAAGCCTCGGGCAACGCAGATGCCTCTTCCATTGAAAGCCCTTTAGGTATTGGCATTAACATATCATATTTAACGGAAACATATTCGGCATAACCGCCACCGCCGAGTAAAGCACAAACCTTATCGCCAATTTTCCAATTAGTTACAGCTGCTCCAATCTCTACTATTTCACCTGCAATTTCAAGCCCCATCCATTCGGGACAGCCCGCGGGAGATGGATATTTACCCTGTCTTTGCAATAAATCAGCGCGGTTAAGTGCCGCAGCATAAATTTTAACGAGGACTTCATCATCTTTTATAATAGGGTCGGCAACATCACTCCACACAAGATTATTATTACTATCTACAAGCATTGCTTTCATATTATTTAAAACCTCCATTAATATTTATATACAATTTGTCCGTCACAAACTGTTAATATACATCTGTAACCTATACCACTTTTTAACCTATTACCAGCGCTATCTGTCAAATCAAAAGGTTCATTTGTGTAATCGAAAACAGCTATATCGGCTATTCTGCCAATCTTTAAGCTACCCCATTCGGAACCTTTATCTAATGTTTCGGCAGCCGATGAGGTTACTCCTTGAAATATTGCTTCCTCATTCATTCCTACCTGCTTTGCCATATTCATACACATTGTCATTCCGTATCTGCCACCACGTTTAAATGCGCTAAAACAGGTAATATCCGTACTTATTGTATCGGGTAGAAATCCGCATTTTACAGCTGTTTTTAAATTTCTGAAATCTGTGTGTACATATCCTGCAAATCCAGCGTCAAGAATAACACCTTTTTTCTTTGCAATTTTAAACGCCTCAAATTCGTTATCGGTACACGAATTTTCTCCACCGTGATAAATGTGTGTTAATATATCACCAGCCGATAAAGTATTTACAATTTCTGTCATTGAAGTGGGCGAATTAGAACAATGCACCATAACCTTTAAATTTTTATTTTTTGCATATTCGCAAATTTCCTTTAATGGTGTTATATCATAAAGTTCTGAAATAGTTTTATCGAAATACACCTTAATTCCAATTGCTTTATCACCATATCTTTCCAAATATTCTTCGGTTTTGGAAAAGAGAGCATGGTTATTATTTATCTCTACCCCAACAAAAACGGTATTTTTGACAGAGAAAGAATCCAGCAGTGCCCTGTCACCCAAAACACTTCCTGCATTGTTAACCGCTGTAACACCAAAGGGGAAACTGCTCATATGAGGCTCAATCCCGAATTTCTCTGAGGCGATCCCCTTCATATGCACATGTAAATCCACAAGACCTGCAGACACAATTTTGCCCTCTGCATCAAAAACGAACTCCGCAGGATAAGATATATTTTTTTCAATTTTAGAAATAACCTTACCGTCGGTCAGCACATCGGCAAAGAAAAACTTTTCACCGTCCCAAACCCTACCGTTTTTAACCAATATTTTTCCCATAAATCTTCACTCCGCCTATTATTTCACTTAATACCTCTTGAACGGCATACTCGTGTTCATAACTAAAAGGATTGTCCTTTGTTCACTTTACAATGACCTATCATAATTCCTGAAGATATAAGCACAAAAGCCACAAGATATTGCAAACGAAGAATGTTTTCTCCCAGAAGTATTGCTCCAAAAATACATGCAAATAACGGCTCTGCAAATTTTATGATAAATAATTTTGAAAGTTCGCAGGTTTTTAAAATATGATACCATAGCGTGTATGCGGTAATGGACGCAGCGCATATGTAAGCAAAAATCAATGTTCCTTTTATAGTAAATTGTAGTAAATCACCGCCAAGTGACAACGATACTATAAATATAATCAAACCACCAAACAATTGAGAGATGCCTGTTATCCAAAGCGGCGAACTGTTCTGCACAGACCTGCGGCTTATAATATTTGAAACTACAGTACAAATTGATGCACCAAGTATTAAAATATCCCCTAACGAAAAAGAGATAGCACCCGAAGAAAAGTTTATAGAAATTATCCCGCAAAATCCTATAATTGCGCCGATTATTTTAAATATATTAAATTTTTCATCCTTAAAAAACAAAAAGGAAAAGCAGATATAAATCAACGCTCCTGCTTGTTTAAGAAGTGCTGTTTTTGAGCTATCGGTCATTGAAAGTCCAATATATGTACAGGCATAATGCAAAACAATAGAGAATACACCTATCCAAACTATGTTAAAAAAAGATTTAACCGAAGGCATTGGCATTGTTTTTCGTCTGAAAAAACAAAAGGCACAAACCAAAACACCACAAAGAGTAAAACGCATTGCCGCAAACATAAGAATATCGGCAACTGAGTTTGAGTTAATACCGAATGCGTCATAACCAATCTTTACGCAAGGAAAAAGACTTCCCCATAAAGCCATAACAAGCAAAGATAAACTAAAACTTACAATTTTTTTATTCAAATTAATTATCTCCATCCGGGCCCTAATGTTCTACCGCCGTCAACAATAATATTTTGTCCGGTTATATAATCGTTTTTTGCTAAAAAAATCACTGTATCAGAAATATCTTTCGGGTCACCTGCATGACCGTTTTCTCCTAAATAAGTCATATGTTCCCGACGAGAACCATCCCTATTGATCGCACCCGGAGATATACAATTAACGCATATATTATATTCGCCGACCTCCATGGCAAGCGATTTCACCATACCGATTTGTGCCGCTTTTGCTGCCGCGTAATCTACCCTGTCATAAAGACCGCATATTGCAGCGATAGAAGAAATGTTAATAATTTTTCCGTATTTATTTTCTATCATAGAACGCAAAACAGCTTGTGCACAATTAAAAGTACCCTTAATATTTACATCCAAAACAAAATCAAGAGTTTCCGGCTCTGCATCAACAAAGCGTGTCAGTTTATTTAAAAGTCCGGCACTTCCGCCTGCATTATTTACAAGAAAATCTATTTTGCCAAACCTTTCCTCTGCTTGTTTAACATATGTAAATATTGCATCACGGTCACGCACATCACAAACAGCAGTCATTACCTCTACGCCAAGCATTTCTATTTCTCTTGCTGTCTCCTTTGCGTTATCCTCGTTATAATCACATACAATAACATTTGCACCTTCTTTAGCAAATGCTAATGCAACATCCTTACCAATATTTTTACCAGCACCAGTAATCATGGCGGTAAAACCTTTTAAATCTCTCATCTCAATTTTCCTCCTTAAAACACAGATTAAATAAATTTTTGTAAATTGTCGATAACGACTTTGGTTGTTTTGAGATCAAGTTGCTCCAGAGTAGAACTTTCAGAAAACCTATCTACACAAAAAGCAATTTGTCCACCCAAAGCGGGATTTAAAATTCTTGTGAGCCCTCCAAATTTTCCGTTGGCGTGATAACTTACCGGAGTTTTGACCTCTTTTTTCAGCAGTAGCATTGTTTTTATGGCTTCAAGCATTTCATCTTCATTTGTGGCAGAGGTTACAATTTTTATAATATCGGGATTCCGCTTTTCTAAAAACAAGGCAAGTTCTACTACCTGTGTGCTATTCATTGCTATGCCGGGATGACAAGAGAGTAACACCTCGGCGCCCTTGCTGTGAACAGTTTCAATAAACTCACATTGTTTAGAAATAATCACCTCGTCGGTAACAACTTCTTTAGGATTTCCTTTTGTGAAGGAGTATTTATCTTCACCGCAAAATTCATTTTTTGAAGGTGCGTGAAATGTATAGCCTTGCATATCTACACCTGCCGCACCTGCTTCTACAGCTCTTAAAAAGCTCTCTACACGCTCTTCTTCCGATAAATTTGCATTATTCCAGTCCACAGTTTTATTATAGTTTAACGCTAATATCGGGAGCTTTGAAGAATCAACTATTCTGCGCAAGGTATCGACATCGTTAGCTTCAAGGCAGGACAAATGCAAGTCTATCATATCAGCACCGTCATACATACAGTTTTTGATTTCCGCAATAGCAGCAGCAGCGTTTTTTTCCCTAATAACGCCCGCAATTGCAGGAGCAGAAATTTCCGATAATTTTTTCATAATATAATCACCTCAATTGTAATATACAAAAAGAAAGTATATATGTAAATATCAACAATGATACTTTTATCAATTTTGATACATAAAAATTTGCAAAAATTATATTTTTGTGTTAAAATATTGTATGAGGTGATGTTTTGTGTTTGTTCATTCTGTTTCTAATTTAACAATAAATAAAGTTGTTTTTGCTAACCGCTTGTTGAATTCGCCCGTCGGAATCACCATAAATCGAGAAAGCCGTGAAAGATGGGCACTAGTATTAAAAATCAAAGGGAAAACAACATATACTGTGAACGGCAAAACCATTTTATCTGATGGTTTGCATCCCTTAATTCTACCTAAAGGTTGTTCCTATTCTTGGAAATGCACAGAACCCGGCGAGTGTATCATCATAGAGTTTGAAGCCGACTGCGACAATACTACCGTTTATTCATATGAAATTAAGGATAACACTCTTTTAGCAAACAATTTTTCAAAAATAGAAAAAAGCTTGAATACAAAAAGCGAATACAACCAGCTAGAATCTAAATATTATTTATATGAGGTTTTATTGTTTCTGCTTAAATCCGCCAATCACGAGTCTCCGCACCCTAAAAAATATTCCGTTTTAAAACCGGCAATAAAATACATTGCCGAAAACTATTCCGACAGCCGCATTACCAACGAAATGCTGTCTTCCCTTTGCGGAATGAGTACAGTATATTTCAGAAGAACATTTACTTCTGTATACGGTATTTCCCCAATTAAATATATTCATAATTTTCGTATAGAAAAAGCCAAAGCAATTTTAAAGAGCGATTATGACACAATAGAACAAGTCGCACTTAGCGTGGGCTATAACAGTATTTATCATTTTTCAAAAATGTTTAAACTTTATACCGGAAAATCCCCCTTGGAATATGCAAAAGCATCCCGAAATTAATCGGGATGCTTTTTTATCTATGAAGCCTTTTTTAGTTGTTCTTCTGCTACTGACTGAGCAGTCTCTAACATATTCTCTGCAAATATGCCGTAGCCTTTTTGTGGATTATCTATAAGCACGTGAGTAAGGGCGCCTACAAGTTTACCGTCCTGTATAATGGGACTGCCGCTCACGAGTGTGTGGGTATTGGACCAACATTTTAAGACCCGGAACCTTAGGTTACTGATATTATATGCATTTAAGAACTTCTAAAAGTTCGCCACAATCCTTAATAACAACATCCGGTTTATATGTGGAGTTCAATGCATCATCAATGGTATTGTCTCCACTCAATACCAAAATTGTATTGGTATCCGATCGCAATCCTGAGAGTATATCCGTCTTCATCTTATCCCCTATTACGACCGTTTCGCTACGGTCAATCCCTGTCATTTGCATACAAATTTCCGGCATCAGCGGTGCAGGTTTGCCTATAAAAATAGGCGTTTTGCCCGTTGCTGTTGTGATCATCTCACATATTGCGCCGCAATCGGGCATAAAACCGTAATTAGTAGGGCAAGTCTTATCGGGATGAGTCGCAATAAAAGGAACTTTTTTGGTATATAAAATATTACATGCATCATCAATCTTTTTAAAATTGAGTTCTGTATCGTACCCAACAACAATACAACCGACGCGATTTATGTCATCAGTTAAATGTAAACCTGCATTAAGAAACTCATTTTTCAACGATTCGGTTCCCAAAACAAACAATTCTTCATTCGAATAGTTTTCGCATATAAAGCGAACAGTGGCGCTGCCTGAAGTAACAAAATCATCCGCTTTCACATTTAAGTGATAAACATTTTTCATTTTGAGCGCATAATCTTCACAGCTTTTTGATGAATTATTGGTTATAAATTTATATTCCTTCCCTTGCCTTCTGATCTCCTCCAACAACTCTTTTGTAAAGGAGAAAATTTTTTCTCCGCAATAAAGTGTACCGTCTAAATCAAACAGAAACAATTTCGCATTTTGGGCTATACTTTTCAGTTGCATCCTAACCACTCTTTTACCTCGTTAATTTTATTTAAGCACAAGACAAAAAACAAAAACAGAAAACCAGCGAGCTAACAACTCGCTAATTTCCCGTTTTCAATTTCTCTAAGGGCTTATTCATTTCACCTAGGTGATTATATCATTAAATTAACTTTGTGTCAAGGCGCAAATCCATATTATGATGCTTCTTTGAAATTTTGTTGTGACACAAGTTCGGCTGTTTCCAGCATATTCTCTGCAAATATACCGTAGCCTTTTTGTGGATTATCTATAAGCACGTGGGTAAGGGCGCCTACCAGCTTTCCGTTTTGAATAATAGGACTGCCGCTCATACCCTGAACTATCCCACCTGTTGTTTCAAGCAGTTTGGGGTCGGTTACGGTTACGGTCATATTCTGTACGGTATCGTTTACAGCAACGTTGCCCAGACGAATTTCGCAGCTATACGCTTTCGGCCCTTCGCCATCCACCGTGCATATTATAGTAGCAGGACCGTCTGTAATCTCTTGTTTAAAGGCTATTTGCGTAAGATTTTTAGTATCTATGATACAGGTTGCCGATCCGTAAACTCCGTTAAGACAGTTTTCATAAAGTCTTCCCAGGGAATTATAGGTAAGACTCCCTTTAAGTTCACCGGGGATACCGCTTGTTCCCTTTACCACCGATTTTATCTGCGCTCCAACAAGTTCGCCACGTCTGAAACTTATAACAGAACCCGTATTACTTTCATACATAGCATGTCCAAGGCCGCAAAGAATATCGTTATAAGGTGAATAAAAGGTCAGTGTTCCAAGGCCTGCCGTACTATCCTTAACCCACAGTCCCGCTTTATAAGTACCTTCGGTTTTTGATAACGCAGGAACAAGTGTTATTTTTTTAAAAGTTTCTTCTCGCTTTATAACAAAATCTATAGGTTTACCGTCACTCTTTTCAACGTATTCTGCCACGTCTTCGTTGGTAAACACTTCAATACCGTCAATGCTTAATATATAATCTCCCGTTTTAATTCCTGCTTCTACAGCGGGATTTTTATTACCGTTCGCCGTTTCAACAGATTCCATATCCGTTACCAAAACCCCATCGGTAAATATTTTTATCCCGAATGGGCTACCGAGAACGGCAACGTAGGTTTCTTCAACAACCTCTAAGGTAGTGCTTTTAATAGGAATAATACCAAGAAGTTTTACGTCAACAGTAAGTGTTTTTCCAACCTCGTTAATTGCTTTACTTTCCCCTATCTTCGCCCCTTGATACTCGGTAGTTACGGGAAGACGGGCTTCAATATTAAACCCGCTCCCTTTTGTGATTTTATAATTATTATCAATACTGTTAGAGTAGTAATAAAGTACAATGCACAGCGCTGAAACTACAATACATAAAATAAAGTATAAAATGCAAAAAGTATATTTTAAAGCCTTCACTTGAATCACCATAAATAGTGTTGCCTTTAAAATAATCCTAATTCATTAAAAACTTTTCCTTTTTGTGCTTTTAAAAGCGTAGGCACCGCGAACAAGCACGGTTTCATCGCCAATAACTTCGATATTTGACCAAGGAATCTTTAAATCCTCTTCCCTGCCTAACGCACCCATAAGCCGAGAACGTCCGTATATAACGAGATTTGCTACAGTTCCGTTATCGCAGTCAACTTCCAAATCGCCAATAAATCCGAGCACCATACCGTTATCAACACTTACTGCCTGTTTATTTTTAAAATCAGTTATTGTATAAAGCATATAATCACCAATAAAATATATGCTTTTATTTTTTTAATCATTACCCTTTATTTTATCTATTGCATTTTTTTCAAGACGCGAAACCTGAGCCTGCGAAATACCTATTTCCTTCGACACTTCAGTTTGAGTAAGTCCTCTCATAAATCGAAGGGTTAAAATATTCTTTTCTCTTTCATCAAGTTTTGTTATCGCTTCCCTAAGCGCTATTTCATCAAGCCATTCTGATGCCGAACTGTTATCGCCAAGTTGGTCAAGCACGTAAACCATATCGGAGCCTTCGGAAAATACGGGCTCATAAATTGAAATAGGCTCTACTATGCTTTCAAGAGCAATTACCACGTCACTTTCATCTATGCTAAGCATTTTCGCAATTTCACTGAGTTTAGGCTCCTTTTGGTATTTATTTATATACTCTTCCTTTGCCTTCATTGCTTTATATGCCGTATCTTTAATAGAACGGCTTACTCTTATTGGGCTGTTATCTCTTAGATGCCGTCTTATTTCACCGATTATCATTGGCACTGCATAAGTGGAAAATTTTACCTGCTGAGTAACGTCAAAATTGTCGATAGACTTAATAAGACCTATACAGCCGACCTGAAACAAGTCGTCCATATTTTCCCCTCTGCCCGTAAAACGTTGTACAACGCTGAGAACAAGTCTTAAATTACCGTTTACAAGTTCATCTCGTGCCGTCATATCACCCGCCTTATACCTTTTTAGCAGTTCCTCTTTTTCTTTTTCCTTTAAAACCTTTAGTTTTGTAGTATCAACACCGCAAATACTGACTTTTCCGCAAAAAATATCAGACACCTCCAATAATTCTTAATAGAATTATTGCCAGATGTCTGAAAACTAAACCTTAATTTTAAATTTTTTAAAGTTGAGCAAGAATACTTTGATAATATTCCTTAACCTGATTTTCTTCATTATCAATAGTTTTAATTTTTTCTGCATTGCTAAGATTAGTTTCAATAAGTGAAGAAATCTCGTTTTTTGCAACTTCCGTTCTCCCGAGAGTCAGGTTTAAAAGTTCCTTTTTGTTGGGATTATCACCCGAAGCAAGAACACAACCAATTTTAATAGATTCCGTTATAATTCGACTAATCGCTTTTACAGCATAATCGTTTACGTCGTCTAATTCTTCATTAATACTCTCTTTCGCAAAATTAAAATCCTCATATTTCATTTCAGGAACAGAAACGTCGTTTTCAATAGTTTCCTCTGCTTCATTCTGTTCACTTATAGTTTCTTCCAATGGTTTCTCGTTATAAGAGGCTTCCATTGCTTCAATTTTTTCATTAAGGCGACGAATCTCTTCTTCTTTATCAAGGATATCATCATTTAGCTTTTTAACGGTTTTGTCAGCCTCCAAAACCTTTTGAGTAAGATATTTAATTTGATTTAAAAGGTCTTTTTTTCTCACATTTTACACCCTTTCTTTTTAATACAAATCAAAGCTATCAACAACACGAAAACAATTCCGCAAAAAGCCCCAAGACTGTCCATCAAAATATCAGAAAACTGAAAACTTCTGCCTTTTGAAAAGGTTTGATGATATTCATCGCTTAAAGCGTAAAGACTGCAGAAGATTTGAGTTAAAATAAGTTTTATAAAAAATTTACCCTTAAAAGTTGCTGTAAAACCTGCGCTACACACACCGAGAGCCGCAAAAATACTAAAATGCGCCAACTTCCTTACTATACCTTGCAAGGAAGAAACGTATTCCTTTTTAGCAACTTCGGACAACTCTTTATACGAAGGCACAAAGGTTTCTGCAACCTTTTCTATTAAACCCGCACTTGTTTTACTTGATACCTCCGCAGATTCTGCAGAGAGATGAAAAATATAAGTCATCAAAGCAAGGGTCAGTATAGCGAATAACACTCGGAACGTTAAGTTTAGTCCCGAGTGTTTTAAATTCTTATCTATCACTGTCTTTGATACTGGAACTTTTTAGGATTAACCTTAGTTCCGTTGACAATTGTTTCAAGATGGAGATGATAACCCGTTGACCAACCGGTAGTACCTACTTTACCGATAACCTGTCCGCGTTTAACGTACTGACCGTTCTTAACAAGAGCAGTCTTCATATGAGCGTAAAGGGTCTTATAGGATTTACCGTCACTTGCCTTTCCGTGATCAATAGCAACATAGTTACCGTATCCGCCACCGCAACCGCAAGAATAGTTCTTGCCATAATTGTGCTTACAAGAGTTTTTAACGATATATACGTAACCGTCGTCACAAGCCACAACGTCAACAGAACGTCCGCCGGTTGAAATATCAATACCTTTGTGAGTACCCTTATGAACGCTGTCATTACTCTGCCAACCTGCAGAAATTCTGTAATAACCGGGTACAGGCCATAAGAACATAGTAGGATTGGCAGTAAGATTACTATTACCCGCTTGTGGTGCGGTAAGTTTATCAATTTCTGCACCTGCTTTATCGTAATCCTTTTGCGCCTGATTAATATCGGCGTTAATATCTTTTAACAAAGCATTAACTTCGGCAACCTGAGAATTAAGATTTTTCTTTTGTGCATCAAGTTCGGATTTGATTTCGTCCTGCTCATCGGCAATAACCTGAATTGCCGCTTTTTCAACTTCGATTTTATCGATAGCATCTGTAATCTTACTTATAAGGCGGCTATCTTTAGCAGAAACCGATTTAGTCATTTCGGAAAGCACAAGATATTCCGAAAAATCTTCTGCTCCTAAAAGAATTTGAAGATTACTGTTGGAACCGCTCATATAAATAGCACGAACTCTCTTTTTAAAGAGTGCTTTATCGTCAGACATATCCTCGGCCAGTCTATCAATTTCATCTTGCTTTTTTTGAATTTCGGCATTATATCCGTTAAGCTTATTCATACACTCGTCAATAAGCGCCTGAGTAGCCGCAATTTGTTTATCGAATGCGTCTTTTATTTTCTGCTTATCGGCTTTTTCAGCCTTTAATCTGTTAAGTTCTTTTTTAGCTGCTGCCTGTTCGTTCTTGTAATCCTGTAACGTCTTTGCAGCCTCTACGGGAGTAGAAGCGGCTACCACAGAAAAGATTAAAGTAAAACAGCAAAGAGTTGCAATTATTTTTCCAATAATTCTTTTAGTCATATATTCACCTTAAATATTTTATATAGCGGCAAATTCACTGCCTTCACGTTTTAAGTATTTGCCTATCATTATAATACTTCCGAAAGTACCTGCCACGAAACCAATTGCCGCAAATACTCCCAAAAGCATAAGTGCCTGTGATGAGAAAGGAATAAGTTTAACCTTTCCGACAGCCGAAAGAATTGCCTCAATAGCTACTCTGTAGCAACTATACAAAATTCCAAGAGAGAGTATTGCAGAAATAAGACCTATGGTCACACCCTCAACTACAAAAGGAATTCTTACGAAACTGTCTGTAGCGCCTACAGCCTTCATAATGCTGATTTCAAGTTTTCTGTTATACATTGTAACACGAATGGTGTTTGAAACGATAACAAGAGCAATAATCAAAAGAATTGAAATTATTGCAATACCCGCAATAAACAGACCGTTTTTGATAGCAGTAATCTTTTCGGCAAGACCGTTTTGGGACTGTATTGAATCAACACCCTTAACCGCGGTAATAGCCTTAATTGTTTCATCAAATTTCTCAAGATCCGTCATTGTAACCTTTGCGCCGTCAGACATTGGGTTTTCTCCGTCTTCCTCTAATATAGAGAAATAGTCGATATCCTTTTCGGGAAGAACGTTTTTGGTCATTTCTAGCGCTTGTTCTTTAGAAACAAATTCAACGCTTGAAATGTTATCAATTTCTTCAATGGCTTTACATACGTTTTGCGCTTCTTCCTTATTATGCACGACGTACATATCATCGCTTATTCCGTTTTCGTCAACCTCGGCTCCGCTTGGCGCCTTTCTGTCCTCGGAATAAAGCGCGGCATTATAATCATCAAAGAAAACAAGCACCACGTTTTGATTTTCAAGGTCGCCAATCATTTTATTTACGTTAAGCGATAAAAGAATGGCAAGACCTATAAGCACCATACATGCCACAAGTACGCCTATAGACGAAAGCGACATAAGGCGGTTTGTCCATACACTTTTCAGACCTTCTTTGGTAAGATATCTGACACTACTCATTTTCATTTATCTTACCTCCTGCGTTATCCGCTACTATACTACCCTTATCAAGCATTATAACTCTATGTTTGAAATCACGAACGAGATCGTGGTCATGGGTTACCATAAGTACGGTTGTACCTCTCTTATTAATTTCGGTCAAGAGAGAAACTATTTCATAAGACATAGCGGGGTCAACGTTACCCGTAGGCTCGTCCGCAATAATAAGGCTCGGATTATTTACAAGAGCTCGCGCAAGGCCTACGCGCTGTTGCTCGCCACCCGAAAGTTGATTTGGCATAGAACGAGCTTTTTCACCAAGGCCAACTAACGAAAGCGCTTTAGTAACCTGAAGACGTATATTTTTGCTTTCAGCGCCGATTACGTGCATTGCAAATGCCACGTTATCATAAACCGTCATATTCGGAATAAGTCGAAAGTCCTGAAAAACAATACCCATTGTTCTTCTGAAAAAAGGAACCTTTTTATGCTTCATTTTCGGCAGATTATATCCATTTACAACGATATTGCCGGTATTAGGCTTTTCTTCACGCATTATAAGCTTCATAAAAGTACTTTTACCTGCGCCTGAAGCACCTACTATGAAAACAAATTCGCCTTCATTTATGGTAATATTTACGTCGTTTAAAGCATGGGTGCCACTATTATAAACCTTAGAAACACCCTTAAACTCAATAACAGGTTTAGCAGAAACTGCTATATTTTCCTGTGTTTCTTGCATTTAAATTCACTCTTTCAAATAATTAATATTTAATTGGGTTGGATTTGAGATATTTATTTACCATAAGAGCAATCTTGAAGATAATAGCATGGTCAAATTCTCTTAAATCAAGACCGGTGATCTTCTTGATTTTCTCAAGACGGTAAACAAGTGTATTACGATGAACAAAAAGTTTACGGGAGGTTTCGGAAACGTTTAGATTATTCTCAAAGAATTTATGAATTGTAAATAAGGTTTCCTGATCCAAACTTTCGATAGAGCCACGCTTAAATACTTCCTTTAAGAAAGACTCGCAAAGGGTTGTAGGAAGCTGATAAATAAGACGCGCAATACCGAGGCTGTTATAACATACGATAGTCTTATCGGTGTCAAATACTTTACCAACCTCAAGAGCAACCTGAGCATCCTTGAAGGACTTGGCTAAATCCTTAAGATTATCAACGGTAGTTCCTACACCGATAGTAGCGTGAGCATAAAATTCACCTGTAAGTGTATCGGCAATGGTAGATGCCAACTGCTCAATATCTTTAGAATCAATACCGGGTTTTGTTTCTTTAACAAGAGCAATATCGGTTTCGTTAATGTTGATAACAAAATCTTTTGATTTATCGGGGAACAGATTTTGAATAATATCGTAAACCGAAATATCACCGGGCTCGTTTACACGAATAAGAATTACAGTACGCATAACGTCCGAGTTAAAATAAAGTTCTCTTGCTTTAAGATATATATCACCGGGAAGAATATTATCAAGGATTATATTTTTAATAAAATTACCTCTGTCATATTTCTCGTCATAATAGAATTTAATATTCATAAATGCAACGGCAATAACAGAGCAGTACTTTTCGGCAATAAGGTCATCACCCTCAACAAAAACAACGTAATCACTGTTTTGTGAAGGATTTACAGCCTTAAAAGTATAACCCATAGACTGCACAGAGGTTTCAGAAAAAGAAAGATCGGCAGGTATATTTATTGCCTCACCTATTCTACCAAGTTCGCTACATGCGATGATAGTGCGGTTTTCATCAATAACACCGAAGGTTTTATCGATAGAATCCTTCATCTGATGAATTACTCCCTGAAACAAACGATTTGACATATTGTGCATCCCCTTACAAATAAATATACATTCACATATACATTGTACTAAAAAATATACAAAAATTCAAGTATAATTTCTAAAAAAGTTACAAATTTATTACAAATAAAAAAATGCGGCTAAAAAGCCGCATTTTAATAGGTTTATTAGTTGGTGATAGTCTTCTCGGTATCCTTATCAAAGAGGTGAATCTTTTCGGGTTCGAGAGCGATTTTGATAGTATCACCGGGACGAGCAGTATTGGTAGGAGCAACACGTGCATTAATAGCATTAGTTTCGCAATCCATATAAAGATAAGTTTCAGCACCCATAAGTTCGGTAACTTCAACCTTAGCTTCAACAATACCTGCTGCATAGGTTTCAAGAAGATCTTCTTCGTTGTGTACGTTTTCAGGACGGATACCCATAATAACTTCCTTACCTGCATAAGCTTCAAGGCAGTTATCCTTGTTCTTGGACTCGGGCAACTTAATCTTGAACTTAACGCCTGCACGGGTCTTGGTATCTTCAGAACCGAACTCAACGTAGTAACCGTCAGCTTCTTTAAGGAGTTTAGCCTCGATAAAGTTCATCTGAGGAGAACCGATAAAGCCTGCAACGAAGAGGTTGCAAGGATAGAGATAAAGATTCTGAGGAGTATCAACCTGCTGGATAAGACCGCTCTTCATAACAACGATTCTGGTACCCATGGTCATAGCTTCGGTCTGGTCGTGGGTAACGTAGATGAAGGTTGTACCAAGTCTCTGGTGAAGCTTAGAAATCTCGGTTCTCATCTGTGCACGAAGTTTAGCGTCAAGGTTGGAAAGAGGTTCGTCAAGAAGGAATACCTTAGGTTCACGAACGATTGCACGACCCAAGGCAACACGCTGACGCTGACCACCGGAAAGAGCCTTAGGCTTTCTTTCAAGAAGGTGTTCAATGTCGAGGATACGAGCAGCCTCTTCAACACGACGACGAATTTCGTCTTTAGATGTTTTACGGAGCTTAAGTCCGAATGCCATATTATCAAAAACAGACATATGAGGATAAAGAGCATAGTTCTGGAAAACCATTGCTATATCTCTATCCTTAGGAGCAACGTCGTTAACAAGACGGTCGCCAATGTAAACTTCACCGTCAGAAATTTCTTCAAGACCTGCTACCATACGGAGTGTTGTAGATTTACCGCAACCGGAAGGACCAACGAGAATGATAAATTCCTTGTCCTTAATTTCAAGGTTGAAGTCAGAAACTGCTACTACACCACCGGGGTACTTTTTATAAACGTTGCGAAGTGATAAACTTGCCATTTTTTAGACCTCCTAATAGTGAATGACATTAATTACTAAAATATTATATCAAAGTCAGCTCAAAATTACTATAGTTAAAATAGAAAATCTTGGGCCAATTATTTTAGTTAATTTGCATAATAAAACGAAGGAATACTAATTTTTTGTTAATATTTGGGGATCGATTTTACAAAATTGCCCTTCTTTTAGTTCGTTTGGTAAAGTAAGCGCTCCAATGCGCTCCCTATGGAGTTCATTAACTCCAAGGTCATAAACACCGAACATCCGCTTTATTTGATGGTATTTTCCCTCGGTAAGAATTACTCTTGCGGTAGTATTGCCGATTTTTTCGCAAACGGCAGACACACATTCTTCTCCGTCATACAGCGTTACTCCGTCTTTAAAGCCTTTTATCACATCATCGGTAATTTCGCCGTCAAGTTCTACGATATACGCCTTTTCTATATGATGCTTCGGACCGGTTATTTTATGTGCAAATTCTCCGTCGTCCGTTAAAAGCAGCATACCGGTAGAATCCTTATCAAGTCTGCCTGCAGGAAAAATATTTCTTTTTTTATAAATATCGGGAAGTAAATCAACAACTGTTTTTGCATTTTTATCGGTAGTCGCAGATAAAATTCCTTTTGGTTTATTCATTATAAGATATACGTATTTCTCAAAAACAACGTCTTCGCCGTCAAGGGTTATGCTATCGTTTTTCGTATCAATTTTAAAATCAATTTTTGTAACGGTTTCTCCGTTAACCTTTACCCTGCCGGTAAAAATAGCCTTTCGTGCATCATTTCTGCTGAGCAAGGTCTGATTTGAAACAAATTTATCCAGTCTTGTATCGGTCATACTTTTCCCCAACCAATTTTACCCCGTCAAAGCAAAGACGGATTATGGTTTTATCCTTCGCTATATATGTATATTCTGTTAAGCCTTCCCCGTCAACCACAATATTTTTCACCGTAAACGGTTCTGTTACGCTGTAGCCTTTACTTTTTATATAATATTCTCTTGAAAGTTCGTTTTCAAAAACCTTATAAGTTTTTCCGTTACCTGCAACCGCCAGCACCGCAAAAGAAACAAGGGCAAACAAGCACAGTCCGAATGCATATCCTCGAGAAAACGAAACGTACAGCTTCATATAATCACCCATACTATTTTATGAGTAAAAACACAACTTTATTCAATAAGGCAAACACAGTGACAGGAAATGCCTTTAAGTTCACCCGTAAAACCAAGTCCCTCTTCGGTAGTACCCTTTATATTAACGTTGTTTATATCGGTTTTTAAAATTTCAGCCACAGTTTTTCTCATTTCATCAATGAAAGGAGAAATTTTCGGTTTTTGCGCAATAACGGTAGCATCGATATTAACCACCTTAAAGCCCAGAAGGTTAATTTTCTCGCTAACGTTTTTAAGCAGTAATTTGCTGTCTATACCTTTATATTTATTATCGGTATCGGGAAAATGCTTACCAATATCACCTAATGCCGCAGCACCCAGAAGCGCATCGCAAATTGCGTGAAGCAGTACGTCAGCATCAGAATGACCGAGAAGCCCCATTTCAAAAGGAATCTGAACACCGCCTAAAAAGAGCGGTCTTCCTTCAACGAAACGATGAACGTCATAACCGTGTCCTATACGCATCAAAATTCCTCCTTCAAAAGAATTTCCGCAAGTTTTATATCAAAAGGAGTAGTGATTTTTATATTGCTTTCTTCACCGTCAATAATTTCGGTATTATATCCTGCGCTTTCCATAACCGACGCATCATCGGTATAAAGCGATTTATCTTCTATTTTAGACAACAATGCCTTATATTTAGAAAAATTGACGGATTGAGGGGTTTGGACTGCAACTAAACTGCTTCTGTCAAGAGTTTTAGTAAACTCCCCTTTTTGTTTTATCGTATCTTTTAGAGGAATACCGCACACGGCGCAATCGTATTTATTGGACGCTTTAGCCATTTTTTCAATAAGAGCATCGCTGACAAGCGGTCTTGCGCCATCGTGTATCATTACGCCGTTCGTATCGTCACTAAGCGCGTTAAGTCCGTTAAGCACCGAACTCAGCCTGTCGTTTCCTCCCTCGGTCACAACGGTAAGTTTAGAAATCATATACTCGTCCTTTAGTCGCAAAACGTCCGCAACACTTTCCTTTTTAGTTACAACAACTATTTCGCTTACAAATCTGCTTCTTTCAAAACAAAGCAAAGTTCTTGCGATAACCGGAATTCCGGAAATTGATACAAACATTTTGTTTATACCGCCCATTCTTGAAGACGAGCCTGCCGCAACTATTATTACGGGAACAGCGTTTTCACAGGCTGCTAAAACCTCGCTATATTCAATTTTAAATTCCGTCACCGCCATAAAGTCACCTTTTCCATCACTAAAACAAAAGCATCCAAACGGATGCTTTCATTAAAAATTATTCTTCGTCGTTATCTTCTTCAAGATCAAACTCAAGATTAGTTCCGCAATTAGGACAGGTAATTCCCTTTTCCTCAAGCATCTTATCATCAACGTAAATCACGTCGTGACAGTTGGGACACTCAACTTCATAAAGTTCGTCATCTTCATCGTCATCGTAATCGCAACAAGAACAGTCTTCACAGTCGTAGTCACAATCATCTTCGTCTTCATATTCCTCGTAAACGAATTCTTCAAGTTCAGAGAGATCTTCATCAACTGCGGTAATCTGCTCAGCGAGTTCTGCACAAGCATCCTCTGTATCTTCGATATCAACGGCGATATCAGAAAGCAAATCTATAATAGCGTTAAGGATTTTACCCTCTTTAGTAGAAGCATCAAGATCAAGACCTTCAGCAAGACCTTTTATATAAGCAGCTTTTTCAGTAATAGTCATCACTTTATATCTCCTTAATTATGCTCTTTCCATATATTCACCGGTACGGGTGTCAATACGGATCATATCTCCTTCATTTATAAAGAGAGGAACTCTGATTTCTGCGCCTGTTTCAAGAGTAGCGGGTTTGGTTGCGTTGGTAGCAGTATCGCCCTTGAAACCGGGTTCGGTTTCGGTAACCTGAAGTTCTACGAATGTAGGAGGTTCCATACCGAATACCTTTCCCTTATAAGAAAGAATTTTACAAATCATTGTTTCTTTAACGAATTTAAAGCCTTCGCCAAGTTCGGACTTGTTTACAGGAACAAGTTCAAAGGTTTCAGGATCCATAAAGTAGTAAAGGTCACCGTCGTTATAAGAATATTCCATATCCTTACGCTCAACGTAAGCTACGGGGAACTTAGCGCTTGGGTTGTAGCTCTTTTCAATAATAGCACCGGTAATAACGTTTCTGGTCTTAGTTCTTACGAACGCTGCACCTTTACCGGGTTTTACATGCTGAAACTCAACAACCTGAAGTACGTTACCGTCTTCTTCGAAAGTAAGACCGTTTCTGAAATCTCCTGCACTTAACATAATTTTTCCTCCAAAAATAGAAATAAAATATTTACTATAGAATTATAAGCGTTTTGGGACAATTTGTCAAGTTTTCTCTTGCATTTTCCTTAACAACTATCATATCTTCTATTCTGACGCCAAATTCTCCTTCGATATAAACACCCGGTTCTACCGTAACAATCTGCCCTGCAGTAAGCTTCGCATCGTTTCTGTTAGATAGATTTGGGTATTCGTGAATACATAGACCAACGCCGTGCCCCGTGCTGTGATTAAAGTTGCCGCCGAATCCCGCCTTGGTTATAAAATCTCGCGCGGCGGCATCAACGTTTTTACAAGCAACACCTGCGGAAATCTTTTCAATAGCTCTTTCTTGTGCAGAAAGCACTAAATTATAAACCTCTTGCATTTTTTCACTTGCATAGCCTATAGCAAGAGTTCTCGTCATATCACTATGATATCCTTTATATACGGCGCCGAAATCAAGGGTCAAAAAATCCCCCTCTTTTAAAGGTTTATCCGTAGGAACTCCGTGTGGCATAGAGGAATTTTTGCCGGAAACTGCAATTGTTTCAAACGCAACTCCTTCGCTTCCCCGCTTTCTCATTTCATAATCAAGAAACAGAGCAATATCTTTTTCAGTAACGCCTACCTTTATATAATTAAGAAGTTCGTTAAATGCGTTTTCTGCTATACGTTGAGCAAATATTACGTTTTGAATTTCATCCTCAGTTTTTACACTACGGGCAACAAGCAATTCTTCATTTAGACTTTCCTGTGGCGTAATCTTACAATTAATAATACTACAAAGAGAATTAAGAAAGGAAACGGTAATATCGGTTTCGGTAAAAAGGGTTTCTATTTTAAAACGCTCGATTATTTCGTTGAGTTGTTTTGAAAGACGTGAAAGAAGCACAACTTTTATACCGTTTTTCGCGGTTTTATTTGCCATTTCAAAATATCTTCCGTCCACAAAGAGAAAATCCCCTACGTTTGTTTTTAAGAAATATCCTGCAGAAGATTTAACACCTGTTAAATAAAAACGGTTAACGTCGGTGCAAATAAGCACTGCAGTACGGGAAGAAATATATTTATCAAGATTAATCATCATTTACCCCAAGGTTTCGTAATGTTTTTTCATACTTAAAGCATCCAGAGCCTGAGTTCCTGCCGATTCGCAAACAAATATAGGCGACAGTCCTTTTTTATAAACAAGTTCCATTAAAGGTTCGAACTCGGGACCGTAAAGGTTGTCTTCAAAGGTCAGATGGCGTTTTTCTCCGCCGGTAGTATATTCAATTTTCGAAAAATGAGAATGGAAATTTTTAAGTCTATATTCTCCAAGTTCATTTTCTATTCTATTCAAAATGCCTTCAAAAGCTTCTTTTGAATTCACTTCTCCCTGAGTTCTTGCGTTAAGATGCCCGAAATCTATACAAGGAATTACACTTTCATCAACCTTACATAGAGCTATAACCTCGTCAAGAGTTCCAAGTTGATTTATCTTTCCCATAGTTTCAGGGCAGATATGAACGTTAGAAAGACCTGCTTCCTTTAAAGCATCCAAAGACCAATGAAGCGTTTCGATAGCCAAGGCAAGCGCTTCTTCCCTGCTTATTTTAGAACAAGAACCGGTGTGAACAACTATTCTGTTGCCACCAAGGAAATCAACGGCTTCAGCACTGCTTAAAATATAATTCACCGAATTTCTGCGTTTTTCCTCTTCTACGGATGACATAGAAATATAATAAGGAGCGTGTAAAGACACAGTTTTCCCTGCTTCTTTAAATTTTTCGCCCAATTCCAACGCTTTTTCTTTACCTATATTAACGCCTCTGCCACATTGATACTCAAAATGGTCAAGACCCATTTCAGTCAAAAATTCAGGAATTTGCAGAGAATGTTTATATCCCTTTTCTTTAAATAAATCACAGGTACCCGCAGGGCCGAATTTAGCAGCCATATCCGTTTTCCACCTTCATTTTTTTAAGTAAAAATCTTTCAAGTTTTCTTCTGAGAATAAAACTTGGTTTATCTTCAGCAAGTATCAAATCGGTAAGGATAATTTTTATACCAAAAAGTTTTGCTCCAAGCACGTCGGTAAAAATCTGATCGCCAACCGCAACTATTTCTTTTCTTTTAATCGCCAATCTCTTTTTTACCGTAAAATAAGAAAAAGGCAACGGTTTACAACCAAGTGAAACGTATTCAAGACCTATCTTTTCGGCAAAAGGCTTAACTCTTCGTTCCTTGGAATTAGAAAGAACTATAAGTTTTATACCGTTTTCCTGCATTAATTTTATCCATTCAGGAAGACCTTCAACCAAGGTCATACCGTGATGGGTAGATAACGTATTATCGACGTCAAGAACTATAGCCTTAATATTTTTATTTTCACAAAGTTCTACCGAAATATCGGTAACACGATGAAGTTTCATTGTAGGTTTAAACATTCTTTCACCTCAAAAAAATCAAAAGCAGCCGTAACGGGCTGCTTTCATTTTTAAGTATCACTTATTAGCGGAACTTACGCTTACGTGCAGCTTCCGACTTTTTCTTACGTTTTACAGAAGGCTTTTCATAATGTTCTCTCTTACGTACTTCCTGTATAACGCCGTCTTTTGCGGTCTGGCGCTTAAAACGTCTTAAAGCATTATCAAGTGATTCATTTTCTTTGATACGAACCTGACTCATATAATTCCCTCCCTCCGCCTGATAGCAGGGGTAATATATTTACAGGCAACATTATACTATAAAGATATCCCAACTGTCAAGTCCTTTTTGCATTTTTACAAATCTTTTGTGTCATACCATACAAAAGAATGTTGAATAATGCTGTGTTCACCGTCAGTTTCCCACAATTTAAAAATTATTTTCATCAAAAACACTAATTTTTCTCACCATTTATACAAATTTTTTGATATTGACATTTATATAAGGTTATAATATTATAAATTATGGCTTTAATCGTTGCTACAATTTTTAAAAAGTGAAAATATTTTTCACTTTTATTGTATTTTTTTCACTAAGGAGTTATTTTTATGGCAATTTTGGCTTTCTTGCCCATTCTGACTACTCTTATTCTAATGATGGCATTTAACTGGCCCGCTAAATATAGTCTGCTTATATCATGGATAATGGCTGCACTGTTCGCATTTTTCTTTTGGGATATTGACGTTATGGCATTACTTGGCAGTTCTCTTTTTGGCATGATAAGTTCATTAGACGTGCTTGTTATTATTTTGGGCGCAATTTTACTTATGAATACCCTTAAAGCATCGGGAGCTACCGCCGCTATTAACCACGGTTTTTTGAACATAAGCCCTGATAAACGCGTTCAGGCATGTATAATCGGTTTTTCGTTCTGTTCTTTTATAGAAGCAGCCGCAGGATTTGGTACACCTGCCGCTCTTGCCGGTCCTCTTATGGTAAGCCTAGGATTTCCTCCCATGGCAGCCGCTATGATTGCTTTAATTTTCGATTCAACCGCCGTTTCCTTTGGTGCAGTAGGCACTCCCGTAACACAAGGTTTAACGTTACTCGGAAAAACCGGTGACGCCGCATTTACTGCCGATTTTTCTTTTTGGACTGCCCTTCCCCACGCAGTTATGGCAATTTTTCTTCCGCTAATTGTTTTACTTATGACCACAAAGTTCTATAGTAAAGAAAAATCATTTAAACCCGCTCTTGAAGCAGCGCCGTTCGCTTTATTTACAGGACTTAGTTTTGCTATTCCCTTGTTGCTGATTTCTCTGTTTATAGGTTACGAATTTGCTTCTCTGCTTGCTTCTCTTATTTCAATAGCAGTAACTGTTGTTGCCGCTAAAAACAACTTTCTCACTCCTAAAAAGGTATGGGATTTCGGTAATCCTGCCGAATGGGACAGCAGTTGGCTTGCAACCACAAAAATCGCCCCTATAAAAGCCTCTCGTATGTCGCTGATAAAGGCATGGATCCCTTATATTTTAGTTGCAGTTATTCTTGTAATAACCCGAATTCCTCAGCTTCCTATTAAAAGTTTTCTTACAAGCGGACCTTTCGTAGTTAAAGTTAACGATATTTTAGGATTTGATAAATTGGACTGGTCGTTTAAATGGGCATATCTCCCCGGAACTTTCTTTATACTGGTCGCACTCATCACAAATCTTATTCATAAAATGGACTTTAAGCAAATAAAAGAATCATGGGTTGCTACCATAAAACAGGTTTCGGGCGCCGCAGTAGCTCTGTTGTTCGGCTTAGCCTTAGTTGAAATTTTAAAATTCAAAAATGCTGCTGATACAAGTATGCTTGATACTATGGCAAATGCACTTGCAAAAGTCGGCGATAAGTTGTATATTTTAATTGCACCGTTTATCGGTGTTCTCGGCGCTTTTGTATCGGGTTCGGCAACAGTTTCCATGACACTGTTTTCAAATCTACAGTACAATGCAGCTACAACACTGGGTATTCCTACGGTTTTCGTTATTTCTATGCAATGTGTCGGCGCCGCAGTCGGTAATATGGTTTGCATCAATAACGCCGTTGCCGCAAGCGCTACAATAGGTATTTCCGGCAGAGAAGGAAAACTCATAAAAACAAACGTTATACCTATGATTATATATTCATTGGTAACAGTAGCGGTGTTCTATATTGTTATGGCTTTAGGAATCAGACCTATTGAATAAACTGTCAGGAGGATAAACTATGTTTTACGAAGAAGGCAAATTTAACGTCGGTGTAAATTTTTGGGCAAGCGAAGAAGGTATTCGTATGTGGCGCAATTGGAATGAAGAAAGTGTGCGCAAGGATATCGAGGCTCTCAAAAATGCAGGTATAACTCTACTTCGTGTTTTCCCCGATTGGAGTTATTTTCAGCCTATAACAGAAATTAAAGGTTGGAGAGGCGGTAACAGAGGTTATTCCGACAACGACGGCACCACCTTACTTCCCGATAACAACGAATGGAGCGGAATTAACGAAGAAGCGTTTTCGCGATTTGCTAAGTTCTTGGAAATTGCTGAAGAAAACGGCGTGAGCGTAATCCCTTCCATACTTACAGGTTGGATGAGCGGAAGATTTTTCGTGCCCGAAGCAATTAAGGGCGACCTTATCACCGATTCTTCTGCAATTAAGCAAGAAGTCCGCTTTATACGTGCTTTTGTAAAGCGTTTTAAGGATAGCAAAGCAATTGTAGCTTGGTGTCTTGGAAACGAATGTAACTGTCTTGGCATCGCATCTAAAGCCGACGACGCTTGGCTTTGGACCGCTGCAGTAAGCAACGCTATTAAGTCCCTTGACAACCGCCCCGTTATTTCGGGTATGCACTCTCTCGTAACTCCCGGTGAAGGAGTTTGGACAATTGAAGACCAAGCGGAAAACACCGATATTTTAACTACTCATCCATACGGTTCTCCGACCTATAGCAGTGATATAGACCCGATTAACACTTTCCGTCCTCTGCTTCACCCCGCCGCACAAACCCTTCTTTACAGAGGTATCGGCGGTAAGCCTTGCATCATTGAAGAAACCGGTACTTTCGGTGAGCTTTACGCAGACGAAGAATCAACAATGGATTATATCCGTTGTTGCTTATATAACGCCTGGGCTTATGACTGCAGAGGTTATTTCTGGTGGATAGCTTTCGACCAAGGACATCTTACATATTATCCGTTCTATACCAATAATCGCGCAAGTAACTACGGTGTATTAAAGGCTGACCGTACCGACAAGGCAAGACTTACCGAATTCAAGGATTTCAAAAAATTCTTGGATAAATTCGGAAAAAATCTTCCCAAAAGAATTGTTGACGGTGTATGCATAATCGCTAAAGGACAGTCAAGTTGGAAGGTTGCATATAATTCCTTCTTGCTTTCCCGTCAGGCAGGACTTGATATTGAATACTGCTTTGCAAACGAAGAATTCCCCGAAAGCAACCTTTATATCATCCCTTCCCTTGCCGATGCAGAATCAATCCGAGCAGACGCTCTTGCAAAAATTATGGACAGAGTATCAAAGGGTGCCGTACTTTACATTTCTACAGGCAACGGACTTATACGTAATTTAGGAAAAGATTTCGGCGTTAAAATTCACACCCGTTCACGTATCAACGGCACTAAGACGGTTGATTTCGGCGATGGCGATAAATTTACCGTGGGAGCTGCCGCTGAATATAAGCTTATTCCGGACGGCGGCGACATACTTGCAAAGGACGAAAACGGTGACCCCATTTACGTTTCTGCTTCCTACGGCAAAGGTAAAGTTTTCTGGTTACCCGCTCAAATCGAGAATTGGTTATTCGATAAGCCCGGCGCATACCATAAAGATAACGCACCTAATTACAACCGAGTTTATAAGGAATTTGCAAAATACGTTCCTACCGAAAAATGCGCAAAAATCAATTCTCTTAAAATCAGTATGACAGAACATATTTTAGATGAAAACACACGTCTTCTGGTTTTAGTGAACTGCAGTCCTGAAAAGCAGTCCGCTGAAATCTCGTTAAATAAAGGATATAAAAACCTTTCGATATACCACGGCAAAGGAAAAATTAGCGAAAATAACATTGAAATTGAGGCAAATCAGCCTTTGATTTTAACGGTAACTAAATAAAATATACGCACTCCTATCCAAACAAGGATTCCTGTTTTAACGACGTATTTAAACGCGCAGATAACGCCATGTATGAAAACAAAAGAAAATCAAAAGAAATGAATGATTAAGATTTTCCATAAAAATCAAAAAATGCAGTTCTATGAACTGCATTTTTTTATGGGATAAACAAAGTTGTTAATTATTAATAGTTTGCCCAGACCATACGGCTACCCATACTTTCCATTTGATAAATTCTTACGTAATCAAGCAATGTTTCGTAATAATCGCTATGCACGTTTTTATCATAACCCTTACCGTAATTTTTGCCTCCCATACCTTGACCCAAGTTAATATAGTTAGGCATACGGTCGTAATAGGTGCTGTTATTATTAAATTCATAGAACTTAATACCGTCAAGCGCAAATACAATTTTATCATTTTCCCATAGGAAAGTTAATATATGATAATTTGAATACATATCAACCTCATCAGCATCGGGAACGTAGTACTGATTTTTAGCAACTGCATCCGAAACACCGTCAAGGCTCGAATGTCCCTTGTCGTTATTTCCGGTTGAACCCCACCAATAGTGAATATTAGCCGCATAATAATTATGTATACCGAAGTTTTCGATAAGGTCGTATTCTGTCATACAGCCTCTTGATTCTCTGCCGAAAAGATTTACAAAACTTGAAGAACCCGTAGCAGCGCCGTTCATCCACCAACCCGAATGTGAAGGAGGTGCGCTCAATTTACAGTTGATTTCGCAATAACCGTACTGATAAATCATATGCCAGAAGGTAGAAAGTTCGCTGCCAACAAAATCTGTATCGTTAATACGGGCGGTTGTAAGAACACAATTTCCGTCCCTTACGAACAATGCATTATCAACCACCATACCCGAAGCAGTTGTATATCCGCCATCGGTTGGACAGTAGGTATAATAGGTGCCGCCGTAAACGGTTCCGTTTTTCTGGGCGTACTGATTTTTCGTCTGATTGTTATATGCTCCCCAAAGTACAGGATTAAGTTGAGTTCCGTCAAAGTTTTCATCAAGAACAAGTTTATAATCATCCTCGGTTTTTGAAACCTTGCCATACTTAGTGTAGCCGTCTTTAAGGTCAGCACCGCAACCAAGGGAGTCCTTCATCTTAAGATAATCAATAAAGTCCTTAACGCCCTGCATTGTTGCAAGATCGCTTCCGCCCTTTATTATAAGTTTTGTACCTCTTACCGCTATTACGTATTTATCTTCTCCATCTACCGTTACAAGACTACTTCCCTCTCGTTTGGTATCACCGATAACTATTTCATAGTCGGTTTCCTTGGCCTTTTCGGTCACTCTGATAAAATCGATTTTGTGTATACTCTTTGCATAGTCCATTAAAAATTCAATCTGTCTGCCGTAAATATAAGGCATTAATTTGGGATGAACTATGGTATATTCGCCAAGAGCGGTCTCTGATACGGTATGTTCGGATTTATCGGTAATTTCGTTATTAATATTTACGCCTTCTTTTACCGACGTTTTTTTATCAGACGAATAGAAAGTATAAACCTTGCCGTCTGAATCTTTAACCTTAATATAACCTCTTGCTCCTATAAGTCGCGAATCGGTTATATCAAAATTTTTAACGTAAGCGCTGAACACAACGCTTTCGGTTTTATTATCATATCTCCAATATTCGTTAAATAAACTTGTTTTACTTACACAGGTATAGCCATCTTTATTCGCATTTTCAAGAATAATCGGTTTTACTATAACCTTATCATCAACAATTTCACCCGTCGCTGTATTTCTTGCATTTTTGAATATAACACCGCGTTCGAAAAGCATAAAGTCTTTACCATCGATTTTGAGAGTAATTAAATCCTGGGTAGGATAACTAAAGTAGAAACGAAGCGCCTGACTGCCCGCCATCTCACTTGCTTCATTAGTGAGTACGGAAGAGCCGAGACTTGCAAGTATCTCTATTTCACTTACGGAAATATTATCTATACTAATTTGAACGTTGTTTTCATGTTCAAAATACATATACAGCATATCTCCGTATTCTGCCTTTTTATTTTCCACGTTGTTTACGTTATTATCTTTTGGTACCGTATAAGTAAACGCGGTAGTTATATAAGCAGTTGCGCTATGCCACTGTCCGTCAGCAACAGTTTCGACAAAATTACCCTCGTCATTATAAGCGGTTGTATTTACGCCTATATTCATTTCATCTGCAGAAGCAAACTTGACGTTAAAAACCGAAGACGTTTTATAATCGAAAGAAATCTTATAGGTAATATTATCGTTTAATTTTCCAATTCTAAAGCCGTCTGACACAGTGTTGTTGGCATTTGCAGAATTATAGGTAAGAACACCGTCTTTCACCACGTTATTCTGAGAATAGTTTTCGTTTCTGTTTGAAGCGTAAGCATAGTTATCAAACTTTTCGCTATTTTCAATCCAGCCCGAATAGATATAATTTATTCCCGAAGAAAGCGTCAAAGTTTCAAGTTTATTTTCTCTTTCCTTGTCGGTAAACCAGCCGTTAAATGAAGCAAATTGAGAAGCAGGAATATAATCGGGAGACGAAATAGTTTTACCAACGCTATATTCAACGTATTTAACAGTTCTGTTATCTTTATCCAAGTAAGCGGCAACCGCCACGTCGCGCTTAACAAATTCAATTTCCAAAGCATCAACGTAAAGAACAGTTTCGCCCTCAACAACAGGATTAAAGGTCATAAACAGTCCCGAAGTACCAATTGACGCAAAATCGGTTGTAAGATAAACTGTAGCAGTTTTCCAACCATTACCAATTTCGCCCGAATAAATTCGATAGGTCGCCTCATCGTAATCTGTAATAAACGACCAACGATTAGTAAGATGAGCGGTTAGGAATTTTATATCAACGTCACTTTGCGCTTCTTCAAGTTTATACTTAAATGAAATCTTATAAGTACTGTCATCATCTACCCTGCCAAGACCTGCGGTATTGTTAGAGGTTTCAAAATAATTTTGAGTGTAGGCGTAACAATATTTTAGTGAACGCAACGAATCGTACGCCTCAGCGTATGAAAAACTTATATCATCGCCAACCGTATATTTGCTCGTGCTTTCTGCATATTGGTAATTATCAAAATTGATAGCCTTTGGTACCCAACGACAAGTAAGTTCGGTTATGAGTTCTTCATTGTGAGTGCCGGAGGCGTGATGAACTGTAAGAGCAGAATCTTCATACCAACCTTCAACCTCGTAATAGGTTGTAGTAAGATTGGGATAATTGATAACTTCACCATAGTTTCCGTCGGCTTCATACATTTTTTTACCTAACGGGTCATAAGCAAATACGTGATTTCTTCCTTCATCTATACGGGTAATTTTTATATCATCAATATAGAATTTATTCTTTTTATTACCGCCTGTTATGGCAATGTAAAGGTAATTATCTTCACCCAAATCCCTCGTGGTAAAGCTTGTGTACTGACTTCTCCAAGAAGTTGCATAAGGACAAGACAAGCCTGAGCTCACTATTTCAGGAGAATCGTATGTAGCGTTTGATGAAAAGAATGCAAATTTAATAGTATTACCCGAAGAATATGCAGGGAAATAACAACGGTAAGATACCGCATAGGTAGTATTGCTTTCAAGTCTGACGTAGCCGTCCTTTGTGAATATAGGCATATATGTCATATATTCTTCTTCGCTTGTTCTGTCAAGCAAAAGGCTATACTTACCCGAACTTTTTGAATAATCGGTTATACTTGCCATATTGCTGTTAGTAGCATTATAAGGGGGATTATTAAGGTCAATATCTTCAAAATCCACCATAGTCACGGGATTTTTTGCCCATTTTCCGTAAACGGTAACGTTATCATTTGGAAATTCTGTGGCAACAAAAGGAATTTTAAGAGCAGAATCGGTAAACCAACCAAAAAATGCATCGGTTGGATGTGAAGGCACTTCAGGACGTATCAAAGAAGTTCCCTTTACACCGATACGAACGTTGTCTTCGCCGTAGCCGTCTGTCTGGTCAAAGGTAACAATGGACATTTTATCCGTAACCTCATAAACGATAACGTCATCAATTAGGAGCGACGCGTCATTAAGAGAAGAAATAAAATTAATCGCACTTGTTGCATTTGGTATATAAAAGGTTATAAAATGCCAACCTGTACCCACTAATGACGCAGATAATTTAATGGTATGTGAGCCGACCTTAACGCTAACGTCCTCAGATGCAGAAACAAGATTATATCTTAAATCCACCGCATAAGATTTACCCGACTCAGCCTCTCCGATTTTAAACGCTACGGTATTTTTTAAACTAAGATATTTGTTGTATTTATCTTCGGGGTCAAGCGTTACTGTAACGTTTTGATTAGTTGAAGTGTAATTTTCAAAGCCTTCTCCCATTACCCAATCGGCATAAATTCGTGTCAAATCATTACTATATGTAATACTGCCGTCATAAAGCTGAGTGCAGTTTTTATCCTTGTACCAACCAAGGAATTTATTATTTATGGAAATAGGTTCTTCGGGAATTACATTATCTCCTATTGCGCCGACTGAAACGACGTGTTCGCCTGTTTTTTCATCCTCTAAAATAACATAACCTTTGTTTTCGCCGATCATCGATACCGAAATAGTATCAAAATAAATGGTATAATCGCCACTATCAACTCCCTGCACAAGCATTGCAAGACGATTGCATTTTTCGTTTACAAAATCGGTTTCAATTATTACGGCACCCATCACGTAACCGCTTTCAACTTCCTGGGTGGAAATTTTATAAATCGGTTCGTACATCTTTACTTCATTTGCATTGTTTATGCTATAGTTCATCGTAGCAAACGTAACGTTTATATCCGTGTTTGCATTGATTAAATCATAATGGAAGGTTATAAGATAACGCGCTTTATTGTTATCAATAGGATTCAAAGCAATAACGTTACGTTTAGAACCGGAATTCACAAGTTTTGCGCTAAAGGAACCTTTCTTTACGTTCTCCTTTACAATAGAAACGTTTTTGCTCAAATAATTTTCTCGGTTATCGCTTTCAAGATCGTAATAATAGCCCTCGAAATCTATATCGCGCGACCAACCCGCATAAATAGTGTTTAAATATATACTGCCATCTACTTTATTTGTATCAACAGGCTTGGTGCAATTCTCATCGAAATACCAACCCGCAAAATCATAGTCTTCTCTGATTGGCGCTTCAATGGTATCAACGTAATCACCAACAACCGTTGTAACGCTTTTTATAGTTTCGCCGTTTTTAAAATTACCGCCGTTTGCATTCAAAGTAACGTCTGCGTTGCCCTTTACCTCTTCAATACGAATATCATCAATAAATACTTCAGTATCCTTATTCATTGTTGCATGAAGCATTATATAAGCAACTGTTGCACGGCAACCGTTTTGAGTTTCGAGCGCATCTGTAGTAAACGCTAAACGCGCTGTCATCCATTCTCCCGCATTTTTATCGGTAATAACCACTTTTGATTCTTCGTAAGACTTATAAACTTCGGGCACCCAAATATTATCGTGTCCCGTTGCCATAAAAAAGTTAATAGCAGAAGCGCCTTCTTTTACGTTATACTTAAAGGTAACCACGTAAGAAGTATATGGCTTAACGATTTTTAACGGTATATTATTTTCACGTTGTTGACGGCGAGATGAATAATATACAACGTTACCTTCCTCAACACTTCCCGAATAAATTTGATTATAATATTCACTTGTATAATGGTAATGAAGATAATTCTTTCCCGAAAAAGCATCTTCGGATTCTTTTATTGTAAGAAACTGGGTTCCAAGACCATATTTACTGCAGTTAACAAATCCCTCAAAACCGAAATGCGTTTCGCTATATCCTGCATAAAGAGTAAGACTTGCATTTTCTTCGGTATAATATTCGTCTGTAAATTTTTTGGTACAAGCCGCATCATAAAACCAACCTTCAAATTCATAGCCAAATTTATATTTAGCGTTCTCAAGATTAATTTTATCACCGATTTTGGTGGCAACTACGCTTTTAGAAACGGTACCGGGCGATGCTATAAGAGTTATATTTGAAACGTAAGAAACACGGATATCATCAATTAAAATATTTATACCGTTAAACGACTTTAGAGAAAAACCCAAAACGTTACCGTTATCACCAAAGGTTTCCGGAGTAGTAAATTGATAAACAAATTCATACCATCTACCTATTTCATAGGTACTTTCACTACCGTTTTGCGAGGCAGTAAAAGCAGATGTATTTGTGCCGATTTTTGCAACCAAACCCAAATCAGCATCCATTGTAATTTTATTTGAAGCGTTGGTTTTAGGCATACCGTAAGCAAGTCTTAATTCAGTATTCTGACTGTTAAGAGGATAATTAACGCTTCCCTTTTTAAACGTAACCTGCGAAGAAGCCACCTTAATTCTCATAGAAACCGAATATGTAGAAGACGGACGGAGTTCAAAAAAACCACTATTATCGTTAAAAAGATATCCGCTGGTACTGGCATTGGTAATCTGAAGTTGATTTGAAATCTCCAAATTATAATCATCAGAAACTGCAAAATGCGCGCGCGAAATTTCACGTTCAACACCTAATGAATCATTAAGTGTTCCCGAATACAAAGTACCCGAATCCTTTTCAAAATCATAAATCTTATCACTTAAATACGTAACAGCCCGAGCAGTTAGGTCTGCCGGAATAATACATACTCCAAATATGATTAAGATACTAATTATTACGCTTAAGATTTTTTTGAAATACTGCAGTTCCATAATAGTTCTCCATAATATCAATTTTCAATATAACATTACATATTATATCATATATACAAGTTATTGGCAATAAAAAAACACGCAATCTTTCGATTGCGTGTTTTTTATATTAATTATCGTTATGTGCCCATACCATTCTACTGCCCATACTTTCAACCTGATAAATACGAATGTAGTCAACAAGTGTTTCATAATAATCATTGTGAATTTCGGGATCATATTTTGAACCATAATCTCGGTTTGCCATACCGCAACCTATGATTATATAGTTTGCAACACGTTCAAGATGGGCGTCGGTTACAAATAAATCGTAATACTTAACGCCATCAAATGCAAAGGTTATACCCGTATTTTCCCAAAGGAAAGTAAAAATATGATAATCATCATATATATTGATTTCATCTTCTTCGGGAATATAGGTCTGACTCTTTGTACCGCTTCCGTAAGGTTGATCAGGAAGACTTACGTGAGCCGGATCTCTAACAGACGTAGCGCCCCACCAATGATGAACTGCAGAGGCGTAGTAGTTAACACGTCCATAGTTTTCAACAAGGTCGTATTCTGTCATACATCCTCTGTCTTCTCTGCCGAAGGCATCCAAGAATGCTCCGCCGCCGTTTTGTGCGCCATTCATCCAAAGACTTGTATGAACCGGGTTAGGCGCCAATTTAACCTTAAACTCAATAATACCATACTGATAAATCATATGCCAGAAGCTTGACATTCTTGAAAAAGTGAAGTCAGTTTCGCTAATACGTCCTGTCGTAACTACAGCATTGCCATCTCTTACGAATGCGGGACGATCAACAACTGTGCCCGACACATACGTGGTAAATCCGGGATCAGAAGGAGCTCTCATAGATATTTTACCGCCAAGTTGTGTAGGAGATACAACATTGGAATTTATATTTTCGTTTGCATACGCGCCCCATTTAGAAGTGTCAAGGAGAGAACCGTTAAAGTCATCATTGAAGGTCAGTTTATAGTCATCCTCTGTTTTTGAAACGGAATAGTACTTAGTATATCCGTCCTTAAGATCGGCGCCACAACCAAGAGAATCTTTAAGTTTAAGATATTCAATAAAGGATTCAACTGCCTGCATGGTTGCAAGATCGCTACCACCCTTAATGATTACCTTAGTTCCTCTAACCGCTATTACGTATTGATCCTCGTTTTCTACGCTAACAAGCTTACTGGCATCGCGTTTAGTATCACCAATAACTATTTCATAAGTAGTTTCTTTAGCCTTTTCATTTACTCTTACAAGTTCAACATTATGAGTAGTCTTTGCATAATCAATCAAAAACTCAATCTGTCTGCCGTAAATATAAGGCATCATTTTTGGATTAACAATAGTAAAGTTACTCCATTCCACACCTGCTAAGGTGTGAACCTTGGTCTGAGTAATTTCATTATTTATATCTACGCCCTCTTTGACAGTAGTCTTTTTATCTGAGGAATAGAAGGTATAAATATTACCGCTGTTATCCTTAACCTTTATATAACCCTTAGCGCCTATTAATCGGGTATCTTTAAGGCTGAAATTTTTAACGTAACCGCTGAATACCACACTTTCGGTTTTATTATCATAACTCCAATATTCATTAAATTTATTTGTTTTACTGATAGACGTATATCCGTTATCGTCCTTATTTGCTAAAACTATTGGCTTAACGGTAACAAGATTGTTGTTTATCACACCTGTTGCGGTATTTCTCGCATTTTTAAATACGATACCGCGTTCAACGATATTGAAATATTCTCCGTCCACGTCGATACCTATTACGTTTTGGGTAGGATATGCAAAATAGAAACGAAGCGCCTGACTACCTGCTTTTTCACTTGCTTCATTAGTAAGCACAGAAGCACCAACAGAAGACAGCACCTCAATTTCTTTTACAGAAATTTCAGAAACTGCAACCTTGCTTCCTTCTTCGTTATCAAAATACATATACAGCATATCACCGTAATCAGCATTTTTATTTTCGGCATTATTTAATTTTTCATCATTTGGAACAGTGTAAGTAAACGCGGTAGAAATATAAACTGTTGCAGTATGCCACGTTCCGTCACTGTTAGCAACAAAGAAGTTACCCTCGTCATTATAAGAAGTATTATTCTCATAGAAATTCACTTCATCAGCGGTTGCAAACTTAAATACAGTATCTGCATCGGTTTTGTATTTAAAGGTTACTTTATATGAAGTATCGTTATCAAGTTTGCCAACTCTAAAACCGTTAAGACCGTCTTTTTCTGAAGTAACGGTGATTTCACCGTTCTTAATAGTTGAATTCTGTGCAAAATTATTGCTATCGTTTGAAGCATAGGTATATCCATCAAAAGTTTCAGTATTTTCTGTCCAACTCGAATAAATATAATTCATTCCTGCCTCAAGAGTGACAGAATTAAACTTTTCAGTAAGTTCTTTATCGCTATACCATCCGTTAAAGGCGGCAAAGTTAGCCGCAGGAACGTTTTGGGGAGCGCTTACGCTCTCGCCCACCTTACCTGCTTTATAGCAAACCGCACCTCCGTCTTTGCCTATAAATGCCGCTACAGCGCCGTTTGTTCCCAAATATTCAAGTTCAACCGCATCGATATAAACAACTGTCGGCCCTTCTGTTAAGGGATTAAAGGTCATATATAATCCCGAAGCACCGATAGATTCAAATTTTGTTGTAAGATATACCGTCGCTTCCTGCCAACCGTCACCAATTTCTGAAGAATAAATACGATAGGTGGCTTCGTTATAGTTGGTAATAAATGCCCAACGATTATTTATATGGGCGGTAAGGAATTTAATATCAACGTCACTCTGCGCTTCGGTAATAAGATACTTAAATGTAATCTTATAGGTACTGTTATCATTTACTCTTCCAAGTCCTGCAGTATTGTTTGGCGTTTCAAAATAATTTACTGCATAGTTATAACTATATCTGAGTGACCGCAACGTATCATATTGCTCGTCACTGGTCAGGGTCATATCGTCGCCAAAAGCATATCTTGAAGTAGAATTTTCATAATGATAATTTTCAAAGGTTATCTTATTAAGTTCCCAACGGCTAAACAGGACAGTTACAGGTTCATTTTTATGAACGCCTTTTTCATAGCGATCTATAACATCTACCGAATTATACCAGCCTTCTACAACATAACTATCGGTATCGATATTCGGGTAGGCTAATTTCTCTCCTATATTACCGTCAAGTTCATAAAGTTTAGAGTTTTTCTCATCATATAAGAACGTATGATTTCTACCCTCGTCAATACGGGTAATGACGAATGCATCAAGTTTTAAAGTGGTTTTTTTGGTACCGCTTTTTACTTTGATATAAAGAACGTTATTTGTATCGTCAAGATCTCCTGTTGTAAAATAAGTGTATCCCGCTCTATTGCCATAAGAATGTTTTACCTGTACGTCTCCACCAATACTTATAGAATTTTCAAATGATTCACTTGAAGCAGTCAAAAAGCCAAAAGTCATTTTAGCGCCTGAAGTATATGCATTATAGTACGAAAGGAAAGAAAGCGAGTAAGTAGTGTTACTTTCAAGTTTTACATATCCGTTTTTGGTAACAATCGGAGCATAAATATCCGATTCATCAGTTTCATCTTCTTTATTTAGGCACAAATATCCACCTTGATAAGTAACACGGTTACTGTTAGAATCTGTCAGATAGTCATTCAGGTTCTTTTCTTCAAAATTAGTCTTTGTAACCGGATTAGAAGCCCATCTTGCATATACGGTTTTATCCCCTGCGGTATAATATTCATCTACGAAGGGTGTCTTTAACGTCTTATCAAGATACCAACCGTAAAATGCATAATCGTTAAATTTCGAAACAGAAGGTTTCTGGACTTTTGTGCCAATTACTCCTACTTTTACACAATCTTCACCAAAGCCGTCTTTTTGATCAAACTCAACAACGCTCATACCTTCGTCTATTTCATAAAATATAACGTTATCTATAAGAATTTTTACGTCGGTCTGAGGAGCAATTTTAAATTTAAGTTCCGAAGAATCATCCGTTACAACCAAAGTTTCATTCAGCCATCCTCCGCCCACTTTATCGGTAGTAAGGGTTTTTGAGGTTGAGCCTGCCGAAAGAACCACGTTTTCGCTTGCTGATAATAAATTATAATCAAATTCAACAGCATATTTTTTACCCGAAACGGTTGTTCCAATGCTAAATTCCGACGGGCCGGTAACCTCTAAGCACTTATAATAAATTCCGTTTGCTTCCTCTACAATAGACATATTTTGTCCGCTTACGACAAAATCATTAAAGTTTTCACCCGTAATAATTCTTAAATAAATACGCTTACATTCGGTAGAATATACAGCATCATTTTCGTAAACAGAGGTATAATTCTTATCGTTATACCAACCCGCAAATTTAGCATTTGCTACTGTGGGAGCGTAAAGATTAATCTTTTCTCCAAGTTTGCCTACATCTATTTTATTTTTAGAGCCGGTTTCATCAAAATAAATAACGTAACCTTCATCATCTTGTATTTCGGTAAGAGTAATTGTATCAAAGTAAATGGTATATGTAGAGGACGTTTCTGATTTTGCCAATAACACCAGTCTGTTAGCACCGATTTGGGCAAAATCGGTTTCAATAATAACGGCACCGATATTGTAGCCTTCTCCTGCTTCATTTGTTGCTACGGTATAAACTTCAGGATAGTAGGTTACCTCTTCCTCGTTATTTATATTCATATTCATAGTAGCAAAGCTAACGTCAATAGGCGCATTTGCTTCATCTACTTTATAACAAAAACTCACAAGGTATCGCGTTTTATTGCTTACGGGATTAAGCGCAATTACGTGATTTTTATTTGAAGAATTGTTTATCAGTTTGGCGCTGTACTTTCCTTGATAAGCGTTTTCCTGAACAATTGATACGTTTTCACTTATATAGTTTTCGCGGTCAGGACTTTCCAAATCATAATAATATGTTTCAAAGCCCATATTCACAGACCACTTGGCATAAAGTGTATTGCGGAAAACGGTACTGTCTATAACGTCGGTGGTTACAGGTTTTTCACCTGCCGCATCATAACTCCAACCGTCAAATTCATAATCTATACGCGAAGGAGATTCCAATGTATCGATACTGTCACCAAAATTAATCTTTTGTTCTTTTACTATACTGCCATCGCTAAACTTACCGTTATTAGCTTGTAATCTTACAGAGGATTCACCGCTCACCTTTTCTATATAAAGATCATCGACATAAACTTCGGTATATGTATGGTTACTGGCAAATAGCATAATTCTGGCATAATCAACACTCACACCGCCGGTTCTTTCCAAATCACCTGTTCTGAAAGCAATTCTTACTTCTTTCCAAACGTTAGGTTCATCATCGTTCAGAATAACTCGAGAGTCTTTATGATATACGGCAGTTCCTGATATCCAAATGTTTGATGCTGCTGTTGCGGGGTAAACCTCAACATCTCCCGAACCTTCGGGCATTTTATACTTAAAAGTTATTACGTAATCACTGTTGGGATCAACTCTTTTAAGAGAAATATTGTTCTCAGCTGCTGTACGACGCGAAGAATAATATACTGCGTTCCCTTCTTCTACACTGCCATCTCTTATTTGAGACCAATACTCCTCGGTATAGTGATAGTGAAGCACTTTGTTTCCGTGATAAGCCTCATTCGTTTCGATAATATCAAAATAATGTTCACCAAAACCGAATTTTTGATCACAAGGAGTATAACCTTCAAAACTAAAGTGGGTTGCACTCCATTTAGCATAAAGCTTAGCATCCTGATTTTCTTCGGTAATATATTCATCGGTAAAAGGTCTGGTATATTCCTTATCATAGTACCATCCGTCAAAATCATATCCGAATTTATAAACAGGATTTTCGATATTTACTTTATCGCCAATACTGTGTTGAAAACTTGTTTTGCTTATTTTACCGCCCATAGGGTCAACCGTTATAGCGGCATTATAGGTTACTTTTACGTTGTCAATAAGAATATGTACACCGTTAAAAGATTTAAGAGAGAAACCTAACGCGTTACCATTATCACCAAAAGTTGCGGGAGTGGTAAAATTATAAGTGAAATCATACCACTGACCAACGTTATAGGTTCCTTCAACACCGTTTTGTAACGCCGTAAAGGTTTGTTTAGCTGTGCCAACCTTGACAACAAGACCTACTTCGCTATCAGCAGAAATAGCGTTTGCAGCATAAGTATAGGGCATACCGTAAACAAGTTTAAGTTCCGTAAGCTGTGAGGAAGTCGGATAAGTATAATTATTGTATTTAAAAGACACCTGTGAAGAAACAACCTTAACCTTAAAGGTTACAGTATAATTAGCTTCAGCGCGAAGTTCAAAAAGACCATCTGCATCATTAAACAAAAATCCGCTTGTACCCGCTTTATTACTTTGCTGATTGTTATAAATATCAAGTTCTTCGTTTACACCCGTAAAGAATGCACGGGCAATCTGAAGCGAAGTACCGCTTGAGTTATCAACATTTCCCGAATAAACCGTGCCGCTATCCTTGCTAAAATCATATAGCTTGTTATTCGTATAATAAGCAGCGCTAACAGCAACTCCGCTTGGAATAAAGCAAATACTGCATATTAAAGCCAAGCAAACGGCAAAACTCAACATCTTTTTAAATTTAAGGTTTTTCATAATAAATCTCCAATTTATTTTATTATACTTAATCATTATAATTATGCAACAATTCAAGCCTTTTGTCAATAAAAAAAATATGCTCTTGCGAGCATATTAAAAGAAAGTATATAAAGTTTTAATCTTTAGATTTGTAATAAAGCATACAGTGACAAAATCCCTCAAAATCGGGGTCGGCAATTTGTTCTCTGAATTCTTTACAAATACACTTATTTTCTTCGGTTTTTTGAAGTCTGCAAGGACAGTAACCATCCTTCATTTTTAGTCCTTCTTTTATTTTTTTCACAACTTCTTTATCAGGGTTCAATTTAACAGCCATAATATTACACCTCACTTTCGTTATTTTACCACAAAACAATGTAATTGTAAATACATAGCTCTTAAATCACAATAACCAAAATTACTTTCTTGACTATTTTTCTGATATATAGTATAATAAAAAAACTAATATTGAAATGGAGTTGGTTTTGTGGATCCGCTACCCCGAAGTAGTTGCTTTGGCTTTGAGTTAATTGAACTTCGCTATGAATGTAACTCTTTAGGCTATAAAGTATCCTTTGTTGCCTATAACAGAAATTAGAATGCGTACAAAAATTAAAGATTACATTTAAAATACTGGAGGACTCTCAGTCAATGACTATTTTTAAACAACTACTGTTACAGTTGGTTCTTATTTTACTCAACGCTTTTTTTGCCGCTACCGAAATTGCGGTAATTTCTCTTAACGAGAAAAAAATCAAGGCGCAAGCCGAAGACGGTGACAAAAAAGCCGCAAAAATGCTTAAAATGATAGAAGACCCTACCCGTTTTCTTTCTACCATACAAATAGGCATTACCCTTGCAGGATTTTTAGGTTCCGCTTTCGCTGCCGACAACTTTTCCGAAAGATTAACTAATGCGCTAATCAGCAAATATCAAAATTTATCCGCTTATCATGACTTTGTTGAAGACGTGTCTGTAGTAGTTATCACTATTATTCTTTCGTTCTTCACCCTTGTGCTCGGCGAACTCGTACCCAAACGTATCGCCATGCATCACAAAGAAAAGGTTTCTCAAGGCTTTTGCGGTATCATTTCATTCTTAACCGCTGTGCTTCGTCCTATTGTGTGGATGTTAACCGTTACAACAAACGGAATTATACGTATTTTTGGTATAGACCCTCACGAAAAAGAAGAAACCGTATCTGAAGAAGACATCGTACTTATGCTTGATGCAGGCGCCGACGAAGGTTCCTTAAATCAAGATGACATTGAATATATCAAAAACGTTTTCAAGCTTGACAGAATGACCGCCGAAGACGTTATGACGCCAAGAAAATCCGTTTCTTATATTTCTATAGATTCTACCGATAAAGAAATCCTTGAAATAATTGAAAACGACGGTTATTCACGTATTCCCGTATTTAGCGCAGAGCTTGACACTATTGAAGGCATTTTATACACTAAAGAATATCTTTTACACCGTAAAGACAAAGGCTTCAGTTTAGCAGATGCTATTCACCCCCCTGTTTTCGTTCCGGAAAGTATTCATCTTGATACGTTATTTAAAGATATGCAGACCGACCACAACCACATCGTAATCGTTGTTAACGAATACGGCGAGGCTTCGGGTATAGTTACTATGGAAGATATACTGGAAGAAATTGTTGGTGAAATTTGGGATGAAGGCGATGAAGCTATAGACGAAATCACCCAAATTGATGAACATAACTTCAATGTACTCACAATTACTTCTCTTGATTCTTTCTTTGAATATTTTGACCTTACCGTTCCTGAGGATATTGAATCGGCAACGGTTAACGGTTGGCTTACTCAGCTTAAAGAAGGAATACCCGAAGAGGGAGATACTTTCGAGATTGAAGGTATCGTACTCAAGGTTACTAAAGCAGACGACCTTATGACCCATGAAATATCCGTAAATACAGAAAACAGAATCAAAGAAGAAATAGAAGTTTAAAACAAAAATGGCAGATTAAAATTCTGCCATTTTTTTATTCAAAAACCCATAAAACTGTTTCGTCGAATTGTTAGAATTTTTGTTCTGATAAAAGTATGTAACTCTGCTTTCGTCAAAATCATTTATATCTAAAAAAGCAACGTTTTCGCTGAGTTCGCCTTGCCATGACGTTTCGGGAATAAGCGCCACTCCAAAATCAAGTTCAATATATTTTCTTAAATAATACGGGTCGTCACATTCTATAATAATATTCGGCGAAAAACCGGCTTTTTTGCAATATTCCTTTGTAAGTCTGTTCATACTGCTTCCCTGCCCCATAGATATAAAAGGCTCTCCGCACAAATCAGAAAGTTTCAGTTTTCTTTCACAAAGAGGATTGTTTTTACTTACCGCAAAACGCAATTTTTCTCTGATGAGAGGGATGCGTTTAAAACCAAAATAACTATCGCTATCGCTGTCTATTATTATATCGTATTTATCGGTATCGGTAGTATTAAAATCGTGCATAATGCGAAAAGCAATATTAGGATAAATTTTTTTAAATTCAACAATATATTGCATTATAATACGTCTTTCACTTCTGACAAGAATTTTTATTTCCCCTATCTGTTCAGGCGAAGTTTTAAGCATTGTTACTGCATTGTCAAGTTCTTCAATTGATTTTTTCACGACGTTATAAAAATATTTTCCGCTTGAATTAAGGTTAATTTTATTACCTTTTCGTAAGAATAATTCACACCCAAGTTCCCTTTCCAGTTTCTTTATACTGATAGATACACTGGAAGGCGGAACCATATATTTTTTTGCTGTTTTTGAAAAATTTTCATTTTCTGCGCTATCCATAAAATACTTCAATTGTAATAGTTCCATATGATCACCGACGTTATTATACCATATATTAAAATATATAGCAACTTTAATTTATTGTATACTTTACTTTAAACATAGAATTTGATATACTAACAGTTAGAAATTTAGGAGGTATGATTATGTTAGCAGAAATTTTGGAAATTTTTATGATTGTAAGTTTTGGTTTTTCGTGGCCGTTAAACGTTATGAAATCCTTTAAAGCGCGTACCGCCAAAGGAAAAAGTCTTGCTTTTCTTTTATTTATCGAATTCGGTTACGTGTGCGGTATAACCTCAAAACTTGTCAACGAAAACGGCTTTAAATGGTACGTACTTTTCTTCTACGTATTAAACTTTATTATGGTTGGTCTCGATATTGCCCTTTATTTCAGAAATAAGGCTATTGATAAGAAAAACGGATAAAATTATGAAAGAATTTTTAGATTTACACTATACAAACGATAACGACAACAGCCGTGTACTTGATATTTTTCTTCCCGATAACAATAACTTCACAACAGTTCTTTGGTTTCACGGTGGTGGAATAGTAGGTGGCAGTAAGCAAGGCGGTGACGTTCCCAAAGGACTTTTAAACGAAGGGATAGCCGTCGTTGCCCCCAATTACAGATTGTATCCAACCGCTAAATTTCCCGAATTTATAGAAGATGCCGCAAACGCAGTTGCCTTTACCGTGAAAAAAATGAAAGAACTTGGTGGAAACGGCAAACTATTTGTCGGCGGTTCTTCCGCGGGCGCATATCTTACTATGATGCTCTGTTTTAATAAGGAATACCTAAAAGCCGTGGGTGTAAACGAAGAAACCGACCTATCGGGTTTTATTTCCGACAGTGCTCAAGTTTTCACCCACTTTAACGTACTTAAGGAAATGGGGCTTAACCCTAATATTCAATATATCGATGAAAAGGCACCTATTTACTACGTTAATCCAAGTTTAACCTTGCGTCCGCTATTTATAGATTATTACTCAAATGATATGATTTGCCGTCCCGAAGAAAACAGGCTTTTCTATGCTTCTCTTAAGCGTTTTCTCCCCGATGCAGACGTAACCATAAAAGAATTTGAAGGCACTCACTGTTCAGCAATTATGCCTGACAAGGAAGGCAAACGAAGACTCGAACCGTTTATTCTTGAATTTATCAATAAGCATTAAAAAATTGGCTGTAAAATTACAGCCAATTTTTATTTTAATTATTCAAGACTTTTTCATTATCTGAATTTTTATGTCGCACCATTGCGATAATAATAGAGCACATTGAGAGAATATCCCCTATTGCCGAACCGTAAGCGCGGCTTAAAATATTATACACAAACCAAAACGGTGAACCCAAAAGCGAAACACGACGAATTATTTTTTCGCTGCTAATCCAAAAGGCGCTGGTATGTAATAAAACGCCCGTAAGAGAAAACAAATCAAGCCAACTTTTGTTGGAAAAAGCAATGGCTACTCCCGCCGCAATTATACAGGTGTTAACCAAAATGAGCACCAAAATTGTGTGTTTTTTTACAAACCCGATATGTTTTCTACCTGCAATAATAGAAGAAATTGCCCCTAATACATCAAGTACAGCTCCGGAGAATGCTCCCAACAGCACGTACTGTAAAATATATAAACAACGTGAAAGCGTATTAAATAATATGATATTTTTTCTTTTCTTTTGCTGATAACTTAAAAGAAAAAGTACAACCGCAATTAATCCTATTATTTGAGATACTATTTCCATAACAAATTCCTTTTTATAACGTTTCTGCTACGTTGTAGATTAACTTTTCGGTTTTTTTCCAACCGATACAGGGGTCGGTAATTGATTTTCCGTAAACGTGGTCGCCTATTTTCTGACATCCGTCTTCAAGATAACTTTCAACCATAAGACCTTTAACAAGCTTTTTAATTTCATCATTATGAGTACAGCTATAAAGCACGTCCTTTGCAATTCTCGGTTGTTCTGCATATTTTTTACCTGAATTTGCGTGGTTGGTATCAATAATAACCGACGGATTAAGAAGTCCGGATTTTTGATAAAGTTCGCAAAGTTCGGAAAGAGTTTCGTAATGATAATTTGAAACACTGCCACCGTTTTGTCCCGTATAGCCTCTTAAAATAGCATGAGCAAGAGGGTTGCCGTCACTTTCTACTTCCCAACCTCTGTATAAAAATACGTGCTTTTGCTGAGCGGCAGAAATCGCATTCATCATAACGGTCAAATCACCGCCCGTAGGATTTTTCATACCAACGGGAACTTCAATACCGCTTGAAACAAGTCGATGTTCCTGATTTTCTACTGAACGAGCTCCTACGGCAACGTAAGAAATAAGGTCGGAAAGATAACGGTAATTTGCAGGATAAAGCATTTCATCTGCGCAGGTAAATCCGTAATCCTTAAGGGCTCTCAGATGCAAATCTCTTATTGCTATGATACCGCTGAGCATATCGGGATTTTTATCGGGATCAGGTTGATGAAGCATTCCTTTATATCCGGCTCCCGTGGTTCTTGGTTTATTGGTATAAATTCTTGGTACAATAAACACCTTATCCTTAACTTCATCCTGAATTTTTCTGAGTCGTTCAATATATTCTAAAACGCTTTCGGGATAATCAGCCGAGCAAGGCCCGATAACGAGAATAAATTTATTGCTTTCTCCCGTAAAAATCTTCTTAAGTTCGTTATCTCTTTCTTCTTTAATCTTTTTATCTTTATCACTTACGGGATATTGTTCTTTAACCTCCATTGGAATCGGAAGTTTTCTTTTAAAGTTCATAGACATACCATATTCACCTTTCCTAACTTACATTTATGTTTAATGAACCAAGACGTTCAAAAAAATCGGGCAGACTTTTTCGAACTGCTTCAGCGCCGTTTATAACCGCACCGGTCTTTGTGGCAAGAATAGCCGTAGCCATTACTATTCTGTGGTCATTATGACCGTTTATTTCTTCTGTAGGCGTTTTAATTTTGGAAGCATACACTCTTATAGAATTATCATCCACGTCCATTTTTACGCCAAATTTCGAAAGTTCTTCTTGCATAGCCGCCGCTCTGTCGCTTTCTTTTATTTTAAGACGCGCAGTATCGGTAAAAAGAGCGCCATTTCCCACCGCCGCCATTACGAAAAGAATCGGCGCCAAATCGGGACAGTCTGCAATTGATATAACCGAGTTTTCTTTATTAAGTTTATCAAAAAGTTCTTTATAAACCCTGTCCCCCTGCAGACTATCTTCAGCCAAACCTTCTACCTTAACGTCACCGTCCAAAAAGTTTAGCGCATCAAAAAAAGCAGCGTTTGAATAATCTCCCTCAACCTTAACTTCTTTATTTTTGTAGGTTTGATTACCTTTAATTTTTATACTTCTGATATCGGTATAATCAACATCTATTCCAAAATCAGTTAAACTTTTAAAGGTTAAAAGCAAATATGAATAACTTTGAATTTCGCCGACGATATTTATAACACTATCTTCCTTTAAAAGAGGAAGCGCAAACAAAAGTCCCGAAATAAACTGACTGCTTATTCCGCCGTCAACGGTAAATTTTCCGCCTTTAAGTCTGCCTTTAATTCTTATATATTCGTCGGTCTGTTCAAAATCAATTCCTTTTTCGCGGCACAAATCACTATATACAGTCATAGGTCTTTGCAAAAGTCTGCCCTGACCTTTAAGAATAAACTCCTCACCGCTCAAAAGACACAGAGGCAAAATAAATCTTAGGGTACTTCCGCTTTCTCTGCAATCAAGGGTAGTTCCTTTAACTTTTTCGGGATAAAATCCACCTATATTAACAGTCGAGCCATTAATTTCTATATTAGCGCCCAATGCTTTTAACGAATCAAGCGTAGCCAGTATATCTTGCGAATATTCAACGTTAAAAACAGTACTTCTTTCACTTAAAGCGGCACACAAAAGATTTCTGTGTGCCATACTTTTTGAAGGAGGCGCCGTTATATTACCTACTGCCCGACTTTTATTAATTGTTGCCTTCATTTTTTCAAATACTCCAGAAGTTCATCTATAGCCATACAGTAACCGTTTAATCCCTGTCCAATTATCGTTTTTATACAATAATCACGTATAAAGCTTATCTGTCGGAAGCTTTCTCTTTTAGAAACGTCGGAAATATGCACCTCGACAGCAGGCACACCGACCGATTTTAAAGCGTCGAGAATGGCAATACTCGTATGGGTATAAGCGGCAGGATTTATTACTATTCCGTCTGTACTTCCTAAAGCCGCTTGAATTTTATCAACAATATCACCCTCGTGATTTGATTGATAACATTCAATATCAATGCCCAATTTTACCGCATAATTACTTACAGTATCAATAAGGGTCTGATAGGTTTCTTTTCCGTAAATATCGGGTTCGCGAATACCAAGCATATTTATATTCGGTCCGTTAATTATAAGTATTTTCATAAACACAAGTCCTTTACTGTTTGCTCTGCCGCCAACGTTGGAGTTTCAAAATCCTTTAAAACAAAATCAGCGCAAGCATTATACTTAGGATAACGTTCGTTATAACGTTTAATAAGTTGGTTTTTATTGCTTGAAAGAGGTCTATCCGGCCCTGTTTCAAGACTTTCTACAGGTCTGTCTATAAACCATATAAGACCGTTTTTCTTTAGATTTTTTATATTTTCGTCATTTAAAATTGCACCGCCGCCGGTAGCTATTACAACACCCGAAAGTTTCGAAATTTCGCTGATTACTTCACTCTCAATCAAACGAAACTCCTTTTCTCCGCTACCGTTTATAATTTCGGCGGGGGTCATTCCCGTTTTTTCGAAAATCAATAAATCCGTATCGTAAAACTTTCTGGAAAGTTTTTCTGCAACAAGTTTACCTACGGTAGATTTACCGCTTGACGGCATACCGACAAAGACTACGTTTTGCTTTGAGGAAAGTATTTCTTTAAATACCGCTTCCATCATAGAATCATCAATATTTTTATTTAAAAAATATTCACACGCCATCTTTGCCTGACTAACAAGCATATAAAGTCCGCCGACAGCCTTTATACCTAATTCTTCAGCATTAAGTAAAAACTGTGTTTTCAAAGGATTATAAATTACGTCTATAACCGCAGAAAGATTTTTAAAAGGTTTTAAATCAATAGGTGTTTTATCAATATCCGGAAACATACCGACGGGAGTAGTATTTATAATAACGTGAGCATCTGTGTGTTCTTTTAATGCTTCATCATAGGTGACGGTAGTATGCGTCTTACTTCTTGAAACAAAATATATTTCATTAGCGCCCAAATGCTTTGACACGGTAAAAGCAGTTTTGGCTGTGCCTCCGCTTCCTAAAATAAGCACCTTTTTATCCTTTAAGGAAATACCGTTTTTTAAAATCAATTGTTTCATACCGAAAAAATCGGTATTATATCCGTATAATTTTCCGTTATTATTAACAATAGTATTTACTGAACCTATAAGCCTTGCTTTATCGTCGATTTCGTCGAGATAAGGCATAACTGCTTCTTTATAAGGAATCGTTACGTTTATAGCCTTAAATTCTTTTTTTAATATAAAAGCTTCAAGTTCCTTTTTTTTGAGTTCTTTGAGTTCGTAAATATAATCGGCTAATTTGTTATGAATTTCTTTTGAAAAGCTGTGAGAGAGTTTTTCGGCAATTAATCCGTATTCCATATTCTAACCTCTGAGCCAATCAGTACCGTATCTTCCGACAAGGAAATCGGCAAGCGTTAAAGCGGTCATACTGTCAACAACCACCCTTGCTCTGTGAACGATACATGGGTCGTGTCTGCCTTTAATAGAAAGAGTAACGTTTTCATTATTTTTAAAATCCACGGTTTGCTGAGGCTTAGCAATTGAGGGAGTTGGTTTAATTACCGTACTGAAGTTAATCGGCATACCGTTGGTTATACCGCCGTTAATACCGCCGTTATTATTAGTAAGAGTTTTTATTTCTCCGTTTTCTGAATTAAAACAATCGTTTGCCTCGCTGCCTTTCATATCGGCAAAAGCAAATCCCATACCAAACTCAACGCCTTTAACGGCAGGAATACTGAAAAGGCCCAAAGAAAGCATACCCTCTATCGTTTGAAACCAAGGTTCACCTACACCCGCAGGCATACCGATAACCATTGTTTCAAGAATACCCCCTACGCTGTCGCCTTCCTCTTTCGCTTTCAATATATTTTCCTTCATTTTTTCGCCTTTTTCATCACTTAAAACGGCAAATTCTTTAGTATTTAAAAGTTCTATATCATCGGTTATATTATCGAAATTTTTATCGGCTATGCCTGCGCACTCTTTAATATGTGTTCCTATTAATACGCCTTTAGCTTTAAGAGCGCTTATTATAATTGCACCTGCCGCAACTATAGCGGCAGTAATTCTTCCGCTGAAATGTCCGCCGCCCCTATAGTCTTCATAACCGCCATATTTCATAAAAGCGGCAAAATCAGCGTGAGAAGGTCTGGCTTTTCCTTCAATATCCGAATAATCCTTAGAAACTGTATTCTGATTTTCAATAACTATACAAATAGGAGTACCCGTTGTAACTCCACCGAAAACACCGCTTAAAATTTTAAAATTATCCTCTTCACTTCTGGCGGTTGAAATACTGCCGGAAGGACGTCTTAATGAAAGCTGACTTTTAATAAAATCTTCATCAACCTTAATTCCCGAAGCAATTCCGTCTATAACGGCGCCTATTGCCTGACCGTGACTTTCTCCGAAAAGAGTTACTGTTAAATTGTGACCGTAAACGTTTTTCATTTATAAAACTTCTTTCATTTTAAGAGATAGTTTTTCAAAAGGAATATTTTCCATTTTACATTGACCGATTTTTTCAACGGTAACAACGGTAATGCTATCCCCCGACATTTTTTTATCGTGGCTCATAGCATTTATCACGTTTTGTGTATCAAAAGGGATTTTAGTGGGAAGATTTAGTTTTTCTAAAACAGGAATTACTCTGTTTCTTACTTCCCTGCTGCACATTGGAAGCATTCCCACTGCAACGCATTCTCCGTGGAACCACTGACTTAAATTTGAGTCGCTTTCAATTCCGTGTGCTACGGTATGACCAAAATTAAGAATCTTGCGCAGTCCTGTTTCCTTTTCGTCCTGTTCTACAACGCTTTTTTTAATAAGCAGAGAAGCCTCGATTATCTTTTCTATATTTTCCTTAACGTCCTTTGTTTCTATAAGTTCGAATAGTTTTGCATCGCTTGTAAGTGACATTTTAAGAGACTCTGCAAGACCGTTAGAAATTTGTCTTTTAGGAAGTGTGGATAATACGTCAAAATCAATTATTACTTTTTTAGGTTGATAAAAAGCGCCGATTATGTTTTTATATCCATCAAAATTAATTGCAACCTTTCCGCCGATAGAAGAATCCACCTGCGAAAGTAAGGTTGTAGGAATGTTGTAAAAATCCACTCCGCGCATATAACTAGAAGCAACAAATCCGCTTAAATCGCCAATAACACCGCCGCCAACGGCAATAACGCAGTCGCTTCTTGTAAAGTTATTTTCAACCATTTTTGAAAGCAAAAATTTAAAAGAATCAAAACTTTTTGTTTTTTCGCCCTGAGGCAAAGTAACTACTATAGCATCTTTACACTGATTTGATATCGTTTCTGCATAAACAGAAGGGACACCGTCATCGGTAACGATAAGTGCTTTTCTATTAAGATTAAGATATTCTCCCGCTTTAAAAAGCGCTCCTCTTTCGAGAACTATATCATAACTTTCGTTTGACGTATTCACGGGAATTATCATACTTTCACCTCATAACGAAATTTCTTTTTCATAGCTTCCAACCACTTTAACGTGACTGCACACTTTAAGTAAATCTTTAATCATTTTTTCTCCCTTTGGAGTATTTATGTTGCCCTCACCCTCGGCATAAAAATAATAATCCCATATAAGTTCTTTGGTGGGGCGACTCTTAAGCGCTCTTAAGTTAAATCCGTTTTCACCGATAACCGAAAGAGCAGAGCCCAGACAACCGCTTTCATTTTTTACGGTAAACATCATTATAAACTGTTTATCTTTTTCGTTACTGTTTTTTGCCACTCTGGAAAATACGGCAAAACGCGTTGTATTGCTGTTGCTGTCGTTAATAGCCCTTTCGGCTATCTCAAGACCGTATATTTCAGCAGCTTTTTCGCTACCTATCGCCGCAATATCGTTTCTGTCGCTCTCTGCAACAAATTTAGCAGCAACAGCCGTATTTGAACTCTCGCTTATGCTATAGCCCATACGCTTTATAAAACCTGCGCACTGACCCAACGCTTGAGGATGACTTATAACCTCTTTAACGTCATCCACGCTAACGCCTTTTTTAGTGAGAAGATTCTGCGTTACCGCAATGTCGTAAACACCGTTTATGTATAACGAACCAAAAAAAGCAATATCCATTACCTGACCTACGTCGCCGTTATAACTGTTTTCAAGGGGAAGTAAAACACAGTCACATTCACCCTTTAAAACCGCTTCGTATGCAGATTTAAAACTGTCGTATGGTACCGAATTGCAATTTTCAAATATTTTTTCTGCGGCAACCTGAGCAAACGCGCCCTCTACTCCCGAAAACGCAACTCTTAGTCCACTGTTCAGCATATTCTGATAATTTCGAGAAATTTCCATATTATTTCTCAAAAAATTCACATAATAAGAACGCAACGTTTCGTCCTCAACGTAAGCGGAATTTTTTATAATTACCTCTTCTTCCCTTGCGCTGTCAAGAATAGGTAAACCGCGTTCTTTTTTATATTGAGCTATTTTTTCGACAGCGTTCATTCGCTGACAAAAAAGTTCTGCCATTTCTTTATCAATTTTATTGATACTTTCTCTGGCATTTTTAAGTTCATCCATTATTTATACTCCTCAATCAAAGCCTTGAAGGAAGGCAAGGAATTTTCAATTTGACTGGTAGAAACACAGTAAGAAATTCTTACGTATCCGCCCATACCGAACGAGTCGCTTGGAACGAGCAAAAGTTCGTATTTTTTAGCTTTTTCAGCAAATGCGGCGGCATCTTTTTCGGGAGATTTAACAAAAAGATAGAACGCGCCGTCAGGCTTTACTGCCGTATATCCATATTCGCTTAATGCATTATAAAGAATTTCTCTGTTTTTGTTATAAATGCTGACGTCCGCAGTATTTCCGAGATTTTCGGCAACTACGCGCTGAAGCATAGAGGGTGCGCAAACGAAACCGAGAGCACGACCTGCACCGCAAACAGCGGCAAAAACAAGACCTGCATCCTTGCATTTCGGAGAAACGTAAATATAGCCTATTCTCTCACCCGGAAGCGAAAGAGATTTACTGAAGGAATAACAAACGATAGTATTATTATAGTATTTCTGAGGATAAGGAACGGTTACGTTACCGTACACAAGTTCTCTATAAGGTTCGTCGGAAATAAGGAAAATTTCTTTTGAAAATTCTTTCTGCTTTTCTTCAAGAAGTTTTGCAAGAGAAATAACCGTTTCTTCACTGAAAACAACACCCGTAGGGTTGTTTGGAGAATTAATTATAACGGCTTTTGTATTCTTATTTATTGCAGAACTCAAAGCATTTATATCAATTTGAAAATCAGGTTCGCGACAGTTTACAACCACACACTTAAAGCCTGCTTTTTCGGCAAATACTCTATATTCGGGAAAAAAAGGTGCAAGAAGTATAACCTCATCACCTTCATTTGCAAGAGCGTTCAGAGTAATAGTAAGAGAAGCAGCAGCTCCGCAGGTCATATATATATTGGCGGCGGTTGCCTCTACACCCGATTTCTCCTGTATGTAAGCAGCGATTTTACTTCTGACGTTTAAATCACCCGGTGCGGACGTATAACCGTGAAGAAGTACGCTGTCTTCATTTTCAATAAGATTTTTAATGGTATCGTCAACGCTTTTAGGCGCAGGCACGCTTGGATTACCAATACTGAAATCATATACCTTATCGTCACCTATTTCTGCCTTTCTTGCCTTTCCGTATTCAAAAAGCTGTCGTATAGCGGAACTTGCAGTTCCAAGTCCTAACATTTTTTCATTTAACATAAAATAGCCCTCAATTTCACCGTTTATAATTTTATTTTTAGATTATAACACTTTAGTACTTTAAAGTCAAGAAGAATCGCGCATTTTTTTACAAAAAAAGACGCTCCGAAGAGCGTCTTTAAATACGAAATCAGATTTCGGGAATTTCGATTTCAATTTCCTTGCCAAGAGCATTAGATTTAATGATACCGTCAATAATAGCCTGATTATAAAGAATCTGGCTGGAAGGAACGGTAGGCTCACCGCCGTACTTAACAGCATCGAGGAAGGAACGAATCTTATTGTAGAAAAGTCCTTTACCGTTAAGGGTAGGAGCACTGTGAGGAATCTGATACTGAACGCGCTTGCCTGCTACGTCCTTATAAATGGTAAGAGGCTTATCAAATTCGCCGTTCCAACATTCTGTAGAAGGAATACGAAGACCGCCCTTAGTACCAAGAATGATAGCATCGCCGATAGTATCCATATGCATTGCCCAAGAAATCATAAAGTCAAGAACAATACCGCCTTCAAGACGAACAAAACCTGCTGCAAAATCATCAACACCGAATTTATCAGCGTAATCTGCAGGCTTACCGTCGTAGGTGTAGTATTCAGGATTCTTACCGAAGAAATCGGAAGTATAACCTGTTACGGTCAAGGGCTTGGGATAGCCTACGGCATTAAGAAGCATATCAAGAGAATAACAACCTATATCACCCATAGCACCGATACCGCCGGTTTCCTTTTCGATAAAGGTAGTGCCGTACGGAGTAGGAATACCGTGACGACGTCCGCCACCTGCTTTGATATAATAGATATCACCGAGTTCGCCTGAATCAACGATCTTCTTGATCATCTTCATATTTTCGCTCATTCTGGGCTGGAAGCCGATAGTAAGAAGCTTACCGCTGGCTTTTTCTGCCTTCATAACCTCAACAGCCTCGTCAAGAGTTACGGTGAAGGGTTTTTCAAGCATTACGTTTACACCGTGATTAAGAGCGTAAATGGTAGGTTCAGCATGCTGGCAGTTATAGGTGCAAATAGAAACTGCTTCAACCTCACCTGCATCAATAAGTTCCTTATGAGAAGGGTAGTATTTAGCACCCTGAACGCCGAATTTTTTAGCAAAAGCCTCAGCTTTACCGGGAACAAGGTCTGCAAGAGCCACAATTTCAACGTCTTCCATTGCAAGATATTCTCTAACGTGAGCTTCCGCAATCCAACCTGTACCAATAATACCAACCTTTACCTTGCGGCTTGCATCAACAGTTCTTTCTTCGGTGCAGGTATCTGCAAATCTGTCTAAAATATTGTCTGCCATAATTAAACACTCCTCTTAAATTAATATATATTCTTGATGTACTCAATACTGAGTTTAGCACATTCAAGAGAATCTCTGTTAAGCGCAGGACGGTCCTGTTCAACAATAACCATTTCAGCACCTGCTTTTTCAGCAGCCTTGAAAATAGAGAGCACGTCCTGAATACCGTAACCTACCGGACGGAGTTCGAAAGGAACGATGTTTTCGTCAGCCTTAACCTGACCGCCGTCGATAAGTTCATACATATTAGCACTCTTGCCGCCTACGAAGTCTTTAATATGAACGAGAGGAGCTCTTCCTGCGTATTTAAGAACGTATCCGGCAGGGTCCTCACCGCCAACCTTTGCCCAACATGTATCTACCTGAGTCTGAAGTACGTCGGGAGTAGTATCTGCGTATAAAATATCAAGTTTATTTTTACCGTCAATCTTAGCAAATTCAAAGTCGTGGTTATGATAAAGAAGTTTCATACCGTGTTTAGCACACTCATCAGCAACTGTTTTTATGTTCTTTAAAAACTTATCATATCCGGTAGAACCGGGAAGATCAGTATCTGCCGATGCCCAAGGAATAGCAACGTATTTACAGCCGATTTCAGCATAATCACCGATAACATTTTCTACGTTAGGCATAATAACGCCCAATCCAACGTGAGCAGAAATAGGAATAAGACCGGCTTCTTCGCACATAGCCTTAACCTCTTTTGCGCTGTAGTCGAAAAGACCTGCAAATTCTACTGCATCATAACCCATTTTTTTAAGTTCTTTTAATGTTCCGGCAAAATCTTTTTCCATATAATCTCTAACGGAATAAAGCTGAATGCCTACAGGTAATTTACTCATTTAAATTTCCCCCGTTAAATTAATTTGGTGAACTTAATCACTCTGCGTACATAATACCAAAAAATTTGCATCAAGTTAGGACAAATAAGCAAAATTTATAGACGAAAATTGCTGTTATTTGTATATATACAAAAATTGTCTATGAAAACAAACTTTTTTGTTCATTATAAAGGGCTGTTCTTAAATATGAAACGTAATAGTCCTTCCCCTCTTTTTCATTAAAGGCCGACACTATAACCGAAGGATTTATATTTTCGTTACCCGAGGGCAACACAAGGGATATCTTTTCACCGTTTTTTATTGCATCTTGTATTTTATCCGCTACGTCGATAACCTTAACGTCACCTTTTTTTGTTTTTTTGCTGACGATTACCGAATCAGAAGAAATAAAATCATAAAACTTTTCAGCCGTCTCTTTATTTTCAAAGGTCAATTCGTATCCCGCAAAGCCTATTTTCCCTGCCTTCATAACAGGTTCTTTTAAACTTATAATCTCTATATATTCCGGCACAACTGTTTTTAATATTTCCGCAGCCTTTTCGAGAGAAAAACCATCATCAGTCAGACGGAAATCCATTATTTCGTACTCGCTTTCAAAGCCCAAAGAAAGAGGTGCGGCAAAGGTGATATAAGGATGAGGATTAAAACCTTCGGTATACCATATCGGAAGATTGCTTTTTCTTAGAATTCTTGTAAAAAATCTATTCATATCAAGGTGAGATATAAACTTCATTCTTCCTCTTTTCTTATAAAAAAGTCTAACGTTTTTCAAAGCATACACCCTCCCCATAGCAATTTGCACCGCAAGCGGCACAGGAAATACGGCAATTCGGCGTAGTTTTTTCTTCATGCGCCAATTTATCCTGTTTAATAAAGAAATCCTTACTTACGGCATAGTCAAGATGTTCCCAAGGCAATACTTCATCAAACGAACGTTGACGTGAGCTGTAGAACTCGGGGTCAATACCGCATTTTTCAAAAGCGTTAAGCCACTTATCAAGACTAAAACATTCGGTCCAGCTATCAAACACGCATCCGTCTTTAAAGGCGGTTTCGATAACTTCTGAAAGTCTTCTGTCACCTCTTGCAAATACGCCTTCAAGAAAGCTTGTTGCGTAGTCGTGCCACGAAAGAGAAATTTTCTTTGTGGTAATCTGACTTCTGAGATAATTCTGACGTCTTATTATTTCGTCCCTTGTTATCTGAGGCTCAAATTGGAAGGGGGTAAAGGGCTTCGGCACAAATGTAGATACGCTTACACCAACGTCAACACTTCTTCCCTTCGGTCTGTTTGGTAAAGAATAATAAATATCTACTATTTTTTGAGCCAGATCCGCAATTCCCTTTAAATCTTCGTCGGTTTCGGTAGGAAGACCTAGCATAAAGTAAAGCTTAACAGAGGTGTGACCGCCCTCAAAAGCAATACGGCAGGTATCAAGAATTTCTTTTTCTGTTATATTTTTATTTATAACGTCTCTGAGTCGCTGTGTGCCTGCTTCGGGAGCAAAGGTAAGACCGCTTTTTCTTATATGATTAATTTTTGCAAGAAGTTCGGGAGAAAAATTATCAATTCTGAGCGACGGTAAAGAAAGGCTTACGTTATCTTTATCGGTCCAATCCAGCATATTGGTAAGCAATTCTTCAAGACGGGTATAATCACTGGTAGAAAGTGAAGAAAGCGAAATTTCATCATAACCGGTTGACCTGCACAAATCTCTTGCCTGAGAATTTATAACTTCGGGTGATTTTTCTCTGACAGGTCTATATAAAAATCCCGCCTGACAGAAACGGCATCCTCTTATGCAACCTCTATATATTTCCTGAACTGCTCTGTCGTGAACTATTTCGATATAAGGGGTAACAAACTCTTTTGGATAATAAGCCTTGTCCAAATCGGTAATAATACGCTTTTTAACCGTTTTAGGAGCAGTTTCTTTCGGAGTGATTTTGAATACCGTTCCATCTTCATTATAGGTAATCTCATATAACGAAGGAACGTAAACACCCTCAATAAGAGCGGCTTTTTTTAGAAATTCCTCTTTGCTGTCACCGTTTTTCTTACACTCTTTATAAAGGTCAATAACCTCTAAATCAACCTCTTCGCCTTCACCTAAGAAGAATATATCAAAGAAGTCTGCAATAGGCTCGGCATTACAAACGCAAGGACCGCCGCCGACAACGATATTTTTCAGTTCACGTCTGTCCTTGCTTCTAAGAGGAATATCGGATAAACTCAGCATATTAAGTACGTTAGTGTAACTCATTTCATACTGAAGAGTAAAACCGATAAAATCAAATTCTTTAAGCGGGTCACGGCTTTCAAGGGCAAAAAGAGGAAGGTTATTCTCCTTCATAACCTCCATAAAATCAATCCAAGGTGCAAAAACCCTTTCGCACCATATATCTTCCCTTTCGTTAAAGCAGGAATAGAGTATTTTCATACCAAGATGCGACATTCCGACTTCATACGTATCAGGAAAACAAAAGGCAAATCTTACGTCCACCTTATTTTTATCTTTAATTATACTTCCCTGTTCGCCACCGCAATATCTTCCCGGTTTTTGAGCGCGCAAGAACAGTTCTTCAAGTTTTTTCTCGTCCATTTTAATTCCTCACTGAAAATAATATATATTTATGATACAATATTAAATCAATTCTTTCAACTATAATTTAATAAAAACAGACAAAATTAAGTAAAGAGAAATTGCCAAAACGGAATAATTAACACTTCCTTTCACAGCGAAAACAATAAAGGCTGTTAAAAACAGCAAGGAACCTGCCAAAGTAATTATTTTGATAATTTTGCGTCCGTTAATTTCTCCGATTTTCGAGCCTATAATTTCTTCAAGAATACTGCCTCCGTCAAGACTGTAAAAGGGCAACAAATTAAAAACGCCATATACAAGATTTATAAACGCAAAATCAAGATAATAATTAACCCCAAGTATTTGTGAGGAAAAATAGACAACTGCAAAAACCAAAACATTAAGAATCGGTCCCGAAAGAGAAATAATTACAGAATTTTTATCTTCGCATACCGGACTGATAATTCTGATACTTCCGGGAATAAGTTTTATTTCACTTGGAGCACAGCCAAAATATTTCATAACGGCAAGATGCCCAAGTTCATGAATAAAAATTGCTATCAACATAGGAGCAATAAATCCCGTTCTGTCGGAAAGCATCAAAATACAGAGAATCGCGCAAAACAGAAAAGAAACCGTTATATCAGTACCGAAAATTTTCAATTTCATTGTTCACCCAAATACCACATAGCGTTAACCGCTTTTCCCTTTATACGAATTTCAAAATGCAAATGGTTTCCCGTTGACTGACCCGTACTTCCAACCAATGCAACAACCTCGCCTGCCTTTATCTGCTGACCTTTTTCTACGAGAATCTCACTGCAGTGAGCATACAAAGTCAACACGTCTTCACTGTGGCTGATTTTAAAATATTTGCCGTAGCCGTCGTCATCGTAACCTATATACGAAACCGTTCCGCCTGCAGCGGCTATTATTTCGGTTCCCTTTGGAGCGGCTATATCTGTTCCTTCGTGCTTAGCCAAATGATTATCAAAAGGGTCGTTTCTGATACCGAAGTGCGATGAAATACGTCCGCTTTTTAAAGGGTGCAAAAAACTATTTCCCGAAAAATTGCTTACAGCAACAGTTGTCGGTTCTGACTGAGTTTCATTATAAACGGCAACGTTTTCGGAAGTATCGTTTTGAGCGGTTTCTTCCTTTGCAAATACGTCAATTCCCATCAGCACCGCCATAGCGGTCAAGACCATTATTATTTCAAAAAATAAAATCGCCGTAAATCTGTTTTTATAAGACAAAACAAAATCCCCTTAAAAGAGTTCTACAATTAAATATATTAAAAAAGCAAAAAAATAAAACCGATTTCTCGGTTTTATTTTTTTATCAGAAGCATTTTTTAAGTTCTTCGGTTTTATTAAGTTCTTCCCAAGGAAAAGCAACGTCGTTTCTTCCGAAATGTCCGTACGCTGCAGTTTTTCTGTAAATAGGACGGCGAAGGTCAAGCGCATCAATAATAGCGGCAGGACGAAGGTCAAACACCTTATTAATAGCGTTTGCTATCTCCTCGTCGCTGTATTTACCTGTTTTAAAGGTATCAACCATTACAGAAACGGGCTTTGCAACACCTATAGCGTAAGCAAGCTGAATTTCGCACTTATCGGCAAGACCTGCCGCAACAACGTTTTTAGCAACCCATCTTGCAGCGTAAGCGGCGCTTCTGTCAACCTTTGTAGGATCCTTGCCCGAGAAGGCGCCACCGCCGTGACGTGCTACACCGCCATATGTATCAACAATAATTTTTCTACCGGTAAGACCTGTATCACCCTGAGGTCCACCCGTTACGAAACGACCCGTAGGATTAATAAAGATTTTTGTATTATCGTCCATTAAAGAAGCAGGAACAGTAGGAAGAATTACCTCTCTTAAAATATCTGCTCTCAGGGTTTCAAGTTCGACGTCGGCGCTGTGCTGACTTGAAACTACAACCGCTTCAATTCTAACGGGCTTTCCGTCTTCATATTCAACGGTAACCTGAGTCTTGCCGTCGGGACGAAGATAAGGAAGAATTCCGTCTTTTCTTACCTTTGTAAGACGGATAGCCATTTTATGAGCCAAGTCTATGGTAAGGGGCATAAAGGACTCGGTTTCGTTTGTAGCGTAACCGAACATCATACCCTGATCGCCTGCGCCGTGAAGATTATATTCATCCTCTTCACCGTTTTTAAGTTCAAAAGATTTATCAACACCCATAGCTATATCAGGCGACTGTTTGTCCAAAGAAGTCATAACGGCAATAGTATCGCCGTTAAAACCTGCATCGGCAGTATTATAGCCTATTTCGTTAACTACGTTTCTGACAATAGCGGGAATATCAACGTTAGCGCTTGTTGTAATTTCACCCATTACCGTAACGATACCTGTAGTTGCAAAACTTTCGCAGGCTACACGCGCACTCTTATCCTGAGCAATAATCGCATCAAGCACCGCGTCGCTTATCTGGTCACAGACTTTGTCGGGATGACCTTCGGTAACCGATTCACTTGTAAATAAAATTTTCGACATATTTATTTCTCCTTTTTTCATCAAAAAAACCGCCTCGAAAGAAGCGGTATAAACTAGCCTCATCTTTCGGTAAAACCGCAGGATTTAGCACCTTGAACATTCAGGTTGCCGGGCTTCAACGGGCCTGTCCCTCCGCCACTCTTGATAAGGAAATATTAAATTCAGCAAAGTTATTATATCATAAATTCCTTTGTTGTCAAGAAAAAACTAAAAGAAATCCACTCCGCCGCCCATTTTAAGCACAAGGTAAAGTATTGCGGCAACCAGCACGATAAGAGATATAACAAGGAGCAAAACACTTTTAAAACCAAACTTATACCCTGTTGATGTACCAACGTTTATAAGCTTCGCTTTTTTTAAAGTCTGACTTATCGGTTTATAAATAATAAGCACGAGAGCGCCGTTAAACACCGCTTTAATTACGTTAAACGGAAGCAAGGTTGGAACTATCATTCCCATTACCGCTTGTCTTTCCATACCTAAAAACAAAGGGGTTATAAACATATTTGCTAAAAGCATCACAGCTGTCATACCGAATACTGCAGATATAACACCGATAACAGCGCCCGACATAGTGCGCTTGTGCTTATAGATTATTCCAATAACCATAGAAAAGGTTGCGCTCGAAAGAAAGTTCATAATAAGACCGTACGGACCTGTATCGCTTATAAGAATAAATTCCAAAAACGCAACAAGACCCGAACATACCACACCTGCAAGGGGTCCGTATATAAAAGAAGCAATAGCAAGAACGGCATCCTTTATATCAAAGGTTAAAAAGCCTCCAACCTCAAACCTGAAAAGAAGTACGCAAATAAATGCAAGCGCGCAAAGTATTGACATTACAGTCATTTTTTTAACATTTATTTTTTTGGATAATGGCATAGCGAAACCTCAAAACTTCATTTTAAAATAACATACAGTAATATAATATGCACTATGGTAAACAAGGGCAACAAAAACATAAATTTAAAATGACGTGTTTTATGACGTATAAGAAGCATAGTTATATACATAACCGCCGCTCCTCCGAAAAATCCCCACAAAAGAAGAGTTCTTTCTCTAATTCTTCTAATTCCTTTTTTCGCCCTTATTTTATCGCTAAAAGTAATTATGGCTGAAACTAAAAAAACAAAACAAAAATACAAAAAAACATATTTTTCCATATATTTCTCCAAACCATAACACTTTCTACCCCTTTATTGTAGCAAAAAAACGAAATAATTTCAACCCTATTATTGATTTGGTAACAATTTTGTATTATTATTTTAACATAATCTTCTATGGAGGAACGTTTAATGATTTCACACGTCAAAAGACTATTTTTATTGATAATTTGCATAAGTTTAGTTTTATGCGGTTGCTCGGATACTCAGCCAAGCGGTTCCATAAAGTTATATACTTCAACCGGAAAATATGAACTTATAGACAGTTTTTCGCCTTCTGAATCTATTTCTTTAAACAGCAATTCCGTTATTATAGTATCGGTAAAAAGCAAATTCGATAACCTTACAGTTACCGCCGAATTAAATGAGGACTCCACTACCCTTTCGCTCTCCTATAATGAAGAAGAACCTTTAAACAATTACCTTGGCAGTTTCACTTTAAAGAGTACCGATAAAGACACCGCCTTAGGTCAGATTAAAATCACCTGCATAAAGGATAGTAAAACCGAAATATATTATAGTGGAATAATAACAGTTCTAAAAAACTCGGCCGACGAAAGTACAAAATACATAGCCGAAGTAATAGACGTTCCCGCCGAAACCTTTGACGGTGATACGGTTGACGATACTTCCCGTCCGTATAACAGTTACCTTCCCGTAGGAACGGTGGATTATTGCAGTAATGCATCAATTATTAACGAAGAAAATGAAAAAAGTTACCGTCTTTTAAGATTTGGAAAAAGAGTTTACGATAACCAAAACTTAAAAATATATGAAGGAACGCTCCCCAGTAAAAATTCTCTTACCGTAGATAGAGCACAAACAGAGGGAAAATATACGGTTCTGGCATTTTATACCGATTTTAAAGCTCCGTTTACCGTAGAACTTAAAGAACAGGAATATAAAAACACCGATAAGGGCGTTTTCGTTACCGAAAGTCCGACGTTTTCATATGTCGAAATACGTTTTATGTACTGTACCGAAATTATCGGTGACGTTATTTTCGATAGTGACAACCCATTATTCAAGGATGCGGAAATTTCTTACGGGGAAAATTGCGCCGTATTAAAATTAAACCTCAAAAAACAGGGCCGATTTTACGGTTGGCGAGCAGAATACGACGAATACGGTTGTCTTTTGCTTAAATTTTTAGAGCCTACCCGTTTATACAGCGACAACAACCAATACGGATACGGATTATACGACAAAGTAATAATAGTGGATGCAGGTCACGGCGGAAAAGATTCGGGCGGAGCGGTTGACGGATTTTATGAATCCAATTCAAACCTTTCGTTTGCGTTCATTTTAAAGGATGAGCTTGAAGCGGCAGGCGCGACGGTTTATCTTACCAGAGAGGATAACATCTTTATGGATACATATGACCGTTACAGAAAAGTTCTGCAATACGAGCCCGATTTTGTAGTTTCGGTTCACCGAAACGGAGGCGGTGGTAACGGATTTGGCGCTTACTACTACAACTCCTTCTCTGCTCCCGCTTCAAAATACGTTTATCAGGCTACTGCATCAACACAGCTATACCGCAAATGCAGTGGTTCTTCCTGGCATTATTTTTTCCTTAACAGACTCGGCATTTGTCCTTCAGTTCTTACTGAAAACGGATTTTTGGATGATGACCAAGACCGTATAAATATGATGAACGCAGACCATCAAAAAGCCTGCGCTCAAACAATTGTAAAAGGAATTATTGAATACTTTAAATATCAGCACTCTTAAAAATACTTATCAGCAAAATATTTACATATAGCTCCGAGCATTTTAACGGCGTCGCCCCAAAGTGCTTCAGGGAACATCAACCATGAATTTGCCGCCTCGAAATTAAGGGTACCCGAGTAATTATTCGCGCTAAGCTCATCCATAATCAAATCCCAATCCACAGCGCCTAAGGTAAATGGCATAGTGTGATTATCCTTAACTCCGTCAACCTCGTGAAGATGAAGTACTTTAAGATTTTTGCCCAAAGTTCTGATAGCAAAACGGATATTTGCAGAATTTAAAACAGCATGTCCCGTATCAAGACAAAAGGCGTACCATTCTCCACCCGCTTTATCGTTTAAAACCTCTATATATCGGTTCACTTCTTCATAATCGTTGCAAGTTGATTCCATTATTTTATTTTTATAAGAAACCCACATATTTTCAAGACAGCAAACCACGTTGTATTTTTTTAATTCTTCAATAAACTGCGCGTAAAAATTCACGTTAAATTCAAAGATTTCCTCTTTCGTTGCTTTATCGCCATAGGGAAAATTCGCAGGGTGAATAACTATATAAGGGCAGTTAAGATAACCTGCCGCCTGTATAGTTCTTTTTATAATCCAAACTATGTTATCGTTAGTTTCTTTTTCACCGCCAAAAATATATGACGGAAAAGGAGCGTGGCATTGCCCGATTTTTATTCCGTTTTTCTCGGCAGCGTTTTTAATTCCGTCAAGGTATTCGTAAAATGCTTTATCATCAAGCTCATAAAAACTACCTTTGGTCATAGGCTTTTTCCATACAGTACCACCCGTTTTTCCAAAGATAGTGTCAAAATTCAAATCTATTGCGCCAAAACCCGCCTGTTTTAATAACGGAAAATTTGCTTCCGACGTTTTCGGGTCAATAATAAGATTAGCCGTTGATACACTGTAAATCATAGTTATCCCTCCAAATTACTTACTATTTACATAATAATCCTTTGGGTTAACTTTTTCAAGCGTAAATCTCAAAAACTTGTATCTTTAATCAAAATATGTTAATATTCAATATAGAGGTGAAAAAATATGCAAAAGAAAAGAGGCATCCGTATAAAGCTCCGCGTTATTTTGACAGCGCTTGGTCTTCTTGTAGCAATAGTGGGAATGTTATGGGCTGCCATATCTTTACAACATAATTTTTTCGCGGTTTTCTCCGCTTTTGAAATTTTAGGAATAATCATAGCGCTCTACATAGTAAATAAGCGTGAAAACCCAAGTTATAAAATAGCATGGATAGTTTTTATACTTGTTCTCCCCGTTTTCGGTTTGTTTATTTACATGATGTGGGGCGGTCAGCGTACCTTTCCTCATCTGAAAAAGAAGTATTTAAAGTGCGAACAAAAATATTTAAAATATCTAGAGCAAGACCCGGCCGTTAAAAGACTTCTTCATTACGAGGATAACTCTCATAACCGTCAGGCCTCCTACCTTTGCAGCGAATCGGGATTTCCTGTATATAAAGATTCTTCAGTAAGTTATCTTTCCCCCGGAGAAGCCTTCTTGCCCGTTCTTATTGAGGAACTTAAAAAAGCAAAAAAATATATTTTTATCGAGTATTTCATTATTGCCGACGGAAAAATGTGGAACGCTGTTTTTGACGTTCTAAAAGAAAAAGCCGCTTCGGGAGTTGAAATAAAGGTTATATTCGACGATTTCGGTTCCATCAAACGTCAATATGCCGATTTTTTAGTCAGACTGAAAAAAGCAGGAATTGAAGTTTCGGTATTCTGTCCGCTGAAGCCATCGCTTAATATGGTTATGAATAACCGTGATCACCGCAAAATAATTGTAATTGACGGAAACGTTGCTTTTACGGGTGGCATCAACCTTGCAGACGAATATATAAACCAATACGAACGCTTCGGTTATTGGATGGATTGCGCCGCTATGGTAAAAGGCAGCGCCGTCGATAGCTTTGTAATAATGTTCTGCATAATGTGGGAATACGTTACGGGAAAACAGATTCTTATGTCAAAGCATCTTATTTCCAAGCCTATATACAGCGAGGGTTACGTTCTCCCCTATGCAGACAGTCCTATGGATAGCAAAAGTACCGCCGAAGGAATTTATCAGCAAATGCTTAACACCGCACACAAAAGCGTTGATATAGCTACGCCGTATTTAATTCTTGACGACGCAATGACTTCCGCAATCAAACTTGCAGCTACTGCAGGGGTAAAGGTAAGAATAGTAACGCCTCATATTCCTGACAAAAAATACGTTCATCCCGTTACACAGTACTACTATAGTGAACTTATGGATGCAGGTGTCGAAATATATGAATATACGCCCGGATTTATTCATTCGAAAATATTCCTGTGCGATAATATCAGCGCTACCGTAAGCACCGTTAATATGGATTACAGAAGTTTTTATTTTCACTTTGAATGTGGCGTGTGGTTTACTTCGGAAGAAACAATAAAAGAGATGCAAACTCATTTTGAAGAAATATTAAAGGACTCGGAGCGAATCGACAAAAACGTCTGGAAAAAACGCGGTGTTTTTGCGCGCCTCAAACAATGGTTCTGGCATTTGTTCGCTCCGCTTATGTAAGCCATAAGGCTATTGCAACACGCAATAGCCTTATTTTTTGTGCATTTTTACCTGTTTTTTTGAATCGTTACTAAAAATATCACACATTTTTAGTAATTTATCATAATAATTTCGTCATTTCGCGCACATAATAAATATTGATTTTTCGAAAGATTTGAGTTAAAATAATAATATCTTACAAAATAGGAATAATATATTTAGATAGATACGAAAGGATGATTGGTTATGAGTGGATACACTTCCTCTCAACTCGCAGAAATGATTGAGAAAAAACTTTCTCACAATTTCGGTGTTACTCCCGTTCAAGCTTCCGACGAGCTTTTTTACAAAGCCTGCGCTTTAGTTGTTCGCGACATAATGAGTGAACGCAGAACAAAGTTTAAAGAAGAAACAAAGAAACAACAAAATAAAACCGTTTATTATCTGAGCATGGAATTTTTGATGGGACGTTCCTTCAAAAACACACTTTTTAATTTAGATCTCACCGATCAGATGGAAAAGGCGCTTAAGAAATTCAAGGTGAATCTTTCTTCACTTTATGAACTGGAACCTGATGCAGGTCTTGGAAACGGCGGTCTTGGACGTCTTGCAGCTTGTTTCTTAGACGGACTTTCTACAGGCGGATACCCCGCTATGGGTTACTGTATTCGTTACGAATACGGCATTTTCCGTCAAAAGATAGTTGAAGGTTGGCAGACCGAAATGCCTGATTTTTGGCTTCCCGGTGGTGAAGTATGGCTCGAACCCCGCCCCGCTTCCGCTGTTGACGTTCACTTTGACGGAAAAATAATCGAACGTTGGGACAGTCACTTCCATCACGTTGAACACGTTGATTATACTACCGTTCACGCTATGCCCTACGACCTTATGGTTGCAGGTAAAGACGGCAAAACGGTAAACGCTCTTCGTCTTTGGAGCGCCGAATGTCAGGACATAAATATGTCAGCCTTTAATCAAGGCGACTACGTTCGCGCAATGGAACAAAAGGCTATGGCTGAAGTCATAAGCAAGGTTCTTTATCCTGAAGATAATCACGCCGAAGGTAAATCCTTAAGACTTCGTCAGCAGTATTTCCTTGTTTCCGCTTCGGTTCAGGATATTTTAAACCGTCATTTACGCACCTATAATACCCTTGATAATCTTGCTGAAAAGGTTGCAATTCACATCAACGACACCCACCCTGCATTAACCGTTCCCGAACTTATGAGATTTTTGCTTGACGAATGCGGTTACGAATGGGATAAGGCTTGGAAGATAGTACAGGGTACCGTAGCATATACAAATCACACAATTATGAAGGAAGCCCTTGAATGTTGGCAGGAAGATATGTTCCGTCACAGACTTCCCCGTATATATCAGATTGTAAAGGAAATAGACAACCGTTTAAGACTTCATATTTGGGAAGCCACCAACGACGCGCGTTTAGTAGAAGATACCGCCGTAATTTCGGGCGGCGTAGTTAAGATGGCGAACCTGAGTGTCGTTGCTTCTCACAAAGTAAACGGCGTATCAAAACTTCACAGCAAAATTCTTACCGACTCCCTTTTTAACGATTATTATAAGCTTACTCCCGATAAGTTTACCAACGTTACCAACGGTATTGCCCACAGAAGATGGCTTTGTCAGGCCAATCCCCTGCTCACCGAATATTTAATCGAACTTATCGGTGACGGTTTTATAATGGATGCAAGCAAGCTTTCCGATTTAAGAAAATTTGAAGATGATAAAGCAGTTCTTAAAAAGCTTGGCGAAATCAAAAAAGCAAACAAGGTACGTCTTTCTAATTACGTAAAAGAAAATATCGGCGTATCTATCGACCCTGATTCAATTTTTGATATGCAGGTTAAACGTCTGCACGAGTATAAGCGTCAGCATCTTAATGCGCTTCACATTATCTCCGATTATCTTTATCTTAAAAACAATCCCAACGCTGATTTTACTCCCAAAACCTATATATTCGGCGCAAAAGCGGCTCCCGGTTATTTACTTGCAAAACAGATTATTAATATGATTTGCAAACTTTCAAAAGAAATTGAAAACGACCGCAGTATAAACGACAAATTAAAGGTGCTTTTCCTTGAAGATTACAAAGTTACTTTAGCCGAGCTTATGATACCTGCCGCCCAAATCAGCGAACAGATTTCTCTTGCCTCTACCGAAGCTTCAGGTACGGGTAATATGAAATTTATGATGAACGGCGCTATAACCCTCGGAACCGAAGACGGCGCTAACGTTGAAATTCACAAGGCTGTAGGTGACGATAATATTATAATTTTCGGTATGCAGACCCCCGAAGTTATGAAACTTCAAAATCAAGGATATAATCCTGTTAATTATTACTGCAATAACGAAAAACTAAAGGAAGCTTTAAACTTTATTGAAAAAGGCATAGGCGGTCAGCCCTTTGACAACGTTTACCGTTCAATTACGGGTGTTGACACCTATATGGCGCTTGCTGATTTTAACGATTACTGCGCCGCTCACGATAAGGCTTCCGCCCTTTACCGTGATGCAGATAAGTGGAACAAAATGTCACTTATCAACATTGCTGAGTCGGGTATTTTTGCCGCTGACCGTTCTATTAAAGATTACGCAGAAAACATTTGGGGAATCACTCCAAATAAATAAGGAAAATATGTATGCAATACTATCCTTTTGATTCAAGAAACACTCTTTATAAATCTGTTTTCGGAGCCATAGCTTCAGAGTCTTCTCTGAAGCTTAGCTTACTTTTGCATAAAGATGCAAAGGTACATAACGCTTATTTGTGCATTACCAAAGACGGCGAAAACCCTTGCGAATATAGACTTGAACCGAAAGATTTTTTAGAAGATTATCAGTTTTTCGATACCTATCTTACCTTTACTGAAGGACTTTATTGGTATTATTTCCGTTACGACTCTGATTTCGGCTCTTTTAAGATAACTAAAGGCGAACACTCTGAGGGAATTATTTCAAACGACGGCGGTTTGTGGCAATTAACCGTATATGATAAAGATTTTAAAACGCCTTCCTGGCTTTCAGGCGGTATAATTTATCAGATATTCCCCGACCGTTTTTATAATTCGGGCAAAAAAAAGGAAAACGTACCAACCGACCGATATATTGAAAGTGACTGGAACGCTATTCCCGAACACAGACAAGAAACAAAGCCAAAATTTTTAGGCAACGATTATTTTGGCGGTGACCTATCGGGCATTAAGGAGAAACTTCCCTTTCTAGCAAGTCTTGGCGTTAGCGCTATTTATTTAAATCCTATTTTTTCCGCCCACAGTAATCACCGATACAATACCGCCGACTATATGAAAATTGACAGTATGCTTGGAACTGAAGAAGACCTTAAAGAACTGTGCCGTGAAGCAAAAAAATACGGAATAGGTATAATTCTTGACGGAGTTTTTTCTCATACAGGCGACGACAGTATATATTTTAACAAATACTGCAGGTATAACGAAATCGGCGCTTTCCAGAGTCAAAACAGTAAATATTCCTCGTGGTACAGTTTTCAAAGCTTCCCCGATAAATACAGCAGTTGGTGGGGTGTTCCCTCTCTCCCCGAAGTAAACGAAGCCGACCCGTCTTTTTTAGAGTATATCACAGGAGAAAACGGTGTTCTTCGCCACTGGCTTAAAGCAGGTATTATGGGTTGGCGCCTTGACGTTGCCGACGAACTTCCCGATATTTTTCTTGATAAACTGAGAACCGCCGTAAAGGAAGAAAACAGCGACGCCTTTATTTTAGGCGAAGTATGGGAAGATGCAACCAACAAAATAAGTCACGGCGGCAGAAGAAGATTTTTAAGAGGCAAACAACTGGACTCGGTTATGAATTACCCCTTTGCAAATGCGATAATCGGATTTTTAAAGGGAGAAAATTCAAGAAAACTTATTGATAAAGTTTTAGATATTACCGAAAATTATCCGCCCCAATGTATCGACCTTTTAATGAATCACATCGGCACTCACGATACGGCAAGAATTTTAACGGTTTTATCGGCAAACGGACAAACGGGCGACAGAAATTGGCAAAGAGAGCAAAAACTCAGTGCCGAACAGTACGCCCACTCGGTAAAATTTTTAAAACTCGCCGCAACGCTTCAGTACACACTGCCCGGCATACCTTCCCTTTATTACGGCGACGAAGCGGGTGTCGAGGGTTATTCCGACCCTTTTTGCAGAAAAACTTACCCTTGGGGCAACGAAAATCACGCTCTGCTTGATTTTTACAAACAACTTGGAAAGATACGAAGAAACAACAGTTGCTTTGCAAACGGCAAATTTATACCCGTTTATGCTAATATGGGCCATATAGCCTATATAAGAGAAAGTCAAGACGGCAAAAACGCTTTGCTTATCGCTGTTAACCGTTGGTGTGACGATGAGTTTATAGACCTCCCTGATGACTTTGCAAAATGCGAAGTTCTTATGGGCAACGCCCCCGAAAACAACAAATTAAAAATAAGCGCTGAAAACGTTTGTATCTTAAAAAAATCAATATAATAAAGCAAAAGCAGAAATGATTAAACGTTTCTGCTTTTATATATTTAAGTGGAATTTTTGAAATATATATGTTATCATTAAATTATATTACTTTTTACCATCCTTTTACCAGATTAGATGTATAGTAATATCAACATATATCAATACGAAGGAGCTTAATATGAAATCAGTTTCTAAATACGTAAAAAACATATTTATTACGATTTGTTTTTTACTGTTTGCTTTCGGTCTGAGTCTGCTTTTTCAGTACATATTTGACGTTCAAGAACACATTACTACCATTTTCGTATTTGCCGTTTTTTTAATATCTCTTTTCACAGATGGTTATTTTTACGGTGTAACAGGTGCTTTTTTAGGAACAGTCGCCGTAAACTATGCCTTTACTTTCCCCTATTTTGCCCTTGATTTCACCACACCTGTCAATATTATTTCAGGAATTGTTATGATAGCCATCGCTATTCTTACAAGTACACTCACAACAAAATTAAAACAACATGAAGCTATGAAGGCAGAACATGAAAAAGAGCGTATGCGAGCTAATCTTTTAAGAGCAGTATCACATGATTTAAGAACTCCTCTTACTACCATTTACGGCTCAAGTACCACACTTCTTGAAAATAAAGACGCTATGACCAATGGGCAAAAAGAAAAAATTGTCGAAGGCATAAAAGAGGATTCCGAGTGGCTTGTGCGTATGGTAGAAAATCTTCTTTCCATAACACGTATTGACAGCGGACAGGTAAAAATAATAAAAACCCCAACCGTACTTGAAGAGCTTATAGACTCTGTAATGCTGAAATTCAAAAAACGTTACCCATTTCAAAAGGTTGAAATAGAGTTGCCCGAAGACGTAATAATTATTCCAATGGATGCGATTTTAATAGAACAGGTTATAGTAAACCTTCTGGAAAATGCGGTTCAGCACGCAGTCGGAATGACACGTCTCTCATTAAGGGTATTCACTTTAGGAGAGAATGCAATATTCGAAATTAAAGATAACGGATGCGGTATAGCCCCAAAACGTCTTGAAACACTTTTTACGGGATATTATAATACCGCAAATGAAGTTGCCGACAGCAAAAAGAAAAATGCAGGAATCGGATTATCGGTTTGCGCCACCATCATTAAAGCACACGGCGGCAACATAAAAGCAGAGAATATAAAGACAGGAGGAGCAGTATTCCGTTTCGACTTAAACACGGAAAAATTCAGTGATGATACAGAATAAATACAAAATTCTTCTTATAGAAGATGAAAACAATATACGTAATTTAGTAGCTACTGTGTTAGAAACTGCGGGATATCAGACAATTCCTGCTGATTCCTGTTCAATGGCAAAAACGTTATTTGTTTCCCATATTCCCGACCTGATTATTCTGGATTTGGGGCTTCCCGATTCGGATGGTATGAATTTTCTCGATTACGTAAGAAAGGATTCGTTAACACCTATTATTGTTCTGTCAGCCCGTACAAACGAGAGTGACAAAATCATAGCCTTAGACAGAGGCGCCAACGATTATATAACAAAACCGTTCGCTTCGGGAGAACTTCTCGCAAGGGTAAGAGCAGCCTTGCGCAACAACCGTTTTTGTTCCACAGAAGGAAGACTTCCAAATGGAAAATTCACACTTAAAGAACTGGAAATCGATTACAACGCGCGACAGGTTTTTATACGGGGAGAAGAAATCCATCTCACTCAGACCGAATACAACATAGTTTCTCTCCTCTCCGAAAACTGCGGAAAAATGATGACCTACTCCGCCATAATTAAAGCGATATGGGGCGGATACGCTCAAGAAGGCAGTGTAAAAAAATTACAGGTTAATATGGCTAATATCCGAAAGAAATTCGGTGATAAACCGGGAGAAGCTAATTATATAGCAAATGAACTCGGCGTAGGCTACAGACTTAACGAATAAAAATAGCGGCATTAAGTAAAATTGCTTAATGCCGCTATTACTATTTACTGAATCTTTACCGGATATATAATAATATAATATAACAAGTATTTATGAAAGAAGGAAAGCAAATGAAGGAATTGTTGGAACTTTTTGAACCGATTTTGGAATTTACAAAAGACGGAAACTGGAAAATGATAGTAATGTGGCTGATAGGTGGAATATTAATTTATCTTGCCATAAAAAAACAGATGGAGCCTACCCTGCTGCTACCCATAGGATTTGGCGCAATTCTTATGAATTTCCCTCATTCAGGAATTTCAGAGCCACTCGAAACACTATATAATGCAGGCATATCAAACGAACTTTTCCCGCTTATTTTATTTATAGGTATAGGCGCAATGATAGATTTCGGCCCACTGCTTAACAATCCTAAACTTATGATATTCGGTGCGGCGGCTCAATTCGGAATCTTCTTCACATTATGTACTGCGGCTATGTTCTTCTCAGAAGATGTTGCGGCATCCATTTCTATCATAGGCGCTGCCGATGGTCCTACCTCAATTGTTGTTGCAAACACTCTGCTCAGTGGCACAGAAAACTCCAAATATATTGGTGCTATTGCAGTAGCAGCATATTCTTATATGGCACTTGTACCGATTATTCAACCTCCTGTCATAAAACTTTTAACAACCGAAAAAGAACGTAAAATACGTATGAAATACGAGCAAAAAAGCGTTTCTAAAAGAACCAAAATACTTTTCCCGATTATTATATCAATAGTCACCTGTATTTTCGTTCCGTCCGCAGCTTCCCTTATCGGATTCCTTATGTTTGGAAATCTTATAAGAGAATGCGGTGTGCTTGACTCTATTTCCGATACCGCTCAAAAGGTTCTTGCAAATCTGGTAACTATCTTCCTAGGTATTACTATAGCTTTTCAAATGAGTGCCGATAAATTCCTTAATACTGACACGCTTCTTATTTTAGGATTAGGTCTTATAGCCTTCATTATTGATACGGCAGGCGGAGTTATTTTCGCAAAGTTTTTCAACGTAATATTAAAGCTGATGAAAAAAGACCCCGTAAACCCAATGATTGGTGCCGCAGGAATTTCCGCATTTCCTATGTCAGGCAGAATCGTTCATAAAATGGGTCTTGAGGCTGATAATCAGAACTTCCTTCTTATGCATTCTATAGGAGTTAACGTATCGGGACAGATAGCATCGGTTATTGCAGGCTCGCTTGTGCTGGGCTTCTTTAAATAATTTGGAGGGAAATAAATATGTTTGAACCTATTCAGTTTATAAATTATCTTAAATATATGGGCATTGGAATGCTCGGAGTATTTATAATTATCGGAATTATTATGTTAGCCACCTATATCATAGGAAAACTTCCTTCTAATGATAAGGATAAATAGTAGTTCGTAAGAAACACTAAAAGCAGTATTGAATATTCAATGCTGCTTTATTATTTACCGACTCTTAATCCGATATATGATATAATTTTTCCAAAAAGTAATAAGGAGAATATTAATGGTATCAATAAAAGAAACACTACAACTTATAAGCAGTCTTATATGGCTTTTGGCAGGCGTCGGAATTTTTATTGTCGGAATGAATTTTTTAAGTGATGCTCTCGAAAAAAGCGCAGGAGACGGTATGAAAAAATTGCTTGGTAAAATAAGCAACAATCGCTTTTCGGGCGTCGGAATAGGTGCGGGGGTTACCGCGATTATCCAGAGTTCCTCCGCCACAAGCGTTATGGTTATCGGTCTTGTTAATGCCGGAGTTATGACGCTTATGCAAGCAACACCCATAATTATGGGCGCTAATATAGGAACCACAATAACGGGAGTTTTAGTTGCGCTTAAAAACGATTATTTTAATATGCTGATGTATTTTTTTGCTTTTGCAGGCGTAATGATGGGATTTTTTAAAAAAGAAAAAATAAAAATTGCAGGACTTTTATGCAGTGGACTCGGATTTATTTTTGTAGGGCTTAATATAATGAGCAGTGAGCAGGCGTTTGGAAATCCATCTATTGAAGCAATGTTTCAGGGAATATTTGCGGTAATTGATTTTCCGTTACTTCTTATATTAGTGGGTATTATTTTTACAGCGCTTATACAAAGTTCGTCCGCCGCAACGGGCGTTGTTATAACAATGGTTGGAACGGGAGTGCTTCCCATTAACCTTGCTTTATTTATAATACTTGGTGCTAATATCGGTACTTGTATTACTGCACTTCTAGCCTCTGTCGGCGCAAACTCTAACTCGAAACGAGTTGCCCTTATACACTTTACGTTTAACGTAATAGGAACAATCATTTTCACAATAATCGTATGGTTATTCGACAAACCGATAATAAATTTACTTGCGTCGTTATTCCCAGGAAACGATACTATGTCACTTCAGATGAGAGTATCAGCTTTTCACGTCATTTTCAACGTTACCACAACCTTAGTTCTCTTGCCCTTTGTAAAACAACTCGTCAAATATTCCTGCAAAATAATCAAAGACAAGAAAACAAATGAAAACGAATTTACTCTTAAGTATATTGACGATCGACTTCTCACTATGCCAAGTGTAGCCTTGATGCAGACAAAAAAGGAAATCGATTATATGTTTAATTTGGTTAAAGAAAACGTAACGCTATCCTTTAACGCAATGGATAACAAAAATTTCCAAAAAGGAGAAAAAATTTCACAAAACGAAGCCGGAGTTGACTTTACTAACGGCGCGTTAACACGATTTCTCATTAAGCTTTCAGCTAACGTTGAACAAAGCGACGAGCTTATAATCGGTTCATATTTTCACGTTCTTAACGACCTTGAACGCATAGGCGACCATGCAGAAAATTTCTATGAAATAGCCGTTGAAATGTCATCAAAGAATATAACCTTTTCAAATAAGGCGCAGGAAGATATCCAAAAGATGCGTGATAAAGTTATGCAAATGCTGATTGTTTCAAAAGATATTTTTGATAATTTAAACAAAGCAAAATTATCAAAATTAACAGAACTTGAAAATGAAATTGACGAAATGAAAAAGGAACTTACGTCAAATCATTTCGCAAGACTTAAGGACGGCAACTGCAGTATGGAAGTAAGTCCCTACTATTCCTCTACAGTTGCAGGTCTTGAACGTGTGGCAGACCATCTTGTAAACGTCGGTTACAGTATAGTAAACCCTATCGGCTCACAAAAAGATACCGTATAAAAATCATCAAGCGTCCCAAAAGACAGAAACTTTTGGGACGCTTATTTTCCTGTAACATACCTTTGGTTCAGACTAAATTCAAATTACCCAAAACCTTAATAAAGGAATATAAACTAGAAGGTACTACCAAAAACGGAGTTTTTGTTATTAAAGATATTAAATTTATACTATTATATCGCCATAAAAAGCGCCGATATAGTCGATAGCTTTCGTTGTTTCTATTTCCACCTAACAACCCACTTTACCTGCACTGAAATATATTTTTTCAAAGTTTTGCGCAGTTTCGTGAAAAACGGTTTTAAAGCGTTTTTTCATACCAAACAAACATAACGTAAATTTAAAACATTCATTTTTGTATTTTTTTAACACAAAAAAACAGAGCATCTACAAAAAAGTAAATGCCCTGTTGTATAAAAGCATCTTAGTACAAAAGGAGAGTTGTAATAAAGATACTTAATACCAATATTTTAATAGTACATTACGCTATCACTACCTGTACCAAATCCATATTTTATAACCCTATTTTCGTTAGCGCTTACAACGTCGAAACAGTTTTCACTGGAACTTCCAAGCGCACGGTAATACCATTTCCAAGCATAACTCTTAACGTTAAGGGAACTTGACTGCGCAATCTGCTCAGAAGGTCTTGTTACGTTACCGTCACCGGAATACTGGCTTATATTAGCACAAGCAGTCGAAATCTGCCAAAGGTCAATATCCTCATCATAAAGCGTAAGCTCGGAATGTGTATGGCCAAAGTTCATAACTGTAATCTTACCTGTAGTAGCGGTAAAGTCAAATGTACCGATGTTATCATAATTGTACACATTTTTATACTGGAATGCCGCTATCAATTTTCTTACGTACTCTGACTCAAACATATTATGGCCATGCCCATTGGTAGCACCATCAATGCCCATATGAGACATATACATGTAATTCCAATCATCCTCGGCGGTCATTGCCTCTTCGCCCAACCACTTAATTTGCTCAATATCATAGCCCCAATAGGAATAGCCCGTTTTATAATGGCGGGTAGTAATACTGCTTTCAGGCTGATGAGGATTCAGTTCGGTTATAACACCGTTTTCGTCGTAAGGATTACGGCAGTCAACTGCGTCAAGAACAATTACTCTTGTCTTCTTTTCGGGAATATCATAATAATAATATTTTGAATCTTCATATTCGTTGTCCTTTACAATTGCATCAGGACAGTATTCTTCTATAACGTTCTTGTTCCAATCTAAGTCGCTGATTATTCTTTCGGGATAATAAACCTTATCACCGCTAGCTACGTGATAGGAGTTATCATCGTGGTTACCGAAAGCGATAAGTACAGGCTTATTACATTCTTTCAAGGGATTCAATATATCCTGGGTACTTTCAATCGCCAATTCCTTGGTTGCAAACATACCGGTAGTCATATCACCGCCCACCATTACAAAATCAATTGCATCATTTTCATTAGCAAGTTTGACAACTGTATTCATCTGACGAATCATATAGTCTCTGTTTGATGCATTTTTAGAATGGTGAAGGTCGGTCACGAAAATATAATTTACCGAACCATTACTAACTATTTTTAAATTATCACTCATTTTAAGAATTTCAGCATCGGTAGAAAGATATTCTCTTGTTCCCTTTTCAACCAAAAATGCCACATCGCAAGGAACATATATTCTAAGATCTTTTATGTTTCCTTTAGCAGTAATACGAACGTAGGCGCCTTTTTGCATAGTATATTCACTTACGTAGTCAGGACTTATTTCGCTTTTAAGTTTAAAGAATACGTCATATTGATATACCGCAAACTCATCACCTTTAATTTCAGTTCCCTCGGGAAGATAGATATAATAATCTCCTGTACTTTCATAACCGGAAGCTTCAACTACAGTTGAATCGGTAACGGAGGTATGCTTAATCTTACCCGAAACAATGTCAGCATCATCGGTTATTAGTGGACTGTTTTCAGTAATGGCAGAAACACTGGTTGTTACCAAATCACTATAATAAATGTTACCATCGGAAAGTTTCACATAGCCTCTTACAACTAATTCTCTTGTATCTTCTACCTTAAAACCGGTAATAAAGGTACTGAAAATAACGTTTCCTGTTTTAGAATTATAACTCCAACATTCATTAAAATTTGAAGTTTTCTTTGAAACGAAAACGTCACTGCCTATATTTTCAACAACAATATCTTTTTGAGCGGCAATAGAGGGAACAGAAATAAGAATACCACGTTCGGTAACGTTATACTTCTTGCCCGAAAGAGAAATTTTATCAGAATTTTCGTCAGCCTTGTACGCCATCATAAAGCGTAATGCCTGAATATTATACTGTTGCGCAATTGTTTCCTTAAGCTTAGCTGTACCAACAACGCCAACGACACTAGATACCTTGATTGTATCTATATAAACTACACCGTCAGTATTAATCTTTCCAACAAACGTAACTCCTGATTTAAGAGAATTCAATTTCGAAATATCCGCAGTAACGGCAATTTCTAATGTTCTCCATTCATCAGTAGCCTCAAGATTACATACTTGATTTATGATACTGTTTTCGGTATCAGATATTTCACTGATACCAAAAGAAACGGTTGATGCTTTATCTGCCTTATATGCAAACGATATATGATAGGTTGTGTGATTGTTTATAGCAAAGTAATCTTTGTTTCTGATTTCAAAAAGACCGTCACAATTTGCTTTAAGACTGTTTTTACCCGTAAAGGAATCCTCATCGGTAATTTCAAAGTTGTCATCTATAATAATGCCGTTACCGAGAATATCCTCTTCATAAATGTCAAAACCGCAAAAACCAATTTGATTTTCAACCATTTCATCAGTAGTGGTTACTGCCTTAGCATAATATTTGGAATTTTTGTTTCCTGCTCTTACACTATAATTTATAGAATTTTTAAGAGTGCTGTCACCATACCAATTTTCTACGTTTGTAGTATCTATAGTAGCGGTATTATTTTCACTACTGTAAACTTCTTCGCTAAAGCTTACAGGAAGATTTACATATTCTCCCGGAATATAATAAGAAGAATTAAGTAACGTTTGTTCTCCGTTTTGAATAGCGTAGGTATCAACATTAACTACCTTTTCGATAGTAATATCATCAATATCATAATCAAACTCTACGCCACCGCCTGCTGTAAAACCAATAAAGCAACCGGTTTTAGTATCCACATATTCAGCAGGAGTTGTAAAGAATAATTCATACTTAACGAAATCTTCGCTTTCCTTAATACCGTTTTTAAGAACCTTATACTGATTACCATCACCATTTAAAGCGCTGTTAAAGGTTTTACCATAACTTACAAAAAACGTTCCTTCGCGTCCCGAAAGGTTATTAACGCGAATACTTACCGTCACTTTATAAGTAGTATTGTTAGGAAATTTAACGTTATTGTTACCGCTTCCGCTAAGATTATATGTTCCGCTGCTTGTTAGCGTAAGAGTATAACTCCCAAGCCAAGCGCCTGCACCGGAAGTGCAATGGAAGTTGAGATACTTACCTCCACTTGCATTACTATCATCTACTATAGTATGATAGGGTTCACTATCGGTATTCAGACTCCAACAATTTTTTCTATTATTTACAGTATAGCTTGAGTAATCTATAACTCTTTTAAATGCATCAAAATCAGAAAATCCGGCATAAAGAGTCATATCCGCATTTCCAAATGTTCCCAAAGTATATTCGGTTGTATAGTCAGTAGAGGTAAACCAACCGTCAAAGCATTTATCAGTTGGAGGAACGGGATCTGCGGGATACTCGAAAGCCTCGCCGGATTTACCGGTTAAAGTTTTGCGTGTATTATTTACTTCATCTATAAACGTTACACTAACTTCAACACCTGACCAAGCAGAATATAGTGACTGAATTTCGTTAGTTGCAGTCAAAGAAGTAATCGGCTGAGTACGTTCTTCATCGGCATACCAACCCACAAATTTAGCATTTTCATTCAAAGCTCTATTTGATATATCCGGCAAAACAAATTCTTCACCCAAAGGTGCAGCTATGTAGTTTACTGTATTTGAATAGTCATCATAGAGTTTTAAATAGCCATAGCCGCTACTTTCGCTTGTCTCATAAATCACTAATTTTGTTATAAAAAATTCAATATACGATTTATAATATGATTTGCCGTCGCCACCTTTGGCAATATCTGTACCTTCCCATTCTGAAGTACCTTGTATCCAACGAGCATATGATGTAGGTAATTCTATACCAAGCAAATTAGTATAAATAACGTCATTATACGTATAACTACCGTCTTCATTTTTTGTTACACCATACGTATTTTTAAGTACGTCATCCGTTGCTAAATTAACCGTTTTTCTTCCACTTAATTCATAACCATCATCATTTACGGATTGACAATAAATATCTTCTTTTAAAGTAAACGTAATACCTGATTTTGTATATGATTCTAAAGATTCGCCACCAAAATCCGAACGCGTTAAAGCTTTGCCGTTCGACTTTAAAGTTGAACCAACATATAAAGCGTTATCGCCGTACTTCAAAGTATTATTTTCATATTTAAGTAAATTCCCATCAGTGTCTTTGGCAGCATATTCACCAAAATTTGCGCTTGACCATTTTGCCGAATCACCCGTTGCTTTAACGTAAGGTGCAAAGCACATATAATTATTGTTATTAGCAATACGCGTCGCATACATTTCGTATTCTATTTTATATTGTTTACCTGCTTCCAAAACAACCGGACTACCGTCTTCCTTTAACGGAATAATAGTTGGTATTCTCGTATTATTATCCATTGAGCGTATTCGCAAAGCGTCTTTGCCGCCAAATTCAGCAGCGGAAATTTCGTGTTTTCCTGTACTTTGCAACTGGAAAGCATCAAATTCATAACCTACTGATTCTGTATTTGGATTTTCATAATCCAACCACAACTTGTCGGCGCTGAAATCGAATTCGTAGTATTTATCTGTATTTACAACACCATCTGTTTCTGCTTTTGCCACAATCCCCAAAAATGCAGTAAAATTGATTGTCGCAACAGTCACTGCAATTATAAGCAAATACGCAATTATTCGTTTCACAATTTTAGTCATTTTAATTACCTCACAATTAGATTTTTTAGAAACTTCCACTATATTTTAACAGGTGAAATACCTGTAAATTCTACTACTGATTTTTTGTTTTGTTAAAACTTTTACATAGCCGGTTTAACATCAGCGTTTATTCATCGGTTACTTTATTGCAAAATTCGAAAGTGTAACCCTTTTCACCTATAAAGACCTTGCCTCTTTAATTTTTTCAAGATGTAGTCTTGTAAGACGGGTTATTTCAGCATAGTCCTCTTTTTCAATAAGCTCCTTTTTGAGAATTGACGCGCCTGTACCGAGGGCCGCTGCACCGTTATTTAAGAACAACTCTATAGTATCGGGGTTAACGACTGCTATGACAAATCTGCGGCGTCTCCTTCAAGTATTTCATGATCCAAAAGTGAGATGTAGTTCCTTTTTTCGATCGGATCAATATCCAAAACAATGATTTCGTTATTTCTTTCACGTAAAAGTCC